>NZ_JBFTSX010000006.1:0-613059 GCF_056400265.1 Pseudomonas sp. 01L34
ACCAGGTTCTCGAAGTTGCCACCGGTTGCGTCCTTGATGGTCGCTTCAACGGTTCCGGCGTCTTTATAGACGTCGTCCTTCGGTGCATCGACGGTTACGGAGCCGGTGGTTTTACCCGCTTCGATGGTGATGACGGCACCGTTGCTCAGCGTCACGGTCACTGGCGTGCCGGCGGCGTTGGTCAGGGTCGCGGTATAAACGATGGAACCGCCTTCGGCGACCGAGTCGGTTGCCGACAGGCTGAGGTTGGTGGTGTCCGGTGTGTCGGTCACCGAGGTATCCGCCGACTTGCCGTCGACTTCCAGTTTCTCGTAGTTGCCGCCCTTGGCGTCGTCGATCTTGACGCTCAAGGAACCGCCACCGGCCAACGCATCGTTGGGTGCAACGAAATTGACAGAACCGCTGCTGGCACCGACCGGAATGGTGATGGTCTGGCCATTGGACAGGGTCACAACCACTGGCGAGCCAGTCACCGGAGCAGTGACGGACGCGGTGTACACCACGGTGCCACCCTCGGCGACGTTCGTGGTCGCAGTCAGCGAAACGGTGCTGGTGTCGATGGTGTCGTTGACGGTAGTGACTGCCGGGGCAGTGTTAGGCACCAGATTCTCGAAATTGCCGCCCGTCGCATCCTTGATCGTCACTTCGACTTGGCCGGCATCTTTATAAACGTCATCGGCAGGGGCGGCGACGCTCACGCTGCCAGTGGTCGCGCCTGCAGCGATGGTGATCACGGCCCCGTTGCTCAAGGTCACGGTGACTGGCGTGCCCGCCGGATTGGTCAGGGTCGCGGTGTACAGAATCTGACCACCTTCGGCCACTTCGGTGGACGCCGATAGGCTCAGGCCGGTGTCGTCTTTCGAATCGGTGATGGTGGTGAGTGCCGGCTCGGTGCTCGGGGTCAGTTGTTCGAAATTACCGCCGGTGGTGCCGGTGATCGTGGTGCTGACGGTGCTGCCGTTGTTGTAGACGTCGTTGGCCGGGGTTTCGACGTTCACGGAACCGGTGGTTTTTCCGGCTTCGATGGTGATGGTCGAACCGTTGGACAGGGTCACGGTGACCGGCGTCTGCGCCGGGTTGGTCAGGGTGGCGGTGTAAGTGATCTGGCCGCCTTCGACAACGGTGCCGGTGGCGCTGAGGCTCAGGCCGGTGTTGTCGATCGAGTCGGTAATGGTGGTGATGGCCGGCGTGGTGCTCGGTACGAGGTTCTCGAAGTTGCCACCGGTAGCGCCGGTGATCGTGGTGCTGACGGTGCTGCCGTTGTTGTAGACGTCATTGGCCGGGGTTTCGACGTTCACGGAACCGGTGGTTTTTCCGGCTTCGATGGTGATGGTCGAGCCGTTGGACAGGGTAACGGTGACCGGCGTCTGCGCCGGGTTGGTCAGGGTGGCGGTGTAGGTGATCTGGCCGCCTTCCGTGACGCTGCCGGTGGCAGTCAGGGTCAGGCCGGTACTGTCGATCGAGTCGGTAATGGTGGTGACGGCCGGCGTGGTGCTCGGTACGAGGTTCTCGAAGTTGCCACCGGTCGCACCGGTGATCGTGGTGCTGACGGTGCTGCCGTTGTTGTAGACGTCATTGGCCGGGGTTTCGACGTTCACGGAACCGGTGGTTTTTCCGGCTTCGATGGTGATGGTCGAACCGTTGGACAGGGTCACGGTGACCGGCGTCTGCGCCGGGTTGGTCAGGGTGGCGGTGTAGGTGATCTGGCCACCTTCAGTGACGCTTGAACCCGCTGTCAGCGTAACGGTAGTGGTGTCGACGGTGTCGGTGACCTGGGTCACGGCCGGAGCAGTCGGCGGGGTGACCACGATACCGCTGCCACCCGTGGTGCCAGTGACGGTCACGTCGATTTGGGTCGGATCGTTATAAACAGTGTCGTTCGGCGCCAGAGGAACGTTGACGGTACCGGTAGTCTGGCCGGCTGTGATCACGATCACCGCGCCGTTGGACAGGGTGATGGTCAGGTCGGTCAGCGGTGCCTGGGTCAGGGTCGCGGTGTAAACCAGTACACCACCGGCCTCGGTGATGGTCGGCGTGGCGCTCAGGCTCAGGGTCGATTCGCGCAGAGCATTGGAGCTGGTATTGGCGGTCTGGCCGCCAGTGGTGTTTTGTGTTGCCAAAGCCGCAGTGGCGAGGCCTGCGGTAGGGAAGCCAATGGTCGGGTCGACCCGGGCAGCGGTTGCCTCCAGGGCCACGAAGCTGTGGCCGCCACCGGCAGAGCCGCCCGCGCTCGCGGCAGTAGGGCCGGCCGCGGTGGCTTCAAGAGCGGTGGTCGGGTCGACACCGGCAGCGATGGCTTGCTGCAATTCGTCAACCGATGGCGCGGCTTGTGCAGTGGCTTGTGCAAGGTCGGTGCTGGAGTCCGGATTGCTGCCACTCCACTGAGTGTCGCGGCCCAGGTCCAGGGTCCGCCCGTCAGCCAGTTCAAGGGTAATGGCGCCGGCGGCACCCGTGTCCACCTGGTCGCCCACAAACAACCGGTCGCCTTCAACGAGTACGCGGCGGATGCCCTCTGGGGACACCGCGAAAACCTGACCAACAATGCTTTTGACGATGGCAACAACACTGCTCATTGAAGACTCTCCGGGTGTCACGTTCAGTTGACTTCCATGAACCGCTCGGGCGTGTTCGCCGATCGGGCTGGACGTTCTTACAAAATTCGATACATAGCTTTGACGCGCAATCGTCAATAATTTGGCTATATTTTTTCGAAATTAACTTTATGCCAAACTATTGACCTTATGGGAGTCATCCTAAACAATCGTCAAGGTAATGTCACATTGATATTTAAGCGGCGACCTGTCCTACAGCGTGTGATCCAGTTCCGATTTTGAACTTTCCGACATACGGTCATTCCGGTTGCCACCATGCGATGCAGCGCCATGTTCTGCAGTGATTCAAGACAAGAAGTCCCGGGAAATTCCAACTATGCGTTTGCACCTGTTCAAGGTTCTACCCTTCGCCTTTGCCGCCAGCGTTGTTCAGGCGCAAACCCTTCCGCAGGCCATGCAACAGGCACTGGATGTCCATCCGGAAATCCAGGCAGGGGTCAATAGTCGGCTGGCCGCGGATTATCAATTAAAGGCTGCAAAAGGTGGATACCTGCCACGGGTCGATCTGCTGGGCGGTTATGGTCGCGAAGGCACCGACAGTGTCTCCACCCGTGCCGCTGGCGGCAGCAACCACTGGGAAACGCTGAACCGGAGCGAGTCAAGTTTACGTCTGTCACAGATGGTTTTTGACGGTTTTGCGACGTCCAGCGAAGTGGGGCGTCAACAAGCCACCGTTAATTCCCGTGCTTATTCCTTGATGGGCACCTCGGAACGCACCGCATTGACCGTCGCTCAGGTTTATCTCGATGTGCTGACCCGCCGCGAATTCGTGCGCCTGGCCGAAGACAACCTGAAAAACCACGAACGGATTTTTGACCAGATCAAATTGCGTACCCAGCGCGGCGTGGGCAGCGGCGCCGACCTCGATCAGGCCGAAGCACGCATGGCCCAGGCCCGCAACAATCTGATCACCGAGCAGACCAACCTGGCAGACGCCCAGACCAACTTCCTCAGTGCCGTCGGCCAAATGCCCGATCAACTGGAGCGGCCTGCCGATTTTATGGCGCTGTTGCCAGCCAACCTGAATGAAGCCCGGGCGCAGATGCTGGAAAACAGCCCGATCCTGCGTTCCGCCGAATCGGATATCGCTGCTGCCGAGAAACAGTACGAAGCCGCCAAGTCGAGCTTCTACCCGCGCTTCGATGCCGAACTGGGGCGCACCGCCGACAACGACCTCGATGGTCAGAACGGTCACAACAACGAATGGCAGGCCATGCTGCGCATGCGCTTCAATTTGTTTGCCGGTGGCAGCAACAAGGCCGATCTGGAATCCAAGTCCTACCTGTCGAACCAGGCGCTGGATATCCGCAACAACGCCCTGCGTGTGTTGAATGAAGAACTGGGCCTGGCCTGGAATGCCTTGAACAACGCCAACGCCCAGGTGCCGATCGCCCAGCAATATGTCGATCGTAGCGCCAGCGTGCGCGGCGCGTATCAGAAGCAATTCAGCCTCGGCGAACGGACGCTGCTTGACTTGCTCGACAGTGAAAACGAGCTGTTCACCGCTTCCCGTCGGCTGGTCGAGATCAAAAACATTCAGTTATTTACTCAGTACCGAATCAAGGCGACCATGGGTGAATTGCTCAAAAGTCAGGGCGTGGTCGCACCGTTGGCATCCGTTGTGCAGAATGACGTGAAGCCCAAGGTCCAGCTGCCTGGGATGAATTGAGCCCTGCCCCATTTCAACCGTTAGCCAAGAGTGTCGAGCGTGGAATCAGAAGTCAGTCGAGTTCAACTCATTCATGATCCACGCGCGCTGCATGACGATCCGTTATTGGACGGCCTGCTAGCCCTCTGCACTTTGCACCAGAAGCCGGCCAGCGCGGCGATGCTGACCACCGGCTTGCCGTTGCCCAAACAGCGCCTGAGCGTCGAACTGCTGCCTCGTGCGGCCGCTCGCGCCGGGCTGCAGGGGCGGGTGCTGCAACGCAAGCTGGAGCAGATTCCGGCGATCGCCATGCCGGCGCTGTTGCTGCTCAAGGACGGACGCAGTGCGGTGCTGCTCGGCTGGCACGGTGAAGACCAGGCCCGCTTGCTGCTCAGTGAAAGCGATGGTGGCGAAGTCTGCGTCAGTCGTGAACTGCTCGCCGACGACTACAGCGGCAAAGTGTTCTTCGCCCAACCCCAGCACAAATTCGACGTTAACCACGGCACGCTGATCCCGCGCGCGCGTTCGTGGTTTCGCGACACCCTCAAGCGTTCGCGCTGGCTGTACGTCGACGCCATCGCTGCCAGTCTGCTGATCAATATCATCGCCATGGCCGCGCCGCTGTTCGTGATGAATGTCTACGACCGCGTGGTGCCGAACCAGGCCGAATCGACCCTTTGGGTGCTGGCCATCGGCATCACCGGCGCTTATGTGTTCGACCTGATTCTCAAGAGCCTGCGCAGTCTGTGCCTGGACCTGGCCGGCAAGAAAACCGACCTGATCATTTCAGCGACGCTGTTTGAGCGCATCGTCGGCATGGCCATGAAGTACCGCCCGGCGCGGGTCGGCAGCTTTGCCCAGAACATCCATGAATTTCAGAGCCTGCGCGACTTCCTCGCGTCGCTGACCCTCACCAGCCTGATCGACCTGCCGTTTACGCTGTTGATCTTCCTGGTCATCGCGATCCTCGGCGGGCATCTGGTGTGGATTCCTGTGCTGGCGTTCCCGATTGCGCTGCTGATCGGTTATGCCTTGCAGAAGCCGCTGGTGGCGACCATGGAGCGAACCATGGCCCTGGGCGCCGAGCGCCAGTCGAGCCTGATCGAAACCCTCGCCGGCCTCGATGCGGTAAAGGTCAACAATGCCGAAAGCGAACGCCAGTATCAGTGGGAGCAGACCATCGGCACCCTCAGCCGCCTTGAGCTGCGGGTGAAAATGCTGTCCGGTCTGGCGATGAACATCACCTTGCTGATTCAGCAATTGGCCGGGGTGATCATGATCGTCTTCGGCGTGTACCAGATCATTGCCGGCAACCTGAGCATGGGCGGTTTGATCGCCTGTTACATGCTCAGCGGTCGCGCCCTCAGCCCGCTGGCCTCGCTGTCCGGTCTGCTGACCCGCTACCAGCAAGCCCGCGTGACCATGACCTCGGTCGATCAGATGATGGAGTTGCCTCAGGAGCGCAATTTCGACGAGCGCCCGCTGAGCCGCAAGGTCCTGCAAGGCGCCATTGAATGCCGTCAGTTGACCTTCACCTATCCGAATCAACAGAACCCCGCGCTGAAGGGCATCAACCTGATCATCAAGCCGGGCGAGAAGATCGGCATCATCGGTCGCAGCGGCTCGGGCAAAAGCTCCCTGGCCAAACTGCTGGTGGGCCTCTATCAGCCGGACGACGGCGCGTTGCTGGTGGATGGTGTGGATATCCGCCAGATCGACGTCAGCGAACTGCGCCACAACATTGGCTACGTGCCCCAGGACATCCAATTGCTCGCCGGTACGTTGCGCGACAACCTGGTGTCGGGCGCGCGCTATGTCGAAGACGAATTGGTGCTGCAAGCCGCGGAGCTGGCCGGCGTCCACGAGTTCGCCCGCCTGCACCCGCAAGGTTATGAACTGCAAGTCGGTGAGCGTGGGCAGAACCTGTCCGGCGGTCAGCGCCAGAACGTGGCCCTGGCCCGAGCGTTGCTGCTCAACCCGCCGATCCTGTTGCTGGACGAACCCACCAGCGCCATGGACAACACTGGCGAAGAGCGCCTGAAACAACGCCTCGCTGCCGTGGTGGAAAACAAGACCGTGGTGCTGGTGACGCACCGGGCCTCGCTGTTGTCGCTGGTGGATCGCCTGCTGGTGATCGACCGCGGGCAGATTCTCGCCGATGGCCCGAAAGCCGCCGTGATGGAAGCGTTGAAAAAGGGGCAGATCAGTGTTGCTTAAGTCCGGGGTCAAAGAATCCATCCGCCGCTACTTCAAAGGCTCCGCGTCGCTGCAAGGCCAGCCCCTTCCCGAGGTCAACAAAGCGCTGATCGAGGACGCCCCACGCGTGGTGCGGTTGACGATCTGGGCGATCATCGGCTTCTTCGTGTTCCTGATGCTCTGGGCCAACTTCGCGGTGATCGATGAAGTCACCAAGGGTGACGGCAAGGCGATTCCGTCGTCGAAGATCCAGAAAATCCAGAACCTTGAGGGTGGCATCGTTTCTGAACTGTTCGTCAAGGAAGGGCAGATCGTCGAGGCTGGCGCGCCGCTGATACGTCTGGACGACACACGGTTTGCCTCCAATGTTGGCGAAACCGAGGCCGATCGGCTGTCGATGCTGTTGCGCGTGGAGCGCTTGAGCGCCGAGGTCGATGACCGTCCGTTGAATTTCCCCGCCGATGTGCTCAAAGCCGTGCCTGGCCAGGCTGCCAGCGAAGAATCGTTGTACGTCAGCCGTCGTCAGCAACTGCACGATGAGATCGGTGGCTTGCAGGAGCAGTTGATCCAGAAGCAACAGGAGCTGCGTGAGTTCACCTCCAAACAGGCCCAGTACCGCAGCGGTCTGGCCTTGCAGCGTCAGGAAATCGCCATGTCCGAGCCGTTGGTGGCTCAGGGCGCGGTATCCCCGGTTGAGGTATTGCGACTCAAGCGTGCCGAGGTCGAAACCCGCGGCCAATTGGACGCCACCACCCTGGCGATCCCGCGCGCCGAATCGGCGATCAAGGAAGTTCAGCGCAAGATCGACGAGACTCGCGGCAAATTCCGCAGTGAAGCCTTGACTCAACTCAACGAAGCGCGCACCGATCTGAACAAGGCCCAGGCGACCGGCAAGGCGCTGGAAGACCGGGTCAGCCGGACGCTGGTGACATCGCCGGTGCGCGGCATCGTCAACAAGTTGCTGGTGAACACCATCGGTGGCGTGATCCAGCCGGGCAGCGACCTGGTGGAAATCGTGCCGCTGGACGACACCTTGCTGGTGGAAGCCAAGATTCGCCCGCAAGACATCGCCTTCCTGCATCCGGGGCAAGACGCCACGGTGAAGTTCACGGCTTACGACTACACCATTTATGGCGGGCTGAAAGCCAAGCTGGAGCAGATCGGTGCCGACACCATCACCGATGAAGACAAGAAGACCACGTACTACATCATCAAACTGCGCACCGAGCGCAGCCACCTCGGGACGGATGAAAAGCCGTTGCTGATCATTCCTGGAATGGTGGCGTCGGTGGATATCATTACTGGCAAGAAGACCATACTCAGTTATTTGCTCAAGCCGATTATCCGGGCTCGCGCCGAGGCGTTGCACGAGCGGTAGTTTTCGGGTGAGGCTGATTGATCGTTCCCACGCTCTGCGTGGGAATGCCGCCATGGACGCAGAGCGTCCACTGTGACGCAGAGCGTCACGGGATGTATTCCCACGCAGGAGCGTGGGAACAATCGGTGGTAGATAAAACCATATCGTTATTCGCTAACGGTATTTAAATTTAAATTCTTATACCTATAAAGTCACTTCCCTGCGTACCTGCCGACCAATCGGCGCGCCGCACGACACGAACCAACACGGGACCTCCGTGAGTTTCTGATCGACGCGCGCCCTTGAGCGCGCCGTGCGTGGGAGTGATTTTTATGCCAGCTGTCTCTTTTTCCCCAAAGCCTGAGCCAACAAGCGCCGCCACCCTCGCGTCGCAAGCCTTCGAAATCCGCCCGTTCAGCGGCGCCGTCGGTGCCGAAATCATCGGCCTGGATCTGTCCCGCCCAATCAATGACCAGGACTTCTCCCGAATCCACCGTGCGCACCTGGATCATCATGTGGTGGTGTTCCGCGACCAGCGTATAACCCCCGAACAGCAGATCGCCTTCAGCCGCCGTTTCGGTGTGTTGCAGATCCACGTGCTCAAGCAATTCCTGCTGGCCGGGCATCCGGAAATCCTCATCGTTTCCAACATCATCGAAAACGGCCAATCCATCGGCCTCGGTGATGCCGGCAAGTTCTGGCACTCCGATCTGTCTTATAAAGAACTGCCGAGCCTGGGCTCGATGCTGCATGCCCAGGAGCTGCCCTCCGAAGGCGGCGACACGCTGTTCGCCGACATGCACAAAGCCTGGGACAGCTTGCCCGAGGCGCTGCGTAAAGCCGTTGAAGGTCGTTCGGCCGCGCACTCCTACACGGCGCGTTACAGCGAGAGCAAATTCGAGGGCAACTGGCGTCCGACCCTGACGCCGGAGCAACTGGCTCAGGTCGCTGAAGTTGTTCATCCGATCGTCCGCACCCACCCGGAAAACGGTCGCAAGGCGTTGTTCGTCAGCGAGGGCTTCACCACCCGCATCGTCGGTTTGCCGGAAGACGAGAGCAAACAATTGCTCGACGAGCTCTACGCCCACAGCGTGTTGCCGCAAAACATTTACCGCCATCAATGGCAGGCCCACGACCTGGTGTTCTGGGACAACCGCTCGCTGATTCACCTCGCCGCCGGATGCCCCAGCCATCTGCGCCGCAAGTTGTATCGCACCACCATCCAGGGCGACGCGCCTTTCTGATTTCGGAGAACCCTCATGTCCAAACGTCTTCCATTTGCACCGTTGGCCGCCGCTATCGGCCTGGGTTTCAGCCTGCTCGCCGGCAGCCTGGTGGCGCCGACCGTGGCCCACGCCGAGGGTGAGATTCGTATCGCCGAACAATTCGGCATCGTTTATCTGCTGCTCAACGTGGTGCGCGATCAGAACCTGATCGAGAAATACGGCAAGCAGGAAGGCATCGACATCAAGGTCGACTGGACCCAGCTCTCCGGCGGCTCGGCGGTCAACGATGCGTTGCTCTCCGGCTCCATCGACATTGCCGGTGCCGGCGTCGGGCCGCTGCTGACCATCTGGGACCGCACTCACGGCAAACAGAACGTCAAGGCCGTGGCTTCCCTGGGCAACTTTCCTTACTACCTGGTGAGTAATAATCCAAAGGTCAAAACCATCGCTGACTTCACCGAAAAGGACCGCATTGCGGTGCCGGCGGTCGGGGTGTCGGTGCAGTCGCGCTTCCTGCAATACGCAGCAGCCAAGCAATGGGGCGACAAGGAATTCAATCGCCTCGACAAGTACACCATTGCCGTTCCGCACCCGGATGCCACTGCGGCACTGATCGCTGGCGGCACCGAGTTGACCGGGCACTTCTCCAACCCGCCATTCCAGGATCAGGCGCTGGAAAACCCTAGCGTGCACGTGGTGCTGAACACCTATGACCTGCTCGGCCCGAACTCGCCGACCGTGTTGTTCGCCACCGAGAAGTTCCGCAACGAAAACCCGAAAACCTATAAAGCCTTCATCGCGGCGCTGACCGAAGCGGCCGAGTTTGCGCAGAGCGATAAAGGCGCGGCGGCCGACACATACATCCGTGTCACCAAGGCAAAAATCGACCGTGCGGCGTTGCTGAAAATCATCGACAACCCGCAGTTCGAATTTACCGTCACGCCGAAAAACACTTACCCACTGGCCGAGTTCCTCTACCGCGTCGGCGCGATCAAAAACAAACCGGATTCGTGGAAGGATTACTTCTTCCAGGATGCCAAACCGCTGCAAGGGAGCTGATCGACATGAACGCCCCCTTGCAAGGCCACACGGCCAGCAATCCGATCGCGGCCGCGCAAGCGCTGCTGTCGGTCGACCAGGTCAGCCTGGAATACCGCACGCCTGCGCGCGTGGTTCGAGCGACCCATCAGGTCAGTTTCGAGATCGATCCGGCGGACCGCTTTGTGTTGCTCGGTCCGTCCGGCTGCGGCAAATCGACGTTGCTCAAGGCGGTCGCCGGGTTCATCCCGCCCTGTGAGGGCGAGATTCGCCTGCAAGGCCAGCGGGTCGATGCGCCGGGGCCGGACCGGATCGTGGTGTTCCAGGAGTTCGATCAGCTGCCGCCGTGGAAAACCGTCAAACAGAACGTGATGTTTCCGCTGCTCGCTTCCAAAACCCTCAAGCGTAAAGAGGCTGAAGAGCGGGCGCTGCATTATCTGGACAAGGTCGGTCTGGCGGGGTTTGCCGATGCCTATCCGCATACCTTGTCCGGCGGCATGAAGGCTCGGGTGGCGATTGCCCGGGCGTTGGCGATGCAACCGAAAATCCTGTTGATGGATGAACCCTTCGCCGCCCTCGACGCGCTGACCCGGCGCAAGATGCAGGAAGAGTTGCTGCTGCTCTGGGAAGAGGTGCGTTTCACGCTGCTGTTCGTCACTCACTCCATCGAAGAGGCGTTGGTGGTGGGTAATCGGATTCTGCTGCTGTCGCCTCATCCGGGGCGGGTACGAGCCGAAGTCCACAGCCATCAATACGATTTGCACAGCCTCGGCGGCGTGGCGTTCCAGGAATCGGCACGGCGGATTCATCGGCTGTTGTTCGATGAAGGCCAGTCACCGGAAACCGCGCGTGAGCTGGATTTCGCCGATATTCGCATCGCTTATTGAGCCATTGAGAGGAGTGCCCGATGAGCCCGCTATCATCCGCGCGTAAAGAGTACGAAATCGTTTTGCAGCCGCTGACGAGCGTCCCGCTGGAGCGTGAGTTAGCCCTCGGTCAGCGTCTCTGGCAACAGGGCTGGTTGCGTAAAAGCCTGATCCTGATTGTGCTCGCGCTGCTCTGGGAAGCCGTTGCCCGTTACCAGAATAACGACCTGCTGCTGCCAGGTTTTCTGCAAACCGCCAGCGCGCTGTACGACGGCCTGCTCAGCGGTGAGTTGTTGGGCAAGGTGTGGATTTCGCTGGTGGTGTTGTTGAAGGGCTACCTGATCGGGATTGTGCTGGCGTTTGCCCTGACCACGCTGGCAGTGTCGACGCAATTGGGTCGCGATCTGCTGAGCACGCTGACCTCGATGTTCAACCCGTTGCCGGCGATTGCGCTGTTGCCGCTGGCGCTGCTGTGGTTCGGGCTGGGGCAGAACAGTCTGATTTTTGTACTGGTGCATTCGGTGCTCTGGGCGTTGGCCTTGAACACCTATGCCGGGTTCCTTGGCGTTTCGGAAACCCTGCGCATGGCGGGGCGCAATTACGGCCTCAAGGGCATGCGTTTCGTGTTGTTCATCCTGATCCCGGCCGCGTTGCCGTCGATCCTCGCCGGTTTGAAAATCGGCTGGGCGTTCGCCTGGCGCACGCTGATCGCCGCTGAACTGGTATTTGGCGCCACCAGCGGCAAGGGTGGGTTGGGGTGGTACATCTTCCAGAACCGTAATGAGCTGTACACCGACAAGGTGTTTGCCGGGTTGGCGGTGGTAATCCTGATCGGTTTGCTGGTGGAGAATCTGGTGTTTGATACGTTGGAGCGGGTGACGGTGAAGCGTTGGGGGATGCAGCGGTGATCTTTTGATCTGCTAGCATTGCGTCTGAATCAATCCAGACCAGCCATGAGTGCTCAGCATGCAACTCCCGGACATGAACCTGTTGGTCGCCCTCGACGCCTTGCTCGACGAGGGCAGTGTGGTGGGCGCTGCGCGACGGATGAACCTCAGCCCGGCGGCGATGAGCCGGACGCTGACGCGGATTCGCGAGGCCATCGGCGATCCGATTCTGGTACGCGCCGGCCGTGGCCTGGTGCCGACGCCCAAGGCGCTGGAGCTGCGCGAGCAAGTGCGGGACCTGGTGGAACAGGCCGCTTTGCTGTTCCGTTCTGCCGATGACGTGGACCTGGGCAGCTTGCGCCGGCGGTTCAGCATTCGCGCCAATGATTTCTTTGTGGGCGTCTATGGCGGCAAGCTGTTCGACACGATGGAGCGCCAGGCTCCGCATTGCGAACTGCGCTTTGTCCCCGAGGGCGACGGGGACGATGAAGCCTTGCGCGAAGGACGCATCGATCTGAGCGTCAGCAACAATCGACCGCTGATGCCGGAAGTGAAGGTGCAAAACCTGTTCTCCACCCACTTTGTCGGACTGGTGCGCGAAGACCATCCGCTGTTCGATGACGAGATCACCGCCGAGCGTTACGCCGGCTTTTCCCATATCAGCATGTCCCGTCGCGGGATCGCCCGTGGGCCGATCGACGCAGCGCTCAATGCCTTGGGGCTGGAACGGCGGGTGGCGGTGATTGCGCCGAGTTTCCATGCGGCGATGTTCGCCTTGCCGGATTCCGACCTGATCCTGCCGGTGCCCAAAGAAGCATTGCTGAGTGTGCGGCGCCTGGGCTTGAAGCTGCGCTCGTTCACCCTGCCGATTCCGCTACCTACCCTCATGCTGACCCAGGCCTGGCACCCGCGCTTCGACAAAGACCCGGCCCACCGCTGGATGCGTGAAACGCTCAAGGCTTGTTGCGACGAGACCTGGCTGGCGGCACAGCCGGTTTGAAGATCAAGGGATCGCATCCTTTAATCATTGCGTTTAGTGCACTTATAAGCTGCCAATAAGTCAATTTTCGTAAGGCATCGCACTTCCTAAAATGCTTCGGTATTCCCCTTCCGGAGCGTGCAGTACATGACTTCCCTCCCGGTCGCGGCGCCTCTCGCTGCGACTACTCCAGCGACCGCCGTCGCACCGCCGGTCTTCGGCCCGCGAATCATCATCGGCCTGGTGGGTGTGTTGCTGGCGGTGTTGGTGTCAGGCCTGAACGAGATGGTGACCAAGGTCGCCCTGGCCGACATTCGCGGTGCGTTGGCCATCGGCTACGACGAAGGCACCTGGCTGGTCGCCAGCTACACCGCGACCTCGGTGGCCGCCATGGCGTTTGCTCCTTGGTGTTCGGTGACGTTCTCGTTGCGGCGTTTCACCTTGTGCGCCATCAGCGTCTTCACTCTGTTGGGCGTGCTGTGCCCGTTTGTCCCGAATTATGAAAGCCTGCTGGTCATGCGCACCCTGCAAGGCCTGGCCGGTGGTGCGTTGCCGCCGATGCTGATGACCGTTGCGCTGCGGTTCCTGCCGGCCAATGTGAAGCTCTATGGTTTGGCCGGTTATGCCCTGACGGCAACCTTCGGCCCTGGTCTCGGCACGCCGCTGGCCGGGTTGTGGACCGAGTACGTCGGCTGGCAATGGACCTTCTGGCAAATCGTCGTGCCGTGCCTGATTGCCATGGCGGCGGTGGCTTACGGTCTACCCCAGGATCCACTGCGCCTGGAGCGCTGCAAGTCATTCAACTGGCGTGGCTTGCTACTGGGGTTTCCGGCGATTTGCATGTTGGTGATCGGCATCCTGCAAGGTAATCGGCTGGACTGGTTCGAGTCGAGTCTGATCTGCGCACTGCTCGGCGGCGGGCTGCTACTGCTGGTGCTGTTCCTGATCAACGAGTGGTCGCAACCGATTCCGTTCTTCAAATTGCAGATGCTCGGCATCCGCAACCTGTCGTTCGCGTTGATGACCCTGGCCGGCGTGCTGGTGGTGTTGCTCGCGGTGGTCATCATTCCCTCCAGTTACCTGGCTCAGGTCCAGGGCTATCGCCCGCTGCAGACGGCGCCAATCATGCTGTTGGCGGCGTTGCCACAGTTGATCGCGCTGCCGTTGGTGGCGGCGCTGTGCAACCTGCGTTGGGTCGATTGCCGCTGGGTGCTGGGGATCGGCCTGAGCATGTTGGCGCTGTCTTGCATCGGCGGCTCGCAGCTGACGTCGGCGTGGATTCGTGACGATTTCTATGTCCTGCAATGGCTGCAGATTTTCGGTCAACCCATGGCCGTGCTGCCGCTATTGATGCTCTCCACCGGCAGCATTACTCCGATGGAAGGACCGTTCGCTTCGGCCTGGTTCAACACGGTCAAAGGCCTGGCGGCAGTGATCGCCACCGGTGTGATCGATGCGCTGACCACCGCAAGGCTGCATTTCCACTCGAGCACGCTGGTGGACAACCTTGGTAACTCGCCTCTGGTTGATAGCGCCAGCGCGAACCTCGCTCACCGTCTGCATCAGCAGGCTGTGGTGCTGACTTCTTCCGATCTTTATCTGTGCATGGCCGGCGTCGCGGTGGCGCTGATCCTGCTGATTTTCTGGCTGCCGACGCGGATTTATCCACCGCGCGCGCCAACTTGAACGCTTCACTGGAACAGAAGGTTTTTATGACGACTCAATCAAAGCAAAAAGTCGCTGTCGGCGTTGCCGCAGCGATGGTGGTCGGCGTGTTGATTTACCTGGTGGCGCCGGGCTTGTTCGGCAAGCGTACACAGCAAAGCACTAATGATGCCTTCGTCTCGGCGGACTTCACCCTGGTGGCGCCGCGTGTGGCGGGATTCATCAAGGAAGTGCTGGTGGAGGACAACCAACAGGTCAAGGCCGGGCAACTGCTGGCGTTGATCGACGACCGCGACCTGCGCGCTGCCGCTGAGGCTGCCGACGCGCAAACCCTGGTGGCCAGGGCGCAGCTGCAAAACGCCCGGGCGACCCTGGAACGCCAGACGTCGGTGATCGCTCAGGCCCAGGCTACGGTGGTTTCGGCGAAGGCGGAGATGGCTTTCGCCGAGCATGAACTGAACCGCTACAACCACCTCGCCGGGGTGGGTGCCGGCACCGTGCAGAATGCCCAGCAGGCGCGCACGCGCATCGATCAGGCCACCGCTCGGTTGGCCAATGCCACAGCGGTGCTGGCGGCGGAACGCAAACAAGTGGAGATCCTGACCGCCCAGCGCGATGCGGCAGAAGGTGGGCTGAAACGCGCACAAGCGGCGCTGGAAATGGCCAGTTATGAACTGTCCTATACGCGCATCGTTGCCCCCCAGGACGGCATGGTCGGCGAGCGCGCGGTGCGGGTCGGCGCCTATGTCACGCCGGGCAGCAAGATTCTGGCCGTGGTGCCGCTGGAACGGGCGTATGTGGTCGCCAATTTTCAGGAAACCCAATTGACCGACGTACAGCCGGGGCAGGACGTGCAGGTGCATGTCGACAGTCTTGGTGGCGAAGCCCTGCAGGGACGCGTCGAGAGCATCGCACCGGCCACCGGCGTGACCTTCGCGTCAGTCAAACCGGACAACGCCACCGGCAATTTCACCAAGGTTGTGCAACGGATTCCGGTGAAAATCATCCTCGATCCAGGCCAGCCATTGGCCGAGCGGTTGCGGGTGGGGATGTCGGTGGAGGCGAGTATTGATACTGCCAGCGCTACGGCCGATGAGCATGAGGTCGCACAACGATGAACTTCGCTAATCACACATCCCCGTGGCGAGGGAGCTTGCCCCCGTTCGAGTGCGCAGCGCTCGCAAATTTCGGGTCCGCTGCGCGGCCCAACGGGGGCAAGCCCCCTCGCCACAGAGCTAGTATTCGCTCTGTCGCTATTGTGTTGAACCTGCTTTCGTTGAGTGCCTGCACCGTCGGACCGGACTTCCAGCGCCCTCAGCCGCAGCAAGTCGCCCTATGGTCGAAACCGGCCAAAGCCGCCGCCAGTCAGGTCGTTCCCAACGAGATGGACGAACGCTGGTGGGAAGTGTTCCACGATCCGAAACTCTCGGCCCTGACCCAACGCGCCCTGACCGACAACCTCGATTTGAAACTCGCCAGCAGCCGCTTGCAACAAAGCCGCGCCGCGCGCCAGGTAATCACCGCCGAGCGCTATCCCAACACTGCCGCCACTAGTAGCTACGGGCGCAAACGCAACAGTGGTGAAGGCCTGAACGATCCGTCGGGCAATAACGGCGACTCGGCGTACAACCTGTGGGATGCAGGCTTTTCCGCCTCCTGGGAACTGGATTTCTGGGGGCGTGTGCGCCGCGAAACCGAAGCCGCCGATGCCACCCTGGAGGTGGCGGAAAACGATCGCCGTGGCGTGCTGCTGTCGGTGCTCGCCGAAACGGCTCAGGACTATATTCAACTGCGCGGTGTGCAAAGCACCCGGACCGTCACCGAGCAGAATCTCGACGTCGCCCGGCATAGTTTGAAACTCTCGCAACTGCGCCTGGCCGACGGTGTAGCGACGGATCTGGACGTCGCCGAAGCCGCCGCGCAAGTCGCGGCCATCGAATCACGTTTACCGGCGCTGGAGCAGCGTCAGTCGCAACTGATCAACGCGCTGAGCCTGTTGATGGGCGAACCGCCGCAAGCGTTGTCCGCCGAGTTATCCACAGACGCCCCGGTACCGCAAACCCCGCGACAGGTCGCCATCGGCTTGCCGTCGCAATTGGCCGAGCGCCGCCCGGATATCCGCCAGGCCGAAGCCCGACTGCATGCCGCGACCGCCAGCATCGGCATGGCCAAGGGTGACTTCTATCCGCGAATCACCCTGTCGGGCAACATCGGTTCGCAAGCCCTGCAACTGAGCGATTTCGGCTCCTGGGGCTCGCGCTCGTTCGGCATCGGTCCGCAATTGAGCCTGCCGCTGTTCGACGGCGGTCGGCTGCGGGGCGTATTGCATCTGCGCGAAGCCCAACAACAGGAAGCCGCGCTGGCCTACCAGCAAACCGTGCTGCGGGCCTGGCATGAAATCGACAATCAACTCACCGCCTACAACGCCAGCCAATTGCGCCGCGACAGCCTCGCCGAAGCCGTGCGCCAGAACCAGATCGCCCTGCGTACCGCGCAACAGCAGTACGTCGAAGGTGTGGTGGATTTCGTCAACGTCCTGACCGTGCAAGGCGAATTACTGGCGACCCAGCAGCAGTGGGTCGAAAGCTCGACCGGGGTGTCGTTGGCGATGGTGGGGTTGTACAAGGCGTTGGGTGGGGGATGGGAGTCGGTGTATCCGGTGGCAGGGGCCGTTACCAATAATCCGGCTTGATCGCGGGTGCCTTATGAGTAGCCACACGAACTGGAAACTGGTGCGACTGCAGCTCTTCTGAGGTTACGACACGTCGCATCCAGTGTGAGTGCTCCTTTAAAGAGCCTGGTGATGGACGGTTTAACTCGGCTCGATGAGGAAGAATGACTCCAACTCTTATGTCTGGGAAATCTTCTCGAATTGCTCTCAGGGCTGGAGTCATATCGGTGTCGCTGGATACCAGGACTAGCTGTTCGATTTGCTCATGGAAATGGAGCTTGGCCTGCCTTGCCGCAGTGCGATACATGCTGATTGCGATGTGGACATCCGTTTCTTTTTCTTCAGGCTTCCAGATGTCGATCTTGTCTTGGCGAGAGGCGGCGGTCTTTCTGTCAATGAAGCGAGGTGCTTTAGCTGGCTCAAGTTTATGGCGACCATAGTGAACGGCAACATTAGTCGCTTTTAAAGCACGCACATAGGTGTCTTGAGCTTCTTTGGACACTCTGCCGCGAGTGGCAAGTTCTGGTTTGACAGATGAGGTGAAGTAATCAACCGAGATGAGTGAATTTTGTGGGTTCTCGATGTGGGCGACATGGCCCAGCAAGCCTTTCAGATTGAGCCATTTGTATGGGGTACCCGCGAGCAATCCATAGAACACGTTGTAGCCATCAACAAAGAAAGCGGTACGCACAAACTCAATCCTCAGAAACGAAAAAACCGGCCTAGGCCGGTTTCTTCACCACCAACTGCCAGTGAACTTAATCTCTGCGTACGGGGTTCAGTAAGACGATCCTAAGTCGAGTTAGCGATGACGTCAACCGTTGACTGACCAAGGCATCACTCGGAGGGACATCCCCAGCGCCGGCAAGCCAGTTTTGTGCATTTGTCTGGTTGATGGTCAAGCCATTCCTGGACCCATCTATTAATGATTGTTACGGCGGAAAGGGTAGATGTGCTGTTGCGTTTGTAGGGGATGAAGTGTCTATTGCCGATTTCGTTTTTGATCGAATGGTCGTTCCTGATTTCTTGTGGGATTTATTACCGATACTCATCGAGCTCGGAAATCAACGACCGCTCTGAAAATTTTGTCCTTTTTGAAACATTACATTTCCAACCAATGATGGCTATCTGCTTGACGCGCCCCCCCGCTGTCGTAGACTCCGCTCATCCGTCAGGGAGTTACGGTTATGCGGCGTTTTCGTGTTTGGGTTGCGGGATTAACCTTTGTAACGTGCGTAGTACAGGCGCAAACGCCTGCGCCAGACGATCCGTTGTTGGAAAGCAACGCGGTCGGCGGTAACGCGTCAGCCAGCAGTGAGGCCCGTGGTGTGTTGCGAGCCCGGGATCAGGCGGTGCTCGCCAGTGAGTTGTCCGGGCGGATTGTCGAGTTGCCGTTCAGTGAGGGCGAGTCGTTCAAAAAGGGCGACACCCTGGCGCGGTTTGACTGCTCGGCTTATCAGGCTCAGCTCAACGCGGCACAGGCCGCCAATCGTGGCGCCGGTGAGGAGCTGGCCCATAATCGGCAACTGGCGGCGTTGAATTCGGTGGGGCGCTTTGAAGTGGCGCGGGCCGAGGCCAAGGTCAGCGAAACCCAGGCGCAATCTCAGGTTTATCAGGTTCAGGTCAAGCGCTGCAGCGTGGTCGCGCCGTTCGATGGCCAGGTCGTCGAGCGCAAGGTCAAGCGCTACGAAAGCGTTGCCGCCGGTGCGCCGTTGCTGGATGTGGTCGATAACCGCACCCTGGAAATTCACCTGTTGGTGCCGTCACGCTGGATGGGCAAGCTCAAGCCCGGCCAGACGTTCAGTTTTGTCCCCGATGAAACCGGTCAGCCGCTGGATGCCACGGTCAAGCGCCTCGGCGCGCGGATCGACGAAGGCAGCCAGACCTTGCTGCTGGTGGCGACACTGCCCAACGCCAGCGGCCTGTTGGCCGGCATGAGCGGAACGGCGCGTTTCGCGGAGCTCAAGTGAACGCCCCGGTAACGGGCGGCGCCGAGCAGGTGTTCGCCAGGTTTCTCGACCTCGAACGCCAGACCCGCGCCGCGCGCAATCCTTCGCAACTGGCTTACAGCCTGGTCAATGACGGCCAGGCGCTGTTCGGTTTTCGCCATGCCGCGTTGTTGATCGCCGGCAAGGTGCAGGCGGTGACCGGTGTCAGTGCGGTGGAGCCGAATGCACCGTTCGTGGCGTTTGTCGAGCAAGCGGTCGCGCAGCTGTTCAAGCTCGAGGTGCTGAAACAGGCACGGGTGATCGCGCCCGATCTGCTCAGTGAATCGATTCAGGCCGATTGGCAAAGTCTGTCGGCCGCTCAGGTGTTCTGGTTGCCACTGATTGATCATCAGGGCGAGATCTTCGGCGGGCTGTGGCTGGCGCGGGATGTGCCGTGGAACCCTGCCGAGCAGGTGCTGTTGTCGCAACTGGGCGACACCTACAGCCATGCCTGGCTGGCGCTGCAACCGCGCAAACCCTGGCGACTGCGCTGGACGCGCAAGCGTCAGGTGGCACTGGTCGCCGTGTTGTTGCTCGGGTTACTGATTCCGGTGCGCCAATCGGTGTTGGCGCCGGCTGAGGTCGTCCCGTTGGGCGGTCGGGTGGTCGCGGCGCCGCTGGACGGGGTGATCGCCGAGTTCCTGGTCAAACCCAACCAGACGGTGAAGACCGGCGACCTGCTGCTGCGCTTCGAAAGCACCACGCTCAAGGCTCAGGCTGATGTGGCCGAGCGCGCTCTGGGCGTTGCCGAAGCGGAACTCAAGGCCAATTCCCAACGTTCCTTCGCCGATGCCGAATCCAGTTCGAAAATCGATCTGCTGGCCGCACGTGTCGAGCAGAAACGCGCCGAACGGGATTACGCCCGTGAACTGCTCAAACGCAGCGAAGTGCGTGCCGAGCGGGATGGCATCGCGGTGTTCGCCGATGCCGAACGCTGGACCGGTAAACCGGTGCAGACCGGCGAGCGCTTGATGGAACTCGCCGACCCGAATCAGGCCGAGTTGCGCATCGAATTGGCCGTGGGCGATGCGATCGCTCTGGAGCCGGGGGCGCAGGTCGCGCTGTTTCTCGACAGCGATCCACTGCAGCGGCACCAGGCCAGGCTCGAACGTTCGGCCTATGAAGCGCAGCCAACAGCTGGCGGGCAACTGGCTTATCGACTGGATGCGACATTCGACGGCGCACCGCCGCGCATTGGCTTGCGTGGCACGGCGAAAGTCTTCGGTGACCGTGCGCCGCTGGCGCTGTACCTGTTGCGTCGACCGCTGGCCGGGTTGCGTCAGAGCGTAGGCCTTTAGATGAGCCTGCCGAGCCTGCGGGCAGACCTGCAATTGTCGACGGCGGCGCCGGCCCTCGACGGGTCACCGTGCTGGACCCTGGCCGACCCGGTGCGTGGACGTTATTTCAAACTCGGCGCGGCGGCGATGCGCTTGCTGCGTCATTGGTCCCTGGGTGATCCCGAGCAGGTGCTGCGTGCCGCCAACCGCGAGCCAGGGCTGCCGCTGGACGGCGCGGCGCTTGAGCAATTGCTGGAATTTTTGCGCGGCCACGACCTGATCAGCGCCCTCGACCCATCGCAGCGCGCCAGTTACAGCCTGAAGGCCGCGGCTCAGCGCCAGAGCCTGTGGAAAATCCTGCTGCATCAATACCTGTTTTTCCGGATTCCGCTGTGGCGTCCGGACGCCTTTCTCAATCGCGTCTGGCCGTGGCTGGAGCGTTTCGGCCCGCGCGCATTGCGCTACGGATTGCCCGCGACGCTGGGGCTCGGGGTGTTTCTGGTGTCGCGGGACTGGCAGCGATTCATCGCCACCTTTCCGCACCTGTTCAGCCTCGGTGGCGCGCTGGCGTTCGCGGTGGCGCTGTTTTTCGCCAAGCTGTGCCACGAGTTCGGCCACGCCTTCATGGCCAAGCGCGCCGGTTGTCGGGTGCAGAGCATGGGCGTGGCGTTCATGGTGCTGCTGCCGATGTTCTACACGGACGTCAGCGACGCCTGGCGGGTCAACGATAGACGTGCGCGTTTGCTGATCGGCGCCGGCGGGGTGCTGGCGGAACTGGTGCTGGCCTGTATCGCGCTGCTCGCCTGGTCACTGCTGCCCGATGGCCCCGGGCGCACGGCGGCGTTCATGCTCGCCAGTGCGACCTGGATTACTACGCTGGTGATCAACCTCAACCCGTTCATGCGTTTCGACGGCTACTTCTTGCTCAGCGACTTCTGGGAAGTGGACAACCTTCAGGGACGTGCCTTTGCCTTGTGTCGCTGGCGATTGCGCGAGTTCCTGTTCGGCTACGCTGCCCCGGCGCCGGAGCCGTGGGCGCCGAGGATGCAGCGGCGGTTGTTGATCTGGGGATACGGCTCGTGGCTATGGCGCGCGGCGTTGTTTTTCGGGATTGCGCTGGCGGTTTATCACCTGTTCTTCAAGGTATTGGGGATCTTCCTGATGCTGGTGGAGCTGGTGTGGTTCATCTTCCTGCCGATCCTGAGCGAGTGGCGGCAATGGTGGAGTCGTCGCGAACAGGCGCATACGCCTCGGGTACTGCTCAGCAGCCTGACATTGCTCGGGCTGTTGTTGCTGCTGGTGCTGCCGTGGCGCAGCGCGGTGGAGCTGCCGACGATGCTGGAGGCGGGACACACCAGCGCCTTGCACGCGCCGGTGGCGGCGCGGGTAAAAACGGTGAATGTGCATGACGGCCAGGTTGTCGCCCAGGGCGAGGTGCTGATCGAGCTGGAATCACCGGACCTGGACTCACGCCAGGCCATCGTCCGCCGCGAGATCCAGATTCAGCAGTTGCAGATGCGTCGTCAGGCCAGCCGTAGCGAAACCGCGGCCGACGCCGGAATCGTCGAGCAGCGCCTGGCGGAAGCGGTGGCTGAATACCGCGGCCTGGTCGCCCAGCGTGAGCGACTGCTATTGCGTGCGCCCCACGCCGGCAAGGTGCGCGACCTGTTGCCGCAGTTAACGGTCGGTCGCTGGCTTTCGACTAAAGATCCTTTGGCGCGGGTGGTCGAAGACGGCGCGCGGTTGCGCGGTTATCTGGCTGAAGCCGAGCTCTGGCGTGTTGCTTCGGGTGCTCGCGGGCGGTTCATCGCCGATGACCCGATGCACCCAGCGATTGCCGTGCAATTAAGCGAAATCGATACCAACGGCGCGGCCTATGTCGATCAAGAGGCGCTGACTTCCGATCATCACGGGCCGATTGCCGTACGCCGGGATGAGCATCAGCGCGCCGAGCCGGTGCAGGCGCAGTATGGCGCTCGGTTGAGCGTCCTCGAAGAGACGCCGACGCCGGTGCAACCTTTGCGCGGCATTGTGGTGTTGCAGGGCAGCGGCGAATCGTTGTTGGGCGTTGCCTGGCGGCGCATGGCAGCCCTGGGGGTCAGGGAAAGCGGTTTCTAGGGAGAACAGCGATGACGAACAGCGATTCAGTGGCAGCGGACGGCCTGGTGGTCAGGCCTTCGCGCACCAGCGATGGACCTTTTCTGCATAGCCTTTACCAGGCGGCGCGGCCGGATCTGCAATGGATCGACGGCGAGCAGGAAGTGGTTCAACAGGTGGTTGCCCAGCAATTCACCGTGCAGGAACAAGGACTGGGGGAAAACTTTCCCAACGCCATGCATTACGTGATCGAGAAACTCGACACAGCCATCGGCGCGTTGACCACCGACTTCGGTCCCAATGAAATTCGCGTGCTGTACCTGGCGTTCATCCCCCAGGCTCGAGGCCGGGGTTACGGGCGGACGGTGCTGCAAGGCGTGCAAAAAGCCGCGCAACAAATCCGCTGCCCGGTGGCGACGGTGGTCTGGGCCAACAATCCCCATGCGCGCCAGCATTACCTGGCGCTGGGGTTTCAGGTTGAAGAGCGCAACCCGGCGGCGGAGCGGTTGGTGTGGTACCCGCAGGGTTAAGAGCAATACAAAAAAGTGTGGTGAGGGGCTCACCACATAAGCCCGCTCCCACAAAGTCTCAGTTGAAGGCGATGTAGAAATAACCCACGTCGGGATCCCGCCCCATGGTCGGTACTCGCGAGACGAAAATATTTTCCACCTGGCCCAGTTCCGGCAACTCCAGCGCACACAAGCCATCGACAAAGTCGGTGGGTTGCAGGCTGTTGAGCTCGACGCTGAACGGCATGCGCTCGCTTTTGGGCATCTGTGAATGGGGCGTTTCTTTAAGGGTGTCGATATGGATCGGCAATTCACTGCCATCGGGCAGCCGCAGCGTCCCGGTCTTGCCCAGCAGTGCCTGAAAGTGTTGGCTTTGAACCTGTTGCAGCATGGCATCCCTCCATCAAGCAAAAGTGGCCGGGGGATGTGCATCCCCCGGCCAGACCCTCAGTTACGTGAAGGGAACAATCCGTTCAGGGCGATGCTGAAGTTGAGCACCAGGAACGGGTTCATCACCGTCATGGGCAAACCATTGCCGGCGGACGAGATTTCCCCCGTCACCGTGCTGGTGACACCCTTGAGCGGTACCGCCGCAGCACCTTGCTGATCGGAGTAGATGCTCGCCGAGCCTGGCCCGCCGCCCGAGGCACCGATGTACGAGTTGGTCGCGGTCGGGTTGGTGACCGGGTTGCTCGCCGGGCTGGCCAGTTGCAGGGTGGTGGTGGCCGTGAGCCCGGACAGGGCGTGGGTGTGGTTGGGCAGGTTATTGATGGTCGCGGTGACGTTTTCGGTCCCGGAGACCTCGCCGATGACACGCGGGGTCAGGCCCAGGCCGTTGCCCTGGGCAATCGGCATGCGCCCCTGCAGGTTGGGCAGCATGAAATTGGTAGTGCCATTGCCTCCATAGTAGGTTCCCAGCAGTGAGAACAGCGCCTGGTATTGCGAGATCCCCAGCGTCTGGCCATAGCACAGGGCCCAGCCGTTGGGGGCGAAGTTAAAGGCGAAAGGTTGGATAGTGCCCATGAATACTTCCATAGTTCCTCATCCCTCAGGTTAGTGTCTGATATGTCACATCGCAGGCCCGGTTATCCGGGCGGATCGCAGTGATCAGCCGACTCCGTTCATCTCCGTGGCTGGGTCACGCCACGCCAAAGCGTAGACGCTGATCGGAATGATTGCCGGACGTCGTCCGTCGTAAAGCCAGCATCGACGACGGGCCTGAGCCTGTCCTACAGTGCTTGAGAAAATTGCGTATTCACTGGTCGAAGTTCATTAGGTCGAGGCACATCAGGTTGAAACAAGGGGAGGCAATGGAGGCGCGCAGAGAAACACCGCTGGGTGACACTCAGGATCCGCACGCGACACCGGGCTCATGGGCGGCTGCCCGTCGCTTATTGCGGTGGGCGCGGGAGCACTGGCTGCTGCCGATCCTGGCATTGGCTGCGCTGGTGCGTTTTTACGACCTGACGGCGGCGGCGATCTGGGGTGACGAAGGGTCCAGCCTGTTGTTGAGCCAGTACTCTCTGGCCGGGATCTGGGAACATGCAGCCCATGATGTGCATCCGCCGCTGTATTTCATGCTGCTGCACGGCTGGATCGGGCTGTTCGGCGACGGCATTTTTTCGATTCGTTGCCTGAGCGCGCTGCCGGGGATTGCTACGGTCGGGCTCGGTGTCTGGCTGGTGGACCTGCTCGCGACCCGCCGCGCCGCGTTGCTGGCCGGGGTTCTGCTGGCGCTGTTGCCCACGGCGGTGCGGTATAGCCAGGAAGTGCGGATGTATTCGCTGTTGGGGATGTGGCTGATCGGCGCCACGATCGCCCTGGTGTACTGGATAAAACGGCCACAACGCACGCGCTATCTGGTGATCTACACCCTGCTGATGACAGCGGCGTTCTACACCCATTACTTCACCGCGCTGTGCGTGCTGTGTCACTGGTTGTATCTGGGCCTGATCCGTGTGCAGCCAGGGTATCGACTGCGGCACATTCAGCGCTCGGGCTGGTGGCTGGCCAATGTGGCCATCGTGCTGTTGTACTTGCCGTGGGTGCCCAGCCTGATCGATCTGATCCAGCACTTGGATCTGCTCAAGGCCAATGGTGATGTGGGATGGGAGCCCCCCGTCATGCTCGACTCATTGCCGTCGATGATCTGGTCGCTCCTGATCCAGGACGATGGCGAGAACCTGCCCACGCTGATTTTTATCGCGCTGCCACTGGCATTGGTGGCCCTGGCGGGCGTGGCGCTGGCCCGCGACCGCAGTGTGTTCCGTGGCAGTGCGCTGGCGGTGATCTACACCGCAGTCCCGTTATTGCTGGTGTTTGCGGTGTCGTTCATCTCGCCGGTGTTCATCGAGCGTTACCTGACCGCTTACGCCTTGGGTCTGCCGATGGTTGTCGCGCTGGCCGTCGATCGCTTGTACGCAGACTTCAAGGTCTTGGCACTGGCCGTGCTGCTGCTGTTTGTCGGTGTCGAGCTGGTGGGGGTGAAGAACAATGCCACGGTGGATACTGAGGATCAGATCAGCGTCATGGCCAAACACGTGAACCAGCACTTCATGCCCGGCGACCGAATCGTCACCAGTGACATGCTCTGGTACCTGAGTTACGTCTATTACAACCAGACCAACGCCAAACCGATGCTGTACACGCCACCATTGGCTGATGGCCGGTCGAGCCGGCCGAACGCCTACGGTTTCGGTACGCTGGTGACCAATGACATCTACCTGGATAGCCTCGATGCCTTGCCCAAAGGCACTGGTCGGGTATGGCTGGTCGGTACCCTCGAGGGGGCGGACGAGTTCGCTCCATTGCCCGCGGGCTGGCAACGCGTCGACGAAGCCCGGGGGGGAGGCGCCGTGGCACGCTTGTACGTGCTGAAGTAATCCGTGGTTTCAGGGCTTAAACGATTCAACTTTTAAACGGTTATATAAATTGCGTTTTCCAGTCGATTTAGCTCCAATTTGATATCAAAACACCACTAGCTGTAAGGCCATTCATGGTCTACGCTCCGTCGTACAAAGGACTGAATGACGGGTGAATGGATTGCAGCAGTTCCACTTTATCTCCGGCTTGCCGCGCTCGGGCTCGACCCTGCTTTCTGCCATTCTTTTGCAGAATCCGCGTTTCCATGCCGGCATGACCAGCCCCGTGGGCGCACTCTTTTCCGGCGTTCTGGAGCAATGCAGCGCCGGCAGCGAATTCGGCGCGGTGATCGACACCGACCTGCGTCGCCGCCTGTTGCGTGGTCTGTTCGATTCTTACTACGCCGACAAGGCCGACAAACCGGTGGTGTTCGACACCAACCGCTTGTGGAGTTCGCGCCTGCCGGCGATCAGCGATCTGTTCCCTCAAGCCAAGATCATTGCCTGTGTGCGCAATGTCGCCTGGGTCATGGACAGCATCGAGCGCCTGTACCGCGCCAATCCCTTCGAAAACACCAAGCTGTTCGGCGATGCGGTTGAGCGCAACACGGTCTACAGCCGCTGCGAAACCCTGGCCCAACGCAATCGGTTGGTGGGGTTTTCCTGGGCCGCCCTCAAGGAAGCCTATTACGGCGAACACGCCGACTCACTGCTGATCATCGATTACGACCTGCTGAGCCAGGCGCCAGAGCGGGTGATGCGGCTGGTTTACGACTTCATCGGTGAACCCTGGTTCGAACATGATTTCGATCATTTGGCCTACGACGCGCCGGAATTCGACCAAGCCCTTGGCCTCTCGGGGCTGCACAAGGTGAAGGCCAAGGTTCAATTGCAGTCCAGGCGCACGATCCTGCCGCCGGATTTGTTCAAGCAATACGCCGAGTTGTCCTTTTGGCTCGATGGCTCAGCCAGCGCCGCCAATGTCATTCGTATGAAAGCCGACGCCGCGATCAGTTGATCGCGGCGTTTTCATTGGTCTGTCAAAAAGTTCGAGTCCGGGTGAGCAGCATGTGGTGGAGCAAAGGCAAGTCGCGGGTTACCGAAGGCGCACGAGCGCTGGCCACGCCAATGATCATGTCCCTGGAGCCGCGCATGCTGTTCGACGGCGCGGTGGCCGCCACAGTGGCCGATACTGCCCAGGCTGACACCCATACCACGGCCGACGCGGTCAAGGCACCGACTGCCGACAAGTCGGTCGCCAGCAAGGACACCCACGGCCAGGCCGATGCCACGCCAACCCCGACACCTGTCGCGGTGCCAGGGCAAAGCGTGGTGTTCGTCGATTCGCGGGTCAAGGACGCCAACAGCCTGCTTAAAGGCGTCGCGCCGGGCACTCAGGTGGTCCAGCTGGACGCGGGCAAGGACGGCTTGCAGCAGATTGCCGACTACCTCGATACCCATCAGGGCATCAGTTCGGTGCAGATCATCGCCCACGGCAACGCAGGCGATCTGTGGCTGGGTAATAGTTATCTGTCGGCCGATAACGTCGCGGCGCGCAGCGCCGTGCTGGCGGAAATCGGCAAGGACATGAACGTCGGCGGCGACATCTTGATCTACGGCTGCTACACCGCCGAAGGCGAGCGCGGCTTGAGTTTCGTCGACTCGCTGGCGCAACTGACCGGCCGTGATATCGCCGCTTCCAGCAACCGCACCGGGGTCGGTGGCGACTGGAATCTGGAAATTGCCACCGGCAACATCGAAAGCGCCAACGTACTCTCGACCAAGGCCATGAGCGAGTATCAGTGGGGCCTGGCCACCTGGACCGCCACCAACAACGCCAACACGGGCGTCGGCTCGCTGCGTGCCGCCCTCGCCTCGGCGCAGAACGGCGATATCGTCACCTTCAGCACCGGCATGACGGTGCAGTTGACCTCCGAATTGCTGATCAACAAGAACGTCTACGTTGATGGCGACTTGAACAACGACGGTGTGGCAGATGTGACTCTTGATGGTCAGTACAAGACCCGAGTGGTTGAAGTGGCGTCTGGCAGTACCGTGACGCTCGATGGCCTGGTGATCACCCGTGGCCTGGTGGCGGGCAACGGTGGCAACGGTGGCTACGGCGCCACGGGCGCAATGGCCGGGGGGATTTTCAACGCCGGGAACCTGACCCTGAAAAACGTTACCGTGACCTCCAACGCCGCTTCCGGTGGTGGTGGCGGCGGCGGTGTCACGGGCGCTTTTTACGGCGGTGGCGGCGGCGGTGGTGGCGGTTTGGGCGGCCAGGGCGGCGGGCACGGCGGATCGGCAGGGCCGGGCACCGGCACATTGGGCGGCCAGGCGGGCAGCGGCGGTGTCGGTGGTTATGGCGGCGGCTATGACGCCACCCACATGGGCGGTCGCGGTGGTTCCACCACTGGCGGTGCTGGCGGGGTGGGCGTTTCCTATTACAGCAACGGCGGTAACGGTGCGACGGCCACCAATGGCACGATTTCCATTGGCGGTGGCGGCGGCGGGGCCGGTTGGGACAAGGTAGGTGGTGCTGGCGGCAACGCGGTAGGCGGGATCTACAACGCCAGCAGCGGCACCATAACCGTCATCGGCACGTCGACCATCAGCAACAACATCGGCGCCGGTGGCGGCGGTGGCGGTGGTGGTGGCCAAGGCAGCAATGCCAGTAATGGCGGCATTGGCGGCCGGGGCGTCGGTGCGATCTGGAACAAAGGCACGCTACTGATCACGGCTGCCAACTTCGCGGCCCTGGCCGGTAATGCCGCAGCCAGTGGTGCAGGCGGTACCGCGCAGGGCGGAGGTTCAACCGGCACCTCGCCGACCTCTTTCTCGACTATCTACAACGACGGTGGCGTACTCAACACCGCGTATTCGCCACCGCCGACCGCGACCATTGTGGTCGCCGACACCACACTGAGCATCGGCGAAACGTCCTTGGTGACGATCACCTTTTCCGAGGCCGTGACCGGTTTCACCAACGCGGACCTGACTATCCCCAACGGCACCCTGAGCGCCGTCAGCAGCAGCGATGGCGGCATCACCTGGACGGCAACGTTCACCCCGTCCGCCAGTATTTCCGATACGACCAACGTCATCACCCTGGACAACACCGGCGTGATAAACGGCCTGGGCACCGCCGGCGTCGGCACCACCAACTCCAATAACTACACGGTCGACACCGTACGCCCGACCGCGACCATCGTGGTGGCGGACAATGCGCTGAAAGTCGGCGAAACCTCGCTGGTGACCATCACCTTCAATGAAGCGGTCACCGGTCTCACCAACGCGGACCTGACGATTGCCAACGGTACGCTCACGGCGGTGAGCAGCAGCGATGGCGGCATCACCTGGACGGGAACCTTCACCCCAACCGCCAGCATCACCGATACGACCAACCTGATCACTCTGGACAACACCGGAGTCAGCGACCTGGCGGGCAATGCCGGGAGCGGCACCACCGATTCGAACAACTACGCCATCGATACCGTGCGCCCGACCGCGACCCTGGTGGTGGCCGATACCAGCCTGAGCATTGGTGAAACCTCGCTGGTGACCATTACCTTCAGTGAAGCAGTCAGCGGTTTCACCAACGCCGACCTGACGATTGCCAACGGTACGCTTACGGCAGTGAGCAGCAGCGATGGCGGCATCACCTGGACCGCGACCTTCACGCCTTCGGCCAGCGTCAATGACACGACCAACCTGATCACCCTGAACAACACAGGGGTCAGCGATTTGGCGGGCAACACCGGGAGCGGCACCACCGATTCGAACAACTATGCCATTGATACGCTCCGTCCGACCGCGACCATCGTGGTGGCGGACAATGCGCTGAAAATCGGCGAAACCTCACTGGTGACGATCACCTTCAGCGAAGCAGTGACCGGGTTCACCAACGCCGACCTGACCATCGCCAACGGTACGCTCACGGCGGTGAGCAGCAGCGACGGCGGCATCACCTGGACGGCGACCTTTACCCCGACCGCCAGTATCAGCGACACGACCAACCTGATCACCCTGGACAACACCGGGGTCATCGATGCTGTCGGCAACGCCGGTAGCGGAACCACCGATTCCAACAACTATGCGATCGACACCGTGCGCCCGACGGCCACTATCGTGGTCGCAGACACGGCGCTGAAAATCGGCGAAACCTCGCTGGTGACCATTACGTTCAGCGAAGCGGTGAGCGGTTTCACCAATGCGGACCTGACCATCGCCAACGGTACGCTCACGGCAGTGAGCAGCAGCGACGGCGGCATCACCTGGACCGCAACCTTCACCCCGAGCGCCAGCATCAACGACACCACCAACCTGATCACCCTGGACAACACCGGGATCAGCGACCTGGCGGGCAACGCCGGCAGCGGCACCACTGACTCGAATAACTACGCCATCGACACCGTGCGCCCGACCGCCACGATTGTGCTGGCCGATACGACGCTGACCGCGGGCGAAACCTCGCTGGTGACCATTACCTTCAGCGAAGCGGTGAGCGGTTTCACCAACGCCGACCTGACCATCGCCAATGGCACGCTGAGCGCGGTGAGCAGCAGCGATGGCGGCATCACCTGGACGGCGACCTTCACGCCTTCGGCGGGCATCAACGACACCACCAACCTGATCACCCTGAACAACACCGGGGTCAGTGATCTGGCGGGCAACACCGGCAGCGGCACCACCAACTCGAACAACTACGTGATCGACACCGCTCCGCCGACCGCGACCATCGTGGTAGCCGACAACGCACTGAAAATCGGCGAAACCTCACTGGTGACCATCACTTTCGATCAGGCCGTGAGCGGTTTCACCAACGCGGACCTGACCATCGCCAACGGCACACTCACGGCGGTGAGCAGCAGCGACGGCGGCATCACCTGGACGGCGACGTTCACCCCGACTGCCAGCATCACCGACTCGACCAACCTGATCACCCTGGACAACACCGGCGTGCAGGCGGCCGCCAGCGGTAACGTAGGCATTGGCACGACCGATTCCAACAACTATGCCATCGACACCGTGCGCCCGACGGCCACCATCGTGGTCGCGGACTCGGCACTGAAAATCGGCGAAACCTCGCTGGTGACCATCAACTTCAGCGAAGCGGTGAGCGGTTTCACCAACGCTGACCTGACCATCGCCAACGGTACGCTCACTGCGGTGAGCAGCAGCGACGGCGGCATCACCTGGACGGCGACCTTCACCCCGAGCGCCAGCATCAACGACACCACCAACCTGATCACCCTAGACAACACCGGGATCAGCGATTTGGCGGGCAACGCCGGCAGCGGCACCACCGATTCCAATAACTACGCCATCGACACGGTACGCCCGACCGCCACGATTGTGCTGGCCGATACAACGCTGACCGCGGGCGAAACCTCGCTGGTGACCATTACCTTCAGCGAAGCGGTGAGCGGTTTCACCAACGCCGACCTGACCATCGCCAACGGTACGCTCACGGCGGTGAGCAGCAGTGACGGCGGCATCACCTGGACCGCGACCTTCACCCCGACCGTCGGTGTGAATGACTCGAGCAACGTCATCACCCTGAACAACACCGGGGTCAGTGATCTGGCGGGCAACACCGGCAGCGGCACCACCAACTCCGGCAACTACACCATCGATACGGTGCTGCCGACGGCGACCATCGTGGTAGCCGACAACGCACTGAAAATCGGTGAAACCTCACTGGTGACGATCACCTTCAGCGAAGCGGTGAGCGGTTTCACCAACGCTGATCTGACCATCGCCAACGGTACGCTCACGGCGGTGAGCAGCAGCGACGGCGGCATCACCTGGACGGCCACGTTCACACCGACCAGCGCCATCACCGACGCGACCAACCTGATCACCCTGGACAACACCGGCGTGCAGGCGGCCGCCTCCGGTAACGTAGGCAGCGGCACCACCGATTCCAACAACTACGCCATCGATACCGTGCGCCCGACGGCCACCATCGTGGTCGCGGACTCGGCGCTGGCGGTGGGTCAGACTTCGGTAGTGACCATCACCTTCTCCGAGGCGGTGACCGGCTTCAGCCTCGCCGACCTGACGGTGAGCAACGGTACCCTGAGCAGTCTGAGCACCAGCGATAACATCACCTACACCGCCACCCTGACACCGGCAGCGAGCATCACCGATGCGACCAACCTGATTACCCTGGACAACACCGGGGTGACCGATGGGGCCGGCAATACTGGAAGCGGCACTACCGACTCCAACAATTACGCCGTCGACAGCCAACGCCCGACGGCCACCATCGTCCTGGCGGACGCCGCCCTGAGTGCCGGAGAAACATCGTTGGTGACGATCACCTTCTCCGAGGTGGTGACCGGTTTCACCAATGCCGACCTGACCATCGCCAACGGTACGCTCACGGCAGTGAGCAGCAGCGATGGCGGCATCACCTGGACCGCGACCTTCACCCCAACCGCCGGCGTGAATGACACGAGCAACGTCATCACCCTGAACAATACCGGTGTGACCGATGTGGCCGGCAACACCGGCAGTGGCACCACCAACTCAGGCAACTACACCATCGATACGGTGCTGCCAACGGCCACCATCGTGGTGGCCGACAACGCGCTGAAAATCGGTGAAACGTCGCTGGTGACCATTACCTTCAGTGAAGCGGTGACCGGTTTCACCAATGCCGACCTGACCATCGCCAACGGTACGCTCACGGCAGTGAGCAGCAGCGATGGCGGCATCACCTGGACGGCCACGTTCACCCCGACCGCCAGCATCACCGACGCGACCAACCTGATCACCCTGGACAACACCGGCGTGCAGGCGGCCGCCTCCGGTAACGTGGGCAGCGGCACCACCGATTCCAACAACTACGCGATCGACACCGTGCGCCCGACGGCTACCATCGTGGTCGCGGACACGGCGCTGCAAATCGGCGAAACCTCGCTGGTGACCATCACCTTCAGCGAAGCGGTGAGCGGTTTCACCAACGCCGACCTGACCATCGCCAACGGTACGCTGAGCGCGGTGAGCAGCAGCGATGGCGGCATCACCTGGACGGCGACCTTCACGCCTTCGGCGGGCATCAACGACACCACTAACCTGATCACCCTGGACAACACCGGGATCAGCGACCTGGCGGGCAACGCCGGCAGCGGCACCACTGATTCCAACAACTACGCCATCGACAGCCAGCGTCCGACGGCCACCATCGTGTTGAATGATTCGACCTTGAAACCGGGGGAAACGGCCCTGGTGACCATCACCTTCAGCGAAGCGGTGACGGGTTTCGACAACAGTGACTTGAGCGTCGCCAACGGTACCTTGAGCGCGGTCAGCAGCAGCGACGGCGGCATCACCTGGACCGCGACCTTCACCCCGACTGCCGGGGTTACCGACGCCAGCAACATCATTACCCTGAACAACAGCGGCGTGTCGGACGTGGCCGGCAACACTGGAGCGGGCACCACCAACTCGGCCAACTATGTGGTGGAAACCCAGGTGCCGACCGCCACCATCGTCGTTGCCGACAGTGCCCTCAAGGCCGGTGAAACCTCGCTGGTGACCATTACCTTCAGCGAAGCGGTGAGCGGTTTCACCAATGCTGACCTGACGGTCGCCAACGGCACCCTCAGCAGTGTTTCTTCCAGCGATGGCGGCGTGACCTGGACGGCGACTTTCACGCCTGCCGCCAGTGTCACGGACACCACTAACCTGATCCGCCTGGACAACAGCGGTGTGACCAACGTGTCGGGCAACAGCGGCGTCGGCGTGACCGACTCCAACAACTACGCCATCGACACCGTGCGTCCAACCGCGACCATTGTGGTCGCGGACAATAAACTGGGTATCGGCGAGACCACCACGGTGACCTTTACCTTCAGCGAAGCGGTGTCCGGTTTCGACCTGTCCGACCTCAGCGTGGCCAATGGCGTGTTGTCCAACCTGGCCAGCAGCGACGGCGGAGTGACCTGGACCGCCACACTCACGCCGACCGCCAGCGTCAACGATGCGACCAACCTGATCCTGCTCGACACCGGCAATGTGCTCGACGCCGCGGGCAATGCCGGCGCCAGCATCGCCATCTCCAACAACTACGCACTTGATGCGACCCGTCCGACCGTCAGCATCGTGGTTGCCAATCCGGTGTTGGGAATTGGCCAGACGACACTGGTGACCTTCACGTTCAGCGAAGCGGTCAGCAACTTCGACTTGTCGGACCTGAGCGTGACCAACGGTGAACTGACCAATCTGGCCAGCAGTGACGGCGGCAAGACCTGGACCGGGACCTTCACGCCCACCGCGAACATTACCGACCCGAGCAACTTCATTGCGCTGGACACCAGCAATGTGACGGACCTGGCGGGCAACCTGGGCGCCAGCGTCGCGGTATCCAATAACTACACAATCGACACCGTACCGACGCCACCCCCCTTGGTGTTGACACCGGTGGTCGTGGCCGATCCGCCGAACGTGCCATTGCAACCGATCATCTTCACCCCACCCACTGGCGATCTCGGCTCGCCACTGACCTTTGCCCCGTTGTTTGAACAACGGGTGATGGGCAATGGCATTCGGCCTCTGGGCGACATTTTCATAAACCACGGGGCGCTGACGCCGAGTTTTATTGCCCAGGTATTCACCAGCAGCGACAACGGCGGCGATGGCTCAGGCCACGGCTTCCTCGGCTTTGGCGGGGGCGATGGCGGGGTCTTCGGCAGCAGCACGCTGTCGAGCTTGTTCAATCAGAACACCAGTAGCGAGGGGGATTCGCTGAACACCTTTGGTAATCAGTCAATCAAAGCGGGGGATGCTTCCCAAGGGCTGCGCGGCGTGTTTGGCGCACCGACTCTAGGCCAGCAATTGCAACAACTCAAAGACACCGAGCAACGGCAGGTCGACAGCCTGGCCGCGGCTTTGCGCCAGGTCGGCATCAGTGAAATGCAGGCCTGAAAAAATCATTAAAGCAGTGCGGCACCGGGGGCAATACAAGGATGAAAAGAAGTCATAAGTTGTTCGGCGCCAGCCTGCTGGCGCTGGCGATCAGCGGATGTGCAGTCACCAGTCAACCGATCGAACGCAGCGTCAGCCAACAGCGCGCCAAAAGCGATCTGCAAAACATGTACAAGGGTCAGGAGCCCCTCAGCGGCCCGCTGACCCTGCACCAGGCCATGGCCCGCGCGGTGAAATACAACCTCGAAGGCCGGCTCAAGATCATGGAAGAAGCCCTGGCCAAGCGCCAACTCGACCTCGCCAGTTTCGACATGCTGCCGCGCATGGCGCTGGATGCCGGTTACGTGGGGCGCAACAACGTCAACGCCTCCAGCAGCCAGAGCGTGCGCACCGGCACCCAGTCTCTGGAACCGTCGACCTCCCAGGACCGCGACCGTGACGTGGCGGACCTGACCATGGTCTGGAACGTGCTCGACTTCGGCGTCAGCTACATCAGCGCCAAGCAGCAGGGCGATCAGCGGCTGATCGTGCAGGAACGTCGGCGCAAGGTGATCAACACCATCGTCCAGGACGTGCGCTCGGCCTATTGGCGAGCCGTGGCCGCCGAACGTTTGCTCAAGCAAATCGACAGCCTGATGGCCCGGGTCGATACCGCCCGTGAGAATAGCCAGAGCATGAGCCAACAGCGTATCGGCGATCCGATCCAGTCGTTGGCTTATCAGCGCTCGCTGATCGAAGCCACCCGGCAACTGGAAGAGCAACGCCGCGCGCTGTCGCTGGCAAAAACCGAGTTGGCGACCCTGATCAACCTGCCACTGAATACCGAGCTGACGCTGGCGACCCAGGACGATTACGACATTCCGGAACTCAAGGTCGACCTCGCCAGCCTGGAGCAGGAAGCCCTGACCAGTCGGCCGGAGTTGCGCGAGCAGGATTACCAGACCCGCATCAGCGCGGCCGAAACCCGCAAAGCCATGCTGCGCCTGTTACCAGGGCTGGAGTTCTCCGCTGGCGGGCATTACGACAGCAACTCGTTTTTGGTGGAACAGAGCTGGGCGGATTACGGGGTGAAAGTCACCTGGAACCTGTTCAATGTGATTTCCGCACCCGCCGCGATCGATGTCGCCAAGGCCGGCGAAGAAGTCGCCGCGGCACGTCGTCAGGCGATGTCCATCGCAGTGTTGGCCCAGCTCTACGTGGCCAACGCCAACTACCGCGAAGCACTGCGGCAGTTCCAGACCAATCAGCAATTGTCGAACATCGACGGGCAAATCATCGGCCAGCTGCGCAACCGCTATCAGGCGGCCGGGCTGGGCGAACTGGATCTGATCCAGGGCGAACTGAACACGTTGCAGGCCGATCTGCGTCGCGACCTGTCCTACGCTGACCTGCGCAACGCTTACGGGCAAATCTTCGCCAGCGCCGGTCTCGATCCGCTGCCGGACGAAGTGCAATCTACCGAAGTCCAGTCCATCGCCACCGCACTGGCTAATCGCGAAGCGGCGTGGGCGGCGGGCGATATCACGGTACCGGTGGCCCATGCCCCGGTCCGCTAACCTGCTGGCGCCGACGGCGAGCATCAGCCGCGCCCAACGGGAGGCCCGCAACGGCCATCGCGGCACGGCGATTCTGCTGACCGGTTTACCGGCCGCGGGCAAGTCGACATTGGCCCAGGCACTGCACGCCGAGCTGTTCGAACATGGCGTGCAGAGTGTGGTGCTCGATGGCGATGGACTGCGGGTCGGGCTCAATCGCGATCTGGGGTTCACCGACAGTGATCGCCTGGAAAACATCCGCCGCGCCAGCGAAGTGGCGGCGCTGTTGGTCGAGAATGGGCAGATTGTCATCCTCGCGATGATTGCGCCCTTGGTGGAGTTGCGCGAACTGTTTGCCCGACGGCTGGGCGAGGATTACCGCGAAGTCTGGTGCAGCGCCTCTTTGACGGTGTGTGAACAGCGTGATCCCAAAGGTCATTACGCCCGGGCTCGACGGGGTGAGTTGGCGGGCTTCACCGGTGTTTCCGCGCCTTACGAACCACCGCCGTGTGCGTCGCTGGTGCTCGATACGGGCGCGCAATCGGTCGAGGCCTGTCTTGACCGTTTGCTGACCTGGCTCGGCGAATGCGCGGTGCTGCCAAAACGATGAGCCGGCCGGCATTCTCCCGATTGCCGGTGACGGTGGATTTGCCGTTGCTGTTGCAGGCGCTGGCGGCGATCGGTGAGGACGACTGGCACGGTCACTTCAACAGCGCTTACTACACCGGCGACTGGAGCGGCGTGGCGCTGATTTCCGCGGCCGATGCCTTGACCGAGCTGGCACCCGGAAGCGGTGAACCTCGATTGCGCGAACCCTGGCGACGGGATGGTCGATGGCAGCAAGGGCTGCGGGATCTGCCGCTGGAGATTGTCTGCGCGCGCCTGTTGCGACTTGGCCCGGGCGGGCGTATCCATGAGCATCGTGACTATGACCTGGGCGAGCCGGATGCGGACTTGCGTCTGCACATCCCGCTGCTCAGCCCCCCTCAAGTGGACTTCATGCTGGACGGCCAGCGCATGCCGATGGCCGCTGGCGAGTGCTGGTACCTCGACCTGGCGCGACCTCATCGCGTGGACAATCGCGATACCCAGACACGGATTCATCTGGTGCTCGATTGCCGGCCCGGTGCCTGGCTGGAGCAGGCGATTATCGATGGGGTGGCAACCACGCCGTCGCCGCTAATCGGTGATCAAGCTTTAGAGCAATTCAAGGCACTGCTGGCCGGCGAACCGCAGCTGTGCAAGACCTTGCAGGGATTGCGGGACAACGAAGCCTTTGTCGCCCGCACTCTGGAGCTGGCCGCCGAGCGCGGCCTTGCGTTTACCCGTGAAGAACTGCGTGCGGCGATGCGCGATGGTCGCCGCCAGTGGACTGAACAATGGAGCGCCTGAACCTCGAAGGCTGGTTGCCGATTCGCGTGTGGCAAGAGGCCGGGCAATGGCAAGTCGACTGGTGCTGGTTCGGTGACACGCGGCTGCATCAGCCGTTTTTTCGTGACGCCGTGGAGGATGCGCTGCAACTGCCGTTCAATCAGGCATTCCGTCGAAAAACGGCATTGTCGACCCTTGCGGACTGGCAGGCTTGCAGTCCCGGCCTGACACCGAGCGCCTTTATCTTTCACGCCTCCCGTTGTGGCTCGACCCTGGTCAGCCAGATGCTGGCGCGACTCGACAACCACATTGTCATCAGCGAACCCCCGCCACTGGACGCGTTGCTACGCAGCGATTTGCCTGCTGTCGAGCGCCGTGTGGCGATCAAAGGGTTACTGTCGGCCTACGGGCAATGTCGACGTGGCGTGGAGCAACGGTTGGTGATCAAACTCGACGCCTGGAACATCGGTGAGCTGCCGTTGCTGTGCGAGTGCTTCCCTGAAACACCGTGGCTGTTTCTTTATCGTGATCCGCTGGAAATTGCTGTCTCGCATCTGCGTCGCCCGGGCGTGCACATGGTGCCGGGGATGATTGGCGCCAGTGTGCTGGATGACGAATTTCCATTCAGCGGCCGTGAGGATTACATCGCTCGGCGGTTGGGGCAGTTGCTGGCGTCGGGGTTGGCGCAATGCCAGGCATTTGGTGGCTGGGCGGTGAATTACAGCGAACTGCCGCAGGCGATGGCGGGGCGGTTGGCGGCGTTCTTTGCGTTGGACATCGAGCAGCGCCGGCAAGTGTTTGCAGCGGTGGGGCAACATGCCAAGCAGCCGTCGCAGGTGTTTGTCGGCGACGGCGATGACAAGCGTCGCGAAGCCTCGGCGTTGCTTCGTGAACGGGTGGAGCGCTGGGCGCGGGAGCCGTATGAGGCGTTGGAACAATTGCGCAAAATATAATCTTTTTGTGGCGAGGGAGCTTGCTCCCGCTGGGGCTGCGTAGCAGTCGCAGATGTTGGGGCCGCTTCGCGACCCAGCGGGAGCAAGCTCCCTCGCCACTGGTTATCGGTGTATCAGGATTTTGACGACAAATCCGCCATCCCCTTGAGCAATTCGATCGGCAGCGGGAAGACGATGGTCGAACTCTTGTCACCGGCAATCGAACTCAGCGTCTGCATGTAGCGCAACTGCATGGCCCCCGGCTGACGCCCGAGCATTTCGGCAGCCTGCATGAGTTTTTCCGAGGCCTGCAATTCGCCTTCGGCGTGGATCACCTTGGCCCGGCGTTCCCGTTCGGCTTCGGCCTGTTTGGCGATGGCGCGAATCATCGATTCGTTGAGGTCCACGTGCTTGATCTCGACCGTGGCCACCTTGATGCCCCAGGCATCGGTCTGGGCATCGAGCACTTGCTGGACGTCGACGTTCAGCCGTTCCCGTTCGGCCAGCAATTCATCGAGTTCATGTTTACCGAGCACCGCCCGCAACGTGGTCTGGGCCAGTTGGCTGGTGGCCATGAGAAAGTCCTCGACCTGAATGATCGCCCGTTGCGGATCGAGCACGCGGAAATACAGCACTGCATTGACCTTGACCGAGACGTTGTCGCGGGTGATCACGTCTTGTGGCGGTATGTCGAGCACCACGGTCCGCAGGTCGACACGAACCATTTGTTGAACCGCCGGAATCAGCAGGATCAGACCCGGGCCCTTGACCTGCCAGAAGCGTCCGAGCTGGAACACCACGCCGCGTTCGTATTCGCGCAGAATGCGGAAAGTCGACCCCGCCAGTGCAATCAGCAATAACAGCAGCGCGGCAAAACCCAATTGCAGACCCATGACTATTCTCCACCCGGTGCCGCGTCAGTCGCGGCCACTTGCAGCAGTAGACCCTTGCGTGCCACCACCCGGACCTGTTGTCCCGGTTTCAGTGGTGTGGCACTCATGACTTGCCATTGTTCGCCTTGCAGGTGCACCCAGCCGACATAAGCGTTGCCAGCCTGCAACGACGTTATCGGCGTCACGCTGCCCAGCAATTCGGCGTCGCCACTGAAGTTGCGGCGCGGTCGGGTTTTCAAGGCGCGGATCAGCAGGAAAATCAGCAGCAGTGCGCTGATCAGCCCCAGGCCGATGATCAAGGGAACAGGCACTTCGGCATCGGTCAGAATCAGTGCGCCGATCACGAACATCACAATGCCGCCAAAACCGACCACGCCGAAATTGGGCAATGCCGCCTCGGCGATCATAAACGCGATGCCAAAGGTGATCAGCCAGATCCCGATCGGGTCGGGAACCAGCACTACAACGGTGTCCGCTGCGAAAACCGGTCCGCTCAGGGCCAACAGCAGCGCAATTACACAGCAACGAATGTTCACTTGACCCTCCGGGAGAGTCATCCGTCCGCGAGCCGTTCGTGGCTCTGTGTACAAGTCTAGTTGAGCCTGTGGCTGTATGAATTTTGACCAGTTGTTGACCGCATCCGACGGGCGGATTTCCCGCCGGATTCCACCCGCGGGCCTAGACTTTTAATGGAGAGAAAAAATTCTAACCATCGTCCGCCATTCGTTGTTGCGGACACCGAGGTGCATCATGCGTATGGCAAAAACCGTGCAGACCAGCCTGGACAAGGCGCACTGCGAATATGACATCGTTTCCCATCCGCACTCGGCCAGCAGCCTTGAAACGGCGCGGCTTGCAGGCATTCCTGCCGAACGGGTGGCCAAATCGGTGATCCTCGACGATCGCCACGGGCATTACTTGATGGCCGTACTGCCCGCCAGCCGTCACCTGGACCTGAGCAAAGTCCGTGGCAGCAGCGAATGGCAAGTCACCCGGGAAAGCAACCTGCCGCACCTGTTCGACGATTGCGAACGTGGCGCCGTGCCTGCATTGGGCGAATCCTATGGAATGGACATGGTCATTGACCCGATGCTGACCCGGCAGAAAGACATCTACCTCGAAGCCGGCAACCACAACAACCTGGTACACATGAGCGTACCGGAATATCTGAAAATGGTGCCGCATGCCGAGGTCTGCGAGTTGAGTCTGTCGGCGTAACCGCCGTCATCGCGGGCAAGCCCACCTCCACAGGAATTGCAAAAAACCTGTGGGAGCGGGCGTGCCCGCGAATGGCCGCGTCGCGGTCACCCTCATTCAGCCATCACGAAGGAGCCCCACATGGAATCCCCCACCCACAGCCTCCCGGCCCTGTTCAAACAACTCGGCCTGCCTGACGACCCCGAAAGCATTGATAAATTCATCGCTACCCACTCGCCGCTCAAACCCGAATTGCACCTGGCGGACGCGTTCTTCTGGAGCGAGAGCCAGGCAGAGTTACTGCGTGAGGAAATTCTGGATGACGCGGATTGGGCGGAGGTGGTGGATCAGCTGGACGTAATGCTGAGGAAGGGGCGGGGGGTGTAAAAAAATCTGGAGAGAAATGGCGAAATGTAAAAAAAACTGGTGAGTGGTAAAAAAAACTGGGCAGAAACTGAGTTTGTTAGCTTTTTCCGCGTCTGGCCGTTGCTCGCCAATTTGTTTCAAAACTTGACCAGCTTTCCCCGCCAATGCCATATTGATAGTTAGCAAACTAACATTGTGTGCATTCCCTCGTGCCAAAGAACCTCGCCGCTCTCCAGATGAACATCAGCAGCTCCATGGTGGTGGCCGCCAGGCATTGGCGGAAGATCTGCCAGACCACGCTGGTCAACTATGGAATCTCCGAAGCCTGCGCTGTCCCGCTGTTGATGATCGGGCGCTTGGGCGAGGGTGTGCGGCAGGTGACGGTCGCGCAGGCGGCGGGGATGGAGAGTCCGTCGCTGGTGCGGTTGCTGGATCAACTGTGCCATGCCGGTTACGTCTGCCGTACCGAAGACATTCATGACCGCCGCGCCAAATGCCTGAGCCTGACCGCGACCGGTCGCGAGTTGGTGCAGGCGGTCGAAGCCGAGTTGGTGCGATTGCGCCAGGAGGTGCTCGAAGGCATCGACCAGAGTGATCTGGAAGCGGCACTGCGGGTACTCAAAGCCTTCGAAGCGGCCAATCATCTACCGGTGGTTCACCCTTGAGCGTTTTTTTCACCGGCGTGCCCCCGGCGCGGGACTGGTTCTACGGTGTGCGCACGTTTGCGGCCTCGATGATTGCGCTGTACATCGCCATGCTCATGCAAATGCCACGTCCGTATTGGGCGATGGCCACGGTGTACATCGTTTCCAGCCCGTTCCTCGGCCCTACCAGCTCCAAGGCGTTGTATCGCGCGGCGGGTACCTTGCTCGGTGCCGCGGCGGCGGTGTTGTTTGTGCCGATGTTCGTTCAGAGCCCTTATGTGCTGGTGGTGGTCATCGCGCTGTGGACCGGGATTTTGCTGTTCCTGTCCTTGCACCTGCGTACCGCCAACAACTACGCCTTGATGCTCGCCGGTTACACCTTGCCGCTGATCGCCTTGCCGGTGGTGGCTAACCCTTTGGCGGTGTGGGACGTGGCCGAAGCGCGCACCGAAGAAATCTTTCTCGGCATCGCCTGCGCGGCGGTCGTCGGCGCCATGTTCTGGCCACGGCGGCTGGCGCCGGTGTTCAACGACTCGGTGAACAAATGGTTTGCCGATGCCTCGACCTACAGCCTGCGTTTCCTTAGCCGCAATGTGCAGCCGGAGGAAGTCAGCGCCTTGCGTTCATCGATGGTGGCGAACTTCAACAGTCTGGAATTGATGATCGGTCAGCTGCCGCACGAGGGCGCGAGAGCGCAAACGGTGCGCAACACCAAGGAGCTGCGCGGTCGGATGATTCATCTGTTGCCGGTGATCGACGCCCTCGACGATGCGCTTTATGCCCTCGAGCGGCGCACGCCGGAGCTTGTGGATAAGTTTGCGCCACTGCTGATCGCAACCAGCGAATGGCTTGACCACAAAGACGCTGATCTCGACCGCTGGCAGGCCCTGAAAAACCGGCTCGAAGCGCTGCAGCCAAGTGCCGAGGCGCTGGACGATCGCAAGCAGTTGCTGTTTTCCAACGCGCTGTATCGCCTCGGCGAGTGGATCGACCTGTGGCAAGACTGTCGCAGCCTGCAATACGCCATTCAGTGCGAGAGTCAGGACAACTGGCGCGCGGTGTATCGGCACTGGCGCCTGGGGCGACTGTCACCGTTTCTCGACCGTGGTTTGATGCTCTATTCGGCGGCTTCTACGGTCACCGCGATCATCGTTGCCTCGGTGTTGTGGATTCTGCTCGGCTGGACCGACGGCGGCAGCGCGGTGATCCTGGCGGCGGTGGCGTGCAGTTTCTTTGCGTCGATGGACGACCCGGCGCCGCAGATCTACCGGTTCTTTTTCTGGACCGCGATGTCGGTGCTGTTCGCCGGCCTTTATCTGTTTCTGATCCTGCCGAACCTGCATGACTTCCCGATGCTGGTGCTGGCGTTCGCCATCCCGTTCATTTGCGTCGGCACCCTGACAGTGCAGCCGCGTTTTTATCTGGGGATGTTGCTGACCATCGTCAACACCTCGTCCTTCATCAGCATTCAGGGCGCCTACGACGCGGATTTTCTCAGTTTCACCAACTCCAACCTGGCCGGGCCCATGGGGTTACTGTTCGCGTTCATCTGGACCCTGATCGCCCGGCCATTCGGTGCGGAACTGGCGGCCAAGCGCCTGACCCGTTTCAGCTGGCGCGACATCGTCGGCCTGACCGAGCCGGCCACGCTGGCCGAACACCGGCACATGGGCGTGCAGATGCTCGATCGCCTGATGCAGCATTTGCCGCGACTGGCCATGACCGGCCAGGACACCGGCATCGCCCTGCGCGAAGTGCGCGTGGCCCTGAATCTGCTGGACCTGCTCGCCTATTCGCCGCGAGTGCCGGGTGCGCCGCAAGCGCTGCTGCGCCAGGTGGTGGCTGAAGTCGGCGAGTACTTCAAGGCCTGCCTCAAGGCTGGCGAACGTCTGCCGGCGCCGAGTCCGTTGCTGATGACCCTCGATCGCACCCGCCGCGCCCTCGGCGGCCAAGGTGATGACGAAACCCGTCTGCATTTGCTGCACGCCTTGAGCGGCCTGCGTCTGGCGCTGTTGCCGGGCGTCGAGTTTGTCGGCACGGGCGAACTCGAGGAACCGCTTCCCCATGGCATCGATGGAGCGCCTTTATGATCGGTGATCTGGATATCAGCGGGGTGTTCCTGCCCACGCTGCTGGTGTTGATGGGCATTACCTACGTGTTGTTCCTGTTGGTGCACGGGGTGCTGACGCGCCTGCACTTTTACCGTCTGGTCTGGCACCGGGCATTGTTCAACGTGGCTCTCTACGCTGTGCTGCTCGGCGCCGTGGATTCACTCAGTCGATACCTGATGACATGAAAAAACCTTTATTGACCCTCGGCCGTGTGGTCCTGACGTTGTTGATCGTGACCTTCGCGATTGTCGTGGTCTGGCGCATGGTCATGTATTACATGTTCGCGCCCTGGACCCGGGACGGGCACATCCGTGCCGACATCGTGCAGATTGCCCCGGATGTATCGGGGCTGATCCAGCAAGTGGAGGTGCGCGACAACCAGTGGGTGAAACGCGGCCAGGTGCTGTTCAGCATCGATCAGGACCGCTTCAAACTGGCCCTGCGCCAAGCAAAAGCGGCGGTCGCCGATCGTCAGGAAACCTTGGCCCAGGCCCAGCGCGAGGCCAAGCGTAACCGTGGCTTGGGCAATCTGGTCCCGGCCGAGCAACTGGAAGAAAGCCAGTCCCGGGTGGCCCGCGCCGAAGTGGCGTTGATGGAAGCGCAAGTAACGGTGGACAGTGCCCAGCTCAACCTCGACCGCTCGGTGATCCGCAGCCCGGTGGATGGCTACGTCAACGACCGGGCGCCACGCTCCCAGGAGTTCGTCAGCGCCGGGCGGCCAGTGTTGTCGGTGGTGGACAGTAACTCCTTCCATATCGACGGCTATTTCGAAGAAACCAAACTGGACGGCATTCATGTCGGCCAGAGCGTCGACATTCGAGTGATCGGCGACCGTGCGCGCCTGCGCGGGCATGTCGAAAGCATCGTCGCCGGCATCGAAGACCGTGACCGCAGTAGCGGCAGCAACCTGTTGCCCAACGTCAACCCGGCGTTCAGTTGGGTGCGGCTGGCCCAGCGGATTCCGGTGCGAATCGCTTTCGATGAGGTGCCGGAAGATTTCCGCATGATTGCCGGGCGTACGGCCACCGTGTCGATCATCGACGATCAAATCGGGGGGCCGGCGAAATGAGCAGGGCCTCGGGTTTGGCGGTTGCCGGATTGGGCTTGTTGCTGTCGGCCTGTCAGGTAGTGGGGCCGGATTATCACTTGCCGGACGAGGCCGCCGTGCACCGTGAAGACTTTCAGGGCGACCTGGCGGTGAACGGCAAACATGTCGTCTCGGCACCGGTGCCCGCTGATTGGTGGCGGTTGTATCAGGATCCGCGTCTGGACCAATTGGTGCAGCAGGCCATGGCCTCCAACACCGATTTGCGGGTGGCGGCGGCGAATCTTTCGCGGGCTCGCGCTCAGGTCGACGAAGCGCAGGCGGCGGGCGGTTGGAGCGGCGGCGTGAAGGTCGGCGCCCAGCGTTTGCAGGAGTCCGGCGAAGCGTTCTTGATACCGGAAAAAGTGCCCGTGGCCAACGTCGGCGATATCGGCATCACGACCTCGTATCAGTTCGACTTGTTCGGCACCTTGCAGCGCGGCATCGAAGCGGCCAAGGCCAATGCCGATGCGACCCAGGCGGCAGCGGACATCGCGCGCATCACCCTGGTGGCCGATGTGGTGCGGGCTTACACCCAGGTTTGTGCGGCCAACGAAGAGCGGGAGATCGCGCAGCATTCCCTCGACCTGCAAGCCCAGAGCACCTCCCTGACCCAGCGCTTGCGCGATGCCGGACGCGGCGATGAAACCCAGGTCACCCGTTCGCAAACCCAATTCAAATCCTTGCGCGCCGAATTGCCGCGTTATGAAGCCGCACGTCAGGCCGGGTTGTTCCGCTTGTCGATGCTGCTGGCCAAACCGGTCGAGCAACTGCCGGCGGGCACCAGCGACTGCGCCGAGCTGCCGAAAGTTACCCAATTATTGCCGGTGGGTGACGGCGCCGCGCTGCTCAAACGCCGGCCAGACGTGCGCCAGGCCGAGCGCAAGTTGGCGGCGGCCACCGCCGGCATCGGCATTGCCACCGGCGAGTTGTACCCGGACATCAGCATCGGCGCGACCGTGGGCACGGTCGGCACCCTGGAAAACCTTGGCAAACCGTCGACCAATCGCTGGGGCTTCGGTCCGTTGCTGACCTGGACCGTACCGTCCAACGGCTCCCGCGCGCGAATCCGTGAGGCCGAGTTCGCAACTCAAGGCGCGCTGGCGCATTTCGATGGCGTGGTGCTCAACGCCATCCGCGAGACTCAGACCGGCCTGGCGCAATATTCCGCGCAACTTCAGCGTCGCGATGCGTTGGCGGACGCCGAACAGTCGGCGCAATTGGCGGCAGACCAGACCCACCGCTTCTTCCAGGCCGGTCGCGCGTCGTTCCTGGCGGACTTGCAAGCCACCCGCACCTACACCGATGCACGGGCGCAACTGGCCTCGGCCAACACCCAGGTCGCCATGAGCCAGATCGATTTGTTCCTCGCCTTGGGCGGCGGCTGGGAAAGCGGACGAACGCAAGGCTCACAACCCGGCAAACCCTGAGGCCGTTGCTATGCTTTGATTTGATGGGGTCGCGCGGCGAACCCGTCGATCAAGGCTTGCGTTGGTCATGGGGATCTAATAATGAAAAACCCTTACGCTCCCGGCTTCTGGTGCGCCATTGCGGCATTGGTTTTGCTGTCGGCCACCTATTTCTATGGCGTCATGCTGGCCCACCAGATCGACAAGGCGCTGATCTTCCTCGACAGCGCGGCGGCACTGATCGCCGTGATGGCCATCGTGGTGGTCGCCTGGGCTTCGCTCCAGAACCAGCGCATCAAGAAACGACAACTCGAACAAGGCAAAACCCTGGTACTGATCTGGGACACCAAGGTGGCTTTGCGTCGGGTAGAAACGGTGTTCGACCGATATTTCTGGGGCAGTTACTGGCAACCGGGGCGCACGTTTCAGGAAGTCATGGGCGAACTGACCGGCACGCCACTGGAAAAAAGCCTAGAAACCTTGAAGAAGCAATGCCAGGCGCTGGACAAGCAAGTGGCCGACGAGGGCTGGCACTGGCTCAACAATGCCCGAGAACTGTCCGATGTCGCCAACGCCATGGCCCGCGAACGCTATCAACTGGATTTCTGTGACCCACGCGCGGAGGTGACTGGCGGGGCGGTGATCAATCGGGATTTTGAAGTGCTGGTGTATACGTGGACCGCGCGGCTAAAAAGTTTTGATCATCAGCTTGATGAGATCGAGGTTCAGTATTCGTAAGGTTGTATTGGCAGGGCTGCTCGCGAAGGCGATTGAACGATCGCCGAAACTCTCCCCTGCCAGTTGTCCACAGGCCGCCGCATCCCATGGACACTCTTTCACCTTTAATCATTGGGCCGTCCCACGGCGCAAATGCTAATCTCCTCGCCACTTTCAGCGCAGTCGTGACCGCGACCCGTTATGGGTTCAGGGAAGACGACCAGACTTTCAACAATGGACATTGATCGGGTACTTCATGAATAAATCAGCAGGCGTGCTTCTAGGAATTGTCGTGGCCATCGGTGCAATCAGCGCGGGCGGCGCCTGGTACACCGGCAGCAAACTCGATGGGGTGCTGAACAGCTCGATCGCCGATGCCAACAAAGAACTGCATGCCGCGCTGGCAGGTTCCAACGGCACGGCGTCGCTGGAGCTGGTGTCGCTGGAGCGTCATGTGTTCAGCAGCACCGCGCACTACCGCCTCAAGGGCGAGGGCGAGATGTTTGGTGAAGCGCCGGTGGAGATGCTGTTCGTCGACCGCATCGAACACGGCCCGCTGCCGTTCTCGCGCCTGGTATCGTTCAAGTGGTTGCCAGTCCTGGCCACCAGTCACTACGAGCTGGAAAAAACCCCGCTGACCGAAAAGTGGTTCGCCGCCGCCAAGGACAAATCCCCGGTCAAGGGTGTGGTCAACATCGGCTACGACAACTCCACCAAGGGCTCGCTCGAATTCCTGCCGCTGGAAGCGGCACTGGATGACAAGTCCAACCTGACGTTCTCCGGGTTGAAACTCGACGTGGCCGCCAGCGCCCAGGCGCAAAAGGTCAAGGCCGACGGTTACATGGACAGCCTGAAGCTGACCACTGTGGCTGAAGACCAGACGCCGGTGCAGGTCGAGCTCAACGGCTTGACCCTGGCCAGCAACCTGAACAAAAGCACCTACGGCTATTACGTCGGTGACAACACCCTCGAGCTGACAAACAGCAAAACCACCTTTGGCCCCAAGCAATCGGTACTCGGTTTCAAGAACTTTGAAATGAAGAACCAGACTGGGGAATCAGGCACCAACGCTTCGGGGCGTGCCGATTACAAGGTCGGTGAAGTGTCCTTGAACGGCAAGGTTATCGGCTCTGCGCAGATGGCCATGAGCCTGAAAAACCTCGACATCCCGTCGACGATGTCGCTGATGCAGATCTACCAGACCAAACTGCAACCGTACGAGCGGGCCGCCGCCGAAGCCACTGCCGCCGGTCTGCCGGCGCCGCCGCTGAACCTGACCCCGGCCGAAGAGGCACAGGTCAAGACCGGTCTGGAGAAACTGCTGGCCGCAGGTCCCCAGGTGGCCCTGGAAAACCTGTCGTTCAACACCAGCAACGGCGAAAGCCGCGCCAACCTGGTGCTGGACCTGACCAAACCGCAATCCATGGACCTGCCGCCGGACCAATTGGTCAAGCAGTTGATCGCGTTGCTGGAATTCAACGTACTGGTGTCCAAGCCAATGCTCATTGATTTGCTCACCGTGCAGTCGCAAATCGACGGTCAGACCGATGCCAAGCTCATCGCCGATCAGGCGAGCGCAACCGCCGACATGTTCAGCAGCATGGCGGTCGGTACGCAACTGGCAAAACTGGACGGTAACAACGTCGTCACCAAGTTGCATTACGCCAACAATCAGGTGGACTTCAACGGCCAGAAAATGACCCTCGAAGAGTTTGTCGGTTTTGTGATGAGTAAGCTCGGCGGCACTGGCGACGTCACCATCCAGTAAAACCGCAGGCTTCAGCGCAACGCCCGGCCTCTGCAACACGCAGACGCCGGGCGTTTTGCTGTCTGGAGTTCCTGTGGCGAGGGGGCTTGCCCCCGTTGGGCCGCGAAGCAGCCCCAAAAACTCTGATGCACCAAAGATTTTGTGAGTGCTACGCATTGAAACGGTGCGGTGCGGCGTTCCGACAAGCCCCCTCGCTACAGGTTTCGCACTCTCACGAATCTGAAGAAATATTGTGTCTTGAATTATTGACTACGCTTGCATGCAAGACTGCTTCGATAAAGCTTGGCCGGGTCTTTCGATCCGGCTTTCCGTCACAAGTGGGCAAGGGGCATTGCGACCCGGCTGGCCATGTAAGGATGCTGACGAATGCCGCGTATTGCTGGTCCCTTTATTCACCGTGGGCTGCGCCCCTTGTTTCGCGTTGCGCTGTGCGGCCAATTGTTGTGGCCGGTGCTGGCGCTCGCCGATACCCCTTACGATCAAATGGTTCGCGATGCGCGGGCCGGCAACTACACGCCTGCGCTGACGGTGTTGCGCCAGGTGCCGGTAAGCCAGGCCTCCACTGGCCAGATCAGCGATCACTTGCAGATCGCCAGTTGGGCCGGTCTGGATGCCGAAGTGGTACAGGTCTATGAAACCCAGGGACGTGATCGAGCGTTGCCGGTCCAGGCCCTGACTGCCACCGCGCGGGCCTATCGCAACCTCAAGCGTTGGGACTCGGCGACCCAGGTGTACAACAAGGCCCTGGCTCTTGAACCGCAAAATACCGACCTGCAGCTGGGCCTGGCGATGACCCAGGCCGACGCCGGTAAACCTGACGAGGCGGTTGCCCGCGCCAGGGCGCTGGTGGCGGCGAAACCGGATGATCCTGGCCGCCGTCTGGCTTTGGCCTACGCCTTGACCCGCGCCGGTGCCACTTACGATGCGTTGTTTGAATACGACCAGGCCTTCACCCGCGCCGGCAGCAAACCCGAAGTCGCTCGGGAATACGTGATTGCCCTGCAACGCGCTCGTTTGCCGGAGCCGGCCTTGCGCCTGGCGCGTCAGCGGCCGGGGTTGATTGATCCGGTCACGCAACGCCGTCTCGAAGGCGACCTGGCCGCCGAACGCGTGCGCCTGGCCGAACTCGCCACCCGCAGCGAAAAAGAACGTTATGTGATCGCCGATCGGGCCCTGGCCGATTACGACCAGTTACTGGCGACCTGGACGCCGGACCCTGCGGCCCACGATGACGTCATCCGCTGGCGAATCGACCGCATGGGCGCCCTCAAGGCCCGTGCACGCACCGCCGATGTGATCACCGAATACCAGAAACTGCTCGCCGAAGGCGTGAAGATTCCGACCTATGCCCTGCGTTGGGTGGCGTCGTCCTATCTGGATCAGCGTCAGCCGGAAATCGCCACCGATTTGTATCGCCAGGTGCTGGTAGCGCCGGATGCCGATGTCGGCGATCGCCTGGAAGACAGCACCGCGCTCTATTACGCCCTGCTCGAAAGCGACAAGGCCGATGATGCGCGCAAGGTCGCCGAGGACCTGGCCAAGACCCAAAAGCCACGGGTCGAGCTCAAGGGCTTGCCGGTGGGCAACCCCAACGATGAATGGATGGACGCGCAGCAACTCGCCGCCCAGGCCGGCACCTACGGCGCCGACCTGCCATCGGGCGAGCAGCGTTTACAGGCGTTGGTGGATCAGGCGCCGGGCAACATCGGCCTGCGCCTGGCCCAGGCCGATCTGTACCTGGCCCGGGACTGGCCACGACGCGCCGAGAATCAGCTCAAGGAAACCGAGAGCATGGCCCCGCGGGATATCGGGCTGGAAGTCGCTCAGGGCCACACTGCCATGGACCTGCAGGAATGGCGGCAGATGGATGCGCTGACCGACGATGTGGTCGCGCGTTTTCCGGACAACCGTCAGGTGCAGCGTTTGCAGCGTCAGCGTGCGGTCCATGATATGGCCGAGCTGCGAGTGCAGGCCTACGGCGGCAAGAGTTATGGCGGCGGCAACGGCGATGTCGGGGCGGTCAACGGCAGCCGCGATTTCGGCATCGAAACCACGCTGTACAGCCCGCCCATCGATGAAGACTGGCGCCTGTTCGCCGGTGCCGGCTACGCCACTGGCGATTTCCAGGAAGGCACTGGTCACCATCGCTTCCAGCGTGTCGGGCTCGAACGCCGGACCCGTGACATGTCCTTGGAAGCGGAAGTTTCCAACCATTCCTACGGCTTTGGCGATAAACAGGGCGCGCGCCTGGCGATTGCCCGAGACATCGACGATCACTGGCAGTACGGCGGCAGCCTCGAATACCTGTCGGCACAAACGCCGTTGCGAGCGTTGAACAGCGACATCACGGCCAACGGCGGCAGCGGCTTTATCCGCTGGCGCGCCAATGAAAGCCGTGAGTGGAGACTGGCGGTCAGCCCCTCGCACTTCAGCGACGGCAACAACCGTATCGAAGCTGTGCTCACTGGTCGCGAGGGCGTTTATCGCGCGCCGGGGCTGCAAGTCGACCTCGGCCTGGAAGTCGGCAGCAGCCATAACTCCAAGTCCGACGACGTGCCGTACTTCAACCCCAAATCCGACTTAAGCGTGCTGCCGACGGTGAACGTCAATCACGTGCTCTACCACCGCTACGAAACTTCCTGGAGCCAGCAGTTCCAGGCCGGTGCGGGCACTTACAGTCAGCGCGATCACGGCACCGGCGGTATCGCCCTGCTGGGTTACGGCCAGCGCTACAGCTGGAACGACGTATTCGAGGTGGGCGGCCTGCTGAGCGTGATCAACCGGCCATTTGACGGTGACCGGGAAACCGATCTGCGCCTGCTCGTCGACCTTACTTACCGCTTCTAGAAGAGTTTGAAGATGCCTTTTATTTCGCGTTTCATCCTCCTGCTGGGAGTGCTGTTGATCAGCGCCTGTGCCCAGCAAGCTCCGACCTTCGTACCGCCGTCCGAACGTACAGTGTCGGCCAATGAAAAGCCGTGGCCGAAAAACCATGTATTGGGGATCGCTTACCACGATGTCGAAGACCGCGACCCCGATCAGGCGGTGGTGGCCGTGCGCACCGAGCGCATGATCGAGCAACTGGCATGGTTGCGGGAGAACAACTACCAACCGGTCACCGTTGACCAGATCATCGCCGCTCGCAATGGCGGCCCTGAATTGCCGCCACGGGCGATCCTGCTGAGTTTCGACGACGGTTATTCGAGTTTCTACACCCGCGTGTTGCCGGTGCTGCGTGCCTATAACTGGCACGCCTTGCTGGCGCCGGTCGGGGTGTGGATCGACACGCCGCCGAACCAGCCAGTCGACTTCGCCGGCACACCGCGCAAGCGTTCGGATTTCCTGACCTGGGAGCAGATCCGCGAGATTTCCCGGTCCGGCCTGGTGGAAATCGCCGCCCACACCGACGCCAGCCACAAAGGCGTGTTGGCCAACCCGCAAGGCAACCTGCAGCCGGCGGCCGCGACCCGGCGCTATGACGCCGCCACCGGTCGCTATGAAACCGAAGCCCAATTCCAGGCCCGGATGCGCGCCGACGTAGCGGCCATCTCGGAGAAGATCCGCAAGGTCACTGGCTACAAACCGCGAGTCTGGGTCTGGCCGTACGGCGTGGCGGATGGCACCTCGCTGCAAGTGATCAACGACCAGGGTTATAAGATGGCCCTGACACTGGACGACGGCCTCGATGCCCTCGACAACCTGATGAGCAGCCCACGCTTTCTGGTGGCCTCGGACCCGGATGGCGAACACTTCGCCAACAGCGTCGTCGCGGTGCAGGCCGAATCGCCGATGCGCGTGGTGCATGTGGACCTGGACAACGTCTACGACCCGGACCCGGCCCAACAGGAAATCAACCTCGGCAAACTGATCCAGCGCATGGCCGACATGGGCGCCAACACGGTGTTCCTGCAAGCCTTCGCCGACCCTGCGGGCGATGGCCTGGTGCATTCGCTGTACTTCCCCAACCGCCACCTGCCGATGCGTGCCGATATCTTTGACCGTGTGGCCTGGCAGCTGCGCACCCGGGCTCACGTCAAAGTTTTCGCGTGGATGCCGGTGCTGAGTTTTGCCCTGGATTCGAAGTTGCCGCGAGTCACTCGCTGGGACCCGAAAACCGGCACCACGTCGATTGATCCGGACCAGTACAAGCGCTTGTCACCGTTCGATCCGAACGTGCGGCGCATCATCGGTGAAATCTACGAAGACGTGGCACGCCTGACCTCGGTCGACGGCATCCTCTATCACGATGACGCGGTGCTGTCGGACTTCGAAGACGCCGGCCCCGAAGCCCTGAAAATCTATGCCGCCAACGGTCTGCCCGGTTCGATTGCCGCCCTGCGCGAGGATCCGGCCACCCTGCAACGCTGGACGCGGTTCAAGAGCCGCTACCTGATCGATTTCACCCATGAGCTGACCGCCAAGGTTCGCGCCATTCGCGGCCCGCAAGTGAAAACGGCGCGCAATATTTTCGCCGAGCCGATGCTCAACCCCGAGAGCGAAGCCTGGTTTGCGCAGAATCTCGACGACTTCCTGGGCGCCTACGACTGGACGGCACCGATGGCCATGCCACTGATGGAAAAACAGAGCCATCAGCAATCCGGCCCCTGGCTTGAAGCACTGGTGGCGACGGTCAAATCGCGCCCCGGCGCCCTCGACCGCACGGTGTTCGAATTGCAGGCCCGCGACTGGACGAAAAATAAACACGCCGACATCGACGGCGGGCAGCTGGCTGACTGGATGGGCCGCCTCAAGCGTCAGGGCGCCACCAGTTTCGGCTACTACCCAGACAACTTCCTCGAGAACCAGCCGGACCTGAAAGCCGTGCGGCCGGCGCTCTCCAACAAGTGGAATCCATAACATGCTGGACAGACTTCTGGCCCTATTGGTTCTGGCGATCGTCCTGGGGGTTCCCCTCGGGCTGATCTTTCTGGTCACCGGGCAATTCCTGATGGACTTCGTGTTCTTCTACCCACTGTTCATGTCGGGGCTGTGGATCGCCGGCGGCCTGTATTTCTGGCTGCACTGGGAGCGGCACTGGCCGTGGCAGGACGACACCTTGCCGCCACCATTGGCCGGCGAACCACTGATCTCGATCCTGATCCCTTGCTACAACGAAGGCGACAACGCCGCCGATACCATCCACGCGGCGCTGGCCCAGCATTACCCGAACATCGAAGTGATCGCGATCAACGACGGCTCCAAGGACAACACCGCCGCGGTGCTCGACGCACTGGCGGCGCAGGATCCGCGTTTGCGGGTGCTGCACCTGGCGGAGAACCAGGGCAAGGCCGTTGCCCTGCGCATGGGCGCCATCGCGGCGCGCAGCGAGTACCTGGTGTGCATCGACGGTGATGCGCTGCTGGCGCCGAACACCGCGGCCTATCTGGTGGCGCCGATGCTCGACAACGCGCGACTGGGCGCCGTGACCGGCAACCCGCGAATCCGCACCCGTTCGACCCTGATTGGTCGGGTACAGGTCGGCGAGTTCTCCTCGATCATCGGCCTGATCAAGCGTACCCAGCGGGTGTTCGGGCGGATCTTTACCGTCTCTGGGGTGATCGTCGCCTTCCGTCGTACGGCCCTGAACCGGGTCGGCTACTGGAGCCCGGACATGATCACCGAAGACATCGACATCAGTTGGAAGCTGCAACTGGATCACTGGAGCATTTTCTACGAGCCCCGCGCGTTGTGCTGGATCCTCATGCCGGAAACCCTCGGCGGCCTGTGGAAACAGCGCCTGCGCTGGGCCCAGGGCGGCGCTGAGGTGTTGTTCAAGAATATCCGGGGCATTTGGCAATACCGCCATCGTTACCTGTGGCCGCTGCTGTTCGAATACTGCCTGTCCACCGGTTGGGCCTTCACCTTCCTGTTGTCGGTGATTTTCTGGGGTGTCGGCAACTTCGTCGAAATGCCGCCCGCCATTGCCGTCCATCACCTGATGCCGCCGGCCTTTACCGGGCTGCTATTGGCGGTGGTTTGCCTGGTGCAATTCGCGGTCAGCATCATGATCGATCGCCGTTACGAAAAAGGGCTCGGCAGGACCATGTTCTGGGTGGTCTGGTACCCGCTGGTGTTCTGGTTCATCAGCCTGCTCACCACCTTGGTCAGCTTCCCCAAAGTGCTGTTTGGCCAACATCAGAAGCGTGCGCGCTGGGTCAGTCCGGACCGGGGCATCAAGCCGCTGGATGACGATGAAGAGGAGGTCATCAAATGAAAATCATCAGAACCCGGCAGCGACCCTTTTTGGTCGTTCTCGATGTTTTCTTCACCGTGCTGGCCTGGATCGGGCTGCTGTATTTGCTGGCGCGGGGTCTGTGGCCGTTGATCGATACCCATGACGGGCCGCGCATCGATGGGTCGTTTTTCGACGCCCTCGGCACATTGCAGATCTACCTGTGGGTGGCGCTGTTCAACGCGGTGATCCTGATTGGCTGGGCGCGTTATCAACAGCGCAAAAGCAAGAGCTTCGCCCAGCGCCGTTTGCCGGCGCCGGTGGTGGACGATCAGGGGCTGAGCAAAAGCTTCAAGCTCACCGGCGACCGGCTGGAGAAACTGCGCGCACCGGGCTCGATGACCATTCACAACGATCAGGAAGGCGATGTCAGTCACGTCGTTACGCACTTCACCCCGGTCGACCCGTCTCAACTGCCGCCGCCCTTGGCGCCATTGGAACATCCACTGGTGATCCGCCTGCCGGCCGAAGATGATGACAACCGCGAGCCGATAAGCCACATCTGAGCCTAACGCGTTGCGGACGTGCGTCAGGCAAAATCCCGAACCAGGCGCCACGCCTCGTCCATCGACAGCGGTTGTTTCATCCGTTCGGCGAGCATCGCCATGGCTCGTTCCTGATCGCAGGCAACGGCCGCCGCTACCACGCCGTTTTTGGCGAACAGGCCAATAAACGGTGGATGCTCAGGGTCGCCCTTGAACTCAACCTCGTCCCAGGCCTCGGCGTGTCCGAGGTAGTCGTAGTTTTTGCCGAAGTGCCAGGTCCAGAAATACGGCACGTCGAGGTAGCGTTCGTCGCCGCCGAGCATATTCGCCGCTGCAATCCGCGCCTGTTGCTGGGCCAGGCGCCAGTGTTCGATCCGTTGGGGCTGGCCATTGAGCGGGAAGGTCGCGATATCGCCGACGGCCCAGAGCCCGTCGGTCACGCGCATGCCGCCGTCGACCTTCAATGACTGATCTTTTTCCTTCGGCAGATCGGTAAACGGGGTGGTCGCCGGGGTGACGCCAATGCCGACCAGCACCAGATCCGCCGGCAAGCGCTGGCCGTTGTCCAGCAGCACCGCTTCGACTTTGCCTGTGCCTTCGATCTTCGCCGCTTCGCCATCGGTATGAAACACCACACCATTGGCCTCGTGCAGGGCACGAATCGCCTTGCCGACGGCCTCGCCGAATTGCGCCTCGAAAGGGATGGCATGGCGGGTCAGGACGGTGACATCCAAGCCGTACTGACGCAGGGATGAAGCGGATTCCAGACCAATGAAGCTGCCGCCGACAATCACTGCCCTTTGACCCGGTTTTGCGGTGGTCAGAATCTGCTGCGCCTGCGCCTTCGAGCGCAACACGAACACCTGCGGCAGATCGGCGCCTGGCAGCGACAGGGATTTTGGTATGCCACCGGTGGCAATCACTGCGGCGTCATAGCTCAACGATTGGCCATCGGCCAGGCGCAGGGTCCGGTTCGGTGCATCCAGGCCCATCACATCGCTGTTTATCCGTTCGATGCGCTGTTCCCGATAAAAGTCTTCATCGCGCAGCGGCGGAACTTCGTCCGGTGGCATTTCCCCGGCAATCACGAATTTGCTCAATGCCGTACGGTCGTATCCGGCTTCGGGCTCACGGTCGATCAGTAGCACCCGACCGCTGAAGCCTTTCTCCCGCAGCGCCGCCGCGCAGGCCGTCCCCGCTGCACCGGCGCCGATGATCGCAAAGGTCCGCTTATCATCCTCCGGCGGTGTGCTGGGGCCGGGCATCGGCTGGTCGTCGACCCAGACCTCATCGTCGCGCAACTCCAGCGGATAGCGCCGCAGACTGTCCAGGGAAGGTGGCTCGCACAGCGCGCCGTCTTCGAGCCGATAAGCCGCCTTGTGCCACGGGCAGATCAGTCGGCCCTCACACAGCGCACCTTTGGCCAAGGGAGCCCCGGCGTGGGGGCATCTGCCCTGATAGGCGCGCAATTGATCGCCGACCCGCAGCAAGACGATTTTCATCTTGTCGATCCGGACTTCAAGGCCACGGTCGAGGGGCACATCGGCGAAACGGGCGACGCGGTGCAGTGCCATGATCGATCTCCAGGCAGGTATTTCACTTACGAGTTTGGCGCTTATTCCCAGGTTCAGCCAATTCCCACTGCCACCGCACGAACGGTCCGGCTATAGTTTGCGTGCCGACGACGGCCCCACCCCGCACAAGGTGCTCCGGTATGACCCGATTGACCTCTTTGAACCCTTGGCTGGCGGCCGTTGCAGTCGCCCTTTGCGTGCAGTTACCGGCGCAGGCCCAGGAGCGTTTCACCCTCAGCATCCCCGGCGTTTCGGACAATCGGCTGTTCACGTCGGCGGAGGCCAGCGATGCCAGCGGTTGCGGTGGCAAGAATCAGTCTCCGGCCCTGAGCTGGAGCGCCGGCCCCCAGGGCACCCTCAGCTACGCCATCGTCATGCACGACCCGGACGGTCAGAAAGGCCTGGGCGTCGATCACTGGATTCGTTACGGCATCAAGGCCACGACGCGGCAGATCCCGGCCGGTGTCGGCACTAAATCCACCCTCGAAGGCGTGGGTGGCACCAACATCAAAGGCACCACCACCTACATCGGCCCGTGCCCGCCCATCGGTGACAGCACCCATCACTACATCATCCAGATCTACGCCCTGGACCTGGCGCCAGAAGCCTTGCCTGCCGGCCTGACCCGCGCGCAGTTGCTGGAACAGATCAAAGGCCATGTGCTGAAAAACAGCAGCGTGGTGCGGCGTTATCACCGCTGAAGATTTTTCACGTCGGCTTAACCCGAACCCGGCGGGCTGTCCGTCTCAGAGGATGAATGAGTCAATTTCCTCCTGAGGTCAGCCCCCATGTCCCTTCCTCTGCATGTCCTCCGCCCGGCCGCCCAGGGTTTCGCCGCCGGGTTGCTGCTGGCCGTTGCCGGTTGCGGCGGTTCATCCACACCAGCCTCTGAGACGGGCAACCCGGCAGCGGTTGCGCCTCCGGCTCAAAATGCGCCGAAAACTGAAGCATTAGTGCGCGAATCGGCCATGGCGGACACCGCGATGGCCAAGCGCAGCGCACGACCGGGCCCGCTGGTCGCTTTCGCGCCGGTGCCCGCCGGTGAAACTTATCCACAGGGCTACCGGGATGAACAGCGCGAGCAATATCAGGCGCTGGCCGATAACCCGATTCACAGCGTGGCCGAAGCGCCGGTCTCGACCTTCAGCGCCGATGTCGATACCGGCGCGTACGCCAATGTCCGGCGCTTGCTCAATCAGGGGCGTTTGCCGCCGGAAGGGGCGGTGCGGCTGGAAGAGATGGTCAATTACTTCCCCTACGATTACGCCTTGCCCACCGACGGCTCGCCGTTCGGTGTGACCACCGAGCTGGCGCCGTCACCGTGGAACCCGCATACCCGGTTACTGCGCATCGGCATCAAGGCGTCTGATCACGCGGTGGCGGAACTGGCCCCGGCGAACCTGGTGTTTCTGGTGGATGTGTCTGGTTCCATGGACCGTCGCGAAGGCTTGCCTCTGGTCAAAAGCACCCTGAAATTGCTGGTCGATCAATTGCGCGAGCAGGACCGGGTTTCACTGGTGGTCTATGCCGGAGAATCCCGTGTGGTGCTGGAGCCGACTTCCGGACGGGAAAAAGCGAAAATTCGTACCGCCGTCGATCAATTGGCGGCGGGCGGCTCGACCGCCGGCGCATCGGGTATCGAACTGGCTTACCAAATGGCGCAACAGGCGTTTATCCCCAAAGGCATTAACCGCATCCTGCTGGCCACTGACGGTGACTTCAACGTCGGTATCAGCGACTTCGACAGCCTCAAGCAAATGGCTGTGGATAAACGCAAGACTGGCGTGTCCCTGACCACCCTGGGTTTTGGTGTGGATAACTACAATGAACACCTGATGGAACAACTGGCCGACGCCGGCGACGGTAACTACGCCTACATCGACAACCTGCGCGAAGCGCGCAAAGTGCTGGTGGATCAACTCGGCTCAACCCTGGCGGTGGTGGCGAAAAACGTGAAGCTGCAGGTGGAGTTCAACCCGGCTCAGGTCAGCGAATATCGGCTGTTGGGTTATGAGAACCGCGCCTTGAAGCGTGAGGATTTCAGCAACGACAAAGTCGACGCCGGAGAAATCGGCGCAGGGCACACGGTGACGGCGCTGTATGAAATTGTGCCCAAGGGCGAGAAGGGCTGGCTGGAACCGCTGCGCTACGGCAATTCCGGGGCAGAAGTTTCCGCAAAAACCGGGGAATTGGCGATGCTGCGGGTGCGTTATCAGTTGCCGGAAGGTGGGAACAGTCGCTTGATCGAGCGGCCAATCCTGAAGGGGGAGGCCGGCAAACTCTCGGCCGCCAGCGATGACCTGCGCTTTGCCGCCGCCGTCGCTGCCTTTTCCCAGCAGCTCAAGGATGGGCGCTACACCGGTGATTTCAGCCTGAAAGACACCGAAGCCCTGGCCCGTGGCGCACGGGGTGATGACCCGTTTGGCCTGCGTGGTGAGTTCGTGCAATTGGTGGAATTGGCGCAGAGCCTGCGAACCTCCACCGCCTCGAATCAACCGCCCAACGACAACCGGATAGAGTGAAGGCTGACATGTCCGATCCTGCAATCAGCTCAACCGCCAGCAGCGATGAATCGCTGCTGGCGCGCTACCGCTCTGGCGACGGGCCGGCGTTCGAAGTTTTGTACGCCCGCCACCGCCAGGGCCTGTATCGATTCCTTCTCGGCCTCAGCGGCAAACCCGAACTGGCCGAAGAGGTGTACCAGGAAACCTGGCTGAGCCTGATCCGCAGCGCCAGTCAGCCACAAGGCCGGGCGAACTTTCGTACCTGGCTCTACCAGATTGCCCGCAACCGACTGATCGATCACTGGCGCAAACATGGCATTCACAACCCCTTGCACGACAGCTACGACGAACAGGCCCACGCCCTGATCGACGACGCAGCCGACCCTGAACAACTGCTGAGCCTGAGCCGCGACGGTCAACGCCTCGAAACCGCCCTGCAAACCCTGCCCGCCGACCAGCGCGAAGTGTTCCTGCTGCGCGCCCACGGCGACCTCGACCTGCCGCAGATCGCCACCCTCACCGAAACACCGCTGGAAACCGTTAAAAGCCGCTTGCGCTACGCCCAGCAAAAACTGCGTCGGCTGCTGGCCGAGGAGGTACTGACATGACTGACGCCAAACAAACACCGCCATCGTCCGACGATGAAGTGCTCAAGCATTTCCGCGACCACAGCAGCGGCGAACCACCGGCGCACCTCGACGCCTTCATCCTCGCCACCGCGCACCGAGAAGCCCCTGCGCCAAAGCCAAACCTGTGGCAACGCTGGCTCCGCGCCTGCCAACAGCCCCGTTGGCAAGTGGCATTCGCCAGCCTCGTCGGCGTGGCCCTGATGCTGGCACTGGTGCAACGCACGCCGCAACAACTGCCGAGTTACGACTTCGCGCCTGCGCCGAAAGCGTCCGCACCGGCCGCCAAACAGGAAGCCGCTGCCCGCTCCCAGGCCGCACCGGCCGAGGCTTTGTCCGCTCCCGCACCGGCTGCGCCGATGGCGGATTTTTCCGCACCTATGCAACGCGAGTCGATCAACAGCGAAATGGCCGACGAAGCCAAACTCAGCAAACGCGCCGCCGCGCCGGCCAAGTCACTGGAGGATCAATTACGTGAAGTGATGCGCCTGCAAGAGGCCGGACAAACCCAAGCCGCCGAAGCGCTGATGACGACATTGCACAAGCGCTTTCCCAAGGAAAACCTGGCGGCCAAACTCAAAGAAATGCAGAAAAAATGAGCTGAACAGCGGTCGCCGATTTGGCATCGACACCCGAAAGCGCGCACTATCAGCCCATAGCCGATGCGTTGGAGGATGCCGTGGCCCAAAAAATCGACCGCATCGCCCAAATGCTCAACTGCCCGGTGAAGGGTGAGGAACTGCGGCGAGCAGTGACTGAGAGTCGTAAGGAGTTTCTTCTGGCGAAGCAGGCAGAAGATGATCTTGAGGAAGACGTCCTTGATGATGAGTTGATCGAGGACGAAGAAGACGATGATGAATACGACGAGTTTGACTGGACGACAGAATGAGAAAACCGCTTTGGCGGTTTTTTGCCATTAAAGAAATGTTGATGGCCCCTGTCGGTTGATGCGCTTCGGTGCTGAGACTGCTCAGGGGTTTTTTATTGCCTGGGATTTTTCCGCCTTACCAATCATGTTGGGTTCCGGGTACGTTTTGAGCTCAACGGTGTGGTCGGCACCTTTCATCGACCACACCCGGACAAAAAAGCAAAGTCCTACCAGGTTCGTGGTGCGCGGGCTTTCCTTGAACAAGCAGGAGTCACCCCATGAACGTAATGAATTACAAAGGCTATGCCGCCCGAATTGAATACAGCGAGGAAGACGGCCTGTTTGTCGGCCATATCGCTGGTATTAGAGATGTCGTTGGGTTTCATGGCGAGTCGGTACAGGAACTTCGAAACGCATTTGAAGAGGCCGTCACTGATTATCTGGAAACTTGCGCCAAGCTCTGACGAAGATCGAGCGCATGCCTGACCACTGCTATTGCACGGTTATGCAGTTGCATGAGTGGTAGGACGCCAGAAGTCAGCATCTACACGCAATTTTGGAGGCCCCGAATAATCGGGGCGCATTTAAAGGGTGAGTTGCCGCTATTCTGCGGCTTGTTGCGTCGCCGTCTGCGGTGGTTGCGTCAGCACTTTCACCACATCATCAATCACTGCCTTACTCATCGCAGTCAGATAATGCGCGGCCCACGCGTGGCGATCGGTGTCTTTTGCGTAGGCTGCATCCTCAGCAAACGACTTGGCCAGGAACAACAGGTCGGACGCCTGCGCCAATGCTTTGCTAATAGGCACCCCAGCGCTGACACGAAACAGTGGATCGTCTGCACAGTAGAGGCAGGGCGTGAAACCGATGGTTTTTGCTTCTGAATGTTCAGTCATTTGCCACCTCCATTGACGGAGGTGCGGTGGGGGCGCGATTCGAAGTCGGGGTGAGAGATAAGCCTAATTTCGTACGGATTTACATTGCGCATGGTCTAGCTCCTTGACGAGGAACTGCCACTTTTTCGTTACCAAGCGAATGGGTGGCAGCTGTGCGCAGGTTGGTAAACCGGGAGTCAAGGAATCCGGCACGCCCGAAGACGTCCCACGCACAGCCGCCATAACTCAAAATTGCGGGCGTAAACAAACGCCTGCAATTCTCAATGGGGGCGCTGTTGCGCTTAACTCTCGGGTTACCAAGCCCGGTCGCTGAATTGGCAGCGACGGCGGAAGGGTATCGTGCAGGCTGATCTCCTGCAACCGTCGAAAGTCGTAAGGATTTTCTGCTGAATCGGTCGGAAGAAGATGACGTCGATGATCCCAAGGCTAATCGCAAAGTTCGCTAAGTACCCGGCTGGGTATTATCGTCATTTGACGGTCATTTGATTGAACAGGGCGCAGGCAGCAGACAGCAACTGGCCAAGGTGCGGTTTCAGCCGCCTTTGTTCGTGCCGCTCATTTGTCGGTCATTTGACTAGCGAATCTCGATTTAACGACAGCAAAGGAAACCCGTTTCGATGGTTTTTTGTGGGGCAGATGGCCCCGGTCAGTTGCACGTTGACCGTTGTTCGGAAAATCGAGCACTATAAGGTACTATTTTTTGTACCTTTGGAGCCGTCATGGAGCAATTACTTGCGAGTCGGTCGGTCAGTATTACCGAACTGAAACGCAGCCCAAGTACTGTGATTGAGCAAGCAGGCTCAGAGCCAGTTGCCGTTCTCAACCACAATCGTCCTGCTGCCTACCTTTTGCCGCACGCCGCTTATCAGCAGCTCCTGGATAGATTACGAGCCGCAGAAATATGTGTAGCTATTGCGACCAGCCGCAATGACCCACGTCCGGCCATTGCTGCCGATACCGTGTTTGCCGAGCTTGATGCGCTCATTGATGAGGTCGAAGCAGAGCAGAAGCGCCCATGAGACAACTGTTTTTCTCCGCACTGGCACGAGAGGATCTGCAGCAAATCGCCCGCTACATTGCCCGTGACAATCCGGGTCGAGCTCGGACTTTTGTTGGTGAGCTACGAGTGTGCTGTGCTCGGCTGCTGGATCAGCCTAATCAAGGTATTCCCCGAGATGACTATGCCAGAGGGCTGCGAATGATTTCCCACGGCCGATATTTGATCTTTTATAGTCTTTTCGAGGGCGATGTTCAGATTGAGCGTGTCCTGCATGCCGCAAGGGACGTTGGACGTCTATTCGAATCAGGCAGCGCTGATCACTAGACCCAAACCATTGAAAATGGCTTACCCACAAAAAAGCCCCAGACCCTAAGACCTGAGGCTTTCTCGTTTCTACATATGGTGCACCAGGCGGGATTCGAACCCACGACCCCTGCCTTCGGAGGGCAGTACTCTATCCAGCTGAGCTACTGGTGCAATGCGGGCGCCATGATACTCATATGCGCTGCGGGCGTCCATGCCGCTGAATCGCCTGCGTTTTTCCAAAGCGTAACCTACGATTGCTACGCTGATCTGAAAAAATAGGCAAATGCGGCGTTTTCGTTCTTTTTTTCGAACAGCCTATTGTCCTTTACCCCCTTTGATCCTAGGATTCGTTTGAGATTTCAAACGCTCTTGTCTGGGTGCTGAACCGCACGAGTTCGTTCCGTGCGCTATTTATGTGCTTCAGCCCGGTGAATGATTTCCCTGACGGCAGCCTATAAGGCGCCTTTCTATAATCATAATTCGCTCCGCGCGTGCCGCGGTGCTGTTAAGGAAAGCCGACATGCAGCTTAAAGACACCCAGTTGTTCCGCCAGCAAGCCTTTATCGATGGCGCTTGGGTCGATGCGGACAACGGTCAGACGATCAAGGTCAACAACCCGGCAACGGGCGAAATTCTGGGCACTGTGCCGAAAATGGGCGCTGCCGAAACCCGCCGTGCGATTGAAGCTGCTGATAAAGCGCTGCCGGCCTGGCGCTCACTGACCGCCAAGGAGCGCGCGAACAAGCTGCGTCGCTGGTTCGAGCTGATCATCGAGAACCAGGACGATCTGGCTCGCCTGATGACTCTGGAACAAGGCAAGCCATTGGCCGAAGCCAAGGGCGAGATCGTTTACGCCGCTTCCTTTATCGAATGGTTCGCTGAAGAAGCCAAGCGCGTCTACGGTGACGTGATTCCGGGTCACCAGCCAGACAAGCGCCTGATCGTGATCAAGCAGCCAATCGGCGTGACCGCTGCGATCACTCCGTGGAACTTCCCGGCCGCGATGATCACCCGTAAAGCCGGCCCGGCCCTGGCCGCCGGTTGCACCATGGTGCTCAAGCCTGCATCGCAAACCCCGTTTTCCGCGTTCGCCCTGGCTGAACTGGCCCAGCGTGCCGGTATTCCGAACGGCGTGTTCAGTGTAGTGACCGGCAGCGCCGGCGACATCGGCAGCGAGCTGACCGGCAACCCGATCGTGCGCAAACTGTCGTTCACCGGTTCGACCGAAATCGGTCGTCAGCTGATGACCGAGTGCGCCAAGGACATCAAGAAAGTCTCGCTGGAACTGGGCGGCAACGCGCCGTTCATCGTGTTCGACGACGCGGACCTGGATAAGGCCGTCGAAGGCGCGATCATTTCCAAGTACCGCAACAACGGCCAGACCTGCGTCTGCGCCAACCGCCTGTACATTCAGGATTCGGTCTACGACGCGTTCGCCGAAAAACTGAAAGTGGCTGTGGCCAAACTCAAGATCGGCAACGGTCTGGAAGACGGCACCACCACTGGCCCGCTGATCGACGAAAAAGCCGTGGCCAAGGTGCAAGAGCACATTGCTGACGCCGTCGGCAAAGGCGCTACCGTGCTGGCGGGTGGCAAGAGCATGCAAGGCAACTTCTTCGAGCCGACCATCCTGACCAACGTGCCGAACAACGCGGCCGTGGCCAAGGAAGAAACCTTCGGTCCATTGGCGCCACTGTTCCGCTTCAAAGACGAAGCCGACGTGATCGCGATGTCCAACGACACCGAGTTCGGTCTGGCCTCGTACTTCTATGCGCGTGACCTGGGCCGTGTGTTCCGTGTGGCTGAAGCCCTGGAATACGGCATGGTCGGCGTCAACACCGGGTTGATCTCCAACGAAGTCGCGCCGTTCGGCGGCATCAAGGCGTCGGGCCTGGGCCGTGAAGGCTCCAAGTACGGCATCGAAGATTACCTGGAAATCAAATACCTCTGCCTGGGCATCTAGGCCCGAAGGGATAAGCCCGGCAAGGCATTGCTTCAAACGCAAAGGGCACGAGAGCGCTGTCCCTTTGCGCGCTTCAAACGGAATTTTCTCTGTGGCCGGGAACGCTGTGGCAGTCGATCATCGCATGCTGCCGTAGTTGCTTCCCCGCCGCTTAATCCTTGAACCACGCCGACCGATGAGCGGCGAATGAGGAATGTATGAGCAAGACTAACGCTGAGTTGATGGCCCGCCGCACCGCTGCTGTACCCCGTGGTGTTGGCCAGATTCACCCGATCTTCGCCGACCACGCGAAGAACGCCACCGTGACCGACGTTGAAGGTCGTGAGTTCATCGACTTCGCCGGCGGTATCGCCGTGCTGAACACCGGTCACTTGCACCCGAAAGTCATCGCCGCCGTGACTGCGCAGCTGAACAAGCTGACCCACACCTGCTTCCAGGTGCTGGCCTACGAGCCGTACGTGGAAGTGTGCGAAAAAATCAACGCCAAGGTGCCGGGTGATTTCGCCAAGAAAACCCTGCTGGTGACCACCGGCTCCGAAGCTGTGGAAAACTCCATCAAGATCGCCCGCGCCGCCACTGGCCGTGCCGGTGTGATCGCGTTCACCGGCGCTTACCACGGTCGCACCATGATGACCCTGGGCCTGACCGGTAAAGTCGTGCCTTACTCGGCCGGCATGGGCCTGATGCCAGGCGGCATCTTCCGCGCGCTGTACCCGAACGAACTGCACGGTGTGAGCATCGACGATTCGATCGCCAGCATCGAGCGCATCTTCAAGAACGATGCCGAGCCGCGTGATATCGCCGCGATCATCATCGAGCCGGTGCAGGGCGAAGGCGGTTTCTACGTCGCGCCTAAAGAGTTCATGAAGCGTCTGCGCGCCCTGTGCGACCAGCACGGCATTCTGTTGATCGCTGACGAAGTGCAAACGGGCGCTGGCCGTACCGGCACCTTCTTCGCCATGGAACAGATGGGCGTCGCCGCCGACCTGACCACCTTCGCCAAATCCATCGCTGGCGGCTTCCCGCTGGCCGGTGTGTGCGGCAAGGCCGAATACATGGACGCCATCGCTCCAGGCGGCCTGGGCGGCACTTACGCCGGTAGCCCGATCGCTTGTGCCGCAGCCCTGGCCGTGATGGAAGTGTTCGAAGAAGAGCACCTGCTGGACCGTTGCAAAGCGGTTGGCGAGCGTCTGGTGACTGGTCTGAAAGCCATTCAGGCCAAATACCCGGTGATCGGCGACGTGCGTGCCTTGGGTGCGATGATCGCTGTCGAGCTGTTCGAAAACGGCGACAGCCACAAGCCGAACCCGGCTGCTGTAGCCGCCGTTGTGGCCAAGGCTCGCGACAAGGGCCTGATCCTGCTGTCGTGCGGCACCTACGGCAACGTTCTGCGCGTGCTGGTACCGCTGACCGCGCCGGACGAGCAACTGGACAAAGGCCTGGCGATCATCGAAGAGTGCTTCGCCGAGCTCTGATCCGTTTGTGAACTGATCGACAAAAAACCCGCTTCGGCGGGTTTTTTTATGCCCCTTGAAACACATCAGGGGCAATTGGGCTGTATCGAATGGCCAGCATTGACTAAGGTGCAAGCATTGCCGTTGGAGTGTGCAGATGACTGCTGTGGTGTTACCCGCTGTACCGCGAGTGTTGATTGCCGAGGCGGACCCCTGGTCCCGCGACCTGCTCAAGCAGGTGTTGTTGAATGTGCGCTGCGACGCGCGGCTGGACCTGTGTGCCGATGGCCAGGAAACCCTGCAGCTGTTGGCAGAGAACCCTTATGACCTGGTGATCGTCGACTGGGAGTTGCCCGGCGTCGATGGCCTGAATGTGTTGCGCAGTGTTCGTCAGCGCAAACGTAATCCGCCGTTGCCGTTCATTCTGATGAGCAGCCGCAACGACAGCGCCAGCGTGCGTGAAGCCTTGCCCCTGGCGCCCACGGCGTACCTGACCAAACCCCTGAACATGGAAAACCTGACCCAGCGCCTGCAGGATTTACTGCTGAGCGCGGGTGAAGAGGTGTCCTGCGAAGTGCCGTCTCTGGCGCCGGGCATGACCTTGTCGGTGTATCTGGAGCGGCGGCGCGAACTGGCCGACGGCGCGCCGCTGATGACCGATGTGCAGGTGGCGATCAAACGTAGCCTCAATCCCGATGGCCTCGATCTGGTGCGGCTTGAAGACGAGATCCGCACGGATCCGCAAGTCACCGCCGTGCTGATCGCCGCCGCCAACAGCGCGGCCCAGCATCATGGCGCCGCCGTGCAAACCCTGTCCCAGGCGTTGCATCGCTTGGGGACCGGGCAAAGCATGAACCTGATTCTGGGCCTTGCCCTCAAACGCAGTGCCCGGCTCAGTGATCCGCAACTGGCGGACTATGCCGAGCGCTATTGGGAATTGTCCCTGCACACCGCGGAATACGCGCGAACGCTGGCGCGCTTGCTGGATCTGGATCAGGAGCGCTGTTATTGCGCGGGCATGCTGCACCGCCTCGGCGACCTGGCGTTGCTGCGCTGTTTGCAGGAGTGGAAGCAGGCCGGTGGTGAGCTGGATGAATGGGAGGAAGTCGGCGATGCCCTGGCCGAGTTCGGCGCGGCCTACGGTTCGGCGCTGCGTACCCGCTGGCGCCTGCCGCTGGAGCTGCGTGAGCTGATTGCGGCGGTTTATCAGCTCGGTGGCGGGGTTTACTCCCGCGAAGCGCTGGTGATGAACATGGCCGCGCAACTGGCGCGCCTGACCGAGCATGAGGGGATCGAGGCATTGGCCAAGAGCCGCACGGCGCGGTTGCTCAAGATCGGATTGCCGGAGCTGATGCGCTTGCGCAAAAAATAGGCTTTGTAGATCGTTCCCACGCAGAGCGTGGGAACGATCTACATGGGCTCAGCCAGAGATTATCCGGTTCTTGCCCTGGCGCTTGGCCTGGTACATCGCCGCATCGGCGCGGGCGAACAGGCTGTCGAGGTTTTCATCCTCGGGCGTGAGGCTGGTCAGGCCCTGGCTGACGGTGATGCCGAACGTCTGGTCGTCATGGCTGAAACTCAACCGTTGAATCTCCCGTTGCAGGCGCTCGGCCACTTGCATGGCCATGTCCGGTGCGCATCCGGGGAACACCGCGGCGAATTCCTCACCGCCGATCCGCCCGAACAGATCACCACGCCGCAGGGCCGCGCGACCGCTCTCAGCGATGCGTTGCAGCACCTTGTCGCCTTCCGGATGGCCGTAGGTGTCGTTGATCACTTTAAAGTCATCGATGTCCAGCAGCAGGAAGGCCAGCGGCTTGCCTTGCTGGCGTGCCTGCTCGAATTCGTGATTGGCACATTCGAAGAAGTGTCGGCGGTTGCTGCTTTGGGTCAGCACGTCGGTGGTGGCCAGGCGGTGGAGCTCGGTTTCCATCTGCTTCTTTTCGGTGATGTCTTCGGCAATGCCGACGATGATCACTGGCTGGCCCGGTTCGGCCTGGCGGTTGATGAAGCACTTGTCGCTGAGCCAGCGCACCTGGCCGTCGGCGGCGATGATGCGGTACTCGCGGTCTTCAACGGCGCCGTTGACCAGCACTTGCGCCAGGCTGCGCTCGGCGTAGTCCAGATCGTCGGGATAAACACTGTCGCGCCAGTGGTTGTAGTCGGACAGCAACAGGCCGGCGGGGCGGCCGAAGATCCGGTCATAGGCCGGGCTGACGTAGAGCACCTGACGGGTTTCCCAGTTGAATGCCCAAAGCACGGCGTTGACGCTGACCAGCAGCGAGCTGAACAGCTGTTCGCGTTCGCTCAGGCGCGCCACTTCGCCCTGCGCATGCATCAGCGCCATCAGCGTTTGCGCGGCCTCGGGCCACTGCGGAAGGGATGTGTCTTGTAGGTTTTTATTGACCATCGGCACAAGTCTCAAAGGGCGTGCCGCTATTTCGACAGCGGCCAACACAAAGCCCGCCGGGGTGGCGAAGTGTCTTTGAGATAGGAGATTTGGGGCGAAGTTCCCGCTTTTCGTGGCGAGGGAGCTTGCTCCCGCCGGGCGGTATTGGCGACGCGTTTTTTCAGTTAAAACGCGTCGTCAGGTATTGCGGCTGCTGCGCAGCCGAGCGGGAGCAAGCTCCCTCGCCACAGGTGCGCCCCTGATTCAGGGTCAGGCAGTGGCGGGGCGCAGGGAGTAGGTTTTCAACTGGTCGGCGAAATCACGCAGGGATTGAATCCCGCTGGCCTCGGCCTCGTGTACCCAATCCTTGATGGCGGCCAGCATGTCGTGACCATTTGAGCTGGTCTTGACCCAGATCTGCTGCAGGGCCAGGCGTTTCTCGTAAATTACCTTCAGCGCCTGGCTGTGCTCGAGCATGGTCTGGATGCGCAGGTGGTGCTTGTCGTCCAGCAGGCTGGTTTCCCGCGAGAGCAGGCGTTTGGCCCGGTGGAACTGGTGGCGGACCGAGTGATCGACCTTTTCCAGCTCTTGCTTGACCAGAGGCGCGATCACCAGCTTGCGGTACTGGGCCATGATCTGGAAGCGGTTGTTGAGGATCGCCATGGCGGTGTCCATGTCCAGGTTGCCTTTGCCTTCGACACGATGGGCGATCGGCGCAACCCGCTGGACCTTGGCCAGGCGCAGGAAGCTGAAGACCTGGATCCAGGCCCAGCCGAGGTCGAATTCCCACTTCTTCACCGACAGTTTGGCCGAGTTAGGGTAGGTGTGATGGTTGTTATGCAGTTCTTCGCCGCCGATCAGGATGCCCCAGGGCACCAGATTGGTCGCCGCATCGCGGCATTCGAAGTTGCGGTAGCCGATGGCATGGCCCAGGCCATTGACCACGCCGGCGGCCCAGACCGGGATCCACATCATCTGGATGGCCCAGATGGTGATGCCGATGGTGCCGAACAGCAGCAGGTCGATGACGCCCATGATCGCCACGCCCAGCAGTGGGAAACGACTGTAGAGGTTGCGTTCGATCCAGTCTTCGGGGCAGTTCTTGCCGTAGATGCGCAGGGTCTCGGGGTTTTCCGCTTCGGCGCGGTACAGCTCGGCACCTTTGCGCAGAACGGTGGACAAGCCCTTGATGACCGGGCTGTGCGGGTCATCGACGGTTTCGCATTTGGCGTGATGCTTGCGGTGGATAGCGGTCCACTCGCGGGTGTTCTGCGCCGTGGTCAACCACAGCCAGAAGCGGAAGAAATGTTTCAGGCCGGCATTGAGCTCAAGCGAGCGATGGGCTGAATAGCGATGCAGATAGACCGTGACGCCGACGATCGTGACGTGGGTCATCAGCAGGGTGACTGCCACCAGTGACCAGGGCGATAAGCCAAGAAAACCTTCGTACCACATAGCCTATAGGACCCTCGATAAAGAAAAAAACAGCCGTCGCATTATCACTTAGCCCACAGATAAAACCAGTCGCCCTTTCAGATAAGAGTGGCCGGATGTTTCTTTAATCTATAATTCCAGTCTTTTTTGTAGGGACATGGACGCTCGAATGTCAGCCACATATCGCGATGCCTTGCGTGCAGCGCTACTTTATCTGGTGCTTTCCGTAGTCTGGCTTCAGTTCAGTGGTTATTTATTGAACAGTTTCTTCGATAACTCCACCGACCTGCTGCGCTGGCAACTGATCAACGGTTATGCCTGGGTGGCCTTCAGTGCCGGGCTGATTTTCATCGCGCGGGCACGTTTGTTTCGCTGCCTGGGCGTCGGCGCCAAATTGCGTGAACGTAATGCCGACCGGGAGCGTTTGCGACAGGCGGCCGCGGTGTTCGATTGCACCCGCGAAGGGGTGCTGGTCACCAATAACAAAGGGCTGATCGTCCATGTGAACCGGGCGTTCATGGAAATCACCGGCTACCAGTGTGAGGAAGTGCTGGGTCAACGACCGAGCATGTTCAAGTCGGGCCATCACCCGCCGGGTTTCTACCAGTCGATGTTCGCGACACTCGACAGCCTCGGTGAGTGGAGCGGGGAAATCTGGAATCGTCGCAAAAGCGGCGAGATTTACCCGCAATGGCAGACGATCCGCCTCGTTCATGATGATCAGGGGCGGCTCAGCCAGTACGTTGCGGTGTTTTCCGACATCAGTGCGATCAAGAACTCCGAGCATGAGCTGACGCGCCTGGCCCACCACGATCCGCTGACCGATCTGCCCAATCGCCTGCTGTTTACCGACCGTGCCGGGCAGGCTGTGGCCTCGGCGCAGGCCCATAAGCGCGGTTGTGCGTTGCTGATGATCGACCTCGATCACTTCAAATTGATCAACGACAGCCTCGGTCACAGTGTTGGTGATCAATTGCTCAAGGGCGTGGCTGAGCGTCTGAACACCTTGTTCGGCCCGGGCATCACCCTGGCGCGGCTCAGTGGCGACGAATTTGCCCTGTTGGCTGAAAATTGCCCGCAACCGGGGCATGCCGCGGCGCTGGCCCAGCGGGTCATCGATGGTCTCAAGGAGCGGTTTCAGATTGACCGGCATTCGTTGTTCATCAACGCCAGTGTCGGCATCAGCCTGTTCCCCAGCGATGCGTTGAGCGCCGAGCAACTGTTGCGCAATGCCGACTCGGCACTGTTCAAGGCCAAGAGCGCCGGTCGCGACAGCTATGCCCTCTACACCGAAGAGCTGACCGCGCATGCCCAGCAACGTGTCGAGATTGCGTTCGAATTGCGCCGAGCACTGGAGCAGCAAGAGTTGCGGGTTTATTACCAACCCGTGCACGACCTCAAAACCAGCCGTCTGATCGGCGTCGAAGCCCTGGTGCGCTGGGAGCATCCACAGCGCGGGCTGGTGTCACCGGCTGAGTTCATCCCCATTGCCGAACGCACCGGGTTGATTGCCGAGATCGATGCCTGGGTCATGCGCCAGGCCTGTCAGCAAATGTGCCAGTGGCACGCCGCAGGCGTGGTGTTGTCGTTTGTTGCGGTGAACGTTTCTTCGCGCCTGTTCGCTCGCCGTGAGTTGTACCAGCAGGTGGCTCAGGTGCTGCACGACACCGGCCTGGATCCGGCATATCTGGAGCTGGAAGTCACCGAAAGCGCGGTGATGGAGGATCCGGAAGTGGCGCTGGAGCAGATGCATCGCTTGCGTGAGTTAGGCGTGCGGCTGGCCATCGATGACTTCGGCACGGGTTATTCGTCGTTGCTGCGACTCAAGCGTTTACCGGTGCAAAAACTCAAGATCGATCAGGGATTCGTCGCAGGCTTGCCGGGTGATGAGGACGACGCGGCAATCGCTCGGGTGATCGTTGCGTTGGCGCAAAGCATGGGAATGCAGGTGCATGCCGAGGGGATCGAGCAGGTCGAGCAGGCGGCTTTCCTGCTCGAGCACGATTGCGATCTGGGGCAGGGGTACTGGTTTGGGCGGCCAGTGCCGGCGGCTTCCTTGGATTGGGTTCGGGCGCCGCTGATTGGATGAGTGCCTGAGCTGCTTCTTGTGGCGAGGGGGCTTGCCCCCGTTGGGGCGCGTAGCGGCCCCAAATCTTTGCGTCTGCTACGCAGCCGAACGGGGCGGTGCGGCGTTCCGACAAGCCCCCTCGCCACAGGGTTTTGTGTGGCCCTGAAAATAGTCGATCCCCCGCAATCCCTTGTTCCATCAAATAATGCATTCTGGTTATATAAACATTCTTAAATAGTCTTTTTAAGAATATCTGCGCCTATCTACTATTGCTCTCACGCCGTACGCAGTGCCCGCCACTGCCAGGCATATCTCATTAAAGGAGCAGCACCATGAGCGCATCCCTACGCAGTGTTGACGGGCAGGACGAAGCCACCATTTTGCGCGAGATCCAGAGCGCGTTGCGCGATCTGCGCTTTGGCGCGGTGGAAATCACCGTGCACAACGCCCAGGTGGTACAGATCGAACGCAAAGAGAAATTCCGTTTGCAGCATCCGGGCAACAAGTCGAGCTGAAGCAAAGATCAAAAGATCGCAGCCTTCGGCGGCTCCTACGGGAGCGTCGAAGGCTTCGATCCTTGAGTCAGGCAACCCGTTCCAGACCATAAGAAAAAGCCACCACACCAAGAATTCCAGGAGCTTTCACCATGTCGTCGATTCGCCATTTTGCGTTGGCCGCCCTGGCCAGTGCCCTTTTTGCTGGTTCCGCGGTTGCCAAGGATTACGAACTGCTCAACGTGTCGTATGACCCGACCCGCGAGCTGTATCAGGACTACAACGCCGAGTTCATCAACTTCTGGAAGAAAGACCACGCTGGCGACAACGTGAAGATCCAGCAGTCCCACGGTGGCTCAGGCAAGCAGGGCCGGGCGGTGATCGACGGTCTGCGGGCCGATGTGGTGACCCTGGCCCTGGCCGGCGACATCGACGAAATCGCCAAGCTCGGCAAGAGCCTGCCGGCTGACTGGCAGAAGCGTCTGCCGGAAGCGAGCACGCCTTACACCTCGACCATCGTGTTCCTGGTGCGCAAGGGCAACCCGAAAGGCATCAAGGACTGGGGTGACCTGACCAAGAACGGTGTGGAAGTCATCACCCCGAACCCGAAAACCTCCGGCGGTGCACGCTGGAACTTCCTCGCGGCCTGGGCCTATGGCCTGAAAGCCAATGGCGGTAACGAAGCCAAGGCCAAAGAGTACGTACAGACCCTGTTCAAGCACGTGCCTGTGCTGGATACCGGTGCTCGCGGTTCGACCATCACTTTCGTCAACAACGGTCAGGGCGACGTGTTGCTGGCTTGGGAAAACGAAGCTTTCCTGGCCTTGAAAGAAGACGGCGGCGCCGACAAGTTCGACATCGTCGTGCCTTCGCTGTCGATCCTTGCCGAGCCACCGGTGGCCGTGGTCGACAAGAACGCCGAGAAAAAGGGCAACACCGAAATCGCCGAAGCGTACCTCAAGCACCTGTACAGCCCGGCCGGCCAGGAAATTGCGGCGAAAAACTTCTATCGTCCACGTGACAAGGACGTAGCTGCCAAGTACGCCAAACAGTTCCCGACCCTGGAACTGGTGACCATCGACAAGGACTTCGGCGGCTGGAAAACCGCCCAGCCGAAATTCTTCAATGACGGTGGCGTGTTCGACCAGATTTACCAGGCGCAGTAGCCTGAAATAGATCTGCCAACGGGCCCCGATCTTGCCGTCGGGGCTTAGTGCGTTTTCAACCAAGGACTTTTATGTCGCGTCGTATCTCCCCCGTCATACCCGGCTTCGGGCTGACGCTGGGCTACACCTTGGTGTACCTCAGCCTGATTGTGCTCATTCCACTGGCGGCGATGTTCGTGCATGCCGCTCAACTGACCTGGGACCAGTTCTGGGCAATCATCTCGGCACCTCGGGTGCTGGCCGCGTTGAAGCTGAGCTTCGGCACCGCGTTGTACGCCGCGATCATCAACGGCGTGATCGGCACGCTGCTGGCCTGGGTGCTGGTGCGCTACACCTTCCCGGGGCGCAAAGTCATCGATGCGATGATCGATCTGCCCTTCGCATTGCCCACTGCCGTGGCCGGTATCGCGTTGACCGCGCTGTACACCCCCACCGGCCTGGTGGGTCAGTTCGCGGCGGACCTGGGTTTCAAGATCGCGTATACCCCCCTCGGCATCACCCTGGCGCTGACTTTTGTAACACTTCCATTCGTAGTACGTACGGTACAGCCTGTACTGGCCGATATCCCCCGTGAAGTGGAGGAGGCGGCGGCGTGCCTGGGGGCAAATCCGTTGCAGGTTTTCCGCCATATTCTGATGCCGGCGCTGCTCCCGGCCTGGCTGACCGGTTTCGCCTTGGCCTTTGCCCGTGGGGTCGGCGAGTACGGTTCGGTGATTTTCATCGCTGGCAACATGCCAATGAAAACCGAAATTCTGCCGCTGCTGATCATGGTCAAACTCGACCAGTACGATTACACCGGCGCCACCTCCATTGGTGTACTGATGCTGGTGGTTTCCTTTGTCCTGTTGCTGCTGATCAACTTGTTGCAGCGGCGCATCGAAACCCCATAAGGAGGCGCGAAAAATGTCCCAATCGTCTATTGCAGCGGCCTCCTCGAACGCCGCCCGCCGTGGCAGTGCTGCTTCGCGGCGAATCCTCATTGGCCTCGGCTGGCTGATCTTTGCGCTGTTTCTGTTGTTGCCGCTGTTCATCGTGGTGTCCCAGGGCCTGAAGCTGGGCCTGGGGGCGTTCTTCACCGCGATCTTTGAGCCGGACGCGTTGTCGGCCCTGAAACTCACGGTGATTGCGGTGTTGATTTCGGTGCCGCTGAACCTGGTGTTCGGGGTCAGCGCCGCATGGTGCGTGAGCAAATATTCGTTCCGCGGCAAGAGCATGCTGGTGACCCTGATCGACTTGCCGTTCTCGGTGTCGCCGGTGATCGCAGGTCTGGTCTACGTGCTGATGTTCGGCGCCCAGGGCTTGTTCGGCCCATGGTTGCAGGATCACGACATCCAGATCGTCTTCGCCTTGCCGGGCATCGTGCTGGCGACGATTTTCGTCACCGTGCCGTTCGTGGCCCGTGAGCTGATCCCGCTGATGCAGGAACAAGGTACCCAGGAGGAAGAGGCCGCGCGTTTGCTTGGCGCCAATGGCTGGCAGATGTTCTGGCACGTCACCGTGCCGAACATCAAATGGGGCCTGATCTATGGCGTGGTGCTGTGTACCGCGCGGGCCATGGGTGAGTTCGGGGCGGTGTCGGTGGTGTCCGGGCACATTCGCGGGGTGACCAACACCTTGCCGCTGCACGTCGAGATTCTCTACAACGAATACAACCACGTGGCCGCGTTCGCCGTGGCGAGCCTGTTGCTGATCCTGGCGCTCTTCATCCTGCTGCTCAAGCAGTGGAGCGAAAACCGTATTAACCGCCTGCGCGCCAGCGCCGCGGAGGAATAAGTCATGTCGATCGAAGTGCGTAACGTCAGCAAGAACTTCCACGCGTTCAAGGCGCTGGACAACATCAGCCTGGACATTCAAAGCGGCGAACTTGTGGCGCTGCTGGGGCCGTCCGGCTGCGGCAAGACCACATTGCTGCGAATCATCGCCGGCCTGGAAACCCCGGATCAGGGCAACATCGTGTTCCACGGCGAAGACGTTTCCGGCCACGACGTGCGTGATCGCAACGTCGGTTTCGTGTTCCAGCACTACGCCTTGTTCCGTCACATGACGGTGTTCGACAACGTTGCGTTCGGCCTGCGTATGAAGCCGAAAAACCAGCGTCCGAACGAAAGCCAGATTGCGGTGAAAGTCCACGAACTGCTGAACATGGTGCAACTGGACTGGTTGGCCGATCGCTACCCGGAACAACTCTCCGGCGGCCAGCGTCAGCGCATCGCGTTGGCCCGCGCCCTGGCGGTGGAGCCGAAAGTGCTGCTGCTCGACGAGCCTTTTGGTGCACTCGATGCCAAGGTCCGTAAAGAATTGCGTCGCTGGCTCGCGCGGCTGCACGAGGACATCAACCTGACCTCGGTATTCGTGACCCACGACCAGGAAGAAGCGATGGAAGTTGCCGACCGGATCGTGGTGATGAACAAGGGGGTGATCGAGCAGATCGGTTCACCGGGCGACGTCTACGAAAATCCGGCCAGCGATTTCGTCTATCACTTCCTCGGCGATTCGAACCGTCTGCATTTGGGCGAAGACCGGCACGTACTGTTCCGTCCACACGAAGTGTCGCTGTCGCGGCATGAACTGGAAGACCACCACGCCGCTGAAGTGCGGGATATTCGTCCGTTGGGCGCCACCACGCGGGTGACGCTGAAGGTCGAAGGCCAGAGCGAGTTGATTGAAGCTGAAGTGGTGAAGGATCACGACAGCCTGGTTGGATTGACGAAGGGTGAGACGTTGTTCTTCAAACCCAAGGTCTGGCAGAAAGTCGCCAACATTTAAGGGCCAAAGCATCGCGAGCAGGCTCGTTCCAGCAGTGGATTGGTGTTGACCACAAACTCTGTCGGCAACCCAAAGTCCTTGCTCGCGATGGCGTCTCCAAGAACACTCCACCCAATCTGTAATAACACCAACTGACCTTGCTTCGATCGGTTCTACCCCCGTGATTTTTTTGCCTCAAACCCTACCTAGACTCTGACTTGCCAGGAGGCAGTGAGAGTCCATGACGGACCGGTGTTATCTCCTGGCGCCCTGATGCCAAGGAGATAAAGCATGAGAATGGAAGTCAGTCGGCATGGCCCGTTTGGCTGTGCCTTGTTGAGCGCTTTGTTGGGCTCGTCCGCCATTGCCGCCCCCTCACTGTCGCCGCAGATACCCTTTGATGTCACGGTTACCCAACCGGTTTCTCTGCCCAGCCTGCAGGCCGATTTCGATGACTTGTCGTGGCAGACCTTCATCGCCCTGAGCTGGCCGGCGCTGGACAATGGCGATCCAAATACCGGCACCCCCATCGGCAAGCAGGATGGGGCCACGGTGTGGGAAAGCTGGAAAGAGAGCTACCAGATATTCCGGGCCAAGGGCCAGACACCGCTGCCCTGGAATGCCCCGGCAACCCTCCCCGAAGCGTGCAAGTCGCTCAAGCCTGGTCGTCTCCTGCAGCAAATGGGCAAGGTGCCCGATGTGCTGAATGAGTTTATCCAGCCCTTCGAGAGTGGCCCGCTGGTGGATCAGAACGGCGTCTATACGCGCAACGAAATCGTGGTCAACCAATCGATGTTCGACGGGATCGTCAACAACGGGCTGTACAGCATCGAAGGCCAGCAGAAGTTTTTCGCCGCGAGCCCGAGCAACGCCGTGGCTTTCAGCTGTGGCTCGGCTGAGACGAAGCAGGTCGGTGCGGTGATGGTGAAGGCGTCGTGGAAAGTGCTTGGCCCCAATGATCGCCGACAGGATTTCCACACCGTCGATGCACTGGTCTATACACCGGGCAACAACGATCCGAGTCATGGGCCGATTGTCGAGGAGTCGTGTGTATCCGAGCCGGTCGGGCTGGTGGGGTTGCACATCGTTCATAAGACCGCCAATGCCGCGCAGTGGGTCTGGTCAACCTTTGAACATGTGAAAAACGTACCGGAGAAATCCACGCCTCCTGAGCAGCGGGTGGGCCCGTACCTGTTCTACAACGTCAACAGCAAGAGCGACGTTAACCAGCCTCCGCCACGGCCGTGGAACCCGGCAGTCAAGGCGACGCCCTCGCAGATCGAGCGTGACGCGCCGCTGACCGACGCCACCAAAAAGCTGAACACCACGTACCAGGCCCTGCTGCGAACGGTCAATCCGCAGAGCGTGTGGGCGAACTATCAATTGATCAGCACCCAGTGGCCGTCAGCCCCTCCACAGCCCAATTGCCAGATATCGGCGACCAACCCACTGGGCAGTCCCGCGCCCTTGTTCCTGGCCAACGCCACGCTGGAAACCTATATCCAGGGCACCGTGCCCCAGGCGTCTTCCAGCTGCATGGCGTGTCACGGCAATGCGGCCACCCATGTCACCGAATCCCCGCGCACCAGCTTCGCGGATTTCACCTACCTGCTTGAACGCGCACAGTCCACGGGTGGACAAGGAGTCAGCCATGAGCAGTGATCTGCAAAACTTCATTGGCCTTTCATCGGCCCTCACCGGCATTCCCGCCGATCGACTGGCGCCGGCCATCGACCAGGTGGGGTTGCCGCCGATCTTTCTCGAGTTCATCACGCCGCGCATCACGCCTGATGTGCTCAACGCCTTGCTGACTCAGTACGCCACGATGGCGGCGGACCTTGAGCCTCCGGACCGGATCGCCCAGGCGGTGCTGATGGATGGGGCGCAACCGGCGACCACGCAAACCGCCCGAGCAGCGCGTTCAATCATGAAACTGTGGTTGTTGGGGGTCTGGTATCAGCCCTATGCCACCGGGAGCTACAAATCGACCGACTCGATGGTGGTGTCCGATCAGGCCTACATCAACAGCTGGGCCTGGAAAATTGCCCAGGCCCATCCCATGGGATACAGCGAGATGTTTTTCGGCTATTGGAACACCACGCCGCCGAGCCTTGAGGATTACACCGGGGTACCCGCCAGCGGACAGCAAGGAGCCTTGTCATGAGTACCGAACAAGCGGACGTAGTGATCGTTGGCGCGGGGCTGGCCGGCAGCATCATCGCTTATCAACTGGGCATGGCTGGGGTGGATGTGCTGGTGCTCGAATCAGGCCCGGAAATCCCGGCCAACCGTGCTCAATACCTGGAGCGCTTCTATACGTCCACGCTGAAAACCCCCGAGGCCCCTTACCCACCGGTGACGAGCCTGGACACGCCCCGTGATCCGGCCAACGAGAACGCCCCACGTGCGACCATCGCCGATTTGATCCTGGGCTGGGACAAGCCGGCGATCAGCTATCTGGTACAGAAAGGCCCGATGCCCTTCACCAGCACCTATGAACGGGTCGGCGGCGGCACCACCTGGCATTGGGTCGGGACATGTCTGCGCATGGTGCCGAACGATTTTCGCCTGAAATCAAAATACGGCGTCGGGGTGGACTGGCCTATCGGCTACGACGATCTGCAAAGTGCCTACTGCCGGGCCGAGGCGGAAATCGGCGTGGCGGCCAATGTCGCCGACCAGGCCTATCTGGGCATGACCTTTCCCGAAGGCTATTCATTCCCGATGCATAGCATTCCGTTGTCGCTGGTCGATGGCAGTTTTGTCACGGCCGTGACGGGGCAGATGTTCGACGGCTTGCCGCTGGTGGTCAGTCCGACGCCCGCCGGGCGCAATTCCCAACCTTACGCGGGGCGCCGGGTGTGTGCCGGCAACACCAACTGCACACCGATCTGTCCGATCCAGGCCAAGTACGATGCGACAGTGACAATGAACAAGGCCCTGGCCACCGGCAAGGTCAAGGTGTTGTACCGAACCGTGGCGAGCAAAGTGACCGTCGGGGCGGACAGCAATATCAACGGTATCGAATTCATTCAGTATCAGCTTGGCGACGGCCCGGTCACTGGAACCGGCGTCGCTATCGGGCAGCGTTATGTGATCGCCGCCCATGCCATCGAGACACCCAAGCTATTACTGAACTCCACGAGTCCGGCCTGGCCCAAAGGTGTGGCCAACAGCAGTGGGCAGGTGGGACGCAGCCTGGCCGATCACCCGATCTACCTGGCATGGGGGCTGATGCCTGAAGGCAAGGCGGTTTTTCCGTACCGGGGTCCTCTGTCCACGGCGGGCATCGAGAGTTTGCGTGACGGTGACTTTCGCAGCTCTCGAGCGGCGTGGCGCATCGAAATCGGTAACGAGGGCTGGAACTGGCCGGCCACCGATCCTTACACCACCGTGGCTGACTTCATCGACGGGGCGAATCACAGTCAAACCAACCCGCTACCGCCGGCCTTGAAACCACAGCAAGTGCTCTATGGGACAGCATTGGTTCAAAAGCTCAACGACTTGTTCATCCGTCAGTTCCGGATCGCGTTTCTGGTGGAGCAGGTCGAGGACGATCCCGATCACCCCACGTGTTACATCGTGCCGTCGACCGAGTACAAGGACCGGCTCGGCATTCCCCGGCCGGAAATTCACTATGACCTGTCCAAATACACCAAGGAGGGCTTCAAGCAGGCGAAGAAGTTGGCGACTCACATCATCACCGAACTGCTCGGCGCGGTGGAGCTGACGAAGCCTCTCACGCCCGGGACGTTCACCTACGACAATGAGCCTTACAGTTTCCAGGGCGCCGGACACCTGATGGGGACCTATCGCATGGGCGATGATCCAACCAAATCGGTCGTCGACAAATACCAGCGCAGTTGGGACCACAAGAACCTGTTCCTGGTGGGCGATGGTGTCTTCCCCAGCACCGGCACTTCGAACCCGAGCCTGACGATTGCTGCGTTGTCGTTCCAGGCCGGGGATACGCTGGCCAACGACCTGAAGGCTGCGACGGTGGAGGTTCTGGCCAATCTGCCCTGGCAGGGCACCGGTGTACAGATCAACGGTCTGGTTCCACGTCTGGCTCGTTGTGTCCTTGGCTTATGGTGCGCCAGCCCGGAGGGTAATTGGGTGGATGGAAAGGGCAATCCGAACTACATCGCCAAGTTCGGCTATACGCTGATGGGGGCCGCCGAAGGTGCTTTGATCGGCCGTGTTGGTGACTTTGGCATTCCCTTCCTGATCGGCGATCTGGCGCAGATTCCGGCCGGCCAGCAAGGCGAGCTGCAGTTGTGTATCAATGATGACCTGCTAGGCCTCTACGGTGCGGGTTTGAAGGACAACCTCGGTGCACTGACGGTTCGGGTCGAGTTCGGCACGCTGTGAAACCTGGAGCGGTAACGGTATCAATCCGTTACCGCTCTTTTTCTCAGGCGGCGGAGCGTTGATTGCGCAAGGCCACTGGCCCGGCGCGTTCTTCGATGGCTCGTTTCAGCTCGGTCCGAAGCCCCAGTAGAAAGCCTGCTTCCACCACCACGAACAATGGCCCGACAATCAGTCCGGTCAGATCGTCGACAAACGCCGGTTTGCGCCCCTCGTAATGATGACCGACAAACTGTATCGCCCAGCCCACCACAAACATCCCGATGCCGGCGCCAAGCCAGACGAATGTGCTCTGCTGCGCAAGCATATGCCCCAGCCAGACCGACAGACCCAGCAATACCGTCATCAGCACCCCCAGCCGCAGTTCCAGGCGCAGGTAAAACCACGCCGACATCAGTGACACCAGCACTGCCGGTGACAGCCAGCCCCCGACCCATTGCGGACGCGACAGCAACACCGCGACCGCCACGACGATCAGGGGAATGCCCACGAAGTGGCTGGCGATATTGCGCGGATCACGGTGGTAGGCGGCGTATTGACTGAGATGGTCAACGAGGCTTTTCATTGTTATTCCTCCTGTAGGGTGATTGATGATGCCCCGGGTTCATCTCTCGCTCTGTCAGCCAGGCGACAATCTCCAGGAGTTTTCATGGACATGCAGGTTTGGCGTTCGCGCCTGATGACGGGGCAATGGTTCAGTCACTTGCCTGTTTCCTTACAGGATAGTCTGCTGGCAATCGCCAGGATCCGGCGGCTGTCACCGGGGCAGCGGCTGTTCAAACGCGGTGATCCCCCGTGCGGGTTGTATGCGGTGCTTGAAGGTTCGGTGCGCATTGGCGCGGTGAGCGAGCAGGGCAAGGAAGCGCTGCTAAGCCTGGTGGAACCGCCGCACTGGTTCGGCGAAATCTGCCTGTTCGATGGCCAGCCGCGAACCCATGATGCCTACGCCCTGGGCCAGTGCATTCTGTTGCACATCCCGCAAACAGCGCTGCTGGCATTGCTCGACGAACACCCGGTGTACTGGCGGCAACTGGCATTGCTGATGAGCCATAAACTGCGCCTGACCTTCATCAACCTCGAACAGCTGAGCCTGATGCCGGCCCCGGCGCGTCTGGCCCATCGCTTGCTGATGATCGCCGAGGGCTATGGTGAAATCGACCTGCCGCGCCGCGTTCTGCAATTGCCGCAAGAGCAATTGGCGTCGATGCTGTCGCTGTCGCGCCAGACCACCAACCAGATCCTCAAGGACTTGCAGGGGCAGGGGATTCTGAATCTCAGGTATGGCGAGATCGAGATTCTGGATGCGCAGCGGTTGCGGGCGTTGGCGGTGGTTTGATGTGCACTTGCAGGCGCTGTCGATTTTATTGATGGGCTTTGTCCACGAACGCGCCTAGCCTGTGAAGACGACAATCGAGGTGTGCCATGCGTGTGCTGTTAGTGGAAGACGAACCCGAGACCGCCAGCCTCCTGGCCAAAGGCCTGAGCGAAGCGAGTTATGCGGTGGATGTAGCGCTCAATGGCATGGACGGCCGACGCTTTATCGAATCTGGCGAATATGAATTGATCATCCTCGACGTGATGCTGCCGGGGCTCAACGGCTGGCAGTTGCTGCAGCAGATCCGCAAGCTCGGCGATACGCCGGTGCTATTGCTCACCACCACGGACGGCATCGAGGACCGGCTGCGCGGGTTGGAGCTGCATGAGGATGATTACCTGCTCAAGCCGTTTACCGTCAGCGAGCTGGTGAAGCGGGTGCGCAAGCTGTTGCGGCGAGATCGAGGGCGGTAGCAGTAGCGGTTTCAGTGGTGCTTGAGAAATTGCGATGGGGGCCGGAAATCTCAACACGCCTTGCGAATCTATTACCGCAATCCATCCCGAAACTGCCCCGGCGTCATTCCCGTCCAGCGCTTGAACGCGCGGCTGAAGCTGCTGGTGTCGGCGAATCCCAATAGATAACTGACCTCGCTCAACGAGCATTGCGGGTCGCGCAGGTGCAGCAGCGCCAGGTTTTCCCGACTTTCGTTGAGCAGCGCATCGAACCGACAACCTTCGTCCGCCAGGTGTCGTTGCAGGCTGCGCAAGCTCAAGTGCAGTGCTTCGGCGATGCGATCGGCCGACGGTTCGCCCTCAGGCAGTTGCTCTTCAATGGCGTCGCGAACCTTGCGCTCCCAGGTCAGGGGCTTGAGTTGCGCCAGGGTGCGTTTGAGCACGGTCTCGTTGTGTTCGGCCAGTTCCGGGTTGGCGTCGTCCAGGTGGCTGTCGAAATCCACCAGGGCGAATTCCAGTCGGTCTTCCTCGGCGGCGAAATACACCGGCGAACGGAACACTTTGTGCCATTGATGCGGGTCGGCAGGTTCCGGACGGCGCAGATAAACCGCCAGCGGCGCGTAGTCGCGGCCCAGCCGGTTACGGCAGGTGCGCACGTAAATCGCCGCGAATGCGTCGATGGCTTCGAAGGCTGGCGCGGGGTTGCCTTGGGGGATTTTCAGGCGGAAGCGATAGCGATCCTCGGCGCGGGTCAACTCCAGGTCCAGCGCATCGCTGACCACCTGGTGATAACGCACGATGCGCTCGAACACTTCCCGCAAGCTGCCGCTGGCCACCAACGCATACCCGAGCGCATGGAACGTGGTCGGGCTGACAAACCGCGACACCCGCAAGCCAATCGCCGGGTCGCCACTGACCTGCACCGCGATTTCCCACAGGCGTGTGGTGCCGGACAACGGGTAACGGGCGTTCGGGTCGTCCATCAACTGCGGATCGAGCCCCGCCTGTCGGCACAGGGCGGTGCTGTCGAGGCCCAGCGCATCGAGCTGCTTGCGCAGGGCGCGGGTCCAGCTGGCGAGGGAGGTCGGTTCAGTCATGTCGATTGGCGCGTCCGGTCAACAGGTTGGCGTTCACGGCTACCGCTGTGTGAAGCATCACAGGGCAGGATGCGAACATCAATAACCAGAGGATGGAAGCATGGACGGTACTTCTGCAAGTCCCCAGCGACTGAATGCAGCACAACGATCAGCGCATATTCGCCAGGTGGTATTGGCCAAGGGCGTCGAGTTGCGTCGGCGCTACCCGATTCTCAACCATCAGGACGCCTTGGGTGCGGGCATCCTGGCCTTCGCCCTGGCCGGGATGATCGGTTCGGCAGTGCTCTATATCAACGGATACATGGCCTGGTGGGCATGCCTGTTGGTCAACGCGTTCTTCGCCTCGTTGACCCATGAACTTGAGCATGACCTGATCCACAGCATGTATTTTCGCAAACAGCGGGTGCCGCATAACCTGATGATGGGCCTGGTGTGGCTGGCGCGGCCGAGCACCATCAATCCGTGGATCCGCCGCCATTTGCACCTCAACCACCACAAGGTGTCCGGCACTGAAGCCGACATGGAAGAGCGGGCGATCACCAACGGTGAGCGCTGGGGTTTTGCGCGGCTGTTGATGGTTGGCGACAACGTGATGTCGGCGTTTATCCGCATGCTGCGGGCCAAGACCTGGGCGCACAAGTTCAGCATCCTCAAGCGCTCCCTGAAAGTTTACGCACCGCTGGCGCTGATGCATTGGGGGGCGTGGTATGTGTTCCTCGGTTTTCACGCCGCCAACGGCATCGCGCATCTATCGGGGGCGCCCATCGTATGGTCGGCGACGACATTGGCGGTGATGCAAGTGATCGACATCGCTGTCGTGGTGATCATCGGTCCGAACGTGTTGCGCACGTTCTGCCTGCACTTTGTCAGCTCGAACATGCACTACTACGGTGACGTCGAGCCGGGGAATGTGATTCAGCAGACTCAGGTCTTGAACCCTTGGTGGCTGTGGCCGCTGCAGGCGTTCTGCTTCAACTTCGGCAGCAGCCACGGGATCCATCATTTTGTGGTGAAGGAGCCGTTTTACATCCGCCAGATGACGGTGCCGGTGGCGCATGAGGTGATGCGTGAGATGGGGGTTCGGTTCAATGATTTCGGGACGTTTGCACGGGCGAACCGATTTGCGCACAAGGCGACCACAGAACCCCGTCAAGTGCATGCCGCCCAGGTTTGAGCAAGGCACCCGGAAACTCAAAGGCGAAATACGCTCGTCATCAATTTGACCCAAAGGGACGCTACGTTGTGATGCAAGTAGCGAGGGGGCGGCGATTGCCGAAGATGATTCGTATATGCGATTTAGGCCTAACAAAGTAATTAAATATTCCTTTATTGGATAACCGATTTCGCCAATCATCGGCTTCAGGATTGTTGATCAGCGCAAACAGATTTTGAGTTTCCGGGGCCGTCTCCTTGGCAGGGTGCGGCCCCTTTTTTATTTCGGACAAACGCATATTCTATATTGGTCTTAATAAATAGCTTCTTATTCCTTAGCGAATATAACTCTCCTCCCTATACTCGATCAGGAACAGACACACGGCAGGAGAGCTCCCCCATGCGCAACGAATCAATTCGCTACCTGATTGTGCCGGGCTGGCAAGGATCGCCAGAAGATCATTGGCAAACCCACTGGCAGAACAGTCTGCCAAACAGCGCGCGGGTGGAGCAGGCCGACTGGCTGACGCCTCGTCGTGAAGACTGGGTCGCAGCGTTGGCCGAGGCGATTGCCGCCGACAGCACGCCTGTGATCCTGATCGCCCATAGCCTGGGTTGCATCACCGTTGCCCATTGGGCAGCCACCGCGCCGCTGCAATTCTTGCGTCAAGTGCGCGGCGCCTTGCTGGTCGCGCCGGCGGACGTCGAGCGCCCGGCCTGCGCGCCGGCCCTACGCAACTTTGCGCCGATCCCGACCCATTTATTGCCGTTCCCGAGCCAGGTCGTCAGCTCTGACAACGACGCCGCCGTGAGCGCGCCACGCGCGCTTGAACTGGCGCGTCAGTGGGGCGCCGAGGCGGGGATTTTATCGGGGGCCGGGCACATCAACGTGAAGTCCGGTCACCGGCGCTGGGAGCAGGGTTTTGCCTACCTTTATCGGTTGCAGAACCGCATGGAACAGCACGCCCTGCGTCGCGCTTGAATCCTTTCCTTTTTTTCTTTTTTTGAATCGGCCCCCGCCTCCCGGCGGTTTTGGGCGGGAGTCTGCCATGAGTTTGCATGAAATCTTCGGTCAGCCATTGCTGACCTTTCCCGATGCGGAGAAAAGCCCGCTGAGCATCCGCGCCAAGGCGCTGGTGTTTGTCGATCCGCGTTCCCGGCAATTGCGCCAAGAGCTGGAACAACTGGCGCCACGTTCGATCTCGGTGTTGATTCGCGGTGAAACCGGCAGCGGTAAAGAACTGCTGGCGCGGCACATCCATCGCGCCAGTGATCGTGGCGGGTTGTTCGTGTCCGTCAATTGCGGCGCGATCAGCCCGACTTACGCCGATGCTGAACTGTTCGGCTATGCCGCCGGCAGTTACAGCGGTTCGGCCAGCAGTCGTGCCGGCTGGTTCGGCTCGGCCAACGGCGGCACCTTGTACCTGGACGAGATCGGCGACCTGCCGCTGCCGATCCAGATCAAGTTGCTCGCAGCCCTGGAAAACCACGAAGTCACCCGCGTCGGTGCGCACCAGCCGAGCCCGGTGGACGTGCGTCTGGTGGCGGCCACCAGCATCGATCTGGCTCAGGCAGTGGCGGCCGGAAAATTCCATGAGCGGCTTTATCACTACCTCAGCGAGGGCCAGCTCGAACTGCCGGCCTTGCGTGAGCGGGTGGGCGATATTTTATCGCTGGCCGAATACTTCCTCGGCATCTACAGCCAGCGCCTCGACCTGCCGGTGCCACTGATCAGCGAAGCGGCGCAGCATCTGCTGGAGCAACACAGTTGGCCGGGCAACACCCGAGAGCTGGAGAACGTCATTCACTTTGCGCTGCTGGTGAGTACTGGCGATGAGATTTTGCCGGAGCATTTGAATCTGCCCGAGGCGCCTGCATCGTTGCTACAGATCGAGCAGCAACTGAAAAAAATCCTCGGCAGCGGCTCCGCCGCCGAAAAAGAGGCCTTGAAAGACCTGCTCAAAGCGACGGGGCTTCTGTAGGAGCGAAGCTTGCTCGCGACAGCGGTGTGCCAGGCAATATTGATGTCGGCTGACACTCCCTCTTCGCGGGCAAGCCTCGCTCCTACAGGGTCGTTCGTGGATTGGGCTGTATGAACAAAATGGAATATGAAAGTGAATAAAAGATATTGTTCGGGAATAAAAAATCCCGGTATCGTCCGCGTCACGCCAGCGATAGCACTTCACTGGCACCTAAACATTTAGCCGTCGTCGATGACGACCGTGATTTTCGATAAGGACACTGCATGAAAAAGGTTCTGTTGTTCACCGCATTGGCGGCTGCCCTGACCGCGGGTCTGGCCCAGGCTGGCGAGAAACTGGTGGTTGCGGCGACGCCGATTCCACATGCCGAGATTCTTGAACTGATCAAGCCTACCCTCGCCAAAGAAGGCGTGGACCTGGAAATCAAAGTCTTCACCGACTACGTTCAGCCGAACGTGCAGGTCGATCAGAAGCGTCTGGACGCCAACTACTTCCAGACCCTGCCGTACCTGAAAAGCTTCAACGAAGGCAAAGGCACGAACCTGGTGACTGTGATCGGCGTGCACGTCGAACCGTTCGGCGGCTACTCGAAGAAAGTCAAAACCCTGGCTGAGCTGAAGGACGGCGCAACCATCGCCATCCCGAACGAAGGCAGCAACAGCGGCCGTGCCCTGATCCTGCTGCAGAAGGCTGGCCTGATCGAGTTGAAAGACCCGAAAAACGCTTTGGCCACCCCGAAAGACATCGCCAAGAACCCGCACAATTTCAAGTTCAAGGAACTGGAATCGGCCATGCTGCCGCGTGTTCTGGACCAGGTCGATCTGGACATGATCAACACCAACTACGCGCTGGACGCGGGCCTGAACCCGGCTAAAGACGCGCTGGTGATCGAAGGTGCCGATTCGCCTTACGTGAACTTCCTGGTGGCACGTCCGGACAACAAGGACAGCGTTGCCATCCAGAAACTGGCCAAGGCCCTGACCAGCCCGGAAGTGAAGGCGTTCATCGACAAGAAATACAGCGGCGCGGTACTGCCGGCGTTCTGATTCACCGCCGTCTCGAACCCTTCAAGGTTTCAAACGCCGACGGCTACTACAGCGTCGGCGTTTTTTATTGGGGTGTGTTTCACCTGTGGTGAGGGGGCTTGTCGGAACGCCGCTTCGCCCCGTTCGGCTGCGCAGCAGTCGCCGATCAGTCCATGAGGTGTGTCAGAGGGAATCGGAATGCAGGTTTTAGGGCCGCTTCGCAGCCCAACGGGGGCAAGCCCCCTCGCCACAGCAAGTCCCCAGCCACAGGGAACCTGCTCTCGGTCTAGGCCTCTCTGGCCTTCAACGCCCTGCGCAGCGCCACCAGCAATTTCACGATGTCCTGCGGATCCAGCCGCGGCGGCACTTTTACGTCAGCCATGTTCTCTTCCTTGTGATGGTTCGGCCGGGGGAGTCTGGCCAAAAGCTGCACGTCCTTGGAGGGGCATTTTGAAAAAAAGATCCCTCCTACAGCGCAAAGGAAAATAACCGTCCCCCGCTGCCGTCGCAAATCCGCAGAATAGTTTTTTGCGTGATATCAATATGCTTTAACGGTATTTAAATTCCTCTTTTTATACCTATAAAGTTGGCGCCTGCCGGGTGGTTATCCACTGCCCATGGACTGCGCCATCGTCGCTTACCGAGCGGCGTACAGGATGTTCAATGACCTTCGATTACGCATTTATCCTCAGCACCCTGCCGGCGTTTCTCAAAGCCGTTGGCGTGACGCTGCAGGTCGGCTTCATCGCCATCGGCACTTCATTGCTGGTGGCGCTGGTCAACGCGACGATTCTGGTGTTTCGCACGCCTTACCTGCAGCGCCTGGTCGGGCTGTATGTGGAGTTGGCGCGTAACACGCCATTGCTGATCCAGTTGTTCTTCGTCTACTTCGCCTTGCCGGCCCTGGGCATCAAAGTCTCGGGCTTCGCCGCAGCGATCATCACCATGACCTTTCTCGGCGGAGCCTACCTCACCGAAGTCCTGCGTGCCGGCGTGGATGCGGTGCCCCAGGCGCAACTTGAGTCCGGTCGTTCAATTGGCTTGTCCCACGGGCAATTGCTGCGCTATGTGATCTTGCCGCAGGCCGGCATCCTCAGCCTGCCGTCGCTGTTCGCCAATTTCATATTCCTGCTCAAGGAAACCACGGTGGTCTCGGCGGTGGCGGTGCCGGAGATTCTCTACACCACCAAGAGCTACATCGCGCTCTATTACAAAACCTACGAAATGCTCGCCGTGCTGACGTTGATCTGCGTGCTGTTGTTTTTGCCGTTGTCGCTGCTGCTCAGCCGTCTGGAAAGGAGGCTCCAGCATGGCCAGTTCGGGTCTTGAGTTGCTCATGGTGTCGTTGCCGCAATTGGGCAAGGGCGCTGCACAAACCTTGTCGATTTCTTTCCTGAGCATCGTCTTCAGCACCGTCGGCGGGGTGCTCTACGGCGTGTTGCGCACACTGAATTCGACATGGCTCAACGCAATGCTGCGGGTTTATCTGGAACTGTTCCGGGCGATCCCTGTGCTGGTCTGGTTATATTTGTTGTTCTTCGGCCTGCCGATTTTTTTCGGCCTGAGCATTCCGAGCTTCTGGTGCGCGGTGCTGGTGCTGTCGCTGTGGGGCGCCAGCGAAGTCGGGGAAGTGGTGCGCGGCGCCTTGCATTCGTTACCGCGCGGCCAGCGAGAAGCGGGATTGTCGATTGGCTTGAACGGCCCGCAACTCTACGGCTACGTACTGCTGCCCCAGGCGCTGAAACGCATGACGCCGCCGACCATCAACGTCTACACGCGGATCATCAAGACCAGCTCCCTGGCGGTGCTGATCGGCGTGGTGGACGTGATCAAGGTCGGCCAGCAGATCATCGAGCGCACCTACGAATCGGTACTGATCTACGGCGCGCTGTTTCTGTTTTTCTTTTTCATTTGCTACCCGCTGTCAGCCGCTTCCCGCGTGCTGGAGCGGCGCTGGACGCAAGCATGAGCGCATTGATCGAGTTCAAGGGTTTCAACAAGTTTTTCGGCGAGCAGCAGGTGCTCAACGGCATTGACCTGAAGGTGAGAACGGGCGAGGTGATCGTCATCCTCGGCCCCAGCGGCTGTGGCAAAAGCACCTTGCTGCGCTGCCTCAACGGCCTGGAAGTCGCTCACAGCGGCAGCTTGAATTTTGCCGGGCGTGAATTGCTGGACAAGGGCACCGACTGGCGCGAAGTGCGTCAGCAGATCGGCATGGTATTCCAGAGTTATCACCTGTTCCCGCACATGAGTGTGCTCGATAACGTGCTGCTTGGCCCGGTGAAAGTGCAGAAGCGCGACCGCCGCGAAGCCCGTGCCCAGGCCGAAGCCTTGCTGGAGCGCGTAGGCCTGTTGGACAAGCGCGACGCGTTTCCGCGTCAGCTCTCCGGTGGTCAGCAGCAACGCATTGCCATCGTCCGTTCGCTGTGCATGAACCCCCAAGTCATGCTCTTTGATGAAGTCACCGCCGCCCTCGACCCGGAGATGGTCAAGGAGGTACTCGAAGTGATTCAGGGCCTGGCCCGCGAGGGCATGACCTTATTGATTGTCACCCACGAAATGGCCTTCGCCCGCGCCGTGGCCGACCGCATCGTGTTCATGGACGCCGGGTGCATCCTTGAGCAACACCCCCCCGAGATTTTCTTTACGAACCCGCAAACCGCACGAGCGCAGCAGTTCCTGGAGAAGTTCTCCTTCGTCGCCGCACTACCCAAAACGACTCAAATAAAGGAATTGGAACTGCCATGAAAACTGCCAAGTCTTCTCTGCTGCTACTCCCGCTGTTCGGCCTGGCGCTGCTGGCCGGTTGCAACAAAACCGAAGAGCCGGCCAAGCCGAAAGTCGCCAGCGTCAGCAGCGCACCGGCCGGTTACCTGGAAAAGATCAAAGCCCGGGACAAGCTGATTGTCGGCGTGTTCACCGACAAACCGCCGTTCGGTTTTGTCGATGAAGCCGGGCGCTACGTGGGGTTCGATACCGACATTGGCCGCCAATTCGCCAAGGATCTGTTGGGCGATGAAAACAAAGTCGAGTTCGTGGCGGTGGAGCCGGCGAGCCGGATTCCATTCCTGCAAAGCGACAAGGTCGACCTGATCCTGGCCAACATGACCGTTACCCCGGAGCGCAAGGAAGCGGTGGACTTCACCAACCCGAACCTCAAGGTGGCGGTGCAGGCGCTGGTGCCGCAGGCCAGTTCAGTGAAGAACCTTGATGACCTGGCAACCCGCACGACTATCGTGACCACGGGCACCACAGCCGATGTCTGGCTGACCAAAAATCACCCGGACTGGAAACTGCTGAAGTTCGAGAAAAACTCCGAGTCCCTGCAAGCCCTGGCCAATGGTCGCGGCGACGCTTATGCGCAGGACAATCTGGTGCTGTTCAGCTGGGCCAAACAAAACCCGGGCTACCGTGTACTGGAGCAGAAGTTGGGCGCCGAAGCACCGATCGCCCCGGCGGTAAAGAAGGGCAACATCGAACTGCGTGATTGGGTGAATGCGGAGTTGGCGAAGCTGGGTGAGGATAAATTTTTGCTCAAGCTATACGATCAGTATGTGCGCAAAGAGCTGAGCGACGACACCAGGCCTGAGAGCGTGATTGTCGAGGGTGGGAAGTGGCAGGGGTGATTGGCTTCAGATGATCGTTCCCACCTGTGGCGAGGGAGCAAGCTCCCTCGCCACAGGTGGAAACGATCAGTGTGTCTCAGTCAGGCCAATACCACACCGGCTCATCCAGCATCCGCTGCCCGACCATCCCGGTCTGGCCGAAATCTTTCTCCAGCACAATGCAATTGCATTCCGGGTCTTGCTGCAATGCCGAGATCAAGCGCCGCGCATGGGACACCACCCACACCTGGCACTGTTCGGACGCTCGAATAATCAACCGCGCCAACGCCGGCAACAAGTCCGGATGCAGACTGGTTTCCGGCTCATTCAGTACCATCAGCGTCGGCGGCCGGGGTGTCAGCAATGCCGCGACCAGCAACAGATAGCGCAACGTCCCGTCCGACAATTCGGCGGCGGACAGTGGCCGCAACAACCCTTCCTGATAAAACTCGATTGCAAATCGGCCACCTTGCAGCAATGCGATGTTCAGCGTCGCGCCGGGGAACGCATCGCTGATCGCCGCCTGCAAGGCTTCGGGATCGCCGATTTCGCGGATGGTCTGTAATGCCGCCGCGAGGTCGCGACCGTCGTGGTGCAACACCGGCGTGCGAGTGCCCAGTTGTGGTTGTCGCGCCGGAGCTTCGGCATCGCTGCGAAAGTGATCGTAGAAGCGCCAACGGCGGATGAATTCACGCAGCTGCAAGACTTCCGGCGAGGTACGCAAGCTACCAACCTGATCGAACAGGCTGTCGAAATTCGGCGTGCGCTGGGCCAGCACCTCCCAGTCGCTGCCGACCCGTGTGCGAATCATCGGGCCGTCGCGATCCACCAGCAGGCTGGCCGGGCGATAGAACGGCCCGGACCAGATGCATTCCCTTTTGATTTCCGGGTCCAGAGAAAACGCGGAAAGACTCGGTTCCGCAAGGCCCAGCGCGATCGAGTAGCTGAAGTCTTCGCCGGCAAACCCCAGGCGCAGGCGCTTGACGCCGTGTCGCATGGTTGCCTGGACCGGGATTTCACCAGTGCGCATGCGCTGGGTGATGGTTTCCGGCCCGGCCCAGAAGGTCGAATCCAGCCCACCCTCGCGTGCCAAGCCATTGACCACTCCACCCTGAGCAGTTTCCGCCAGCAGGCGCAAGGCGCGGTAGAGATTGGATTTACCGCTGCCGTTGGGGCCGGTGATCAGGTTCAGCCGTTCGAGCGGAATCACCAATTTATTGATCGAGCGGTAGTTGGCCACCGCGAGGGTTTTGAGCATGGGGAGCTTCCTGCTGCAGGGTCAGCCATTCTGCCTTATTGTCAGCAATACGGTGATCCCTGTGGCGAGGGGGCTTGCCCCCGTTGGGTTGCGAAGCAGCCCTTAAACCAGTCACCGCGTTTCTTTCAGGATCACTGCGTTAGCCGGCTTACGACTGCTGCGCAGTCGAACGGGGGCAAGCCCCCTCGCCACAGTCAAGCCCCTCAGCCACAGGGAATGCAGCAAACCCGTGCACCTGTTGAACCCTGTTCTAAGCTCACAGTCGTATCGTCACTGGCACGTACGTACAACGCAAAGGAGTCTGCATGGCGGGTCCCGGATTGAAATTAATGGTTGGCCTGAGCCTCTTCGCCTTGCTGACCGCCTGTGGCGAAAAAAAGCCCGTCGAGAAGGACCGTCCGCGAGTCTTCGTGCAAGAGGTCAAGCCAACCGATTACGCCGCTGCGGTGACACTCACCGGTGATGTTCAGGCCCGAGTCCAGACCGAGTTGTCGTTCCGCGTGGGTGGCAAGATCATCCAGCGCATGGTCGACGTCGGTGATCGGGTTTCAGCCAAACAAGTGCTGGCCAGGCTCGACCCCAAAGACCTGCAAACCAATGTCGATTCGGCCCAGGCCCAGGTGGTTGCCGAACAGGCGCGGGTCAAACAGACAGCGGCAGCCTTCGTTCGTCAGCAAAAACTCCTGCCCAAGGGCTACACCAGCCAGAGCGAATACGACTCTGCCCAAGCGGCCTTGCTCAGCAGCCAGAGCGCATTGACTGCTGCTCAAGCGCAATTAGCCAACGCCCGTGATCAACTGAGCTACACGGCGTTGATTGCCGACGCACCCGGCGTGATTACCGCGCGGCAGGCCGAAGTCGGCCAGGTGGTGCAGGCCACGGTGCCGATTTTCAGCCTGGCCCGGGATGGCGAGCGTGACGCGGTGTTCAATGTTTACGAATCGCTACTGACCGAACCGCCGTCAGACCGATCGATTGTGGTCAGCCTGCTCGACAATCCGAAGGTCAAGACCACGGGCACCGTTAGGGAGGTCACGCCAGCGGTGTCCGCGCAGACCGGTACGGTGCAAGTCAAAGTCAGCCTCGACGGTCTCCCTGAAGGCATGCAGCTCGGCTCGGTGGTGAGCGCCACGGCCAAGCCAGTGGGTAAAACCGCAGTGGAACTGCCCTGGGCGGCCCTGACCAAAAACCTCAGCGACCCGGCCGTGTGGCTGGTGGACGCCGAGGGCAAGGCGCAGTTGCACACGGTCACCGTTGGCCGTTACCTGACCGGCAAAGTCATTGTCAGCGCCGGCCTCACCGGTGGCGAAAAAGTCGTCACCGCGGGCGGCCAGTTGCTGCACCCGGGCGTACGGGTGGAGGTCGTCGAAAATACCGATCAGACCCCAACCACAGGAGCCCAACCATGAAGCACCTGTTGCTGTTGTCCGCCGCTGTACTGCTGGTCGCCTGTTCCAAGGAAGAAGCGCCGCCAGAACCGGTGCGGCCGGTGTTGTCTGTGGAAGTGAAAGCGCTCCATCAAGAGGATCTCGGCCGGTTCGCCGGCAGCATTCAGGCCCGTTACGAAAGCAATGTCGGTTTCCGGGTGCCGGGGCGTATCGCCAGCCGCAATGTCGATGTCGGCGCCGAAGTCCAGAAAGGCGCCTTGCTCGCCACCCTCGACCCCACCGATCAGCAGAACCAGTTGCGCTCGGCCCAGGGTGACCTGGCGCGTGTTCAGGCGCAGCTCATCAATGCCCAGGCCAACGCCCGGCGTCAGCAGGAGTTGTTCAATCGCGGGGTCGGTGCCCAGGCACAACTGGACATCGCCCAGACCGAACTGAAAACCACCCAGGCGTCCCTCGATCAAGCCAGGGCCGCCGTCAACCAGGCGCAGGACCAACTCAACTACGTCGAGCTGCGCACCGATCACAAAGCCATTGTCACCGCGTGGAATGCCGAAGCCGGGCAAGTGGTGACCGCCGGCCAGCAAGTGGTGACCCTGGCGCAGCCGGACATCAAGGAAGCGGTGATCGACTTGCCCGACACCCTGGTCGATGATTTGCCGGCCGACGTGGTGTTCCAGGTCGCCTCGCAGCTGGACCCGAGCATCACCAGCACCGCCATCGTGCGTGAAATCGAACCCCAGGCCCAAAGCGCGACCCGTACCCGTCGCGCCCGCCTGAGCCTGACCGATACGCCGCCGGGTTTTCATCTCGGCACGGCGATCAGCGTGACCCTCAGCTCTGAAATCAAACCACGCCTCGAACTGCCGGCGAGCGCATTGCAGGAGGTCGATGGGAAAACACGGATCTGGGTCGTCGATCCACAGACGCAAACCGTTGCCCCAAGGGAGGTCAGCCTAGTCAGCCGGACCGACGACACGGTAGTCGTGGCCAACGGAGTGAAGTCCGGCGAGCGGGTGGTCAGTGCCGGTGTGAATAGCCTCAAACCGGGGCAGAAAGTGAGAATTGACGAGGGCAGCCCGCAATGAAAGGGAGTTTCAACTTATCCGAGTGGGCCCTCAAGCATCAGTCGTTTGTCTGGTATTTGATGTTCGTCGCGCTGTTGATGGGCGTGTTCTCCTACCTGAACCTGGGCCGCGAAGAAGACCCGTCGTTCACCATCAAAACCATGGTGATCCAGACCCGTTGGCCCGGCGCGACCCAGGAAGAAACCCTCAAGCAGGTCACTGACCGGATCGAGAAAAAACTCGAAGAACTCGACTCGCTCGATTACGTGAAAAGCTACACCCGCCCCGGTGAATCGACGGTCTTCGTTAATCTGCTCGACACCACCAGCGCCAAGGACATTCCGCAAATCTGGTATCAGGTGCGCAAGAAGATCAACGACATCCGCGGCGACTTCCCGCAAGGCCTGCAAGGGCCGGGCTTCAACGATGAGTTCGGTGACGTGTTCGGTTCGGTGTATGCCTTTACCTCTGACGGCCTGTCGATGCGCCAGCTACGCGATTACGTGGAACAGGTGCGTGCCGAAATCCGTGAAGTGCCAGGGTTGGGCAAGGTCGAAATGATCGGCGAGCAGGATGAAGTGCTGTACCTGAACTTCTCCACCCGCAAACTCGCCGCCCTCGGCATCGATCAGCGCCAGGTGGTGCAGAGCCTGCAATCACAGAATGCCGTGACCCCGGCGGGAGTGATCGAGGCCGGCCCGGAGCGGATTTCGGTGCGGACCTCGGGGCAGTTTGCCTCTGAGAAAGACCTGGCCAACGTCAACCTGAAGCTCAACGACCGCTTCTACCGCCTGGCCGACATCGCCGACATCAGCCGTGGCTATGTCGATCCTGCCACCCCGGAGTTTCGTTTCAACGGCCAGCCGGCCATCGGCCTGGCAATCGCCATGAAGAAGGGCGGCAACATTCAGGCATTTGGCAAGGCGCTGCATCTGCGCATGAACGAGCTGACGGCCGACCTGCCGGTGGGCGTTGGTGTGCACAACGTTTCCGATCAGGCCGAAGTGGTGGAAGAAGCGGTCGGCGGTTTCACCAGTGCATTGTTCGAGGCCGTGGTGATCGTGCTGATCGTCAGCTTCGTCAGCCTTGGCGTGCGCGCCGGGCTGGTGGTGGCGTGTTCGATTCCGTTGGTGCTGGCGATGGTCTTCCTCTTCATGGAATACAGTGGCATCACCATGCAGCGGATTTCCCTCGGAGCGCTGATCATCGCCCTCGGCCTGCTGGTGGACGACGCGATGATCACGGTGGAGATGATGGTCACGCGCCTGGAAATGGGCGAAACCAAAGAACAGGCGGCGACCTTCGCCTACACCTCGACGGCGTTCCCGATGCTCACCGGCACGCTGGTTACCGTCGCCGGTTTCGTGCCGATCGGCTTGAACGCGAGCTCCGCCGGTGAGTACACCTTCACGCTGTTCGCGGTGATCGCGGTGGCCATGCTGGTGTCATGGATCGTCGCCGTGCTGTTCGCCCCGGTACTCGGTGTGCATATTCTGAGCAGCAATGTGAAACCTCACGACGCAGAGCCAGGGCGCATCGGTCGGGCGTTCAATGGCGGCCTGCTGTGGGCCATGCGCAATCGCTGGTGGGCCATCGGTATCACCGTGGCGCTGTTCGTGCTCTCGGTGTTTTCCATGCAGTTCGTGCAGAACCAGTTCTTCCCGTCCTCGGACCGCCCGGAAATCCTCGTCGACCTGAACCTGCCGCAAAACGCCTCGATCGCCGAAACCCGCAAAGCCGTGGACAAGCTCGAAGCGACGCTCAAGGGCGACCCGGACATCGTGCGCTGGAGCACCTACATCGGCGAGGGTGCGATCCGTTTCTACCTGCCTCTCGACCAGCAATTGCAGAACCCGTACTACGCGCAACTAGTGATCGTCAGCAAAGGCCTGGAGTCACGCACGGCGCTGACTGCTCGTTTGCAAAAGCGCTTGCGTGAAGAGTTCGTCGGCATCGGCAGTTACGTCCAGGCCCTGGAAATGGGCCCGCCGGTGGGGCGTCCGATTCAATACAGGGTCAGCGGTAAAGACATCGATCAAGTGCGCAAACACGCGATCGCCCTGGCCACTGAATTGGATAAAAACCCGCACATCGGCGAGATCATTTACGACTGGAACGAGCCGGGCAAAGTGCTGCGCATTGACATCGCGCAAGACAAGGCGCGGCAACTGGGGCTGTCGTCGGAAGACGTGGCGAACCTGATGAACAGCATCGTCGTCGGCTCGCCGGTGACGCAGGTCGATGACGACATCTACCTGATCGACGTGGTCGGCCGCGCTGAAGATGCCGAGCGCGGCAGCCCGGAAACCTTGCAGAACTTGCAGATCGTCACCCCCGGCGGCACTTCGATACCGCTGCTGGCGTTTGCCACGGTGCGCTACGAACTGGAGCAACCGCTGGTATGGCGTCGTGACCGCAAACCGACCATCACCATCAAGGCTGCGGTGCGCGACGAGATTCAGCCGACCGACCTGGTGAAGCAGTTGCAACCGGACATCGACAAGTTCGCCGCCGGTTTGCCGGTGGGCTACAAAGTCGCCACTGGCGGCACGGTGGAGGAAAGCGGCAAGGCCCAGGGACCGATTGCCAAGGTCGTGCCGTTGATGCTGTTTTTGATGGCGACCTTCCTGATGATCCAGTTGCACAGCGTGCAGAAACTGTTCCTGGTGGCCAGCGTCGCGCCGCTCGGCTTGATCGGCGTGGTGCTGGCGCTGATCCCGACGGGCACGCCCATGGGCTTCGTGGCGATCCTCGGGATTCTGGCGCTGATCGGCATCATCATCCGCAACTCGGTGATTCTGGTGACCCAAATCGATTCTTTCGAGAAGAGCGGTTATACGCCGTGGGACGCGGTGGTGCAGGCCACGGAACATCGGCGTCGGCCGATTTTGTTGACGGCAGCGGCGGCGAGCATGGGGATGATCCCGATTGCCCGGGAAGTGTTCTGGGGGCCGATGGCCTACGCGATGATTGGCGGGATCATCATCGCGACGTTGCTGACGCTGCTGTTTTTACCGGCGCTGTATGTGGCCTGGTACAAGGTACGCGAGCCCAAGAAACAAGCGCCGTAACGATCAGTCGGCTCGACGCCAAACGCTGGCCAACCAAGGCTGCTGCTCCCGTGGCAGCCCCGCCGGCCGGTAGTAATGCTCAAGCTCCACAAACCCCGCCTCGGTCAGCATTTGTTGCCACGCCGCCAGGTCGTAATACGCCCCATAACGCGGTCCGTTCCAGCCTTCCTGATTCTCGCCACGGGGATTGGAACTGAACAACACACCGCCCGGCTTCAATGCCGCGCGCAGTTGCTTCAACACCCTGGGCAACTCCTGGCTCGGGACATGAAACAGCACCGCGTTGGCAAAAATCCCGTCAAACCGCTCGGCTGGCAGATCGAGCTTCAGGAAGTCCTGCTGCCAGACCTCGCAACCGCTGTCGTCCCGGGCCATCTGCGCAAGCTTTTCCGAACCGTCGAGCCCGATGGCGATGTGGCCCAGGCGGGTGAAGGTTTTCAGGTCGCGGCCGGGGCCACAGCCTAAGTCGAGAATGCTGAAGGGCGCCTTACCCTGGATGTGCCGTAGCAGGGCATCGATGTTCTGGCTGACATCGTGATCGCGAGTGCCTTCACGGAAGTCCTCGGCCACCGCGTTGTAATGGCCCAGGGTGGTAGAGGTGATCTGCTCCAGGTCGGCGGGAGTCTGTTTCATGGTCGGCTGCACAGAAAAAGAAAGAAGCACTGACTATAAGCGCTTTCGCACTTTTGATCTTGATTCAGCGCTTGTTCAACCCCCGCGCCAACCGATCCCCACCCAACTGAATCACCGCCACCAACACCACCAGCAACACAATCACCGTCAACATGATCTGGCTGTCAAAGCGCTGATACCCATATCGATAAGCAATGTCGCCCAATCCACCAGCGCCAATCGCCCCGGCCATGGCCGACGAGTTGATCATGGTCACCAGCGTAATGGTGAAGCCGCCGACAATCCCCGGCAGCGCCTCGGGCAGCAGCACATGCCAGACGATATGCCAGCGTCGGCAACCCATCGCCTGCGCCGCTTCGATCAACCCGTGGTCGACTTCCCGCAGGCTGACTTCGGCGATGCGTGCGAAGAACGGCGTAGCGGCAATGGTCAGTGGCACCACGGCGGCCCATACGCCATAGGTGGTGCCGACGATCAACCGGGTAAACGGTATCAGCGCCACCATCAAAATCAGAAACGGAATCGAGCGGAACAGGTTCACGAACGCGCCCAGTGCACGGTTCAGCGCCGGTGCTTCGTAGATCCCGCCTTTGGTGCTGGTGACCAGGATCACCGCCAGCGGAATGCCCACCAACAGCGCGATCAGTGACGACACGCCGACCATCAGGAAGGTGTCGATGAAGCCTTGCAGCAATCGATCAAACCACATAACCCAGCACCTCCACCTGTTGCGCCCAATGACTGGCGCGCTGACGCAATTCCTCGGCACCGAGGGACGAACCGGTCACCGCCAGCAGTAATTGCCCCAGCGCATGGCCCTGAATCCGTTCCACGCCCCCTTGCAGCAAACGCACGCGGCCACCGAGGGCGCTGAAAAGCGCCGCCAGGTCTGGCTCGTCGCGGGTATTGCCGGTGAATTGCAAGCGCAGGACCACGGCAGCGCCCGAAGACTGCGGCTGTGCCCGCAAGCGGCTTTGCAGTTCATCCGGCAGGCCGTGTTGCAGCGGCGCGAGCAAGGTCTTGCTCACTTCATGCTGCGGGTTGCCGAAGACCTCCCAGACCGGCCCTTGCTCGACGATTCGCCCGTGCTCCAACACCACGACCCGATCGCAGATATCGCGGATCACCGCCATCTCGTGGGTGATCAGCACGATCGTCAGGCCCAGGCGCTGATTGATCTCGCGCAACAGGCCGAGGATCGATTGGGTGGTCTCCGGATCGAGGGCCGAAGTGGCCTCGTCGCACAGCAGAATTTCCGGGTCATGCACCAACGCACGGGCGATGCCGACACGTTGTTTCTGCCCGCCGGAAAGCTGCGCCGGATAAGCTTTGTGTTTACCTTGCAGGCCGACCAGTTCGAGCAATTCACGGACCTTCTGCTCGCGTTTTTCCCTGGGTACACCCGCGACTTTCAGCGGCAACTCGACGTTCTGCCAAACCGTCTTGGCCGACATCAGATTGAAGTGCTGGAAGATCATGCCGATCCGTCGGCGCAGCGCCACCAGTCGGTCTTCATCGAACTCGCCGATGTCCACCTGATCGATCAGCACTCGCCCGCTGCTCGGTTGTTCGAGGCGGTTGATGGTACGGATCAGAGACGACTTGCCGGCACCGCTGCGCCCGATGATGCCGAACACTTCGCCGCGTTGGATTGCCAGGTCGATACCGTGCAGGGCCGCCACCGGACCTTGCTGGCCATTGTAGGTTTTACCTAGGCCGATGAAGCGCACGTGGGCGCGGTTCAGCTCGGGGTGGAGCTCGGTGCGTTCAGCACTGTGTGGCTCTGGAGTCTCCAGTCGCCGTTGGATGGCGGCCGTCATGCTCAGCTTTCCCAGCCGGCTTGATAGAGCTTGCCGTGGGCTTTATCCAGCGCTGCGCGAACCGCTGGCGAGTGCTGATAGATGTCGACGAATTTGATCAGCCGTGGGTCGGTTTTGCTTTTCGGCTGGATCACGAACTGGATTACGTATTCCTTGTGATCGAGACCGTCGAACAGCAGCGCGGAGCTGGCATCGAAGGTTTTCGACAGGCGAATGTAGGCCGGATAACCCTGGACCAGATCGGCGTCGTCATAGGCGCGTACCAGTTGCACGGCTTCAACCTGAAGGATTTTGATTTTCTTCGGGTTGGCGATGATGTCTTCTTCGGTGGCCTTGTAGCCGACGCCCGGTTTGAGGGTGATCAAGCCGGCCTTGGCTAGCAGTTGCAGGCCGCGACCGCTGTTGATCGGGTCGTTGGCGATGGCCACGCTGGCACCTTCTGGCAACTCGGCGAAGCTTTTGTATTTCTTCGAATAGAGGCCGACGTTGTTGATGATGCCCGGGGCGAACGGCACCAGATCAAAGCCGGCCGCGGCCTTGGCGTTTTCCAGGAACGGGATGTGCTGGAAATAGTTCACGTCGATGTCGCCCGAGGCGAGGCTGACGTTGGGAGCGATCCAGTCGCTGAACTCCACGAGTTCGACTTTCAGGCCTTGTTTGCTGGCTTCCTCTACGGCGGCTTCCAGCGGAATGGCGAAGGCGGCGGTGGTGCCGACCTTCAACGGCGCGTCGGCGGCGAAGGTGATGGAGCTGAAGAGGCCGAGGGCCAGGGCCAGTGCTTTGACTGGGTGGGATAAGAGTTTTTTGGTCATGAGTAGTTTCCAGTCAATTGTTTAATCGGTGCACAAATTTGTGGCGAGGGGGCTTGCCCCCGTTGGGCCGCGAAGCGGCCCCAAAACCATGCAATGAGGTGTGTCAGGTAAAACCGGTCCGCAGGTTTGCGACTGCTGCGCAGCCGAACGGGGGCAAGCCCCCTCGCCACAGGATTAGCGGCGGAACGCAGAGCCTGTGTGTTGCTCAGGCAAATGCGCGTCACGCTGGAACAGTTTTTCCCGCAGGCTGCCGTCGTCGTAAGCGGTCTTGTATGACCCTCGGCGCTGCAACTCCGGAATCACCAGCTCAATGAAATCCACATAGCTTTCCGGGGTGACGATCCGTGTCAGGTTGAAGCCGTCGAGGCCGGTTTCGGCGATCCATGATTCCAGCTCATCGGCCACTTGCTCAGGTGAGCCGACCACGGTGATGTAGCGGCCACCGAGGGCGTGTTGTTCCAGCAGTTTGCGGCGGGTCCAGTCGTTGTTTTGCAGGTTCTTGGTGGCGGACTGGATGGCGTTGCTCTTCACGTACTGGATCGGTTCGTCGAGTTCGTATTCGGAAAAATCGATCCCGGTGGACGCCGAAAAGTGCGCCACGCCGGCCTCGGCGCTGGCGTAGCTCAAGTACTCGGCATGCTTGGCCCAGGCCAGCGCTTCGGTGGCGCCGACGATCACGTTCAAGCCCATGAACACCTTGATGTCCTCAGGCTTGCGCCCGGCCTCGACGGCGCTGGCGCGCACCTTGTCCACCTGAATCCGGGTCGCCGGTTTGTTCTGGCCGCTGATGAACACGCACTCGGCATGCCGACCGGCGAACAGCAGGCCGCGATCGGAGCTGCCGGCCTGGAATAGCACCGGCGTGCGTTGCGGCGACGGCTCGCAGAGGTGATAACCCTCGACCTGATAGAACTCGCCCTTGTGCTCGACCTTGTGCACTTTGTCTGGCTGGGCGTAGATCCGTTGCTCGCGGTCGTTGAGCACCGCGCCGTTTTCCCAGCTGCCTTCCCAGAGTTTGTAGAGCACTTGCAGGTATTCGTCGGCCTGGTCGTAACGTCGGTCGTGTTCCACCTGCTCGCTGAGGCCCATGGCCTTGGCGGCGCTGTCCAGATAGCCGGTGACGATGTTCCAGCCGACCCGGCCGCGACTCAGATGATCGAGGGTCGACAGGCGTCGGGCGAACAGATACGGCGGCTCGTAGGTCAGGTTGGCGGTCAGGCCGAAGCCGAGGTTCTTGGTGACCGCTGCCATGGCCGAGACCAGGAGCAGCGGATCGTTGACCGGCAATTGGATCGACTCTTTGAGCGGCACGTCGATCGAGTTCTGGTAGACGTCGTACACGCCGACGATGTCGGCGATGAACAGACCGTCGAACAGTCCGCGCTCCAGCAGTTGCGCCAGTTCGGTCCAGTATTCGATCGTCTTGTACTGGGTGGACGTGTCCCGTGGATGGGTCCACAGACCATGGTTGATGTGCCCGATGCAGTTCATGTTGAACGCGTTGAGCAGGATCTTCTTTTTGCTCATCAAATGGTCCCCCGCAACGGCGGGTTTTCATCGTTGAGGTAGTAATTGCCCACCGCGTGATACTTCCAGCGCACCGGGTCGTGCAGGGTGTGCACCCGGGCGTTGCGCCAGTGGCGATCGAGGCCGTGCTCAATCAGGGTCGCCTGGCTACCAGCCAGTTCGAACAACGTGCTGCCGGCGGCGAGGGAGATCTCGGTGCTGATGGCCCGGGCTTCGGCAACCGCAATCGACGCGGCGGCGACGGTCTCGGCATTGGTGTCGGCCTGGGCCCGGTCGAGGAATTCGCCGGAGCGTTCCAGCAAGGCTTCGGTGGCGTGCAGACGAATGCTCAAGTGGCCGAAACTCTTGATGGTCAGCGGGTCTTCGGTGGCTGTTTCATGCGTGGCGTCGATCCACGGCCGGGTTTTGGTGCGCACGAAATGCAATGCATCTTCATAGGCTGCGCGGGCAATGCCGGTGTCGATCGCGGCGTGGAGAATTTGCGCCAATGGGCCGACAGTGGTCGGGCGTTCGAACGCGCTTTGAAATGGAATCACGTCCTCGGCGGCAACGTAGACATCCTCGAACACCACCGAACCGCTGCCGGTGGTGCGCTGGCCGAAGCCGCTCCAGTCATCGATGACCGTCAGGCCTTTGCTGTTGTGCGGGACGAAGGCCAGCTGTTGCACGCCGTTTTCATCCACTACTGAGGTGGGGATGCGCTGGGCGTAAATGGCGCCGGTGGCGTAGAACTTGCGGCCGTTGATGCGATAGCCGTCACCGTCGTGGGTCAGGCGGGTGACGCGGTCATGGGCGGTTTTGGTGCCCAGTTCCGCCAGTGCATTGCCGAAACGCTGGCCGGCCAGCACTTCGGCGTACAGGCGTTTTTTCTGCTCATGGCTGCCGTTCACACGGAGCACTTCGAGGGCGTAGAAATGGTTCTGCGGGATCTGCCCCAGGGAGCCGTCAGCCTGGGCGATCAACGCGATCACTTTGGCCAGGGTGACGTTGGAAACCCCGGCGCCGCCGTATTCCTTTGGCACGCTGATGCCCCAAAGGCCCGAACGGGAAAACACTTCCAGTTCCGGGTGCGGCAAACGACGTTCGCGGTCGCGCAGGGCGCTGTCGCGTTTGAAGTCGTCGGCCAGGTCACCGGCGACGATCAGGGCTTGCTCATCGCTGGTAATGATCGCGACGTTTCGAGAAAGAGACATGTGTTTCTCCAGCGATCTGGTCGTTAAATCCAGGAGTGGCGAGCCGGCAACGTGCCGTTCAAGTGATAAGCGCCAACCGCGTGATACTTCCAGCGCACCGGGTCGTGCAGCGTGTGCACCCGGGCATTGCGCCAGTGGCGGTCGAGGTTGAACTCGGCGAGGGTGGCGCGGCTGCCGGCCAGCTCGAAGAGTTTTTCGCTGGCCAGCAGCGAGATCTCGGTGGTCAGCACTTTGGCCTCGGCCACGGCAATCGAGGCGCGTGCCGCGGACTCGGCGGTGAGCGGCGCGGCGTTGACCTGATCGAGCACTTGCCCGGCCTTGCGCAGCAGCGCTTCGGCGGCGTGCAGTTCAATTTTCAGCTTGCCGATATCGGCGATCACATAGAGGTCGTCGCTGGCCCGTTCGACCTTGGCGTCGATCCAGGGCCGGGCACGGGTTTTCACGAATTCGATGGCGTCATCGATAGCGCCCCGGGCGATGCCGGCGTCGATGGCTGCTTGAATCAGCTGCGATACGGCGCCCTGAGTGTTCGGGCTGTCGTTGATCCTCCAGTTATCCACCACCAACTCGGCGTCGACCCGCACGTTGTTGAGCAAAATGGTGCCGCTGGCGGTGGTGCGCTGGCCGAACCCCGACCAGTCATCGACGATGCGCAGGCCCGGGGTGCCACGACGAACGAAGGCCAGCACTTGCTTGCCGTCGTCGTTCAGCGCCTTGACGGCCACCCAATGGGCGAACAAGGCGCCGGTGGAGTAGAACTTCTGCCCGTTGATGACGAAGCTATCGCCGTCTGCGGTGATTCGCGCCTTGAGCTCCAGGGTATTTTTGGTACCGCGCTCCGGCCCCGCGTTACCGATCCGCCAGCCTTCGAGCACGCTTTTGAACAGCTGTTTTTTCTGCGACTCGGTGGCACTGCCCAGTATCAGGTTGAGAATCCCGAACTGGTTCTGCGGGATCTGCCCCAGGGCCGGGTCGGCTGCGGAAATGATTGCGAAGACTTCGGCAACGGTGACGAATGAAACCTGTGGGCCGCCGTACTCACGCGGGATGGCAATGCTGCCCAGGCCGCTGCGGGTGAACTGTTCGATTTCCGACCAGGGCAACTTGCGCTGCTGGTCACGTTTGGCGGCGTGCAGGCGGGCGACTTGCGCCAGCTCTTGGGCAGCCTTGATGGCTTGTGCGTCGTTGCGCAAGACCTGCGCGGGCAACAACAATGGGGCGATGTCCAGATCACTCTGGATGATTGCATCTGCCAGACTGGACATCAGTGCCGCTCCTTGGCTGCACGCAATGCCCTGGCGATTTGCACTGGGGTGATTGTGTTCCGGACCATACCTACCTCACATCTCATGAAAACGCCGCAGGTGTTGCGGCGAACGAAAAACACGAATGTCCGGTGGTCCGGTGTATATACCCTAAACGCGTATAAATAATTAATGAACTAACTTTTAGGAATATGCATAGAAGGGTGGCATCGCCAGGACGGTCGAGCCCTGTGGCGAGGGAGCTTGCTCCCGCTCGGCTGCGAAGCAGTCGCAAAATCGGCCATCACGATTCAATTACACAAACACGTGAGCCAGTTTTGGGGGCGCTTCGCACCCCAGCGGGAGCAAGCTCCCTCGCCACAAAAAGCCCTCATATCGTGCACTACAGGCGCTTCACTTCTTTCGAGGCTCAGCAGCTTTGAGCGTTTCTTTGGGCGGCACTTTCAGGTAAGGATTGGCACAGCCGATCTTCAGCGTGCGGGCCGGTGCCCAGCGCGAGTTGTTACCCACCCGGTCGAGGATGCAGTAGGTCACTTCCAGTCGAAGGTCTTCGCCGGCTTCGAGAATGATTGCCGGTGGCACCCAGACGTGAATCGGCTGACCCACATCGTCGGCCTTGAGTTTGGGCAGGTCCATGCGCACATCGCCCCAGCGCAGGGTGATTTCGTCGTCGGCGGCCATGTTCAGGTACGGTTCGATGGTCAATGGCACACCGCGCTTGACCTGGTTCGGATTGACCCCCTGACGGCGAATGGTCTCGGGGATGAACACCGGCGCCAGGCTCTGGTTTTCCTCATCGCAAAGGGGCGAGGGCAGGCCGCCGGGGCAATCGAGTTTGATCTGGACACGCGCCGCTGGTGATACCGCTGGCCCTTGCCCGATCTGCATGACCTTGTAATGGACGCGAGCAGAACCGTTGGCAATGAAGCTTTCCGGCACCCGCAGGCTCACCGCTTTGTTGCCATGATCCGCTCCCAATACGCTGGAGGCCACGTAGCAGTTGTTCCAGAACAGCTCGATCAGGTCGCCTTCGTCCATGCCGGGATAAGGCGGTACGTCGATCATAAGATGAGCGGCCGAGGTGATGCTGATGCCGGCCTTGTGAGTTTGCGCCAGGGTCGGGGCTGCAAGTTCGGGTTTGTTCGAAGTGCTTGTCATGGGGTTCTCTCCTTGAAGCCTTACCGCGAAGTCCGTTTCTGAAAGATCGAAAGGCGTGAATTACCAGGCAACAAAACGATTCACTTTTTGTGTATTTGAAGAGTGATCGAGTTTGATGGAAGTCGCTTGTTGGAGACTAGATAAGAGTGGGTTCGAATAGGTGTCAATAGTGTTTATTGGTTAAAGGTTGGTTCTTGGGTTATTCAGAAATCTCCTACGTAGTGCAGTTAATAAACCCTAATGCTCTGTCGAATTTAGTCCAATTTTTGATGGGCTGCATGCCTTGGAGGTGGCAACCCATGGACTGTGGGTGGCGAGGGTTTTTATGGATTCTAAGCGAGATGAATCTGTTGCAGGACATATATATGTACCGCATGGAAGGGTGGAAAGTTATCTATTATTGGAGTTGATCAAGGCGGTCGTTGAAAGCGAATAGAAGATTTTATCAGTCGAGGAAAGTGCCACTTCCATCCATGGAAGTTGACAGTTTTTAGTAGAAATTTAACTAGGCGTTGTTAAGGAACTTGCTGAGAAACTGCTTCGTCCGTTCTTCTTTCGGGTTGGCAAAGAGTGCCTTGGCTTCGCCCTGTTCGACAATCACACCCTTGTCGAAAAACACCACACGGTTGGCCACGTCCCGAGCAAAACCCATCTCGTGGGTGACGATCACCATGGTGCGTTTCTCCTCGGCCAGGCCGCGGATGGTCGCCAACACTTCGCCCACCAATTCCGGGTCCAGCGCCGAGGTCGGTTCATCGAACAGGATCACTTCCGGTTCCATCGCCAGCGCCCGGGCAATCGCCACACGCTGTTGCTGACCGCCGGAGAGGCGTCGCGGGTAAGCGTCTTCCTTGCCCGCCAGGCCGACCTTGGCCAACAGCTTTTTACCCAAGGCAACGGCGTCGGCTCGTGGAATCTTTTTCACCACGATCGGACCTTCGATAACGTTTTCCAAGGCTGTGCGATGGGGGAACAGATTGAAGTTCTGGAACACAAAACCCACGTGCTGGCGAAGGCGTCGTACCAGGCTCTGCTGCTGGTTCAGGGGGCGGCTGCCATCGATCTCGATGTCACCGACCTTGATCCGGCCGCTGGTGGGTTCTTCCAGAAAATTCAGGCAACGCAGGAACGTGGTCTTGCCCGAGCCGCTGGGGCCGATGATTGCCACCACCTCGCCTTCCTTCACCTGCAGATCGATGCCGTTGAGCACCACCTGACCCTTGAACTGCTTTGTCAGTTTTTCCACGACAATCATTGGGTCAGGACTCCTGGTCGTGCCGATTGACCCGCTCTTCCAACTTGTTCTGCAGGTGCGAAAGCACCGTGGCCAGAACCCAGTAGATCAGCGCGGCGGCAAGATACATGGTGAAAATTTCGAAGGTACGGGCGGTGATCAGCTGCGCCTGGCGGAACAGCTCCGGCACCTGAATGGTGGCCGCCAGCGCGGTGTCCTTGACCAGCGAGATGAAGCTGTTGCCCAACGGTGGCAGGGCCGTGCGCATCGCTTGCGGCAGAATGGCCCGGCGCAGGGTTTGCGCGCGGGTCATGCCGATACTGGCCGCAGCTTCCCATTGGCCGCGCTCGATGGAGCTGATCGCGGCACGCAGGATTTCGCAGGCGTAGGCCGCCATGTTCAGCGAGAAGCCGATCAGGGCTGCCGGCAGCGGATCAAGTTCGATGCCCAATTGCGGCAAGCCGTAATAGATCACGAACAGTTGCACCAGCAACGGCGTGCCGCGAAAGAACGACACGTAGATGCGGGAAATCCAGCTCACCAGTTTGAAGCGCGACAGGCGCATCAACGCCAGGCCGAAGCCCATCAGCAGGCCGAAGAACATTCCGCCCAGGCTCAGGATGACCGTGTAATACGCGCCCTTGAGCAGGAAGGGCGCGGAGTCCAGCGCGAGTTGGAAAGCTTCTCCCATTATTGAGTGACGTCAGCGCTGAAGTATTTTTCCGAAAGCTTTTTCAGCGTACCGTCGGCACGCAGCTTGTCGATGGCTTTGTTCACCGCGGCCAGCAGTTCAGGCTCGCCTTTGCGCAGGGCAATACCGGCTTCCTGGCGGGAGAACGCTTCGCCGGCAGCGGCAGTGTCCTTGGCCTTCCTGGCGTATTCCAGCGCGGCCAGGCGGTCGATCAGAATGGCGTCGATGCGGCCGACGCGCAGATCCTGGAACTTGCTCGGGTCATCTTCGTAGGTGCGGACGTCAGCCTTAGGCACATTCTCTTTCACCCACTGCTCGTAGTTGGTGCCCAGGCCTACGCCGACTTTCTTGCCGGCCAGATCGGCGGCGGTCTTGATGGTGTCTTTGTTTTTGGTCAGGGTCAGCGCCTGAATCCCGGAAACGGTGTACGGCTCGGAGAAGTCGTACTTCTTCTTGCGCTCTTCGGTGATGGTCACCTGGTTGATCACCGCGTCCAGACGCTTGGATTCCAGGGCCGCGAGGATGCCTTCCCATTTGGTCGGCTGCAGTTTGACCTTCACGCCCAGCTCTTTGGCCAAGGCTTCGGAAAACTCGACTTCGAAGCCGCTCAGTTTGCCGGCCTCGTCGACGAAGCTGAACGGTGGATAAGTGCCTTCCAGGCCGACGTTGATCACGCCCGCGTCCTTGATCTTTTGCAGTTGCTCTCCGGCAACCGCTTGCCCGAGCAGGCCGGCGCTCAGCGCCAGGCCCAACGAGCCCACCAGCAGATTTCTACGTAGTGCGGAAAAATTCATGACAAGCCCCTATGTTTTCTTATGGAAGACGCTTAAGGAAAGTTGGCAAATTCGGGATTTGAACGACTGCGATATCCTGCCCTAAAGCAGCTTATGCGTCTCGCTGCAAATTCGCCTGCGGCGCGACTATATGATGGGATTTTTAGATTGGAAAATAATAAATATTAAGTTTGTTATTCTTTAAATGAATATTTGAGGGGTGCATTCCTGTGGCGAGGGGGCTTGCCCCCGTTCGGCTGCGAAGCAGTCGTAATGTCTGCTGACTCGATATGACTGCCGGACACAAGGGGCCGCTGCGCGACCCAACGGGGGCAAGCCCCCTCGCCACAGGACTATCGGCTATAAAAAGTCTTTGTAGGCAAACAACGCCGGCGCTCCACCGGTGTGCAGGAAGATGATCGGGCCCGCATCGAAGCGCTGGCGCCCGATGCCGTCGAGCAAACCAGCCATGGCCTTGCCGGTATACACCGGGTCCAGCAACAACCCTTCCTGGCTCGCCAACAGCTTCACCGCCGCCAGCGTCCCGGCATTCGGCTCGCCATAACGCGGGCCGAAATATTCGTCCCACAGTTGGACTTTGAAACTCGCCGGCAGGCCCACGCCCAACAGCTCGGCAGTGCGTTCGGCGAGGCCCTGGACTTTCGGTCGTTGAGCTTCATCGCTACGGGAAACGGTCACGCCGATGACTGGCAAATCCGGCAGTACTTCGCTCAATGCCAGCGCCAGGCCGCTATGGGTGCCGGCACTGCCGGAAGCCAGGACTAGGGCGGCGAATTGCAGCCCGGTGTCCTTGATCTGCTCGGCCAGTTCCAGACCCGCACGGACATAACCCAAAGCGCCCACCGCATTGGAGCCACCAATCGGCACCAGATAGGGTTTCTTGCCGTTGCTGCGCAGACGTGCGGCCAGCGCTTGCAATTGCTCGTCAGCGTTGTCGAGGTTTTCCACCAGTTCGACCTTGGCATCGAACAGGTCCAGCAACAGCCGATTGCCATTGCCGAGGTAGTTGCTATCGTCAGTGCCGAGCGGGTTCTCCAGCAGCGCCACGCAGCCCAGGCCAAGCTTGGCCGCAATGGCGGCGGTTTGGCGCACGTGGTTGGACTGGATCGCGCCAGCGGTGATCAGCGTATCGGCGCCTTGGGCCAGGGCGTCGGCGGCGAGGTATTCGAGTTTGCGCAGCTTGTTGCCGCCCAGTGCCAATGGCGTCAGGTCATCGCGTTTGACGTACACATCGCGGCCCAGCCAGGTCGACAGGCGTTCGAGTTTTTCCAACGGGGTAGGGTGACCGAGCAGGTCGAGGCGGTTAAAACGGGCAAGCTGTTGTTTGATCATGGGTCCGTACTGGCGGAGGAAGATGTCAGGACTATAGGCACGGGTATTTAGCGGGGCAACTGCCAATCGCTTATAGCCAAAAGTATTGTTCCCAGCACTATTGGTTCTTAATTCGGCTGCAAGTCGTTGCCGTAAAGTAATCGCCGTCAGCGCGGCCAGACAGTCCGGCCGCCCGTGAGGAGTTTTTACCGTGAGCGAGCGTTCCAGCCATTGGCAATTGCAGACCATCGTCAGCCAACTGCGTACGGCGCGCGACCAATGGCGCGCACAAAACGGCCGCGCCAGCACCGAGCAGGGCGGTCGCGAGTTGCCGTCCCGAGCGGCCATGGCGGACATTCTCGAAGCCTTGTGCGGTGCGTTGTTTCCGATGCGTCTGGGGCCGGTGGATTTGCGCGAGGAGAGTGAGGACTTCTACGTCGGCCACACGCTCGACGTGGCGTTGAATGCATTGCTGGCTCAGGCGCGGCTCGAATTGCGTTACGTCGCTCGCCACAGTGCCGGGGTCGATTCTGAAGTCGAAGCCAAGGCCATCCGGATCATTCAGGACTTCGCCCTCGCTCTGCCGGAATTGCGCAGCCTGTTGGACACCGACGTGCTGGCGGCCTATCACGGCGATCCGGCGGCTCGCAGTGTCGATGAAGTGTTGCTGTGCTACCCGGGAATCCTGGCGGTGATTCACCATCGCCTGGCCCACCATTTGTACCGCGCCGGGTTGCCGTTGCTGGCGCGGATCAGCGCGGAAATCGCCCACTCGGCCACCGGTATCGACATCCATCCTGGCGCGCAGATCGGTCGCAGTTTCTTCATCGACCACGGTACGGGTGTGGTGATCGGCGAAACCGCGATCATTGGTGAGCGGGTGCGGATTTATCAGGCCGTGACGTTGGGCGCCAAGCGCTTCCCGGCGGACGAAGACGGCCAGTTGCAGAAGGGCCATCCGCGGCATCCGATCGTCGAGGACGACGTGGTGATCTATGCCGGCGCGACGATTCTGGGACGGATCACCATCGGCAAGGGCTCGACAATTGGTGGCAACGTCTGGCTGACCCGCAGCGTGCCAGCGGGGTGCAACCTGACCCAGGCGAATCTGCAGCATGATGATGGGACGCAGAAGTAAGTCCCTCACCTGAGCATTCCCACGCTCCGCGTGGGAATGCCTCACTGGACGCTCCGCGTCCGCTCTTGATGTGACGCAGAGCGTCACGGGCTGCATTCCCACGCAGAGCGTGGGAACGATCGCGATCCACATAGAGGCGGTCGCGATTTTTGGGGCCACTGCGTGGCCCAACGGGGGCAAGCCCCCTCGCCACAATCCTTCCTTCAACCAGGGTGAGACGAGCTACCGCCGAGCCCTGCGATTAGTCCTTAGCACCCTATTCATGTTTAACTTGAACGTTCATTCAAGTTAAACCGGTGGTTCGCCGCCCGCTCACAACAGGAGGCTTGCCTTTGCTGAGTCCGATTTTTACAGCCACGTTTTTCCCCCTCGAGGTGCACCTTTCGTGAGTGCATCGTCCATCCCCGCAAGCGGCCAGGTCCGCATGAATCCGCCGGTGTTTTATTTCGCGGCGACCTTCATTTTGTTGTTCGCCGTCGTGGTCATGGCGATCCCCGAACAGGCCGGTGCCTGGCTGTTGCAAGCGCAAAACTGGGCGGCCAATACGGTCGGCTGGTACTACATGCTCGCGATGACGCTGTATCTGGTCTTCGTGGTGGTCACCGCCTTGTCCGGCTACGGCAAGATCAAGCTCGGTGCCGACCACGACGAGCCCGAATTCAGTTACTTGTCCTGGGCCGGCATGCTGTTCGCCGCCGGGATCAGCATCACGCTGTTTTTCTTTTGCGTGTCCGAACCACTTACGCATTTGGTGCAACCACCGCAAGGCGAGGCCGGTACGGCGGAGGCGGCGCGTCAGGCGATGCAGATTCTGTTTCTGCACTGGGGCCTGCACGGCTGGGGCGTGTTCGCCTTCGTCGGCATGGCGCTGGCCTATTTCGCCTATCGGCATAACCTGCCGCTGGCCCTGCGTTCGGCGCTGTACCCGCTGATCGGCAAGCGCATCAACGGGCCCATCGGTTACGCGGTGGACGGCTTCGGCATCATCGCCACGGTGTTCGGCCTCGGTGCCGACATGGGCTTTGGCGTATTGCACCTCAACTCCGGCCTGGACTACCTGTTCGGCATCGCCCACACCCAGTGGATTCAGGTCGGCCTGATCACGCTGATGATGGGCGCGGCGATCATCGTCGCGGTGTCCGGCGTCGACAAAGGCGTGCGGGTGATGTCCGACATCAACATGCTGCTGGCCTGTGCGCTGCTGCTGTTCGTGTTGTTCGCCGGCCCCACCCAGCACTTGCTCAATACCCTTATCCAGAACCTCGGCGATTACCTCGGCGCCTTGCCGATGAAGAGTTTCGACCTCTACGCCTATGACAAACCCAGCGACTGGCTGGGCGGCTGGACGGTGTTCTACTGGGCCTGGTGGATTGCATGGTCGCCGTTCGTGGGCCTGTTCATCGCGCGGATTTCCCGTGGCCGGACCATCCGCGAATTCGTCTTCGGCGTGCTGTTGATCCCGCTCGGTTTCACCCTGGCGTGGATGTCGATCTTCGGCAACAGCGCCATCGATCAAGTTCTCAATCACGGCATGAGCGCGCTCGGCATGTCGGCCATCGACAACCCGTCGATGACGCTTTACCTGTTGCTGGAGACCTACCCGTGGAGCAAAACCGTGATCGCGGTCACGGTGTTCATCAGCTTTGTGTTCTTCGTCACCTCCGCCGACTCCGGCACCGTGGTGTTGTCGACCTTGTCCGCCAAGGGTGGCAATCCCGATGAGGACGGGCCGAAATGGCTGCGAGTGTTCTGGGGCGCGATGACGGCACTGGTGACCAGCGCACTGCTGTTCTCCGGCAGCATCGATGCCTTGAAGTCGGCGGTGGTGCTGACCTCGTTACCGTTCTCGATGATTTTGCTGCTGATGATGTGGGGCCTGCACAAGGCGTTTTATCTGGAGTCGCAGAAGCAGATCGCGCAATTGCATTCCCTCGCGCCGGTGGCCGGTTCGCGACGCGGTGGATGGCGTCAGCGCTTGAGTCAGGCGGTGCATTTTCCGTCTCGGGATGAGGTCTATCGCTTCCTTGATACAACGGTGCGCCCGGCCATTGAGGAAGTGACCGCCGTGTTTGTCGAGAAGGGGTTGCATGTGGTCACTCAGCCCGATCCGGCCAACGACAACGTTAGCCTGGAAATCGGTCACGGCGAACTGCATCCGTTCATCTATCAGGTGCAAATGCGCGGCTACTTCACACCGTCCTTCGCCCGTGGCGGCATGGGTTCCAAGCAACTCAACAACCGTCGCTACCACCGTGCCGAAGTGCATTTGCGCGAGGGCAGTCAGGACTACGATCTGGTGGGTTACACCAAGGATCAGGTGATCAACGACATCCTCGACCAGTACGAACGGCACATGCAGTTTTTGCATTTGGTGCGTTGATCGACCGGTGGCGCTCAGGTCTCGCTGCTCAACACCATGAACAGCACCAGTGCCGCCACCGGTACGCCGAACACCGCGCTGCCCACCACCAGTTCCGCGCTCAACGGTTGGCCAGCGTTGACCATTCCGACTGCGCCGTTGATCAAGGTCAACGCCAGCCACAGCACGACAAAGCTGTAGGCCAGGGTCTGACGAGAGAAACCGATTTTCTCGCCGATGAACAGCATCAGTGCCAGCAGGATCAGGCCGAAGAAGATGATGATCGTGGTGTGCATGATGCGTTCCGTCCTTCAGATGTGTGCTGCCTTACGGCCCAATACATCGAGCATAGTTAAACCAACCCGCCGTTAACGCGCAGGATTTGCCCGTTGACCCAGGCCGAATCCGGGCCGACCAGGAAGGACACGACGCGGGAGATGTCTTCTGGCTGAGCCAGGCGTTCCAGCGGTGGCATCTTGGCGAAGGTCTGGATCTGTTCTTCGCTCTTGCCGTGCAGGAACAGGTCGGTGGCGACCGGGCCCGGGGCCACGGCGTTGACGGTGATGTTGCGACCGCGCATTTCCTTGGCGAACACTTGGGTCAGGGATTCCACTGCCGCTTTGCTGGCGATGTACACCGCATAGCCCGGCAGGTTCATGCCGACGGTGCTGCTGGAGAAGTTGATGATCCGGCCACCACTGTTCAGGCGCGTTGCCGCTTCACGCAGAGTGTTGAAAGTGCCGCGAGCGTGGATGTTGAAGTTCTGGTCGAACAGTTCGTCGCTGTGTTGCGCCAGCGGCAGCACTTTGAGGATGCCGGCGTTATTGACCAGCACGTCGACCTTGCCCAGTTGGGTTTCGGCTTCGTCGAACAGCCGGCGTACATCGTCGGCGTTGGCCACATCAGCCTTGATCGCTATGGCCCGGTGACCGGCCTGACGCAGTTTTACCACCAGTGCCGACGCCTCGGTGGCGCTGTTAGCGTAGTTGATGGCGACGGCGAAACCCTGGGCGGCCAGTTGCTGGGCGATCACGGCACCAATGCCGCGGGAGGCGCCGGTCACGATGGCAACTTTCGAAGTTTGAGTAGTCATGGCGTTGATTCCTTGGAGTGGCTGGTGTGTGGAGCCAGATTCACATGTTTACTCAGGGCGATAAATGCACGAGAGTTGCCTTTACTGTTCAATAATCGCCAACAATCGATCGTCAGGAGCGCCGTATGGATCAAGTCAAGGCGATGAAGGTTTTCGTGCGGATCTACGAGCGCAGCAGCTTCACGCTCGCGGCCGATGACCTGAACCTGCCGCGTGCCACCCTGACCCATACGCTGAATCAGTTCGAAGCCTGGCTCGGCACCCGTTTACTGGAGCGCAGCACGCGCAAGGTCCGTCCTACGCTGGATGGCGAGGCGTACTACTTGCGTTGCGTGCAGTTGTTGGCAGAACTGGAAGAAGCCGAACTGGCATTTCGCGGCGTTGCGCCGAAAGGCCGATTACGGGTGGATCTGCATGGCACGTTGGCCAAACACTTTGTAATCCCGGCGTTGCCGCAATTCATGGCGCGCTACCCGGACATCGAACTGTCCATCAGCGAAGCCGACCGCTTCGTCGACCTGATCGCCGAAGGCGTTGATTGCGTGTTGCGCGCCGGCACCTTGGGCGATTCGGCGCTGATCGGTAAACGTGTCGCCAACCTGCGCCAGATCACCTGCGCCAGCCCGGCTTACCTGCGTAAATACGGCGAACCGAAAAGCCTCGAAGACCTGAAAAACCACCGCGCGGTGAACTACGTTTCGCGCACCACGGCCAAGCTGTTTCCATTCGAGTTCATGGTGGATGGCGAGCTGAAAGAAGTGGCCATCGATGGCGCGTTGTCGGTGTTCGGCGCGGAGATTTATGCGGCCTCGGCAATTGCCGGATTGGGGCTGATTCAGTGCCCGCATTACCGAATGGAAACGCAGATTGGCCAAGGGTTGGTGCAGGAAATCCTCACCGACACACCGCCGCCATCGATGCCGGTTTCGGTGTTGTATCCGCATAACCGACACATGTCGCCACGGGTTCGAGTGTTTGTGGATTGGTTGGGGGAGGTGTTTGCGGGTGCCCGGTAACCGATGGTCTGCGAGCAATCTGGCCTGCTTGTGTTCGGCTAATATTTATCAGAGTGTGTATCGTGTGTATTGAAGGTGTGATCATCGCGTAATGTGCTCAGCAGATGCTGCCCACAAGGACGAAGGTGATGCGAAGTCGGGAAATGATCAGGATGATCGAGGAGGATGGTTGGTATCTGGTGGCCGTGAAAGGTAGCCATCATCAGTACAAGCACCCGTGTAAGTCAGGCAGGGTGACGATAAAACACCCTGATTCGGATCTTCCAAAAGGCACGATCAACAGCATATTGAAACAGGCGGGTCTGAAATGAGGCCCGACATCGGAAACGAAAGCCTCGAAGGGGCCACATCACAGGAAGGACTCATCGAAATGAAATTCCCGGTCGTTCTGCACAAGGATGCCGACTCAGAATACGGAGTGATTATCCCGGACGTGCCGGGATGCTTCTCCGCAGGCGCTACAGTGGCGCAGGCATTTGAAAACGTGAAAGAAGCGTTGGCTTTGCACTATGAAGGTCTGGTCGCCGATGGTGATCCACTTCCGCAGGTGCGTGAAATTGACGCTCATCTTGATAACCCTGATTACGCTGGCGGTGTGTGGGGTGTGGTCGAATTCGATATCACACCCTATTTCGGCAAGTCGGTGCGCTTCAATGCCACGCTTCCTGAGCAGTTGCTTGAGCGTATCGATCAGACGGTCAGACGAGATCAGCGATATAGCTCAAGGTCTGGCTTTTTGGCGGCTGCCGCGCTACGTGAGTTGTCGGCGTAAGTGTTGGGCGTGGATATCGACTCTATGGGGGAACTCAGTTTTTCATAATCTATGAAACGTTTCAGCAATTAGTCGAATCCGGGGTTTCCTGGCGTTTGTCTGGGCGTATGCTGGGCAGCTTGCAAAGCAGTCGATACCCCATTCAAGACCCACAAGAGAGGATTCGATGACCTACACCGCTGCCGAGAACCGCTACGACTCTATCCCTTACCGCCGCGTAGGCCGCAGCGGGCTGGTGCTGCCGGCACTGTCGCTGGGCCTGTGGCACAACTTCGGCGACAGCACGCCGATCGACACCCAGCGCTCGCTGCTGCGCACGGCGTTCGATCTGGGCATCAACCACTTCGACCTGGCCAACAACTATGGCCCGCCGTACGGCAGCGCCGAGATCAATTTCGGTCGTTTGCTGCGCGAAGACTTCAAGCAGTACCGCGATGAGCTAATCATCTCCAGCAAGGCCGGTTGGGACATGTGGCCCGGCCCTTATGGCCAGGGCGGCGGGTCGCGCAAGTATGTGCTGGCCAGTCTCGATCAGAGCCTGCAACGCCTGGGCCTCGATTACGTGGACATCTTCTATTCCCACCGTTTTGACCCGGACACCCCGCTGGAAGAAACTGCCAGCGCACTGGCCACGGCCGTGCAACAGGGCAAGGCATTGTACATTGGCATCTCGTCTTACTCCGGGGTGAAAACCCGGGAAATGGCCGCGTTGCTCAAGGAGTGGAAAGTTCCGCTGCTGATCCACCAGCCGGCCTACAACCTGCTCAATCGCTGGGTGGAAAAGGACCTGCTGGATGTCACCGACGAACTCGGTACCGGCGTGATCGCCTTCACGCCGTTGGCGCAGGGCCTGTTGACCGACAAATACCTCAATGGCATTCCGAAGGATGCGCGGGTCAATCGCCCGGGCGGTGATTCATTGCAGTCCTCTCACCTGTCCGAAGCCAACATCGCCCAAGTGCGGGCGCTCAATGAAATCGCCAAGCGTCGTGGTCAGAGCCTGGCGCAACTGGCGTTGGCCTGGACCCTGCGCGATCCACGGGTGACCTCGGCGCTGATCGGCGCGAGCCGGCCGGAGCAGATCATCGAGAACGTCGGTGCGCTGAAGAACCTGAGTTTTAGCGTGGAAGAACTGGCGGAGATTGATCGATTTGCCCAGGAGGGCGGGATCAATTTGTGGGAGAAGCCTTCGATGGCTGAGTAACTGAGTACTACTCGTTCCCACGCAGCGTGGGAACGATCAGGAACTGGCGGATCAGCGAAAAAACGGCACATCCCCCAACACCGTCGCTCGCTGCATCACCCGCCGTGCCGGGCGGTAATCATCCACCGCGTAATGCTGGGTCACGCGGTTGTCCCAGAACGCGATGTCGTCTTTCTGCCAGCGCCAGCGAATGGTGAAGTCCGGCCGTGTGGCGTGGGCGAACAAAAACTTCAGGAGCGCTTCGCTCTCGGTTTCCGACAGTTCGTTGATCTTCGATGTGAAGCCCTCATTGACGAATAACGACCGGCGCCCGCTCACCGGGTGCGTACGAATCACCGGGTGTGACAGCGGCGGGTTCTTGCGCCGGGCTTCTTCCCACTGGGCCAAGGCTTCCGGCGTGTTGCCATAGCGCTCCAGTGGAAACGAACGGGTGAAATCGTGAGTGGCGGTCAGCCCTTCGAGCAAGGTTTTCATCGGCGCGGACAACGCTTCATACGCCGCAATGCCGCTGGCCCACAGGGTGTCGCCACCAAACTCCGGCAGCAACTTGGCGCTGAGCACCGCACCCATCGCCGGAGTCGGCAGGAACGTCACATCGGTGTGCCAGATCGCGTTGTCCCGCACGTCGGTGATGGCGGTGTCGAGGATCAGCACTTCCGGTTGTTCCGGCACGTTCGGGTAGATCGGATGAATATGCAGGTCGCCGAAATAAGCGGCGAATCGCGCCTGTTGCTGTGGCTCGATCGGCTGGTTACGGAAGAACAGCACCTGATACTTGAGCAGCGCCTGTTCGATGGCGTCGCGTTGTTCCACGTTCAGCGGCTGGCTGATGTCGACGCCGCTGATTTGCGCGCCGAGGGCGCAGCTGAGGGGGACGATGGTCAAGTTACTCATGGCGGTTCTCTTCAATCCAGGGTGTCGACACATGAATATTCAGTGAGCCTGGCCATGCCACGGCACCAGTTTGCGTTGCAGGGCGCGCAGGCCCATCTCCATGGCGAAGGCGATCAGCGCGATCACCAGAATCCCCAACACCACCACATCAGTGACCAGGAACTGCGCCGCCGACTGCACCATGAAGCCCAAACCGCTGGTGGCAGCGATCAACTCGGCAGCCACCAGCGTCGACCAACCCACCCCCAAGCCAATGCGCACACCGGTCAAAATGTCCGGCAAGGCACTGGGCAGAATCACATGGCGAATCAACTGCGCCCGAGTCGCACCCAACGACTGTGCAGCGCGCAATTTCGCCGGGTCGACGGTGCGCACGCCGGTGGCGGTGGCGATGGCAATCGGGGCGAAGATCGCCAGGTAGATCAGCAACACTTTCGATAGCTCACCGATGCCGCACCAGATCACGATCAGCGGCAAATAGGCCAGGGGCGGAATCGGGCGGTAAAACTCGATCAGCGGATCGAGAATGCCGCGAGCAATGCGGTTGTGGCCGATGGCAATGCCGATCGGCACCGCGGTCAGCACTGCGAAGCCCAGGCCCAAACCGATGCGGCTGAGGCTCGCGCCCAAGTGCTGCCACAAGGTCGAATCCATGTAACCGCTGGTCACCAGCAACCAGCCTTTTTGCAGCACGGCGGAGGGGGGCGGCAGGAACAGTGGTTCGATCAAACCGGTGGCGGTGACGGCCCACCAGATCGCCAACAGCGCGATCAGTGTCAGCACGCTGATCCAGCGGGTGCTGATACGGCGGCGTAGCGCGATCACCGCCGAGCCCTTCACCTTTGAACCGGGTTTTACCGTTGCGGCGGGAATTCCATAGCTGCTCATGCGTGCTCCTGCCGCTGGACGGCACTGCGTTGGGAGAACACTTTGGCGAGCACGTGTTCGCGGGTTTCGATAAAACGCGGGTCGGACTTGATCGAGCGCGCCGATTCACCTGCGGCGTAACGTTGGCCAAAATCCAGGCTCAGGCGCTCGACGATTTGCCCGGGATTCGGCGCCAGCAGAATCAGGTCGGTGGCGAGGAACACCGCTTCTTCAATATCGTGGGTAATCAGGAACACCGGTTTGGCGGTGCGTTGCCAGACTTGCAGCAGCAGCTCCTGCATCTGTTCGCGGGTGAAGGCATCCAGGGCGCCGAAGGGTTCGTCCATCAGCAACACCCGAGGGTCGGCGGCGAGGGCGCGGGCCAGGCCGACACGTTGTTTCTGCCCGCCCGAGAGTTGCCAGATGCGGCGGTTTTCGAAACCGGAAAGGTCTACCAGCGCGAGCATTTCCCGGGCGCGCTGTTCACGTTTTTCCCGCGCGGCGCCGGCCAGTTCCAGGCCGAAGCCGACGTTGGCCAGCACGTCCTGCCAAGGCAGCAGGGCGTCGTCCTGAAACACCACGCCGCGCTCGGCGCTCGGGCCTTTGACCGGCACGCCGTCAAGGGTGATGCGCCCGGCGCTGGGCTCGACGAAACCGGCAATCAGGTTCAACAGCGAAGTCTTGCCACTGCCGGAAGGGCCGAGGGCGACCAGCAACTGCCGGGGCCCAAGGCTCAGGGAAATATCCGCCAGCACAGGTTCCGCTGCACCGGGGTACTGTGCGCTGATGCGCTCCAGCTGTAGCAAAGCCATCGCGGTTAACTCCCGATCAGTTGGTGATGTACTTGGCGCTGACGTACGGCGCGTAGTCCGGCAGCACGGCCTCGACCTTGCCCTGTTCCTTGAGGAACGCCGCGGTGTCGGTAATGGCCTTGGTGGTCGGCGCGCCGAGGGTGATCACCTGATCAGCCGCCAGCGGATACACGTTGCCTTGCAGCAGCAGCGGAATATCGCTGGCCTTGGCACCGGAGAGTTTCACCAGTTTGTCGACGTTGCTTTGGTTGGCCAGCCAGGCTTGCGGATCCTTGCGGTAGTCGGCGTAGGCATCGAGGGTCACTTTGGCGAATGCGGTGACGATCTCCGGATGCTTCTCGGCGAAGTCCTTGCGCACGATCCAGGCATCGAAGGTCGGCGCGCCGAACTTGGCCAGTTCGCCGGAAGTGATCAGCACTTTGCCGTTTTCCTTGGCCACACCGAGCGCCGGGTCCCACACGTAGGTGGCGTCGATGTCACCGCGTTTCCATGCCGCGATGATCGCTGGCGGCGCGAGGTTGAGCACGGTGACTTTCGACGGGTCGATGTTCCAGTGTTTCAGCGCTGCAAGCAGGCTGTAGTGGCCGGTGGAGACGAACGGTACGGCGACTTTCTTGCCGATCAGGTCTTGCGGGGTCTTGATCCCGGACCCGTCGCGCGCGACCAAGGCTTCGGCGGCGCCGATCTGGGTGGCGATGAGGAAGGTTTCCACCGGGACTTTGCGGGTGATTGCCGCCGTCAGGGGGCTGGAGCCGAGATAGCCGATCTGCACATCACCGGAAGCGATGGCGGCGATGATGTCGGCGCCGCTATCGAATTTGCGCCAGTCGATACTGGCTTTGGTGGCTTTTTCGTAGGCGCCGTCGGCTTGGGCGACTTTGGCCGGGTCAACGGTGGTCTGGTAGGCGACGGTCACGTCTGCCGCCTGAGCCAGGAAACTCGCCGCAGCCAGCGACGCGGCCACCAGGAGGCGAAGGGGGGAAATCAGTTTCATGGGGAAGCTCCTTTTCAGACGACCGGGAGTCGGCGTGAAAAAGAGACTAAATGATATAAGAAACTTAAAATAAATAACTTTTTAGAATTAGCATATGAGCGGAAAATTCTAAGGGAGACTGTTGTGGCGAGGGGGCTTGTCGGAACGCCGCCACTGCCCCGTTCGGCTGCGCAGCAGTCGTGATGCAGGCGACTCGATTTATCCGAAATATTGCGCGTGTCGTTTTTGGGACTGCTGTGCAGTCCAACGGGGGCAAGCCCCCTCGCCACAGGGGGACCTGCTCTGGCAGTTTAGTTGCTGATCGCCAGAATGCTCGCCTGATACGACCCGACAAACACATCGAAATCGCCGACTTCGTTCTGTTCAAGTTCAGCCTGTTGAGCCAACGACGAACGCGCCAACTCTTCAAACCTGGCCTGTTCTTCGCCTGAAAGCGGCTCGCTGCGGAAAAACTCCGCATGCGCCTGGCTTTGGCGCAAGGAGAACTGGGCGAAGCTTTCCTTGTGCTCGGCCATCGCTGCCAGCACCTGGGCCGATGGCGTCAGGGACGAGTCCTGGACCTTGGCCATTTGGGCGTCCAGCGCCTTGCTGTGGGCATCGCCGCCATGGCTCTGATCCAGCAGCGCCGCCAGTGGTGCAATCTTCTCCAGCAATTCGCCCGCCCATTCCTTCATGTCCACCGCTTGCCCGTCGCGTTGCAGCTGCAGGCCCGGACGACGACCTTCCTTGACCACGCTGAGGAAGTTCGACGTTGCGTTACCGCAGCTGGTACTGGTCAGCAGCGGGCTGTCGTTCAGCGCGCAGTACAGCAGGAATGCGTCGAGGAACCGTGATTCGGTGAGGTCGATGCCCATCGGCAGGAACGGGTTGATGTCCAGGCAGCGGACTTCGACGTACTGGATGCCACGGGCCACCAGCGCCTGAATCGGCCGTTCGCCGGTGTAGGTCACGCGCTTGGGGCGGATGTTGGAGTAGTACTCGTTTTCGATCTGCAGGATGTTGGTGTTGAGCTGAACCCATTCACCGTCCTTGTGCGTACCCACCTCGACGTACGCTGGATACGGCGTAGCCACCGCTTTGCGCAGGCTGTCGGTGTAGCTGGTCAGGTCGTTGTAGCACGGCGTCAGGCCGGCCTGGGCGTTGCTCTGGTAACCCAGATCGCTCATGCGCAGGCTGGTGGCGTACGGCAGGTACAAGGTGTCCGGATCCAGTTGTTCCAGTTGATGCGAGCGACCGCGCAGGAAACCGGCGTCCAGCGCCGGCGAGGCGCCGAACAGGTACATCAGCAGCCAGCTGTAGCGACGGAAGTTGCGGATCAGCGCGATGTAGGCTGACGACTGATAATCGCGGTCGGTGCCGACAAAGCCTTCGGCCTCTTTGAGCAGCGGCCAGAGCTTTTCCGGCAGGGAAAAGTTGTAGTGGATCCCGGCGATGCACTGCATGGTTTTGCCGTAACGCAGGGCCAGGCCCTTGCGATAGACGTACTTGAGCTGACCGATGTTGGAGGTGCCGTAATAGGCGATCGGGATGTCTTCCTCGGCCGGCAACGGGCACGGCATCGATGGACTCCACAGGTACTCGTCGCCGAGTTTGCTGTAGGCAAACCGGTGAATCTTGTCCAGGCTCGCCAGCGTATCCGCCGGGTCTGGCAGGGCCGGCGTGATGAACTCCAGCAGCGACTCGGAGTAGTCAGTGGTGATTTGTTCGTTGGTCAGCGCGGAACCCAATGCTTCGGGGTGCGGCGTTTGCGCCAGGCGCCCTTCGCCTGTCACGCGCAGGCATTCACGTTCGATGCCGTGAAGGCACTGTTCGAGCAGAGAGAGGTTAGCGCGCTCGCCGAGCAGAGCCAGGCGGCGGTTGAGAAGTTCGCTCAAGTTGGATTCCTTCACGCGTCAGTCGCCCCAATATGGGGGTGGGCAAGACGGTCTACAAGGGTGAAGTTGAAACTGGCGTTTTCGCCTGGTTCTTGAGCCATACAGGCCCGTATTGAAAGGCCAACTTCAATCCTTGAATCTGGCAGACACGAGCGAAGGAAACTCCGACGCTGTAGTCACAGCGCCGAAATTAACTCAAATTGATGATTGGGGGCTACAGGACAGCGAACGTGCCTTGTGCTTTTGCGACCAGTTTGTCGCCTTGCATCACATCGGCCTCGACGACAAGCGTGCGACGGCCCGGGTGGATCACCCTGGCCGTGCACATCACTTCACCGTCGGCGACAGCGCGGATGTAGTTGATCTTGCACTCGATGGTCGCGCTTTGCTGGTCAAAACCGTGGGTGCTGGAGCAGGCCAGCCCCATGGCAATGTCCACCAGACTGAACAAAGCCCCGCCGTGCAGCTTGCCGCCGCGATTGCGCAACTGTGGCTCCAGCGCCAGGGCGACTTGCGCCACCCCGGTGTCCAGGCTGTGCAAGCGACACCCCAGCAGCTTGAAAAACGCGCTTTCGGTCAAGCCGGCCGGGATCTCCATCAACGTTTCTTCAACTGCTTGGCGTTGGCGAACAGCGACGCCATGGCGTTGTTGGTCGGGGCCGCTGCCGGGGTTTCCTTGCGCGGCGCGGTGTTCTGGGACTGGCGCGGAGCCGACCCCGGACGTGCACCACGGGCACCGTCGATCTTCTCGCCCGGGGTGTCGCTCATGCGCATCGACAGGCCGACGCGTTTGCGCGGGATATCGACTTCCATGACCTTCACCTTGACCACATCACCGGCCTTCACCGCTTCGCGTGGATCCTTGATGAACTTCTCCGACAGCGCGGAAATGTGCACCAGACCGTCCTGATGCACGCCGATGTCGACGAAGGCACCGAAGTTGGTCACGTTGGTGACCACGCCTTCGAGGATCATGCCCAGTTGCAGGTCCTTGAGGTCTTCGACGCCGTCCTGGAACTCGGCGGTCTTGAACTCGGGACGCGGGTCGCGGCCAGGTTTTTCCAGCTCTTGCAGAATGTCGGTGACCGTCGGCAGGCCGAACGTTTCGTCGGTGTACTTCTTCGGGTCCAGGCGCTTGAGGAACGCGGCGTCGCCGATCAGCGAGCGAATGTCGCGGTCGGTTTCAGCGGCAATGCGCTGCACCAGCGGATAGGCTTCCGGGTGAACCGCCGACGAATCCAGCGGGTTGTCGCCATTCATTACGCGCAGGAAGCCGGCGGCCTGTTCGAAGGTTTTTTCACCCAGTCGGGCGACTTTCTTCAATGCCGCACGGGTTTTGAACGCGCCGTGTTCGTCACGGTGGGCAACAATGTTCTGCGCCAGGGTCGCGTTGAGGCCGGAGATGCGCGCCAGCAGCGCCACGGAGGCGGTATTCACGTCCACGCCCACGGCGTTCACGCAGTCTTCGACCACTGCGTCCAGGCCGCGCGCCAGTTTCAGCTGCGACACGTCGTGCTGGTATTGGCCAACGCCGATGGATTTCGGATCGATTTTCACCAGCTCGGCCAGCGGGTCCTGCAAGCGACGAGCGATGGACACCGCGCCACGGATCGACACGTCCAGGTCCGGGAATTCCTTGGAAGCCAGTTCCGAAGCCGAGTACACCGATGCACCGGCCTCGGAGACCATGACTTTGGTCATCTTCATGGCTGGGTATTTTTTGATCAGTTCAGCCGCCAGCTTGTCGGTTTCGCGGCTGGCGGTGCCGTTGCCGATGGCGATCAGGTCCACCGAATGCTTGGCGCACAGGGCGGCGAGCACGGCGAGGGTCTGGTCCCACTTGTTGTGCGGCACGTGCGGGTAAACCGTGGCGTGGTCCAGCAGCTTGCCGGTGGCGTCGACCACGGCGACCTTGCAGCCGGTGCGCAGGCCCGGATCGAGGCCCAGGGTGGCACGCGGGCCGGCCGGCGCGGCCAGCAGCAGGTCGTGCAGGTTGTGGGCGAACACGTTGATCGCTTCGGTTTCCGCGCCGTCGCGCAGCTCGCCCAGCAGATCGGTTTCCAGGTGGGTGTAGAGCTTGACCTTCCAGGTCCAGCGCACCACTTCGCCCAGCCATTTGTCGGCGGCGCGGTTCTGGTTCTGGATGCCGAATTGCTGGCCGATCATGCCTTCGCACGGGTGCATGGTGCCCGGCAGTTCGTCACCGACTTTCAGCGCGGAGCTGAGAATGCCTTCGTTGCGGCCACGGAAAATCGCCAGTGCGCGGTGGGACGGCATGCTTTTCAGCGGTTCGTCGTGTTCGAAGTAGTCGCGGAACTTGGCGCCTTCCTCTTCCTTGCCGGCGATCACGCGGGCACTGAGGGTGGCTTCCTGCTTGAGGTAATTGCGCAGCTTGTCCAGCAGACCGGCGTCTTCGGCGAAGCGCTCCATGAGGATGTACTTGGCGCCTTCGAGGGCGGCCTTCACATCGGCCACGCCTTTTTCGGCGTCGATGAAGCGCGCCGCTTCGGTTTCCGGGTTCAGGGTTGGATCGTTGAACAGGCCGTCGGCCAGTTCGCCGAGGCCGGCTTCCAGGGCGATCTGGCCCTTGGTGCGGCGCTTCTGCTTGTACGGCAGGTACAAGTCTTCGAGGCGGGTCTTGGTGTCGGCGAGCTTGATGTCGCGCTCAAGTGCAGGGGTCAGCTTGCCTTGCTCCTCGATGCTGGCGAGGATGCTGATACGCCGTTCGTCGAGTTCTCGCAGGTAGCGCAGACGCTCTTCCAGATGACGCAGTTGCGTGTCATCGAGGCTGCCGGTCACTTCTTTCCGGTAGCGGGCGATGAAGGGCACCGTGGAGCCTTCATCGAGTAGCGCGACGGCCGCTTCGACCTGTTGTGGGCGGACGCCGAGTTCCTCGGCGATGCGGCTGTTGATGCTGTCCATAAAACCACCTGACAAATTGTGAAAGCAGGCTCGCAGGCGCGGAAATAGGGCCTTCGCGAGTCTGGTTGAGCGGCCTGGCGAGCGCCGCTACCTGGATCAACAGGCATTGCCGTTGACCCGTGAAATCGAACAATTACTGCCAGCGCCATGAAAATAAAAAGTGGTTACCGGCAATAACGATCAGACGTTGCCTGACACAAAAGGCCGCGCATTATAACCAGCGTTCTGTCATTCGGGGGCATTGCAGGCTGTAGGCGAAAAGACTGGTTTTCTGGCGGTGAAGGAAAAATCTGCTAACAATGCACACGGTGCGTATAACGGCAGCTACGCCATAATGCGCGCCGAGATCAAAGGAGCATCCAATGAGCAGCACTGCACAAACTGCTGAAGGCGAAAAAATTCTTATCGTTGACGACGATCCAGGGCTGAGCAGCCTGCTGGAACGCTTTTTCGTCAGCAAGGGCTACCGTGCCCGCGCCGTCCCGAACACTGAACAAATGGACCGCCTGCTGGCGCGTGAAGTGTTCAACCTGGTCGTCCTCGACCTGATGCTGCCCGGCGAAGACGGCCTGACCGCCTGCCGCCGCCTGCGCACGGCGAACAATCAGATTCCAATCATCATGCTCACCGCCAAGGGCGACGAGCTGAGCCGCATCAAGGGCCTGGAACTGGGCGCCGACGATTACCTGGCCAAGCCGTTCAACCCGGACGAGCTGATGGCCCGGGTCAAAGCGGTGCTGCGGCGCCAGGCAGCACCGGTGCCGGGTGCGCCGGGCAGCGAAGACGAAAGCGTGACCTTCGGTGACTACGAGCTGTCCCTGGCCACCCGCGAACTCAAGCGTGGCGACAAAGTGCACATGCTCACCACTGGTGAGTTCGCGGTGCTCAAGGCGCTGGTCATGAACGCCCGTCAACCGCTGACCCGCGACAAGCTGATGAACCTGGCCCGTGGCCGCGAGTGGGATGCCCTGGAGCGTTCCATCGACGTGCAGATATCCCGTCTGCGCCGGATGATCGAGCCCGATCCGTCCAAACCGCGCTACATCCAGACCGTCTGGGGCGTGGGCTACGTGTTCGTTCCGGATGGCGCCGCCACGAAGTGATCGGTGATTTGTAGGAGCGGGTCCTGCGGGCAACGGGTCGGATGACCTTTCCCGCAGACTCGCGATCCGCAATATGCGAGCATCGCTCGCTCCTGCAAGTGTGTAGCGGTTACCCATGAAAACCCCTGTTTGGTTCCCCCAGAGCTTCTTCTCCCGCACCCTGTGGCTGGTGCTGATCGTCGTCCTGTTCTCCAAGGCGCTGACCCTGGTTTATCTGTTGATGAACGAAGACGTGCTGGTGGATCGCCAATACAGCCACGGCGTCGCCCTGACGCTGCGCGCCTATTGGGCCGCCGATGAAGAGAACCGCGCGAAGATTGCCGATGCCGCGACCCTGATCCGGGTGGTAGGGGCCGGTGTGCCCGAAGGCGAGCAGCACTGGCCGTACAGCGAGATCTACCAGCGACAGATGCAGGCCGAACTGGGTGCCGACACCGAAGTACGATTACGCATGCACTCGCCACCGGCGCTGTGGGTCCGGGCGCCCAGCCTGGGCGATGGCTGGCTGAAAGTGCCGCTGTATCCGCATCCGTTGCGCGGCCAGAAAATCTGGAACGTGCTCGGCTGGTTCCTCGCCATCGGCTTGTTGTCGACTGCTTCGGCGTGGATTTTCGTCAGCCAGCTCAATCAACCGTTGAAACGTCTGGTCTATGCCGCGCGGCAACTCGGTCAGGGCCGCAGCGTGCGTCTGCCGATCAGCGACACGCCGAGTGAAATGACCGAGGTCTATCGCGCCTTCAATCAGATGGCCGAAGACGTCGAACAGGCGGGGCGTGAGCGCGAGCTGATGCTGGCCGGGGTGTCTCACGACCTGCGCACGCCGCTGACCCGTTTGCGGCTGTCCCTGGAACTGATGGGCGATCACAGCGACCTGACGGACGACATGATCCGCGACATCGAAGACATGGACGCGATTCTTGACCAGTTCCTGGCCTTCATTCGCGACGGTCGTGACGAGTTGGTGGAAGAAGTGGACCTGAGCGATCTGGTTCGCGAAGTCGCCGCACCGTACAACCAGAACGAAGAAAAAGTGCACTTGCGCCTGGAGCCGATCCAGCCGTTCCCGTTGCGTCGGGTGTCGATGAAGCGGCTGCTGAACAACCTGATCGGCAATGCGCTGCATCACGCTGGCAGTGGAGTGGAAGTGGCGGCTTATGTGTCCGGGGATACCAGCGCGCCGTATGTGGTGCTGAGTGTCATGGACCGTGGCGCGGGGATTGATCCGTCGGAGCTGGAAGCGATTTTCAACCCGTTCACCCGTGGCGATCGGGCCCGGGGCGGAAAGGGGACGGGGTTGGGGCTGGCGATCGTGAAACGGATCGCCTCGATGCATGGCGGGAATGTCGAGCTGCGCAACCGCTCCGGTGGTGGGCTGGAAGCGCGGGTTCGGTTGCCACTTGGGTTGATGTTGCCGCGGGATGCGGTTTAAGCGTCGTACACAACCTCTGTGGCGAGGGAGCTTGCTCCCGCTCGGTTGCGCAGCGACCGTGAAATCAGGCAACCGTATTTCAATGAAAAACCACGGTTGCCGGTTTCGGGAGTCCTTCGGCCTGGACCACCAGCCCGGTTCAGCGGGAGCAAGCTCCCTCGCCGCAGGGCCTGAGTAAGCTTCACCCTTTACCTTTGGTCCGCGTCATATTTGGCCCGCCATTCTTCTCCAGATGCTCAATGATGATCCCCGCCACGTTCTTCCCGGTGGTGGTTTCAATCCCTTCCAGACCCGGCGACGAGTTCACTTCCATCACCAACGGGCCGTGATTGGAACGCAGGATATCCACACCCGCCACTGCCAAACCCATGACTTTCGCTGCACGCAACGCGGTCATGCGCTCTTCCGGGGTGATCTTGATCAGGCTCGCGCTACCGCCGCGATGCAGGTTGGAGCGAAACTCCCCCGGCTTGGCCTGGCGCTTCATCGCCGCGATCACCTTGTCACCGACCACGAAGCAGCGAATGTCCGCGCCGCCGGCTTCCTTGATGTACTCCTGAACCATGATGTTCTGCTTCAAGCCCATGAAGGCCTCGATCACCGACTCCGCCGCCGTCGCCGTTTCACACAGCACCACGCCGATGCCCTGGGTGCCTTCCAGCACTTTGATCACCAGCGGTGCGCCGTTGACCATCTCGATCAAGTCGGGAATGTCATCCGGGGAGTGCGCAAAACCGGTGACCGGCAAACCAATCCCCCGGCGCGACAGCAATTGCAGGGAACGCAGTTTGTCTCGGGAACGGGCGATGGCCACCGACTCGTTGAGCGGAAACACCCCCATCATTTCGAACTGGCGCAGCACCGCGCAGCCATAAAACGTGACCGATGCGCCGATCCGCGGGATCACCGCATCGAAACCCTCCAGCGGTTTGCCACGGTAGTGGATTTGCGGCTTGTGGCTGGCAATGTTCATGTAGGCGCGCAGGGTGTCGATCACCACCATTTCATGGCCACGCTCTACACCGGCTTCGACCAGACGACGGGTGGAATACAGACGCGGGTTCCGCGACAGCACAGCGATCTTCATGCAACACCTGTGGAGAGGGTAGATACCGGGAACACCGGCTTGTCTTGTACATATTTGATGCCCGGATTGACCACCAACTGGCCGTCGATCAGGGCTTTGGAACCGAGTAACAGGCGATAACGCATGGACTTGCGGCAGGCGAGGGTGAACTCGACCCGCCAGACCCGATCACCGAGGGCCAGGGTGGTGCTGACCACATAGCGCATCTGCGCGTGGCCGTTGGAGCTTTTAATGGTTTTCATCGTCACCAGCGGTGCTTCGCAGCGCCGGTGCCGCAATTGCACCACCGTGCCCAGGTGCGCGGTGAAGCGCACCCACTGTTCGCCGTCGCGCTCGAACGGCTCGATGTCGGTGGCATGCAGGCTGGAGGTACTGGCGCCGGTGTCGATTTTTGCCCGAAGGCCCGCGACTCCCAAATCCGGGAGCGCCACCCACTCGCGCAGACCGACAACGGTCAAATGGTCAAATGTCTTCAAAAGTGCTCAACCGGCAAAAACCGCTCAGGCCGTGTGCGGCCGAATTCGCGGTATTCACGCAGAATAATGGGTAAAAGGCGACAGATATCTACGGCCCGGATTTTCATCCCTCAAACAGGGGGGAATGCCTGCATTCTAATCCACAGCGTTGTGATTCATGGCACGACAGAAACGGTAGTACAGTTCATCGATATTTCAGAATGAGGACATCCAATGGCACAAAAAAGCGAAGAGGACGACAAGGTCCGTCTCGATAAATGGTTGTGGGCCGCGCGTTTTTATAAAACACGTGCCTTGGCCAAGGCCGCGATTGAAAGCGGCAAGGTGCATTGCCGGGGCGAGCGCTGCAAGCCAGGCAAGGAGCCGAGGATCGGCGACGAGTTTCAGATTCGCACCGGCTTCGAGGAGCGCACGGTGGTGGTCCAGGCGTTGTCGATCGTGCGCCGTGGCGCGCCGGAAGCCCAGGCCCTGTATGCCGAAACCGAAGCCAGCGTTGCCAAGCGCGAAGCGGCGGCGGCCATGCGCAAGGCCGGGGCGTTGGGCGTGAGCACCGACGGCAAACCGAGCAAGAAACAGCGCCGGGATTTGTTCAAGTTTCGCGGCAGCAGCAACGACGAGTAGTGACGGCCGTCGGGCGCAGACTTGTAATCGCCTGCCTGTGCAGCCATATGGGGGATATTCGCCAACGGCGCATTTCGCAGGTGAAAGCACCGCTCGTCGAAAACCGAGGTTTGACCTTGCTTGGAACAACCCCGAATTGTTCATAAAATGCCGCTATGGCTAAGCTCACCCCCAAAAGTGCTGCTACGGCGTGTTTCATTTTTTGTAACCTTTTTTGTCACCATTTCAGATACCCAGACCTATGACCGATCTACCGGATACCGACTACACCCAACGCTTCATCTTCGATGACAGCGACACCCGCGGCGAACTGGTGGCATTGGAGCGTAGCTATGCCGAAGTCCTCGCCAAACACACCTATCCGGAGCCGGTCGCGCAATTGCTGGGCGAGCTGATGGCGGCTGCAGCGTTGCTGGTAGGCACCTTGAAGTTCGATGGCTTGCTGATTCTTCAGGCCCGTTCCGAAGGCCCGGTGCCGATGCTGATGATCGAGTGCTCCAGCGAGCGCGAAATTCGCGGCCTGGCCCGCTACGACGCCGAGCAGATCGCGCCCGATGCGACGCTCGCCGACCTGATGCCCAATGGCGTGTTGGCGCTGACTGTCGACCCGACTCAAGGCCAGCGCTATCAGGGTATCGTCGATCTCGACGGTGAAACCCTGTCCGATTGCTTCACCAACTATTTCGTCATGTCGCAGCAGGTTGGCACCCGCTTCAAGCTGTACGCCGACGGCCGTCGTGCCCGTGGCCTGCTGTTGCAGCAATTGCCTGCCGACCGTCTGAAAGATGAAGAAGATCGCGCCGCCAGTTGGCAGCACATCACCGCCCTGGCCAGCACCCTGACCGCCGACGAATTGCTGAGCCTGGACAACGAAACCGTGCTCCATCGCCTCTACCACGAAGAGCAGGTGCGTCTGTTCGATGTGCAGAAACTGCGCTTCCATTGCAGTTGCTCCCGGGAACGCTCGGGCAATGCGCTGGTCAGTCTGGGACTGGAAGATGCGCAGCAGCTGGTCGTCGAGCATGGCGGCAGCATCGAGGTCGATTGCCAGTTTTGCAACGAGCGCTACCTGTTCGACGCGGCCGATATCACTCAATTATTCGCCGGAGCAGGGGTTGATACGCCGTCAGATACCCGTCACTAAAACGCTTCAGCGCAGGTAAATTCACTGCTTTGCGCCGGAATAACGCCGTTCTGACGGGAGGGCCCTACACTTTTTGGGCTTTTCTGGCATAATCCGGCCCACTTTTTTCGCGGTAGTAGTGCACGACTTTCTACTACAAAACGTTTGGAGCACTCGGCCACTGGCCGACGGGGAACCTCATGACGCAAGCCAATAACGCCGTGTACACCGATCTGAGTGTTGATGATCTGGTTAAACAAGCCCTGAATCGCGGTGAAGGCGAGCTTGCCGATACCGGCGCGCTGGTTGTTCGCACCGGTCACCGTACCGGCCGTTCGCCAGTCGATCGTTTCATCGTTGAAGAGCCGACTACTCAGGACGCCATTGCCTGGGGCCCGATCAACCGCAAGTTCCCGGCCGACAAGTTCGATGCACTGTGGGCTCGCGTCGAGGCGTTCAACAACGCGCAAGAGCATTTCGTTTCCCACGTGCACGTAGGTTCGGCTGAAGAGCACTACCTGGCCGTGAAAATGACTACCCAGACTGCCTGGCAGAACCTGTTCGGTCGTTGCCTGTTCATCAACCCGGCCCAGTACAACCCGGCCGGTCGTGAAGAGTGGCAAGTTCTGAACGTCGCCAACTTCGAGTGCGTGCCAGAGCGCGACGGCACCAACTCCGACGGCTGCGTGATCATCAACTTCGCCCAGAAGAAAGTGCTGCTTGCCGGCATGCGCTACGCCGGTGAGATGAAGAAAGCCATGTTCTCGGTGCAGAACTTCCTGCTGCCGGCCGCCGACGTGTTGCCAATGCACTGCGCCGCCAACATCGGCGAAGCGGGCGACGTGACCCTGTTCTTCGGTCTGTCCGGCACCGGCAAGACCACCTTGTCCGCCGACGAAAGCCGTTACCTGATCGGTGACGACGAACACGGCTGGGGCGAGGGCGTGGTGTTCAACATCGAAGGCGGTTGCTATGCCAAGTGCATCGACCTGTCCGAGAAGAACGAGCCGGTCATCTGGAAAGCCATCAAGCACGGCGCGGTCCTGGAAAACGTTGTTATCGACGACGCCAAGCACGCCGACTACACCGATGTCAGCCTGACCCAGAACAGCCGCGCCGCCTACCCGCTGGAGCACGTAGCCAAACGTTCCGAGAAGAACCTGGGCGGCGAGCCAAACGCAGTGATCTTCCTGACCTGTGACCTGACCGGCGTGCTGCCGCCAGTGTCGATCCTCAATGAAGAACAAGCGGCCTACCACTTCCTGTCCGGCTACACCGCACTGGTGGGCTCGACCGAAATGGGTTCCGGCAGCGGCATCAAGTCGACCTTCTCCACCTGCTTCGGCGCACCGTTCTTCCCGCGTCCGGCTGGCGAATACGCAGAACTGCTGATCAAGCGCATCCGCGGCTTCGGCTCCAAGGTCTACCTGGTCAACACCGGCTGGACCGGCGGCGGCTACGGCGTCGGCAAACGCTTCAACATCCCGACCACCCGCGGCGTGATCGCAGCTATCCAGAGCGGCGCGTTGATCGGTGCCGAGACTGAGCACCTGGACACCATCAACCTTGACGTGCCATTGGCTGTGCCGGGCGTTGAGACTGGCCTGCTGAACCCACGTAACACCTGGGCTGACAAGGCTGCTTACGATGAAGCTGCTAAAGCACTGGCCGGGTTGTTTGTTGAGAACTTCAAGAAGTTCGACGTGAGCGACGCGATCAAGGCTGCTGGGCCGAAGTTGTAAGAGTTGGTCTGATGCAATGAGAAAGCCGCCCTTTGGGGCGGCTTTTTTGTGAGCGCTGATTCAGTTCCCTTGAGGCAAAACTGGCAATATTCCCGCAGTAAACACGCTAAACAGCCAGAATAATTCCACTTCTGTTGATCAGATCCCCTCGACCCCTTCCACTTCCTGCGTATCCCACCGTTGTTTCTTGACTGCTTTGTAGAGCATCCCAATAGTCAGCGGCACTTTGTCGCCACGACCCTTCGCCCGGCGCTTGAGAAACACATCAAACCCTTCCGGTTGAAAATACCGATATGCGTCGTAGTCGACGAAATCGATGGCGAACTGTTCCTCCAGCGCTTCCATCAGCTGCCGCGCATCAGCGCCATCGCAACCCAGGTCAAAGTTGATCGAGGTGGTGAGACTGATGGTTTTGCGTTCGGGCAGGCCGAGTTCTTCGTGCAGCAGCTGCATGAGCAGATGCATGGCGTGGTCGTCGGGGAAGTTGGGGGCGAGGATCATTACGGGGCATCCGGTTGGGCTTTGGAGGATCTTATTGGGCGTCGGATTCGTGGGGAAGGGCGCAAGCCCGATGGCAGCGGTTAAAACGTAAAGGATTGCAGGGTTTTGAGGAGATCACTGGAGGCTCGGATGCGCTGGAGGGCGGCTTCGAGGATGTCTTGCGGGTTGGCCTCTGTGTCGATGATCAGGGGCGGGGTGTCGGTGAGGTTGGATTGGAGTGAAAGGTAACGATCGATGGAGAGCGGATTCCATGTCTTCATTGGTTTTAGCCTCAAATGCATCAGGAAGAACCGCCGTCACCGTGACCAAGCGATGGGAGGCGGACTGTGTTCGGGTTGGTCAACCGATGAGGCTCACATCCCGGCACGCCCGAGGGCGTCCCAAACACAGCCACCATATAGCGTGCAGGCACTTGAAGTGCCGGCAGCATACAACGGACGCGTAGATATGAGCCATTCGGGTGACCAAGCCCGAGTCGCTGATTTGGCAGCGACAGTCACGACTATAGGTTTGAGCCGCCGGGCAGCGATAGGCGACAAGGTGTCTTCGGTTGTAGGACCGGGACGAAGCGTTGATAGGGCGTTGCCTACGGACTTATCTCTTTTGCAGTTTGTCTCGTTTGATTGCCATCAGGTGTTTGACTTCTTCATCTGAAATGCTGGGGCGAGGGGCGTCGAGGCTGGTTTGTACTTGTGCTTTGAACCATGCGTCGTAGGCCGCTTTGTCGAGTCGTTGTTGAGTGTCGGGCATTTTGTTTTCGTCAGGTACACCGCGTTATCGATCATCGCGGGCAAGCCCGGCTCCCACAGGGATCTTCATTTAAGTTTGAATTTGTTTCAGCCATCAGACTGCCGTGGTTTTCGGCAGGCGTTGCCGGGCGATTTCGAGTAGTTCGTTGCCATCCTGGGTCAGCAGGTACAACGCGTTGACGATATTGGGTATGTCTTTCGCGTCGGCCTGTTTGAAGCACAGGCAATAGAGTGTTTCGAGCAGGTCGCCAGCGGCGCGGATGCGTTGTCGGGCGGCATCGAGGATTTCGTGGGGATCGGCCTCGGTGTCGATGACCAACACGGGGGTATTGCTGTAGCTGGTTTTGAGCGGGCGATAGCGGTCTGTTAACGAGTGGCGCGTGTTCATCGAAGTCAGTCCTGTGGGAAGTCGGGCAGTCTCGCCGGCGGGCCGACACAGTGTTTTCAGCCGCGTCGAAAACTATAGAGGGCCACAGCGAGGCGTCGCAAGGTGGTGCAAGTGGACAGGTTTTGTAGGGGGTTTACCGGTGTTATCGCCCTTTGCCTACGCATCCCTCGACTATTTTTTAAGCTTTTCCCTTGGTGGTCGATATTCCTACGGGATTGTCAGGCTTAACGCATCCAGCCTCTGGAGGGTGCGCGCCAGAATGTGTAGGACGTTTCGAAGCGTCTGAGTCGACTCTTAAAGGGAATTAGGTATGCAGTGGCTGCGTGTGGCCTCGATTTTATTGTTGTGGGCCGGTGTTTGTCGGGTAGCGGGTGCTGCTGACGTCGGTCATTCGCTCGTCCTGGCCAACATGGAGCGAACCGGTTGGCCGGGTGCGCTGACCACCCAAGCGGACATCGACACCGCATCTCGCGCCGAGGTGTTAATGGTGGGCAAGGCATTGCTGGCCAGCGAAGCGCTGGATGAGCAGGGGCTGAAACAGCGACTGGGCGTGCGGGCTGTGAAGCTCAAGTCGGTCAGGCAAGTGCGTGACGGGTTGTGGGATCGGTTGCTGATAACCTATCGCAGTGCCAGTCAGAACTGCGAGGACCAACTCTTCTGTCCTCGTGTGCGCAGGGTCGCCGATTTGCGTCAGCTGGCGGCGGCGTTTACGGGCGAAATAAGCCCGGCTTATGCGGCGTGGGCGAGCAAGAGCCGGGTATTTCATGAACAGGCGCTGGATGAGCAGTTGCGGGTGGCGGTATTGGTGCCGTAGCTACCCGAGGTCAGTCGATCGACGACTAAGTCTGTGAGGCACTGTCCAGGGTTGTGGGCGCAGCGTAGAGGGGGTCGTCAGGGAGCTTCATGCACCCGTTCAGCAGCAGGGATGCAAAGAAAAGGGCGACTGGAAAAAACAGAGTGTCAGGCATGATTGTTCCTTTGTGAGGATCCGCGTGCAGGCGTCCTGCCTTGATGAAAACTTCGCGGATAATGGTTTTTCTCGGGGCGCACCTTACCGGCTGACAGGGGGCTGATGTCAGGGGGCAAAGTGCCTCGTTTGTTTCAATCTGTGGCGAAGGAATCGATGGGCCGACGCTGTATCATCCCGTATCGTTTTTGCCCCCGACCTTTTCTCGACTCGCTGCGTTCGCCGGCTAGGCTTTGGGCTTCGCCGCGGTCAACGGAGTGACAGCTTATGCACAACACCCTGGAACAGGTTTTCGGTTATCCACAGTTTCGGCCCGGCCAGGAGGCGGCGGTCAGCGCGGTGTTGGCCGGGCGCTCGGCGGCGGCGATTTTCCCTACCGGATCGGGCAAATCCCTGTGCTATCAGTTACCGGCCATCCTGCTGCCGCACCTGACGCTGGTGGTCTCGCCTCTGCTGGCGTTGATGCAGGATCAGTTGGCGTTCTTGCAGCGCCACGGCATTGCGGCAGGCAGTATCGATTCGGCCCAGAGTCGCGATGACGCCAGCGATGTGATGGCCCGGGCAAAGTCCGGCGAATTGAAGATTCTGATGATTTCCGTGGAGCGCCTGAAGAACGAGCGTTTCCGCCATTTTCTGCAGCAGGTGCCGATCTCGCTGTTGGTGGTGGACGAGGCCCACTGCATCTCCGAGTGGGGTCACAACTTCCGCCCCGACTACCTCAAGCTGCCGGACTATCAGCGCCAGTTCAACATCCCTCAAGCGCTGTTGCTGACGGCCACCGCGACACCCAAGGTGATTGCCGACATGGAGGCCCGGTTCGCCATTGCGCCTGAGGATGTGGTGACCACCGGTTTCTACCGGCCCAATCTCAATCTGTTGGTGGAACCGGTGCGCGGCCAGGACAAGCGCCGCCGCCTGGTCGAGTGGATGACCCAGCGTCCCGGCCAGCCGAGCATCGTGTATGTCACCCTGCAGAAGACCGCTGAGCACATCGCCGAACACCTGGGGCGCAACGGTATACAGGCAGAGGCCTATCACGCCGGTTTACCCCACGAGCAACGGGAAGCGATTCAGCGCCGGTTCATGGGCGGGCAGTCCAATTGCATCGTCGCCACCATTGCCTTCGGCATGGGCATCGACAAAAGCGATATCCGCAACGTGGTGCATTTCGACCTGCCCAAATCCATCGAAAACTACAGCCAGGAAATCGGCCGCGCCGGGCGTGACGGGCAGCCGTCCGATTGCCTGGTGCTGGCCAACCGCGACAGCCTCAATGTGCTGGAGAATTTCGTCTACGGCGACACACCGGAGCGGGACGGCATTCGTTGTGTGCTCGACGAGTTGCAAGCCGCAGCGCCCGAGGGGCAGTGGGAGTTTCTGCTGGGGCCTTTGGCCGATCAGAGCAACATCCGCCAGTTGCCGCTCAAGACCTTGCTGGTACAGCTGGAGTTGCGTGGGCTGATCGCTCCACGCTATGCCTATTACGCCGAATACCGCTTCAAGTATTTGCAGGAGCCGGAAGCGTTGCTGGCCCGTTTCGAGGGTGAGCGCAGGGACTTCGTCTCGGCGATCATCCAGACTTCCAGTCGCGCACGGACCTGGGCCACGGTGAATTTCGACGCATTGTATCAGCAGCATTCCGCCGAGCGCAGTCGAGTGGTCAAGGCGCTGGATTACTTCCAGGAAAAGGGCTGGGTGGAGCTTGAAAGCAAGCAGATGACGGAGGTCTATAGCCTGCTGCAAGCCGACTTCGATTCCCAGGCCTTGAGCGCCGAATTGCACACCTACTTCACCCAGCACGAACGCACCGAGATTTCGCGGATTCACGCCATGCTGGATCTGTTCGCCACCGAGCACTGCCTGGGATATCGCCTGGCCGAGTACTTCGGCGATGAAAACGCGCCACGGCGATGCGGGCATTGTTCGGTGTGTCACGGCCACGTAGCGCGGTTACCCGAACCACCGGAATTGCCGGCGCTTGTGGATAAAAATTTCGAGGCGCTGTGCGGTGATTTTATCCACAGGCACCAGCAGCACACGGGAAGTGCTCCATCGGCGGAGCGCGTGACGCGGTTTCTGTGCGGGATCAGCGTGCCGTTGTTTACCAAGCTCAAGGCGCGGTCGATTCCGGGGTTTGCGGCGCTGGAGGAGTATCCGTATGGCGAGGTCCGGACGTGGGCTGAGGCGAACCTCTAACCTGCGGGATCGGGACGCATCCATCTGCTGAATGTCGCCCATCACAGGAATAAACTTTAAAAACACACATCGGCTGACTATGGTGAGGACTGTCTTTGGATCGCCAATAAGAGAACAACAACCATGAGCCAGACATCGTTCGATATTCAGCGCGCCGCCGTGATTGGTGCGGGCACCATGGGCCGTGGCATTGTCATGTGCCTGGCCAGCGCCGGGGTGCCGGTGCAGTGGGTCGATAACAATCCACAGATGCTTGAGCAGGCGCTGACCAGCGTGGCTGATACTTACGCCCACAACGTGCGTCAGGGGCGGATCGATCAGGCCGAGGCGGATGCGTGCGTTGCTCGGGTGACGGCGGCTGCCGATTACGCGGCGATCCGCGATGTTGATCTGGTGATCGAAGCGGTCTACGAAAACCTCGAGCTGAAGCAGAAAATCTTCCGCGAACTCGACGGCCTGCTCAAACCTGAAGCGATTCTGGCCAGCAATACCTCGGCGCTGGATATCGACGCCATCGCCGCCGCCACTCGCCGCCCGCAGCAGGTCCTGGGCCTGCACTTCTTCAGCCCGGCGCACATCATGAAATTGCTGGAGATCGTACGCGGCGCCCAGACCGCTCCGGCGGTGCTTGATGCAGCCCTGGCACTGGGCCAGCGCATGGGCAAGGTCAGCGTGGTCTCGGGCAACTGTCACGGTTTCATCGGCAACCGCATGCTGCATCCGTACGTGCTCGAAGCGCGCAAGATGCTGCTGGAGGGGGCGTTGCCTTATCAGGTGGATGCGGCGCTGCAAGGTTTTGGTTTCGCCATGGGGCCGTTCCGCATGTATGACGTGGTCGGCATTGACCTGGAGTGGCGCGCGCGGGAGCTGGCTGGCAAGGGCCAGGATGCGCCGGAGGTTCAGGTGGACAATCGTTTGTGCGAGCTCGGGCGTTTCGGTCAGAAGAGCGGCGACGGGTATTACCATTACGAGCCGGGCAGTCGTCAGGCTGAGCACGATGTGGAAGTCGATGCGCTGGTGCTGGAAATCAGCGAAGGGTTGGGGTTCCAGCGGCGTGAGATAGGGCCAGAGGAGATTCTTGAGCGCAGCTTGCTGGCACTGGTCAATGAAGGGGCGAAGATCCTTCAGGAAGGCATTGCGGCGTCGGCGCACGACATCGATCTGGTGTACCTCAACGGTTATGGTTTCCCGGCGGACAAGGGCGGGCCGATGGCCTGGGCGGATCAGCAAGGGCTGGACGATATTCATCTGCGGTTGTTGCAGCTTGAGACCAAACAGGGGGATCACTGGGCCCCGGCACGGTTGATTGGGGAGTTGGCGGCGCAGGGCAGAGGGTTTACCGACATGTGATTTAGGTAGTGCCTGTGACAGCGCCTTCGCAGTTTCACCTTAAACTGGCCATCCAACTCCAGGAACCGACGCTGATGTCCAACCCGATGCCCCATCGCACCGACTACCCCCATTTCCAGCCCATCACCACCCGCTGGCATGACAATGACGCCTACGGTCATGTCAATAACGTCACCTACTACAGTTTTTTCGATACGGCGGTGAACACCTACCTGATCGAAGTCGGCGGTCTGGATATCCATGACGGTGAGGTGGTGGGTTTTGTGGTGAGTTCGGCCTGCGATTACTTCGCGTCTATCGCCTTCCCGGATCGGATCGAGATTGGCCTGCGGGTCGGCAAGTTGGGCAGCAGTTCGGTGCAGTATGAGCTGGCGGTGTTCAAGGCTGGAGAAGATGAGGCCTGCGCGGCAGGGCGCTTCGTGCATGTATTCGTCGATCGGCTGTCGAATCAGCCGGTGGCGATTCCTGCCGGGTTGCGCGGGGCGTTGGAGCGACTGGCGATCTGAGGGCAAAAAAAATCGCAGCCCGAGGGCTGCGATTTTTCGATCTAACGGTCGACGAGGCGATTCAAGCCTCAGTCGTCATCGCGATAGCGATGGTGATGCTTGCGATGCCCGTACGCATGGCCGCGACCCGGGTGACCACGGTAGTAGCGACGATCATCATCGTCATAACCACGACGATAGGAACGACGATCATCGTCGTCATTGCTGCTGTTGCCCATATGGTTACCCAGGGCGCCACCGAGGCCGCCGCCTGCTGCGGAACCGATCAGGCTACCGGTGGTGCCGCCCATGCTGCGGCCGACCACGTTACCGCCAGCTGCGCCCAACGCACCGCCAATGGCGGCTTCGCCACGGCTGCGTCTGTCTGCGCCAACTGCGCTACCACCCGCGCCGCCCAGGGCCGCGCCAATGGTTGAACCTGTACTGCCGCCTAGTGATTGACCGACGACCGAGCCAAGAACCCCGCCCAATGCGCCGCCCACACCTGCTTCGGTGGTGCCGCCAGCAGACGCGAAGCCACTGACCAGGCCAAGGGACAACAAGAGAATCGAGGAGAACTTCATAGAGGAACCTCAAGGGGATGACGGCGCGATCCTGAGGCTGTGTCATGGTTGTGACAATAGAAATCCGACGAATAACACGACTTGAGCACATTTCTATAAGTTGCTGTTTTTTGGGCGGAACTTAAGTGTTTTTCGCCAGTCTTTAGCTACTTCTCAAAGGCCGTTTTCATATGAAAACGGCCTTTTTTGTGGGCGATTGGAAAGTACGGATCGGAAGAGTTTGTTGAGTGGGCTACCGCCATCGCTGCGTCAAGCTGACTTGGCCATGATCAACCCAGTCTCACTCGCCGCTTCCAGCCGGATCGCCACAAATTTCGACGTCGGCGTATGGCTGCCATCCCCGGTGCTTTCCAACGGCACCAGCGGGTTCACTTCCGGATAGTATGCAGCCGCCTGCCCGGCAGGAATATCAAACGCCAGCAGGGTAAAACCCTTGACCCGCCGCTCACGGCCATCATCCCAGATCGATACGATGTCAGCCTTTTGCCCCGGTTTGAAGCCCAGGCGAATGATGTCGGCTTCATTGACGAACAACACATCCCGCTGACCTTTCACCCCGCGATAACGATCATCAAGACCATAAATGGTGGTGTTGTACTGATCGTGGGAGCGCATCGACTGCATGATCAGGTCCGGCAGTACGCCGGTGGCGCGGGTGCGTTCGTGCACCAGGTCTTTGGGCAGGATGTTCGGACGGAAATTGGCCCGACCCGATGGGGTATTCCAGCGACGTGCGCCGGCACTGCTGCCCAGGTAGAAACCGCCGGGGTTCTGGACTTTCTCGTTGAAGTCCCGAAAGCCCGGGATGGTGTCGGCGATCAGGTCGCGGATGCGGCTGTAATCAGCCACCAGCCAGTTCCAGTCCACCGGTTTGCTGCCCAGGGTCGCGGCGGCGATACCAGCGATGATTGCAGGCTCCGAGCGCATCAGGTTCGACAACGGTTGCAACTGACCGTTGGAGGCGTGGACCATGCTGAAGGAGTCTTCCACGGTCACCGCTTGGGCGCCTTCGGTCTGGATATCGATATCGGTGCGGCCCAGGCACGGCAGGATCAGCGCGTCTTTACCGTGGATCAAATGGCTGCGGTTGAGCTTGGTGCTGATCTGCACGGTCAGGTCGCAGTTGCTCAGGGCCTGGAAGGTCCGTGGGCTGTCCGGGGTGGCTTGGGCGAAGTTGCCGCCCAGGCCGATGAAAACTTTCGAACGGCCTTCGGCCATGGCGTGAATCGCCTCGACCACGTTGTGGCCGTTTTCGCGCGGGACCTTGAACTGGAAGCGCCGCTCCAGAGAGTCGAGGAGCGCCGCCGGCGGACGTTCGTTGATGCCCATTGTCCGGTCGCCCTGCACGTTACTGTGGCCGCGCACCGGGCACAGACCGGCCCCCGGCCGGCCGATGTTGCCGCGCAGCAGCATCAGGTTGGCGATTTCCTGGATGGTCGCCACCGAATGGCGATGCTGGGTGATGCCCATCGCCCAGCACATGATCACGTTCTTGCCTTTGGCGTACATGCGCGCCGCTTGCTCGATTTCCACCAGGGGCAGGCCGGATTGCTCGACGATCTGCTCCCACGGGGTGTCGTCGACGATGCCGAGGTATTCCAGAACATTGACGCTGTGTTCATTGAGGAAGTCGTGGTCGAACACCGCAGGCTCACCCGCCTTCTGCGCATGGCGCTCCCATTGCAGCAGGAACTTGGCCATGCCGCGCATGATCGCCATGTCGCCGCCCAATGCCGGACGGAAGTACGCGGTGTTGGTCGGTTTGTCGCCGTTGGTGAGCATTTCGATCGGGTGTTGCGGGTGCTGGAAGCGTTCCAGGCCGCGCTCTTTCAGCGGGTTGATGCACACCACCTGCGCACCGCGTTTCACCGCTTCGCGCAGTGGCTCGAGCATCCGCGGGTGGTTGGTGCCAGGGTTCTGGCCCCAGACGAAAATCGCATCGGCGTGTTCGAAGTCGTCGAAGGTCACCGTGCCTTTGCCGACGCCAACGCTCTGCGCCAACGCAACACCACTGGCTTCATGGCACATGTTCGAGCAGTCGGGGAAATTGTTGGTGCCATAGGCGCGCACGAACAATTGATAGAGGAACGCCGCTTCGTTGCTGGCACGGCCCGAGGTGTAGAACTCGGCCTGATTCGGGCTCGACAGCCCTTGCAGGTGTTTGCCGATCAGGGCGAATGCGGCTTCCCAGCTGATCGGTTTGTAACGATCGGTTTCGGCGTCGTAGCTCAGCGGCTCGGTCAGACGGCCCTGGTACTCGAGCCAATAATCACTTTGTTCCAGCAACGAGCTAACGCTGTGCTTGGCGAAAAACGCGCCATCGACACGCCGTTTGGTCGCTTCCCAGTTCACTGCTTTGGCGCCGTTCTCGCAGAACATCACCATGCCGCCTTCCTGGGAATCGCCCCAGGCGCAACCGGGGCAATCGAACCCGCCGTTCTTGTTGGTCTTGAGCATCATGCGCAGATTTTTCAACGCGTTGTCGCTGGTCAGCCAGGCCCGGGCGACGCTGGCCAGCGCGCCCCAGCCACCGGCCGCACCCTTATAGGGCTTGTAACGTGGAACAGGTTTCTGGTCGGCTTGTTGGTGTTGACTCACGCTTGATTCTCCAACGCAGGGCTGTAGACCCTTGGTGCACTTTTTTGAGGTAGGTGGATGAGATTGAGGTTGTGTCGACGGGCCCATTGCACGGCCAGGCCCGTGGGCGATGACAGGCTGACCAGGGTCTGGATGCCGGCGCGTAAAACTTTCTGGATCAATTCGAGGCTGCAACGGCTGGTGACAATCGCCAGACCATCGGTGGTCGGGATTTTCTGGCGGATCAACCCGCCAATCAGCTTGTCGAGGGCGTTGTGTCGGCCGATGTCTTCACGGCCCAGCAGCAATTCGCCTTTGCCATTCATGAACACCGCCGCGTGCACCGCGCCGCAATGCTGGCCCAGAGGCTGGAATTCGCCGATGCGATGGCGCAGACCGTCCAGCCATTCGGCCGGGGGCAGCGGGGCGCCGGGCAACACCTTGAGATCAGGCAGCGCTTGCTCCACCGCTTCCACGCCACAGAGCCCGCAACCGCTGGTTCCAGCCAGTTGGCGGCGCTGCTGCTTGAGGTTCCAGAAGGCGCGGTTGGCGATGGTCACTTGCGCGTATTGCGCCGAACCCGAGCCGCTGAGTTGCAGGTCATAGATGTCTGAAGCGTCGTCGATGATGCCGCTGCCGAGGCTGAAGCCGACGATGAAGTCTTCAAGGTCCGTCGGCGTCACCAACATGACGGCCTGGCTGATGCCGTTGTAGGCGATCGCCAACGCGACTTCCTCAGCCAGCGCGGTGCTGGATGATTCGGAGTATTCGAGGTTGCAGTAACTGTATGTCTGGCTTGCGGCGGGCGCGGGCGTTTCGAGAGCGGGCGCCGCGCAGCCGGGGCGCTTGGCGTTCATTAGGCATCACCGACGGTTTGGTCAGCTTTAAGCCTAGGCGCGTCAACATGTCGCGTCTAATCGCTATTACTGATCTACCGATAGATGGCGTCGATCAAGAGTCTGTCAGTGATTTCTGATAGATCGCAAAACAGGCTTCTGCCAAGGCCGAACGCGGAGCGCTGCGACGCATGATCAGCCCCAGCCGGGCGAGGGTCTGGGCGCTTTCGATGGGTTGCAGGCGCAAGTGATCGGTGAGGTTTTCGAGGCCGCTGTTCAGCGGCATCACCGCGCAGCACAGGCCACCGTGTACCGCTTGTAACAATTGGTGGACTGCATCGGTTTGCAGCAACGGTTGTGGGGTCAGGCCACGGCTGTGGAAGTTATGGTCGATGGACTGGCGAAAGTGCATGCCGCTGGTGAGCATGCCCATGGGCAGTTCGATCAGCGACTCCCAGCTCAGCGGCACCTCGCCGAAACTGAAGAAGCGTTGATCGTAGAGCAGGCCCATGCGGGTTTCGCTGAACGCCAGGGAGTCGAAGCGCTCGCCGTCCAGATGCTCCAGGTACGATACGCCGAGGTCGAGACGGTTATTCGCCAGTTGTTCAAGGATCTGTTCGGAACTCAGGGCCGAGAGTTCGAACCGCAGGTTCGGGTGTGCGGCATGCAGGCGTTGCATCAGCGGCACCGGGTCGAAACTCGACAGCGGCACCACCCCCAGACGCAACGTACCCACGAGGTTGCCGCGACAGGCCGCCGCTTCGGCCTGCAAACCGTCGTAGGCCGCCAGCACCGTACGCGCCCATGCCAGCACGCGCTCACCCGGCGCCGTGAAACCTTCGAAGCGTTGGCCGCGATTGACCAGCGGCAGCTCGAGTTCTTCCTCAAGGCTGCGCAGGCGCATGGACAAGGTCGGCTGAGTGATGTGACAGCGCGCGGCGGCCTGGCCGAAGTGTCGGGTTTCGTCGAGAGCGATGAGGAATTTCAGCTGCTTGATGTCCATCTTCGCTCCAGGGCGCCGGCAAGGTTTGCGATTCTACCGCCTGCGCGGGGTTGGGTCATTGGTCGGCTGGGAGCCGGTCTTCAAATGGCTGGTCTAGTCTTGGGCATCTGGAACCTGAATCCCAAGGAGAGTGCACCATGAGTATTTTTAGCTTTGTGAAAGAAGCAGGTGAAAAACTTATCGATCTGCTGACCCCCGGCAATGCCAACGCCAGCGAGCAGTTGAAGGAACACATCAGCAAGGTCGGCCTGGGTAATCCAAATGTTCAGGCGACCATCGAGGGCGACAAAGTCATCGTCACCGGTGACGTGGCGAGCCAGGAAGAGAAGGAAAAGATTCTGCTGGCCGTGGGCAATATTGCCGGTGTCGGTAGTGTCGATGACCAGATCACCGTAACGGGGCCGGTTGCCAAGGCAGCGCAGTTCGTCACCGTTAAAAAGGGCGACACCCTCAGCGCGATTTCCAAGGCGGCATACGGCGACGCGAACAAGTACAACAAAATCTTTGAAGCCAACAAACCAATGCTTTCGCACCCGGACAAGATCTATCCGGGGCAGGTGTTGCGGATTCCTGAATAATACAAAACCTGTGGCGAGGGAGCTTGCTCCCGCTCGGCTGCGCAGCAGTCGCAATCTGGCCAATGCACCTTTCTGAAGGAGCTCAGCCAGATTGGGAGCGCTTCGCACTCCAGCGGGAGCAAGCTCCCTCGCCACAACGACCGCGTCAGACTCTAAAGCCCTGCGATGAGCTCCCGATAATCCCCCACCGCCGCAAACTCTGCCGTGTCCTTCGGCCCTTTGCGGCTGTCCGGCTCGCTCACGGCCAGCAGGTGCGCCACCCCGAAATTGCGTGCGCTGCGCAGGATCGGCAGGGTGTCGTCGATGAACAGACAGCGTGCCGGGTCGAAGCCGATATCGGCCTGCAAGGCATCCCAGAACTGCGGGTCTTCTTTGGCGAAACCGTAATCGTGAGAGCTGATCAAGCGCTCGAAATACGGCGCCAGTTCAATTCTTTCCAGTTTCAATGACAACGAGTCGCGGTGGGCGTTGGTGATCAGTACCACGCGCTTGCCGGCCTGTTTGATCGCGGCCAGAAAAGTATCCGCATCCGGACGCAAGGCGATCAGGTGCGCGGTTTCCAGTTTCAGTTCGCGCACCGACAACTTCAGTTCGGCGCTCCAGAAGTCCAGGCAATACCACTGCAACTGACCGGCATGGCGCTCGAACAGTGGCTGCAATTCCAGCTCCGCCATGGCCAGGCTCACCCCGTGCAACTCGGCATAACGCTTTGGCAGGTGTTCCAGCCAGAAATGGTTGTCGTAGTGCAGGTCCAGCAGCGTGCCGTCCATATCCAGCAGAACGGTATCGATGTCGCGCCAGGGCAGCAGGGACATAAAAAACTTCTCCAGCGGTAAAAAAGATATCCGAGGTAAACAATCAGGATAGGCCGGGTATAGTAACGCGTTCACGCCAAGGAGCTTCTCATGCGCCAGAAACCCACCATACTCGCCCGCGAGATCGTCGCCACCAGCCGATTATTCTGTGTCGAAGAGCTGAAACTGCGCTTTTCCAATGGCGTGGAACGCACTTACGAGCGATTGGTCGGTAAAGGCGCTGGTTATGGTGCGGTGATGATCGTGGCGATGCTCGACGCGGACCACGCCGTGTTGGTGGAGGAATACTGCGGTGGCACCGATGCCTACGAATTGTCCCTGCCCAAAGGCTTGATCGAGCCGGGCGAAGACGTGCTGGCGGCGGCCGAGCGGGAGCTCAAGGAAGAGGCCGGGTATGGCGCGCGGCAACTGGAGCACCTGACCGAGTTGTCGTTGTCACCTGGCTACATGAGCCAGAAAATCCAGGTGGTGCTGGCCACCGATTTGTACGAAGAACGCCTGGAGGGTGACGAGCCCGAGCCGATGGGGATGGACAAGATCAACCTGCGGGAATTGTCGGCGTTGGCGCAGAACCCGCGATTCACCGAGGGCCGTGCCTTGGCGGCGCTGTATCTGGCCCGTGATCTGTTGACTCAGCGTGGGGTGTTCCTGCCATGAAGTTGAATTTTCCCCATCCGTTGATGGCACCGGTGGTAGAACTGGCATTGAAGGCTGGCGAGGCGATCCTGCCGTTCTGGCGCGTCAACGTTGCTGTGACGGCAAAGTCCGATGATTCCCCGGTCACAGCTGCCGACATGGCCGCTCACCATGTGATTCTGGCCGGGTTGACGGCGCTGGACCCGACTATTCCGGTGCTGTCCGAAGAGGATGCCAACATCCCCCAGAGCGTGCGTGCCGGCTGGCAGCGTTGGTGGTTGGTCGACCCTCTGGACGGCACTAAGGAGTTCATCTCCGGCAGCGAAGAATTCACCGTCAATATCGCGTTGATCGAGCAGGGGCGTGTGGTGTTCGGCGTGGTGTCGATGCCGACCAGCGGGCGTTTTTATGTTGGCGGTGCCGGGTTGGGAGCCTGGCGTGGCGATAAAGGCGCCGAGTCATTGCCGATCCAGGTTCGCGAGGTGCCGGCGGCGGGTGAAGCCTTCACGGTGGTCGCCAGTCGTCGGCATTCAAGCCCTGAACAGGAGCGCTTACTGGCGGGGTTGAGTGACAGTCTGGGCGAGCTGCAACTGGCGAATATCGGCAGCTCACTGAAGTTTTGCCTGCTGGCGGAAGGGGCGGCGGATTGTTATCCGCGATTGGCGCCGACTTCGCAGTGGGACACGGCCGCGGCTCAAGGTGTGCTGGAAGGCGCCGGCGGTGAGGTGCTGGATTTGAGCGGCGCGCCGTTCTGTTATCCGGCGCGGGAATCGTTGCTGAATGAGTTCTTCCTGGCGCTGCCGGCTAAAGCGGCTTGGCGGGAGAAACTATTGGCGCTCGCTCGGGCGTAAAGATCAAGAGATCGCAGCCTCGTTTCACTCGACAGCTCCTACAGGGTGCAGATCACTCTGTAGGAGCTGTCGAGTGCAACGAGGCTGCGATCTTTTAAGATCGTTTGCTTTACCGGTGAAGGACGTATTGCCCGGTAAACCTCACCGCATCCTCTTCACTCCCGGCATTCACGATCCGCGAATGCAGCGTCAACCGCGCCCGCCCATAGCGTCGATACATCGCCAGGAACTTCCTCCACACTGCCGGGTTCGGTGCCTGACAGATCGCCGTCGCGTCCATGGTGACCGGCAGCGGGTAGTTGATCTGCCCTTCCTGAATCACGATGTGCCCGTCTTCGATACCTTCTTCACGTAAACGCAAATGCAGCCAGCCCCAGCCGACCAGCACCGCGCCGCAATACAGGCTGCCACCGAACATGGTGCTCTTGTGATTGACGTTGGGCTCCAGCGGCAGATGCAGGCGCAGTTGTTGGTCATGCCAGTCGAGCACTTTGAGGCCCATGTCCCGCGTGAGGGGGATGTCGCGATAGAGGATCGATTCCAGGTGACGACTGTCGCGGTTCATTCGCGGGCCTTTTGTTTGATGAGGATGATTTTACGGTAGCTCAATCGAGGTCGTCGGTATGGCTGCTGGTGCCGCCATCGGCGAAGTTCAGGCCATGCTTGCGCAGCTTGTCGTGCAGGGTTTTGCGCGGAATGCCGAGCGCTTCGGCGAGGCTGCGCACGGAGCTGTGCGAGCGCGCCAGTTCGGCGGCAATCAGGCTCTTCTCGAAGTTCTCGACTTGCTCGCTCAAGCCGCCGCTGACCACTTCAACCGTGGTGCCGACACCGCCATCCGGTGCGCTGTTGTCCAGTGCCAGCTCCAGGCCCAGGGCAAAGCGCTCGGCGGCGTTCTGCAGTTCCCGCACGTTACCTGGCCAGCTGTGACGCAGCAGCAGCGCCCGTTGCCCCGGTTGCAGTTCGTGGGGCGGCAAGCCGTGGCGGGCGCTGGCTTCGTCAGCGAAATGCTGGAACAGCACCAGCGCATCTTCGCCCCGTTCGCGCAGCGGCGGAATGCGCAACGGCGCAACGTTCAGGCGGTAATACAGGTCGGCACGGAAGCGCCCCTGATCGGCGGATTGCCGCAGGTCTTCCTTGGTCGCGGCGATGATGCGGATGTCCAGCGGGATCAACTGATTGCCGCCCAGGCGTTCGACGACCCGCTCTTGCAGCAAGCGCAGCAATTTCACCTGCACGTCCAGGCTCATGCTTTCGATTTCATCGAGGAACAACGTGCCGCCGTTGGCGAATTCGAACTTGCCGATGCGGCGCTTTTGCGCGCCGGTAAACGCGCCGGGTTCGTGACCGAACAGCTCGCTTTCCACCACCGACTCGGCCAGGGCCCCGGCGTTGATTGCCACGAACGGGCCGTTACGCCGACTCGACAAGTCGTGCAGCGCGCGGGCCACCACTTCTTTGCCCGCACCGGTTTCACCGAGAATCAGCACGTCAGCCTTGGTCGCCGCCAGTGCCCCGATCTGCTCGCGCAGGCGCAGCATCGGCGCCGATTGCCCGACCAGTCGGGCGCTCAGTTCGTTGCGATCGCTCAGGGCCAGCCGCAGGCTGCGGTTGTCCAGCACCAGACGGCGCAGGGCCAGGGCGCGACGTACGCTGTCGAGCAGGGCGTCACTGGCGAAAGGTTTTTCCAGAAAGTCATAAGCCCCGGCGCGCATGGCCTGCACCGCCAGGGGGACATCGCCGTGGCCGGTGATCAGCAGCACGGGCAGCTCCGGATCCTGGGCGTGGAGTTCGGTCAGCAGTTCGAGGCCGTCCATGCCCGGCATGCGGATGTCACTGACTACCACGCCTGGCCAGTCGCGTTCCAGTTGCCCGGCCAGGCCCTTGGCTTCAGCAAGCGGCAGGATCTTCAGGCCGGCCAGGTCCAGGGTCTGGCTCAGGGCCTGGCGCAGGTGGGGATCGTCGTCGATCAACACGACCTGGATGCGGTTGTCGATGGTCATGCACTTCGGTCCTCGGACGGTTGCAGGCTCACACCCGGCGCGCCTGCGCGCAGCTTCAGGGTAATCAGGGCGCCGCCTTCCTTATGGTTGGAGAACGACAGTTCACCACCGAAGGCGCGCATCAGGGTGTCGCAGATCGCCAGCCCCAGCCCAAGTCCCTGAGTGCGGGTCTTGGTGGTGTAGAAGGGCTCGCCGGCACGACCCAGCGCTTCCAGGCAGAACCCGGGGCCGTTATCGCGAATGTACAGAGTGACGCCGTCGGCGGTGGATTGGGCACTCAACCAGAGTTTACGCGGCGGGCCTTTTTCCGTCAGGGCATCGAGCGCATTGGCCAGCAGATTGCCGAGTACCTGGCGCAGACGGGTTTCTCCAGCCTCGACCCACAGGGTGGCGGCCGGCAGGTCGCGGATCAGCTCGACTTCCATGCTGCGCCGACGCTTGGCCAGTAACGCCAGGGCGTCGTCCAGCGCCGGTTGCAGGGCCACGCTTTCCGGGGCATGGCGATCACGTCGGGCGAAGGCGCGCAGGTGGGCGATGATCGACGCCATGCGCCCGGTCAGCTCGCTGATCAGCTTGAGGTTGCCGCGAGCATCCTCGGTGCGCTGATGATCGAGCAGCACTTCGGCGTTTTCTGCGTAGCTGCGGATGGCCGCCAGCGGTTGGTTGAGTTCATGGCTGATACTCGCCGACATTGTTCCCAGCGCCGAGAGCTTGCCGGCCTGTACCAGATCATCCTGAGCGCGTACCAGTTCTTGCTGGGCGTGTTCGCGCTCCAGCACTTCCTGTTTCAGTCGACGGTTGAGGCCCTCAAGGTCGCTGGTCCGTTCGGCGACCCGGCCTTCGAGTTCCTGGCGGGTCTTGGCTTCGAAGGCGATCCGCTCCAGGTAATGGCGTCGGCGTTGCATCATCAAGCCAAGCAGCAGCATCAATACCAGCAGCGTTGCGCCGCCGATGGCCACGACTGTGCGCACGGGGCGGTCAATCAGGGTGCGTGGCGCAAGGATACTGACACTCCAGCCGGTTTCTTCGATCTGCCGGGTTTGGGTCAGCCAGGCATTGGGGTCGAGACTCAACGGCTTTGGATCGCGGGTCGGATAGGGTTGAATCGCGGCGACGGCCTTGTTCTCCTCATCACTCAATGGACGGGTCGAGCGGAAACGCCATTCTGGCCGCGATGTGAGGATGACCACACCGTTGTGGTCGGTGACCAGCAGTTGTTCCGGGGTTTTGCCCCAGAGGCTTTCGGTGTGATCGAGGTCAACCTTGACCACCAACACGCCGATGATTTTTTCACGATCGTGTACCGCCGCGGCGAAGAAGTAACCGCGCTTGGCCGAGGTGGTGCCCAGGCCAAAGAAGCGCCCCAGGCGCCCGGCCATGGCTTCACTGAAATATGGACGGAAAGAGAAATTGCGGCCGACGAAGCTGTCGTGTTTGTCCCAGTTGGAGGCCGCGAGTGTCTTGCCGGTGGTGTCCATCAGGTACATGACTTCGGCGCCGGTCTGGGCACTGATGTGTTTCAACAGACGATTGGCATTGCCTTGAATCACGCCCTCGTCGGGGGCGCCCAACGTCGCACGCAGGGCGGGCAGGTCGCCGAGAATCTGCGGCAGCACTTCATAGCGGTGCAGGGTACCCAGCAGGTTGGCGACGTAGAGGTCGAGGGTCTGACGGTTCTGCCCGGCCAGCTCGCTGCGGTAATAACGCTCGGCCAGATGCTCCAGCGGCCACAGCAAGGGTGCCAGGCACAACGCAAGCAGTGCCAGGCTGCGCCAGCGGGGTCTGCGGGGGAGGGTCGGTGTCATGAGCATCAAGCGCCTGTGGGGACAGACGCATTATGCCTAGGGTCTGTTGACGTTTGGTAGCAACGCGGTTCGCTACCAAACCTCAACAGACCCTAGGCTTGCGGGCGCAGTCTGCGCACCCTGGATCAAGTGCATGCTGGCGCTGAAAATTCAGACGGCAATTCAGGAGAAGACTTCAGCGTCCTTGAAGAACGCGGCGGCCTGATCCTTGGCGGACAGCTGCGGTGCCTCGTCCAGCTGCCAGTCGATGCCCAAGTCCGGGTCGTCCCAGCGAATGCTGCGTTCAGCCGACGGGGTGTAGTAGTCGGTGGTTTTGTAGAGGAATTCAGCGAAATCGCTCAGCACCACGAAACCATGGGCAAAACCTTCTGGTACCCAGAGCTGGCGATGGTTGTCGGCGGACAGGCGCACCGCGACCCATTTGCCGAAATGCGGCGAGCTGCGGCGAATGTCCACGGCCACGTCCAGCACTTCACCGGCGGTGACGCGGACCAGTTTGCCCTGAGTGTTTTCCAGCTGGTAGTGCAAACCGCGCAGTACGCCTTTTTGCGAGCGGGAATGGTTGTCCTGCACGAATCGGGTGTTCAGGCCGGTTGCTTCTTCGAAAGCCTTGGCGTTGAAGCTTTCATAGAAGAAGCCGCGCTCATCACCAAATACCTTGGGCTCGATGATCAGAACACCTGGCAGGTCGGTGGTGACTACATTCATGGTGTTTCTCCAGCAATAGGCGTTGATGGGCGACATTCTTACGCAAAGTGCCGGCAGGCGCGAGTGGGACGGTGAAGAGAGTTGCTCACGCATTGATTCGGGCCAATCAGGGAAGGGGGGTTGCGTATCGCACCCGGCAGTGGCGATATAAGCGCCTAATAAAATTTCAGGGGTCGTTGTATGCCGCTCGCCACGTTGATTCACCGCGCCAGTCTGCCCAGCCCGCAAGTGTCCGCGGCGCAAGCGCTTGAGTTGCTGGAAGAACATTACGGGCTGAGCGGACGGTTGCAGGCTCTTGGAAGCCAGCAGGATCTCAACTACCGCGTCGACAGCGAGCAGGGGCGTTTCGTCCTGAAAATCTGCCGTGGTGATTATTCGGTGCTGGAGCTGCAAGCCCAGCACGCAGGGCTCAAGCGCTTGGTCGAACATCCCGGCGTGAAGGTGCCGCGAGTGATCCCGGCCAAAAATGGTAAAGACCTGCTCTCCCTGGAGGTCGGCGGTCAAGCGGTGCATGTACGTCTGCTCGATTACATCGACGGCCAGTCCCTGACGCACCTCGACCATCTGAGCCAGGCCGTGGTCGCCGGTTTCGGTCGGCTCTGCGGCGAGATGGACCTGGCGCTGGCCGGCTTCGACCATCCTGGCCTTGAGCGCACCCTTCAATGGGACGCCCGCCACGCCAACGCGTTGATCGCGCATTTGCTGCCGGTGATCAAGGATGATCAGCAACGCAAGCTGATTGCTGAAGCGGCCGAGCAGGCCGAGCGCCATTTGCAGCCCTTGGTGGATAAGCTGCCGGTGCAGGCGATTCACATGGACATCACCGACGACAACGTGGTCTGGCAGCGAGATGCGCAGCGCCAATGGCAGTTGCAGGGTGTCATCGATTTCGGCGACCTGGTCCGAACCTGGCGGATCACCGATCTGTCGGTGACCTGTGCCGCGCTGCTGCACCATGCCGATGGCGATCCGTTCTACATCTTGCCGGCGGTTCGGGCCTATCACGCGATCAATCCGCTGCAACATGAAGAACTGCTGGCGCTCTGGCCGCTGATCGTTGCGCGTTCGGCGGTGTTGGTGCTGAGTGGCGAACAGCAGGTCAGCATTGATCCGGGCAATGAGTACAGTCGCGACAACCTGACCCATGAGTGGGAAATTTTCCGCGTGGCCACATCGGTGCCGCTGGCGTTGATGGAGGCGGCGATTCTTGCTGCGGTTGGTCAAGGCCTGCCGAGCATCGGCAGCGAAAGCTTTGCGCCCTTGTTGCCGAGTCTGGTGGGGCGTGAGTTTGCGTTGATCGATCTGGGCGTGCTCAGCCCGCATTTCGAAGCGGGTAACTGGGAGCAAGAGGGGATCGACCAGCGTCTGTTGACTGAAGCTGCTGCGGCTCATGGTCTGGCGGCCAGTCGTTATGGGCAATATCGTCTGTCTCGCACCCAACCGGACAGCGCCACTGAACCGGCCACTTGCCCTCTGCATGTCGAGTTGCGAGTGCCCCATGGCACGGCGGTCGAATCGCCGTTTGCCGGAACGGTTCACCAGCCGGCAGTGGGAGTGCTGCAACTGGATGGTCCACAACTGAGTTTACGGCTGTGGGGTGTGACACCGTCGTTGCACGCGGGCGCAGCATTGGTCAAAGGCCAGGTGCTGGGCTCTGTCAGCGGAGCGTTGATCGTACAGTTGTGCCGCAGTGCTCAGCTCGACGCACCGTTGTTTTGCACACCTTCGCGCGCTGCCGCCTGGCAAGAGTTGTGCCCGTCACCGGCGGCGTTGCTGGGGCTGGCCTGCGATGCAGAAGAAGAACTCGACCCGCAAATCTTGCTGGCCCGCCGCGATGCCAGTTTCGCCCGATCCCAGAAGCATTATTACGTCGACCCGCCGCGCATCGAGCGGGGCTGGCGCAATCACCTGATCGACATGCAGGGCCGCTCCTACCTCGACATGCTCAATAACGTTGCAGTGTTGGGTCACGGTCATCCGCGCATGGCCGCCGTCGCCGGCCGTCAATGGTCGTTGCTCAATACCAACTCGCGTTTTCACTACGCAGCGATTGCCGAGTTTTCCGAGCGCTTGTTGAAGTTGGCACCGGACAACATGGACCGGGTATTCCTGGTCAACAGCGGCACCGAGGCCAATGACCTGGCGATTCGCCTGGCCTGGGCCTACAGCGGCGGCCGCGACATGCTCAGTGTGCTGGAGGCGTATCACGGCTGGTCGGTGGCGGCGGATGCGGTCTCGACCTCGATTGCCGACAACCCCAAGGCCTTGAGCAGCCGTCCTGATTGGGTGCACCCGGTGACCGCACCGAACACCTATCGCGGCGAATTCCGTGGCCCGGACAGCGCGCCGGACTACGTGCGCAGCGTCGAACACAACCTGGCGAAAATCGCCGGGCAGAAACGCCAACTCGCCGGTTTCATCTGCGAGCCGGTGTATGGCAATGCCGGCGGCATCTCGCTACCACCGGGCTATTTGAAGCAGGTCTATGCACTGGTCCGTGCTCAGGGCGGGGTGTGCATCGCCGATGAGGTGCAGGTCGGTTACGGCCGCATGGGTAAATTTTTCTGGGGTTTCGAAGAGCAGGGCGTGGTGCCCGACATCATCACCATGGCCAAAGGCATGGGTAACGGCCAGCCGTTGGGTGCCGTCATTACCCGTCGGGAGATTGCCGAAGCGCTGGAGGCCGAGGGTTATTTCTTCTCGTCCGCTGGCGGCAGCCCGGTCAGTTGCCGGATCGGCATGGCGGTGCTGGATGTGATGGAAGAAGAAAAACTCTGGGAAAACGCCCAGGTCGTGGGCGGGTACTTCAAGGAACGTCTTGAAGCCCTGATCGACCGGCATCCGTTGGTGGGAGCGGTGCACGGTTCCGGCTTTTATCTGGGCGTGGAGTTGGTCCGCAATCGCGAAACCCTTGAACCGGCGACCGAAGAAACCACGGCGTTGTGCGATCGCCTTCGTGAGTTGGGGATTTTCATGCAGCCGACGGGTGATTACCTGAACATCCTCAAGATCAAACCGCCGATGGTCACGTCGCGGCAGAGTGTGGACTTCTTTGTGGACATGCTGTCGAAGGTGCTGGACGAAGGCTTGTAGGCAGCTCGTAGAGGTTGCAAATGTCGATTGTTATCGGGAATTTTTGAGGTTATTTAGAGGTGGTGGATATTTATTGCTTTTAAAGCCGATTTTTATCGGCTATAAAGTCGCCACTGCCCACGGTGTGGACGAACCACGCCCGGTGATTCCCGTTCTGTCATCGGTCGATGCCACACTGACCCTCAAGCACTTGCCCAGGAGATGATTCATGAGTCGTATCGTTACCGTCGCCGCCACCCAGATGGCTTGTTCCTGGGACCTTGAAGCCAACATCGAGACCGCTGAGAAGCTGGTCCGTGAGGCAGCGGCCAAAGGTGCGCAAATCATCCTGATCCAGGAACTGTTCGAGGCTCCGTACTTCTGCCAGAAGCCGAACCCGGACTACCTGCAACTGGCCACAACGGTAGAAGACAACGTCGCCATCAAGCACTTCCAGAAAGTCGCCAAGGAACTGCAAGTGGTGCTGCCGATCAGCTTCTACGAATTGGCCGGACGCGCGCGTTTCAACAGCATCGCGATCATCGATGCCGACGGCAGCAACCTCGGGATTTATCGTAAAAGCCACATCCCGGATGGCCCTGGCTACCACGAAAAGTACTACTTCAACCCGGGCGATACCGGTTTCAAAGTGTGGAACACCCGTTACGCGAAAATCGGCGTGGGCATCTGCTGGGATCAGTGGTTCCCTGAGTGCGCCCGCAGCATGGCGCTGCAAGGCGCGGAAATCCTGTTCTACCCGACTGCCATCGGCAGCGAGCCGCACGACAAGACCATTTCGTCCCGCGACCACTGGCAGCGCGTGCAGCAGGGCCATGCCGGCGCCAACCTGATGCCGCTGATCGCCAGCAACCGCATCGGTAACGAAGAGCAGGACGGCTACGATATTACCTTCTACGGCTCGTCGTTCATCGCCAACCAGTTTGGCGAGAAGGTCCAAGAGCTGAACGAAACCGAAGAAGGCATTCTGGTTCACAGCTTCGACCTCGATGAGCTGGAGCACATTCGCAGCGCCTGGGGTTCGTTCCGCGACCGTCGTCCGAACCTGTACGGCGCGATTAAAACCCTCGACGGTTCCCTGGAGTCCTGAAGCCATGACCACGTTGAACAGCACCCCTCGCGCCGACGGCTTTTACATGCCTGCCGAGTGGGCACCCCAAACCCAGACCTGGATGGTCTGGCCCGAGCGCCCGGACAACTGGCGCCTGGGTGGCAAACCGGCGCAAGCCGCGCACGTTGCAGTGGCCAAGGCCATCGCGCGTTTCGAACCGGTGACCGTGGCGGTCTCCGCTGGCCAGTACGAAAATGCCCGCGCCCGTCTCGACGTGCCGAATATTCGTGTGGTGGAGATGTCCAGCGATGACGCCTGGGTCCGGGATACCGGCCCGACGTTCGTCATCAATGACAGCGGCGAAGTCCGTGGCGTGGATTGGGACTTCAATGCCTGGGGTGGTTTCGACGGTGGTTTGTATTCGCCGTGGAACCGTGACTCGCAGGTGGCGGGCAAGATCCTCGAAATCGAGCGCAGCCCGCGCTACCGCACCGAGGGTTTTGTGCTCGAAGGCGGCTCGATTCATGTCGATGGCGAAGGCACCCTGATCACCACCGAAGAGTGCCTGCTCAACCGCAATCGCAATCCGCACATGAGCCGCGAGCAAATCGAAGCGGTGCTCAGCGCAAACCTGGCTGTGGATAAGATCATCTGGCTGCCGGACGGCTTGTTCAACGACGAAACCGACGGCCATGTGGATAACTTCTGCTGCTATGTGCGTCCGGGTGAAGTGCTGCTGGCCTGGACCGACGACCCGCAGGACCCGAACTACCCGCGCTGCCAGGCGGCCATGAACGTGCTGCAAAACAGCACCGATGCCAAGGGGCGCTCGTTCACGGTGCACAAAATGCCGATTCCGGGGCCGCTGTATGCGACCGAAGAAGAGTGCGCCGGTGTGGACCCGGTGGACGGTACTCAGGAGCGCAATCCGACCGTGCGTCTGGCCGGCTCTTATGTGAACTTCCTGATCGTCAACGGTGGCATCATCGCGCCAAGCTTCGACGACCCACTGGACGGGCCTGCCAAAGAGATTTTGCAGAGCGTGTTTCCGCAACACGAAGTGGTCATGGTGCCTGGTCGCGAACTGTTACTTGGGGGCGGTAACATCCATTGCCTTACCCAACAACAGCCCGCTCCGCACAAGGAGTGAGTGAGGACGTAACAGCTTGAGTTGATTGAAAAATCGATTGAGCAACGATTTTTGCCTCCTTATCTCGCTGAAAGCCCGCAGCCCATCAGGACTGCGGGTTTTTTTGTATCCACTTATCGACACTTCGAAAACATTGGCATAGCTCTTGTATCTTGGATGGCGCAACACGGGGAGGGAGAGAACTTCGATGTTCTGTCATAAACCTTGGATAAGTTAGCCGCTCACAAACCAGGAGAGAGCGCTTAGATGAACGCCGAAATGAACGTAGTGAGCGATCGGGCACTGCATCCCCTGGCAGTTAACAGCGAATCGCTCCAGGTCCTGGCACAATGGTTGAAGTCCAATGGAACGCGTCAGATCAGGGAACCTGATCCGCGCCGGATGATGATCGAGCGCTATCCCGCTGGTTTATTCAGCGAGGCGGAACTGGAGGCGTTGTGGGATGTGATGGAAGGATAAGAAGAAAAACAACGGATTGATAAAAGCGCTGCCGGAAAGGTGGCGCTTTTTTATGCCCGTCGCAAAAGTGGCGCCTGCAAGATCGGTGGGTGCCCGTTAAGGGGCATTCGACCGATTCTCGAAACAGACTGAAATCGATTCCGGCGTTTTTCCAAAACGATCTGAGTATTAGTCTGCCGGCATTGAGTTTTCCTACTTTATTGCCGGAGTCTTCCCATGACCCTTCACTACATTTACGACCCATTGTGCGGTTGGTGCTACGGCGCCAAACCCTTGGTGCAAGCTGCCCAAACCGTGTTGCCGGTGATCGGCCACGGGGGCGGCATGATGAGTGGTGCCAATCGCCAAACCGTTTCGCTACAACTACGCAATTACGTCATGCCCCACGACCGGCGCATCGCCGAGTACACCGGTCAGCCGTTTGGCGAGGCGTATTTTGAGGGGTTGTTGCGTGATGGGACGGCGGTATTCGACTCCACGCCGCCGATTGCCGCCGTGCTGGCAGCCGAGCAGATCGCCGGGCGCGGACTGGAGTTGCTGGGGCGTTTGCAGACGGCTCATTACGTGGAAGGTCGACGCATCGCTGACGAGGCTGTTTTGCTTGAACTTGCCGCACAGACAGGTCTTGAGCCCGAGGCTTTCCAGCAGGCATTTAGTGCAGCTGATACCGGTCGCCATATCAAGGACAGCCGCGCACTCTTGGCCCGTGTCGGCGGTCAGGGCTTCCCGACCTTCGCGCTGGAACAGGATGGCCAGTTCACCCTGGTCGATATCGGCCCTTGGCTCGGCAAGCCGCAGGCCTTCGCCCAATGGTTGAGCCAGTCGCTTTCGGCAACAGAGTCTTCATCCGCGTTTCAAACCTGTGGCCTCGACGGCTGCGCCCATTGAACTCACCTGGAGTCACCATGGATAACCTGAGCCTGATCAAAAGCACCTACGAAGGCGTCAACTCCCAGGAGAATGCGCGCAACACCGCCGCGGCGCTGGCCGATGACGCTCGCTGGACCGAAGCCGCAGGTTTTCCGTATGCCGGGACCTACGTCGGTTTCGACGCGATCGTCGAAAATGTCTTCAAGCGCCTGGCCACTGAGTGGGAAGATTTTCGGTTCAAGGTCGAGAACTACGTCGCTCAGGGCGACAAGGTATTTGCCTACGGCAATTACAGCGGCGTCTATAAAGCCACCGGTCGTGCGATGAATGCCCGAGTCGCGCACTTGTGGACTCTGGCCGATGGAAAAGTCACCCATTTCGAACAATTCGTCGACAGCCATGTCGTGCAATTGGCTATCGCTGACAAGTGATTTCTTAGACGATTTTCGCCTATTTACAGAAGATTCACGAAATTGACACATCATTAAGGGCGCAGATAGGATGCGCCCCAACGCCTGTGGCTAACCGCCACGACTGACAAAACAATAAAAGGCCCGCCGCGAATTTTCGTGGGCGGGCCTTTTTGTTTTTGCGGTGAAAAAAGAGCGCGATAGCGCCGTTTCAGCTGTTCGGCACAGAGCGTATCAACCCGTAATAAGGAAAATAACATGTTGAACAAGCGAATCAGCCTGATCGCACTGGGGATGTTGAGCGCCACACAGGCCATGGCTAACGACCAGGCCGAATCCAAGGGTTTTGTTGAAGACAGCAGCCTCAAAGTGCTGCTGCGCAACGCCTACATCAATCGTGACTATAAAGATGGCAACCCGGACAAAGCCGAATGGGGCCAAGCGGCCATCGGTACTTACTCGTCCGGTTTCACCCAAGGCACCGTCGGTGTGGGTGTGGATGCCTTCGGTCTGTACGCACTGCGTCTGGACGGCGGCAAAGGCCGCAGCGGCGCCGGTGGTATCGACTTCTTCAAGCAGGGCGACAGCGGCAACGCGGCGGATGACTTGTCCAAGTTCGGTGGCGCGGTCAAATTCCGTATCTCCAGCACCGTCCTGACCTACGGTGACCAGATGCCGGCCCTGCCGGTGCTGAACTACGACAACTCCCGCCTGCTGCCGGAAAGCTATACCGGCACCTTGATCACCTCCAAAGAGATCAAAGGCCTGGAGCTGAACGCCGGTCGCTTCACCGCTGAATCGCGCAAAAGCGCTGAAGGCCGTGACAGTGGTGGCTTGAAGTCGATCAACGTATTGGGTGGTAGCTACCAGTTCACTGAACAGTTCAAGGCAGCGCTGTACGCTTCCGACGTCGAAGACGTACTGAAGAAGCAATACGTGAACGCCAATTACGTGTTCCCGATTGCCAAGGATCAGTCCCTGACCCTGGACTTCAACGGCTATCGCACCAAGCTGGACAACTCCTACGTCCGGGAAAACGGTGTCACCGGCGACGACAACAAAATCTGGAGCCTGGCAGCGACCTTTGTCACCGGCCCGCACTCGTTCACCCTCGCCCACCAGCGCAGCACCGGCGACAGCAACCTGGGTTATGCCTACGGTGGCTATCAGCGCGGCCAGAACCGCGTCGGCGACGGCGGCAACACCATTTACCTGGCGAACTCCTACTGGTCCGACTTCAACGCCGAAGACGAACGCAGCTGGCAGCTGGGTTACGGTCTGGACTTCGGCGCCTTCGGCGTTCCGGGCCTGAGCTACAACGTGGCCTACGTGCGCGGCGACAACATCACCACTTCCACCAGCGAAGGCGGCACCGAGCGCGAGATCTTCAACCAGTTCAAGTACGTCGTGCAGAGTGGCCCGGCCAAAGACCTGAGCGTGAAGGTACGCAGCTCGATCCTGCGTGTGTCGCAGAAATCCAGCGAGTACAACGTCAGCGGCAACGAACTGCGCGTATTCGTGGATTACCCGATCAACATCTTCTGATGATCGGCTGAGTTGTTCAGACTCGATAAAAACCCTGACTGGTTCGGGGTTTTTTTTGCCTCATAACCATATGAAAACACCGAAAAAGGCTGTTTTCGATCGTAAAAAGTCGAATTGAAGCTACTTCATCCTGCGTTTCAAACAACGCTTGATGTGCCTGAAATTCTTTCTCATGGGCCGTCAATCCGGCACCTACTAGATTAGGCCGCTTAATGCAGCGGAGACCTAGTAATGATCGTGTTGAACAGAGAAGTTGGCGAATCGCTACGGCGCGACAAGTATGTCAACGTCCAGGGAGCCGACTTCAACCTCTTCGGTCATTTTTCCGACTTCGTCAGACTGACCAAAAGTTGGGAAAACATGGAGCCGGACAGTTATTACGGCCAAGCCGATGCGGGCATGCGTTTTCGTCGCTACAGCGATTTTGAATACAACCCGGTCACCCGTGACTTGAAGCAATTGGAACACCGCGCCTACGTGCAATCGAAGGCCAACAACAGCTACGTCGGTGGACTGGAGCGGCACTTCCAGGACTTCTCTAATGAGGTCATTAATTCGCCGGTGATGCGCAGCCTGATCGATACGGATTTCGAGGTGTACAAACACGTATTGCCGCCGGAACTGCACGACGCAATCTGGCAATGCCAGATTCATCAGATCCGCATCGAAATCAAGCCGGGCAAGCAACTGGAAATCACCCCGGAAGGTATTCATTGCGACGGTTATCCGTTCAGCGGTGTGCATTTCTGGGGTCGCAACAATGTGGACGGGGCGGAGAGCCGTTTGTATTCGGCCCAAGAGGAACAGTTGGCGGCAACGACCTATCTGGAAATCCTCGACACCACCTACTTCCTCGATCGCGAGATGCGTCACTACGTGACACCGGCGCGCAACACCCATGCTCACGAAATGGCCTATCGGCAGATTCTGGCCATTTCCTTCTCGCGGCCCGGGACCGCTTTCGACATTGTTCGCTGAACAGTTCGACCCCATGATGAACATCACCGAGTGTTCTGCACCGGTGATGCTGCGACGCGCGACGGCCAAGGATGCCCAACGCCTGGAGCGCTTCTTTCGGCAATTCGAAGAAGTGTCGTTCTGTGAATGGCAGGACGCCAAATGCCTGCGCGGTGTGCTGGAGCAGAAAACCACCACCGCGTTCCTCGCACTCGATGTCGGTGGCGAAGTGGTCGGCGCGGTGTTGGGCGGCATGCTTGGCAGCCGTGGCACCATCAATCACCTGGCGGTGAGCACGTTGTATCGCAGCCAGGGCGTCGGTCAACGTCTGGTGGAAGCGGCCTCGGCGGACATGAAACGGGTGGGTGTGCTGCGGATGTTCCTGTTCGTCGACGATGCTAACCTTGCCGGCAAACGCTTTTGGAGTGCCCAGGGCTTTTGTGAGCCGCGCGGCGAAACTACCTTTGAGAGGGACCTATGAATGAGACGTCCAGCAGCCAGCCGCTGATGGTCGAGCCCCAGCCCTCGCGCACGTTTGCTGAAGCCAGCCCGGTGGTTGCGGGCTACTTCACGGTGTCGTTTGTGTTCGGTCTGATGGCCGTCAATGCCGGGATGCCCGTGTGGCTGCCGGTCGCGATGTGCCTGTTCGTCTACGCCGGTGCCTCGCAGTTCGCCGCCCTGGCGTTGATCTCCAGCGGTGCGTCGCTGACCACCATTATCCTCACCACGTTTCTGATCAATGCGCGGCACATGCTGATGTCGGTCTATATGGCCAAGGCCCTGCAAGCGCTGGGGCTCAGTCGTCTGGAACGCTGGTGTTATGCCGGTGGGCTGACCGATGAATCGTTCGCCTTCCACAGCGTCAAACTGGGCAAGGGCTCGCCGGTCAATGTGCGTTACCTGATCGGCTTCAATCTGTATTGCCACACCTCGTGGGTACTCGGCGGTTTGCTGGGGGCGATCTGCGCGCAGTACGCGGCGCACCTGATCAAATATCAGCTCGACTATGCACTGACCGCGATGATGCTCTACGTGCTGGTATCGCTCTGCAACACCCGCAACAAACTGATCGCCGCACTGGCCGCGGTCGCTTGCATGGGGGCACTGAGCCTGATTGGCAACTCACCCTTCAACGTATTCATCGCCACATTCGTGGGCTGCGGAGTGGGTGTATGCCTGACCAAACGTTCCTGATCCTGGTCGTCGCGCTGATGATGGCCGTGACATTCCTGCCACGCGCGTTGCCGCTGCAGGTGAACACCGATCATTGGCCACCTCTGGTCGCCCGGGCGCTGGAATACCTGCCGGTGGCGATCGTGGCTGCCATCAGCCTCACGCCCCTGTTGATCAAGGATCAGCATGTGCAGCTCGATCGCCCGGAATTTTATGCAGCCATTCCGACGTTGTTATGTGCGTATTTCAGCAAAAATCTCTTTCTCTCCGTTGCGGTGGGAACGGCTGCGTACATTGCGCTCGGCTCGTTCATGTAGCGGCAGATCGACCACTTCATTCAAGGCCTGACCCGACAACTCGGGATTATTGATCGCCAGCCGCACTTCGAGGGAGTCCTCGAACCCCGGGAAAATGGTCAGGCCGTTACGCAGGGCCGCCTCACGGGAAACCATGCCCAGTCCGTCCATTTGCGTGATCAACGATAGGGTCAGGGTTTCACTGCAGGAATAGATCATCCGCTTGCCTGACTCGTAGTTGCCAAGGCCTGCGTCGAGAAAGCGCAAGAAGCTGTGGGAATACGGACAGTCGTCGGCCGGCCGAACCTGAAATTTATTGCCAAGCAGCACCAGCGGGTCGTTTTCCTGACCGCAATGAGCACCGACCACCTGCACTTGCACATCGGGCAGGGCAATGCTGGGCAACCCCGGCTGTTGCGGCCCGATCAGCACGGCCAGGTCGAAGTCCTCATTCTTCAACTTGCTGAGGTTTTCCATCGACTCGGCGTAGCTGAATTCCAGCTGATAATCAGCAAACACCTCGATGAGGCGTCCGATCATTCGCCGGTTGAAGTCGGCCGAGAGCGTGGTGTTAAGCGCAACCTTGAGCGTGCGCTGCCCGGGCACCTTGAGCGCGGCGACTTTCTCTTCCAGCTGCCGCGTGGCGACCAACACTTTGTCCATGTAGGGCGTGAGCTCCGTGCCCTGTGTGGTCAGGGTCAGCCCCTTGTTGGAGCGACGAAACAACCGAAAACCGAACTGCTCTTCGACCTTGTTCAACTGCGCGGCCAATGCCTGCACGGTCAAAAAGGAATGCTCTGCCGCCGCCGACAACGAGCCGGTCTGCACGATGCGCATGAGGTTGCGTAAGGTTCTGCTATCCATTTGGGTAATGCCCTCTAAAGTGGGCTGGCTATTGTTGTGTACCTTGCCGCCCGGTGGGCGTGGGTCGCGTGCTGGCTATGATCCTGCACCAGAGCATGCTTGTCCCGAGTTTAGTAGCGAAATGATTCTGCGTCCGATGGCTGGAGGCTTACACAGGATCGAGATTTTTGTTGGGGGGGAGGTGATCGGGGTCAAGAAAGTGGCCCGGATGGGGGAGGTGTGGGCGTTTTTTGGCTGCTTGTTTTATCAACAAAACCTTTTCCCAAGGCAAAAAAAAGCAGCCTGATCAGGCTGCTTTCATGAAAAGGTGCTTGATATTGTGCTCCCTCAAGCAGGGGAGAAGAGGTCTCACCAGGCGTCGATTTCCAAGTCATCAACGAGGTCCCTCCGCCGACTATTGCCACTTGGAGGCAGTCGGTTTCGCGCTCTCGATTTAATTCTCTGCCCCTATAGTGGGGGTGTCAACGTGTGTGTCGGACCGTATGTCGGCGTCTTTTCAGGCTGCGGAAAAGCCCAACACCGCCGCACCGTTCAATGGCCAGTCGGCATTGAGCTACATGCTTCATCTGGATTCTAACTGGCGTCAATCAACGCTCGTTCTTCCAACCAACTCTCCTGAACAAACTGATCCGTAATCGCATAAATCCCATGCCCAACACCGGATAAGCCGCCGACGTTGCACCGGAAAATTCTTGGTTCCGCTTTGCAGTCAGTTCGCTGACTTGCGCCCTGTGCGATCCCGTTCCGATGAACAGAAAGTAGCCAGGTGTATTAGGGCGTGGGTTTATTGCATCACGAGCGGCTTTGAGTGCCAGGAGCAGTTGATTGCCGTCGTCGGAGGAAATCGCGTGCTGCACTTCGTCGATGATCAGCACCAAATCTGTTTTCGCTTGGTCGACCACCTCTTTTTATGGATACGCCATAATTATTGGCCAGCCATAATTTAGCATAAAGGTTAAGATCTGGCCTGAGTGCGGACTCATTACACCACGTCACTAATGATGTTCCCGCCCCCACCTTTATCCCCCCAAACCAACCTCTTACATTGAGCTCCGCCCACCTACCCATTCATCCCGAAGGGCAGGTCACTGGAGACTCATCATGCCTTTTGTCAGCGTACGCATTACCCGCGATGGTGTTACCTCGGAGCAGAAAGCTCAGGTGATCGCCGAAATCACTGAAACCCTGGAACGCGTCCTCAACAAACGCCCGGACCTGACCCACATCGTGATCGAGGAAGTCGACACCGATAACTGGGGCTATGCCGGTATCACCACCACCCAGTACCGCAAGCAACTGGCTGAGGCGGAGGGGCAGTCATGACCGCCTCCGTCACCATCGATTTCGTTTCCGATGTGGTGTGCCCGTGGTGTGCCTTGGGTGCGACGGCGCTGGAGCAAGCGATCGAGAACGTGGCGGGTGAGATCTCGGTCGAGCTGACTTTCAAGCCTTTCGAACTGAACCCCGACATGCCGGCCGAAGGCGAGAACGCGGTTGCGCACTTGATGCGCAAGTACGGGCGCAGCGCCGAGGACGTCGCCGCCGGTAAAGCGATGCAGATCGCTCGGGGTGAGGCCATCGGGTTCAAGTTCGATCTGGAGAAGCGCACCCACTTCCATAACACCTTCGATGCTCACCGATTGCTGTTGTGGGCGTTGCAGGAAGGGCGTCAGGTCGCACTCAAGAAAGCCCTACTGCGTGCTTATTTCACCGACGGCCAGAATCCGAACGATCGCGAAACGCTGGTTCGACTGGCGGCGCAAGTGGGATTGGATGCGGCGAGTGCGCGTGAGGTGTTGGTGTCCGGAGCGTTTGCCCAGGAAGTGCGTGAGCTTGAAGTGTTTTACCGCGAGCGCGGCATTAATTCGGTACCGGCCATGGTGCTGAACGGCCGTCACCTGGTGTCCGGTTCGCAATCGGTCGAGTACTACGAACAGATGTTGAGACAAATGGCACAGGCGCCTGTTGAAGCCTGATTAATCACTTTTTCAAACCATCATTTATGAGTAGAGGTTCATCATGAGCAATTCGAAAAAAGTCATCGTAATTACTGGCGCCTCCCAAGGGCTCGGCGCAGGCATGGTCAAGGCTTTCCGTGATCTCGATTACAAGGTTGTCGCCACCTCGCGTTCGATCAAACCGTCCACCGACCCGGACATCCTCACCGTGGCGGGCGACATCGGCGACCCGGCGGTCGCTCAGCAAGTCATTCGTGAAGCGATCGCACGTTTTGGCCGCATCGACACCCTGGTCAACAACGCCGGGATCTTCGTTGCCAAGCCGTTCACTGCTTACACCCCGGAAGACTATGCCGCGGTGCTGTCGGTGAACCTGAATGGTTTCTTCTACATCACCCAACTTGCGATCACCGAGATGGAAAAGCAGGGCAAAGGCCACGTCGTCAACATCACCACCAGCCTGGTGGACCACGCCATTGACGGTGTGCCATCGGTACTGGCTTCGTTGACCAAAGGTGGCTTGAACGCGGCGACCAAATCCCTGGCCATCGAGTACGCCAAGCGCGGGATTCGAGTGAATGCGGTTAGCCCCGGCATCATCAAAACGCCGATGCACGGAGAGGAAACCCATGAAGCGCTGGGGAGTTTGCATCCGGTTGGGCACATGGGCGAGATCAGCGATATTGCTCAGGCTGTTGTGTATCTGGACAGCGCCAACTTTGTCACCGGGGAAATCCTGCATGTTGATGGCGGGCAGAGTGCGGGTCACTAAGACCTGTTTTCTAAACATCAGAAACAACAAAGCCCTCGCGTTTTTGCGAGGGCTTTGTTTTGTATGGTGCACGCTTTACCAGCACGTGCATCATCCGAAGATCGTCTCTTAGCCAACCCGCCAAGTCTGATAACTCCAGGTACTGAGCGGTACGTCATTGCGCCCGAAAAGTCTAAATCCATCCTGTTGTTTCTACGATGGTTAAGAGTTCATTTGCTGAAGTCGTGCTGCAGCCGGCTCTGGCATGGCCGCCAGGGAACTAAACTAGTTATATCTCTATAGAAGATGTCTCTACAGAGGTAAGGAGGTGTCAAATGGCCATTCGTGATACCTATCAGGAAATTGAACAGACCCTGGGTCTGGTTCCGGAGTGGATCAAGCAGATGCCGGAAGGCGGCGCGATCGGATTCTGGGGCGTAGCCCGGGATTTCTGGCTGGCAGATACCAAGATTCCTAATAAGTACAAGGAGTTGATAGGTCTGGCGGTATCCGGGGCGACCCGTTGCAAGTATTGCGCTCTGTTCCATACCGAAGCCGCGCGCCTGTTTGGCGCGAGCGATGAGGAAATTTCCGAAGCCAGCTTTATGGGCTCGCTGACCATGATGGGCAGCACCTTTATTAACGCCCAGCAGATCGACTACGAGCAGTTCCGGCAGGAAACGCTGAGTATCGTCCGGTATGTCAAAGATCACTCGCAACCCAAAGCCGCATAAGCCGTTGCGAGAACCTGCCCTTCGCCAGCTGACGAAGGATAAGTTGATTGCAATCACCAGCGGTGGTCCCAGGACCACCGCTCGGTGGCAAGCGGCTGTGCTGCGAGCCATCAGCGAACTCATGCAATACAGCGATACCGCCCGCGAAGAAAACCAGGACCTGCGCATCCCCTTCGCCAAAGCACTCCATGACCTCTATGCGGGACGGAAATCCGACGCCGAGTTGACGGAAATGGTGTTGCTGATGCTGGAAGTGGAAACCGCCCCTTTTATTGGCAAAGAGCCCCAGCCAGGAGCGGTAACTGGAGACAATGACCTCTGAGAAGTGGAAAAGGGGCAACGTTATTTTCCCAAATGGAAATCTTCGTATCCCTGGTTTGAGCAAAAAAGTCCCGCACGATTTGAGCTTGCTGACGACGTCAACCTAGGCTTGGCGGGTGTATTGGTTTGCAATTTAGGTGGGGCCTATCAAGGTCGGGTGGAAGCAGATTCTCCAACCCCAGAAACAACAAAGCCCTCGCATTTCTGCGAGGGCTTCGTTTTGTATGGTGCCGGCACCAGGAATCGAACCCGGGACCTACTGATTACAAGTCAGTTGCTCTACCATCTGAGCTATACCGGCGTGTCAGGGCGACGATTATAGCGATTGGGTTGGTTCTGTAAACCCCTGAATTCAGACTATTTTTGCGCAGGCTTTCGGTCAGGCGCGATGCAGTACTTTCTTGAGTTTCTGCAGGGTGCGCCAGGCTCGGCTGTTTTGCATCGCCCGCAGTTGCGCTTCGGCGTGTTCAGCGCGTTGCAGGGAGGCGGGGAGGTGGTTTTCGGTGTTGGTGACGGGGTGGCTGAATTGATGGCCTCTGCAGAACGTCACGGTCGAAGATTTTTCTTGTTCATGGCCGCACTGTCGGCGCCCTCGTATGCGTGTATAGCAAGGGGCATTGCCAGGCGCAATTTTTCGCCCGTGGTGTCCGGAATTCGGCGGTTATGTCGTTTTGATTGAATGCTTATGCACAACGGGCTGGCGGAATCTGCTTGATCATTGCGCTTTTGTGGACTCGTTCTCATTTGTCCGCAAATGTCTGTTTTATGGGTTTTTTATTTTTGTGAACAAAAAATGACCAGTTGTGTTTTAGGCGTAAAACAGCGTGGATATTGGATCCACGATAATTCCATCAACAGAGTTATCCACAGGTTGCGACTGTTTAAGGGCGCTCTGCCAGAAGCAGGAAATTGCGCGGTGTGAGTGGCGATTCGCAGAAGGTGCCGAGGCGAACGATATAGCCCTGCTCAATGAGGAAAAGTGCCCGATCGAGTACCAGCCACAGCTCCAGAGGCCGTCGGAAAAGGCCTCGCAGCAGCTCCAGGTTGCGCACTTCGGCCAGTCGCTGCCAACCGGCGGCTTCCAGTTCGGTCCAATCTGGCGTGCCGACTGTGGATAAGTCTTTGAGTGCGGCCAGATCGCGGCAGTAATCGGAGAAGGGTTTGTCCAGCCAGGCGCTGGGCAGGGAAGGGGTGGGCAGGTATTCGTCGACACCGCGAAGTTGCCGTTGCAGCAGGTCGAACCCCAGGCGCCGGGCCATGGAGGTGTCGCGCTGGCGTCGGACGCGAGCGCCGGCGGTGACGGTTTCGCTCATCGGCAGCGCAAGATCATCGAGGGAAAGGTGTAGGTTGGAGCGCTCGGCCGCACAGGAAAGTGGCCGATAGGTGTTCAGACTGATCCGATTGTAACAGCACGGTGCGATGGCCAGTTGTTTGCATCCGGCGGCGCTGGCGAGCTGGATCAGTCGCACATGCAGATCCCCGCAGGCGTGCAGCGCTACGGGTGTGTGATCGGCATTCAATAAAGAGGCTGCGCCAGGCGCGAGTACATCCTGTTCGACATGCAGCGCATGCATTTGATGGCGCTGGCTGAGTGCCTGGCCGCTGGCGACCAGCGCTGGGTCGTATTCCAGGCAGGTCAATTGTTGACCGGTTTGCAGCAGGCGTCGCCCCAAATGGCCCTTGCCCGAACACCAGTCCAGCCAATGCGTCGGTGCACGGGCAAACTGCAAGCAACCGGCGAACGCTTCAATCTGCTGCCACTTGCGCCCTGGCACATCCACATTCAACCGATGGCCCGCCGCTTCGAGTGCACGAGCGGGCAATTCGCCCACCGCACTCAGCTCAAGAGACATCGCCGCCAATGAAGCAAACGGCTCCGGCGCATCGAGCCCGCCAGGCTGGTTATGACTGTTTTCCGCATCTTCCAGCGACCGCCCGCGTAGCCACAACGCCAGTTCCGGGTAGGACGCTTCCCAGGGTAGTTGCAGATGGGTAAACGGTCGGGGCTTCCACAGCGCCTGATGCTCGATCAGAAAAGCATCCAGCGCAGCGAAGCGGGCGAGTAGCGTCTCGCCCGTCAGCACGCAGGCATCAGCGCCCTTGGCAGGCATCGACGCGCAACCAGCGCTCCAGCAGCTTGAAGCCGCGCACCAGCACGTAAGCCATCAGCAGATAGAACATGCCCGCGGCGAAGAAGATCTCCACCGGCAGGTAGGTGCGAGCAATGATGGTGCGGGCCATGCCGGTCAGCTCCAGCAGGGTCACGGTACTGGCCAGGGCACTGGCCTTGAGCATCAGGATCACTTCGTTGCTGTACGCCGGCAGGCCGATACGCGCAGCACGTGGCAGCATGATGTAGAACAACGCCTTGGCCCGGGACATGCCCAGCGCCCGCGCCGCTTCGATCTCGCCCGGTGGAATCGCCTGGATCGCGCCACGCAGGATCTCGGCGATGTAGGCCGCGGTGTGCAAGGTCATGGTCGCGGTGGCGCACCAGAACGGATCGCGCAGGTACGGCCACATCGAGCTGTTACGCACCGCATCGAACTGCGCCAGGCCGTAGTAGACCAGGAACAGCTGAACCAGCAACGGCGTGCCACGGAAAAAGAAGATGTAGCCGTAGGGGAATGCCCGCACATACCAGAGTCGCGATGAGCGAGCGATGCCCAGCGGAATTGCCAGCAGCAACCCGGCAATCACGGCGATGGCCACCAGTTCCAGGGTCAGCGTCGCGCCCTGAGCCAGTTTTGGCAGCCACTTGATGATGACTTCCCAATTCATTGGGTGCTCCTCGCGAAGCCGCGAGCGGCACGTCGTTCCATAAAGTGCATGCCGGTCATGGCCAGAATGGTCAGGCTCAGGTACATGAAGGCAGCCACCATATAGAAGGTGAACGGTTGCTTGGATACGGTCACGCCGATTTGCGCGTGACGCATGATTTCTTCAAGGCCGATGACCGATACCAGCGCAGTGTCTTTCATCAGAATCATGAACAGATTGCCCAGGCCCGGCAGGGCGATGCGCCACATCTGCGGCATGATCAACTTGGTGAAGATGCGGAATTTCGACAGGCCCAGGGCCACACCGGCTTCACGGTGACCTTTGGGAATCGCCAGAATCGCCCCGCGAAACACTTCCGTGGCATAGGCGCCGAAACACAGCCCCAGCGCAATGACGCCGGCGGCAAAGGCGTTGAGTTCGAGCTCGGGGTTGCCGAAGAACTCACCCAGCGCACGCATCAGGTTGACTGTGCCGAAGTAGATCAACAGCACCCAAAGCAATTCCGGGATGCCGCGAACCAGCGTTGAATAAGTGCCGCCAAGCCATTGCAGCGGCTTGTACGGGGAAGTCTTGGCCAAGGCGCCGAGCAGACCGAGCACCAGCCCCAGGCACAAGGCCGAGAGTGCCAGTTTCACAGTCATCAGTGCGCCAGCGGCGAGCGCCGGGCCGAATCCGTAGAGGTCGATAATCATGGATTTCTTTTCAAATCGCGGCAGGCAATGCCAAGGACTGGCGCCGTCAGCGAACGGCGCCGGTCAGGCAGGTCAGAATCAATAGATGCTGAACGGGAAGTACTTGTCGTTGATCTTCTTGTAGGTGCCGTCAGCGACGATTTCTTTCAGCGCAGCGTTCAGCTTCTCGCGGATCGGGTCGTTCTTGCGAACGGCGATACCGATCTTGTCGCTTTCTTCAACCGGGTCACCCTTGAATTCGTAAGGACGGCCGGCGTCGCTTTTCAGCCACTCATAGTTGACGTACTTGTCGGCCAGGATGCCGTCCAGGCGACCGGAAGTCAGGTCCAGGTAAGCGTTTTCCTGGGTGTCGTAGAGTTTGACTTCGACGCCTTCCATGTTGTCTTCCAGCCAGGTGCCGGCCAGGGTCGCGCGTTGGGCCCCGATCACCTTGCCTTGCAGCGAAGCCTTGTCGGTCTTGAAGTCGACGTCTTTCTTGGCAATGAACTGCAGTTTGTTGGAGTAGTACGGTGCGGTGAAGTCTACCGCTTGCTTGCGCTCATCGGTGATCGACATCGAGGAGATCAGGAAGTCGAATTTCTTGGCGTTCAGGGCCGGGATGATGCCGTCCCAATCGGAGGTGACCACGGTGCACTCGACTTTCATCTTGGCGCACAAGGCGTCGCCGATGTCTTTGTCGAAGCCGACGACATTGCCACTGGCATCTTTATTGTTGAACGGCGGGTAGGCCGCTTCGATGCCCATCTTCAAGGTCTCGGCGGCGGCACCGGCGCTGAAGGCCAGGGTGACGGCCGCAGCCAGGAAGATCTTTTTGTAGTTCTGCATGCGGGTAGCTCCGTTAGCGGTTGCTGGACATGAATTGTTTGCAGCGCGCCGAAAGCGGGTTTTCGAACACCTGCTGCGGCGATCCTTGTTCTTCTACCAAGCCTTGGTGGAGGAACACCACTTCGCTGGAAACCTGACGGGCGAAGCCCATTTCATGGGTCACGAGCAGCATGGTGCGGCCTTCTTCGGCCAATGCGCGGATGACATTAAGTACTTCCTGGACCATTTCCGGGTCAAGGGCGGAGGTGGGTTCGTCGAACAGGATCACCTTGGGCTGCATCGCCAGGGTACGGGCGATGGCCGCGCGTTGCTGCTGGCCGCCGGAGAGTTGCGCGGGGTAGGCGTGGCGCTTGTCAGCGATGCCGACCTTGGCCAGCAGGGCTTCGGCGACTTCGATGGCCTCGGCCTTGCTCTGGCCGAGTACGCGGCGCGGGGCCTCGATGATGTTGTCGAGCACGGTCATGTGCGGCCAGAGATTAAAGTTTTGAAACACAAAACCGATCTCGCTGCGCAGGCGATTGATCTGTTTGCCGTCGGCAGCGACCAGTTCGCCGTTCTTGGCGGACTTGAGCTTGAGTTCTTCACCGGCCACCAGGATCTGGCCCTGGTGCGGGTTTTCCAGCAAGTTGATGCAACGCAGGAACGTGGACTTGCCGGAACCGGAGGAGCCCAGGATCGAGATCACGTCGCCGTCGCGGGCGGTCAGCGAGATGCCTTTGAGCACCTCAAGCTGTCCGTAGCGTTTGTGCAAGTTGCGGATTTCAAGCGCGGGCGTGGCCTCAGCCATGTGCGTTCCTCATAGTGTGTTGCGCTCCTGCTGTTGGTCGCCTTCCTGGCGAGGCGGCCAAGCTAGCATAGCGTTCGAATGGCAGCCAACAGCGCTCGGGACGGTAAACGGATGGCGTGTGGCAGGTTGTCGCATCGGTACAGCAGACTGTCGCGCTGCTATCAACCGAACAGCCGTTTGAACCCGATGTGGTCCGGCTGTCCCGTAAAAAAAGGCGCGATGTTGCCAGCTTTGGCGGGGTGTTGGAAGCGCTAACCGGCCAAACGTTCCTGATCTGCACTTTTATTATGCGAGGGGTGATTCCGGGGTGTGTTTCTGGTGCGATGTTTCGTTATTAAAGTGGGTCGCCAGGTAACGTTCTGGCGGATTGCCATTAATCTCAATGACTTGCGATAACTGCTTGGTCAGGCTGAGAGCCCCGAGGTTGAGGAGCTTGCAACATTTTGGCGCAATTATTGCGTGCAGAATACGAAACGCCCTGTTGGTTTCTTTTTACGAGAAGGAACGCCAAACGGGATGCACGCTTCCGCTTTTCCTTACAAAGGTAGTTTTAATGAGCAGTTCCCCAAGCTCCAATGGCCTTGAACAGGGGCTCAAACCGCGTCATGTGACCATGCTGTCGATCGCCGGGGTTATCGGTGCCGGCCTGTTCGTCGGCTCCGGCCACGCCATCGCCGCTGCAGGCCCGGCCGTGTTGTTGGCCTACGCTGCCGCCGGTGCGCTGGTGGTTCTGGTCATGCGCATGCTCGGCGAGATGGCCGTTGCATCGCCAGATACAGGCTCCTTCTCGACGTATGCCGATCGTGCGATCGGTCACTGGGCCGGTTTCACCATCGGTTGGCTCTACTGGTGGTTCTGGGTTTTGGTCATCCCGCTGGAAGCTAACGCTGCGGCGACCATTCTGCATGCCTGGTTCCCGAACGTGGCGATCTGGGCCTTCACCTTGGTCATCACGTTACTGCTGACGGTGACCAACCTGTTCAGCGTGAAGAACTATGGCGAGTTCGAGTTCTGGTTCGCCCTGGTCAAAGTCGTGGCGATCATCGGCTTTATCGGTCTGGGCATTCTGGCGATCTTCGGCCTCCTGCCCACCAGCCAGGTCAGCGGCGTGTCGCACTTGTTTGACACTCAAGGCTTCCTGCCAAACGGCATGGGCGCGGTGCTCGGCGCCATTCTGACCACCATGTTTTCCTTCATGGGCACCGAGATCGTGACCATCGCGGCCGCGGAATCGAAGAACCCTGGCCAGCAGATCTCCAAGGCCACCAACTCGGTCATCTGGCGGATTGGCTTGTTCTACCTCGTCTCCATTTTCATCGTTGTGGCCTTGGTGCCGTGGAACGACCCGATTCTGGCCAGCGTCGGTTCCTACCAGACCGTGCTGGAGCGCATGGGGATCCCGAATGCCAAGCTGATCGTTGATATCGTGGTTCTGGTTGCGGTCACCAGCTGCCTGAACTCCGCGCTCTACACCGCTTCGCGGATGATGTTCTCGCTGGGCAAACGCGGCGACGCGCCGGCCGTTTCCCAGCGCACCAATAGCAGCGGCACACCTTACTGGGCCGTGATGCTGTCGACCGCTGCGGCATTCCTTGCAGTCTTCGCCAACTACGTGGCCCCGGCTGCCGTGTTCGAATTCCTGCTGGCCAGCTCTGGCGCCATCGCGTTGCTGGTGTACCTGGTGATTGCATTTTCGCAACTGCGTATGCGCAAACAGCGCATGGCTCGCGGTGAAAAAATCGCCTTCAGCATGTGGCTGTTCCCGGGTCTGACCTACGCGGTGATCGTATTCATCATCGCCGCCCTGACCATCATGCTGTTCCAGGAAGCGCATCGCGTGGAGATCCTCGCGACTGGCTTGCTGAGCGTGTTGGTGGTGGCTGCCGGTTTGTTTGTGGCGCGTCGTCGCAAGCTGCAGAAACTGGGCGCTGTGGTGCTGAGCTGATCCGTACTGCGTAACGCAAAACGGCCGCTGTCAGTGATGACACGCGGCCGTTTTCAGTTCTGAAGAGGAGGCGTGTCTACTCGCCCTTTTCTTCCTGCGCATCCAGCGACTGACGATAACTGTCCAGCGCATCGCCAAAGTCAGTGATGAATTGCGGATCGGTCAGCCAGGCCTGGGCGGTATCGCGGTCCATGCCATCGGCCCACATGCGGTAGTCGATCAGCATGTCGGCGGCCAGGTGCGTGGCGGCCATGGCTTCGTTGTCGGCGTTTTCCATGTCCAGCAGTTCTGGATGGTCGCTGATGATCCCGGCGAGGTTCGACAGCAGGGTCAGCAGCATGTCGTTGCGGCTGGTGGCTTCGGCGTCACGCATTTTGCTGAACATCGCCAGGGTGTATTCCGGGATCGGCTCGCCGATCTCACCCTGGTCATCGTTCAGGTCGGCAGGCTTTCTGCCGACCATGCGGATCTGTTTGGCTTTGGCCTTTGCGCGTTTGGCGCGTTTCTGTTGCTTATTCAGGGATGCCATGGGAACTCAGTGGGTTTTCTGTTGGGTTTGGGCCGCGATGGCGTCGGACGCCGCCACGTAATCAGCCTGGAAGGCTGGGGATTCGATCCACGCCAGGGCGCCGGCTTCGTCGGTCTCGGTGGACCATTGGCGGTATTCGATCAGCGCCGCGAGGATGAAGTCCATCGCGCCTTCTTCGCCTTCCTGTTCGTACACCAACTCCAGCAACGGGTCTTCAAGGAAGGCTGTGCACATGGCCTGCTGACTGGACTTTTCGGCGTCGATCATTTTTTTGAACAGTTCGGTCAGGTCCACCGATTCGAAGTCGATGCGATCGTCGTTCGGGTCCAGCTCGACCGGCGCGGCGGCCCGCTGGGTGCGGTTCTGCTTGGCCTTGGCTTTGGCGCGGGAGGCGCGTTTGTTCTGCTTGTTGGCGGAGGCCATGGGCGTCGTTCCGTATTTCGTTGAGAGGGTGCATCAATCAGTTGCGTGGCACTCGCCGCCCGGGTGTATCGGGGGCCAGCTCGCCGGTCTGCAGCCAGGACAATGCAATGGGCCATAGTGTGGCTTGGTATGCGCTGCGAAAAAAGGCGAAATGTCCGACTTCTTCTTCGCCGATGTCCTCAGGTGTGATTCTCAGGTGGGTATTTGTACTGCCGGTGAAGTAGCCAAGCAGGCGTTCTATGGCTGGAATCGTGCCGTAGGGATCGTCGCTGAGGCTGATGGCCAGGGTTTGTGCGCTGACGTTGGCGAAGGGCAGTCGACCGGTTCTGGCGTGGATGAGGCGACCGCTGGGGCGTTTCTCATATCGGTTGCTGGGCGTGCTCCAGTCGCGAACCACGCCGGCGGGGGTGTCTTCGAGCCAACCCAGGCGTTTGCCGGGGAAGTAGCCGCAAAGCATCGTCATCAACGGCATCACCACGTGCCACTTGGCGAACATCCGCCAGCGATGGGCAGGGGCATAGTCGCGCCAGTAAGCGAACTGCGCGCCCACTGTCACCAGGCGTCGGATCAAATGCCCGGAGGCCCCCAGCCCCGCAGCACAGCCGCCGAAGCTGTGGCCGACGACATTGATGGGTTGTCCTGCAAACTCGCGTTGCGCTCTTTGCAGCATCGCCTCGAAATCCAGCGCGCCCCAGTCGGACCATGAGGCCTCGAGCCCTTTCAACGATGCGGGACGCGACTCGCCGATGCCTCGGTAGTCATAAGTGATCACGTCAAAGCCGTTGGCGAACAGGTAATCGGCGAAGCGCGAATAGTGTCGGCAACGGACAGAGGTGGCAGCGTTGACGATAACCACCGGGCGAGTTGGGTCTTGATGGGGGTGTCGCCAGGTGAAGCCGCCAAGGAGGAAGCCATCGGCGGCGGGCTCCCTGAAGGATTCGCCGGGTGTGCGGGTGGGTAACGGCAACTCGAGTTGCGTCGGGGCCAGTGAGGGTATGTCCTGTAAGTTCATCGGCTTTGAACCTTTGCGACCAGTTACTCACCATAGTCGTCATGCCGTTTATGAACAATCTGCCCGCGCTTATCGGGGGCGTTTGAGTAACCGCTCCTCAAGCACCGCCCATTCCCGATCCAGTTCTGTGCGAAGTTCCTCCTCACTCGGCAGCACCAGTCTGTAGGTACTTGCGAACAGTTGTTCGTTGCCTTGCAGCACTGAATAGCGCACCACCGATTCATCTTTTTGCGCGCAGAGAATGAGGCCGACGGTGGGGCCATCCTCCGGTCCGCGCTTGAGGTCGTCGTACATGCGTACATACATGTCCATCTGGCCGACATCCTGGTGAGTCAGTACGCCGCGCTTGAGGTCGAAGATGACGAAGCACTTGAGCAGGTAGTTGTAGAACACCAGGTCGATGTAGAAGTCTCTGCTGTCGGTACTGATACGTTGCTGGCGAGCGATGAAGGCGAAGCCTTTGCCCAGTTCGAGCAGAAAACCCTGGAGTTGATCGATCAGTGCTTGCTCAAGATCGCTTTCCTGAACCCGGCCTGCATTGGGCAGGCCGAGAAACTCGAGCAGCACCGGATCCCGGATGAAATCCCGAGGGCTGGCGTTCATTTGCTGGATGTTGATGGCGGCTTCCTGTTTGACGGGAGACCGGTCGCGACTCGCCAGCAGGCGCTCGTAGTAGAGGGTGTTGATCTGACGCTCGAGGGCGCGACTTGACCAGTTCTGGAGCGCTGATTCGTTCATGTACCAGTGGCGAGCGTTGTCGTTGTCGACTCGCAGCAGCCTGCGGTAGTGGGTCCAGCTCAATTCGTGACGCAGCGCGTCACGAATCGGGAATGCTTGATAGAACTGGCGCATGTAACGGAGATTAGAGGCGTCGAAGCCTTTCCCAAACTCCGCTGTCAGTGTATGCGCCAGTGTCGACAGCAGCTGCTTGCCATAAGTCGCCCTCCGAGCCCCCTCCTGCTCGAACTCCACGATATGCCGGCCGATCTGCCAGCAGGTTTGCACCTGAACGGTATCGACCGCGCGCAGCACCTTTTGGCGCGCTTCACGGATCAGCTCGCCCAGACTGCCGAGCAGTGAAGCCATTTTTGGTTCTTGAGTGTTATCGGGTTCGAGGTGGCTCATGACATCTTCCGCAGCTGGAAACAGACGCAAGAGGATGGCAGGAGAGCGATAGTCGACGATGCCGGGCGCTGCTGATAAGTCGGAAGGAATTACCGGATTCGTCTTGCAGGACACCACCGACTACAGCTCGTACTTGAGGAGCAAATCGTGTAGTCCGATTCGCAGTGAACCCAATTCCGAATCGATCTAAAACTTGAGTATTCGGCGATAAATCTAAAAGGAGTAACGAGTGGGTTCTACGTAACCCGGGAGTCGCCATCATGAAGTACGTCCATTCATTCATGCTGCCCATCGCCGCTGTCGGCGTACTGCTGTTGCCAATCGCGCTTAACGCCGCCAGCCTTGAGCCAATTGACAGCTCGGCCGTGCAAGTCCAGCAGCAACAACAAAACGGGATTACCTACCTGTCCGGGGGGGTTGGAGAGGACGAGGCTAAAGCCATTCAGCAAACCAAGGGCTACAACCTGCACATGACATTCTCCACCGGGCCTCAGGACGAATACGTTCCCGATGTGGATCTGGTTATTCAGAAAGCCGCAGGGCAGACCGTGCTGACACTGAGTGAGGCTGGACCGTTGGTTTACGTTCAGCTGCCTGCCGGCAAGTACACCGTTATCGCCACGCATAAAGGTGAGGTGCGGCGTGATACAGCGGATGTAGGCAGTGGTGCCGCTCGCAATCTGGTTTTCCACTGGGGCGGTCAAAACTAGTCAGGAGAGGTGGCTTGCGTGATGTCCGATTAAATCGCAGGCATAAAAAAACCCTGAATCTTGCGATTCAGGGTTTTCGGTATTTGGTGCCCAGAGACGGAATCGAACCGCCGACACGGGGATTTTCAATCCCCTGCTCTACCGACTGAGCTATCTGGGCAACGGGGCGCATTAAACGGGTTTTTCAGGGGGTCGTCAAGCAAGTTTTCAAAAAATATTTAATTATTACCGTCGCTTACGTGCCGACCCCGAATTTTGATCAATTATTGAGCAGGTGGAACGTAGCCTTCAGCCTTGGCGTATTCCTCGCCGGAAAAGTATTTGTCCATCTCACCCTGAAGGTATTTGCGGTCTTCGGCGTTCATCATGTTCAGGCGTTTTTCGTTGATCAGCAGGGTCTGGTGTTTCTGCCAGTCGGCCCAGGCCTTGGCCGAGACGTGGTCAAAAATGTCCTGACCTTTTGCACCCGGGAATGGAGCGCGCTCCAGGGCGGGCAGTTCTTCTTTGTACTTGCGGCACATGATGGTGCGGGTCATGACGACTCTCCTGCGTTCAATACGGCGGCCGCGCGCTCGAGCAAGGTTTTGACCGGGGCGGCAAGGCCCAGGCGCGGCGGGGTGGCGAGGTTATACCAGAGCCAGTCGGCCTCGGCCACGTGATGGCCGGCCTCCTGGACCTGCACCAGCCAGGGTTCGATGGATAATTGAAAGTGACTGAAGGTGTGCACCAGGCTCGGCAGTGCCTGCTGGCTGCCCAGTTCCAGCGAGTGCTGCGAAGCCAGATGTTGCAGGTCGTCGAGGTCATCGAGTTCCGGCAGGCTCCAGAGACCGCCCCACAGGCCCGTGGAAGGGCGTCGGTAAAGCAGAATCGCGCCGTCGCCGTTGGCGAGCATCGGCATCAGCGTGCGCTTCTGTGGCACCGCTTTGCGTGGCTTGGGGATCGGGTAGCGGGTTTCCAGGCCGAGCATGTGTGCTTCGCAGCCCTTTTTCAGTGGGCAGAGCAGGCAGCTCGGCTTGCTGCGGGTGCAGAGCGTGGCGCCCAGATCCATCATCGCCTGGGTGTAGGCATTGACCCGATCATGCGGCGTGAAGCGCTCAGCGTTCGCCCACAGCTGTTTGGCGACCTTCGGCTCGCCGGGATAACCCTCTTGCGCGGTAAAACGCGCCAGCACCCGTTTGACGTTGCCGTCGAGGATCGGCGCGCGGATGCCCATGCTCAGGCTGGCAATCGCCCCGGCGGTGGACAGACCGATACCCGGCAGCTCGGTGAGTTTTTCCACATCACGGGGAAACTCGCCGCCATATTCGGCGACCACAATCTTCGCGGTCTTTTGCAGGTTGCGCGCCCGGGTGTAATAACCGAGGCCGGTCCACAGGTGCAGCACTTCGTCTTCCGGCGCGGCGGCCAGGGCTTCGACGGTTGGCAACGAGGCCATGAACCGGTCAAAGTAGTTCAGCACCGTGCTGACCTGGGTCTGCTGCAACATGATTTCCGAGACCCACACCCGGTAAGGGGTGATGCCCTGTTGCCACGGCAAGTCATGGCGACCGTGGCGGTCGTACCAGTCCAGTACGGCCGTTGAAAACTGCTCGGCTCTCATCGCTTGAACAGCCCCTTGAGCGCGTTTTTCAGTTCCGGGCTGACTTTATCGCCAAGCTTCTCGTCGATTTTTTCGCTGATGCGCTCGCCGGCCAGCTTGCTGGCGACCTGGCTCATGCGTTCGCTGTCGAGGCGGCAAGCCTTGGCGCCCAGCTCCAGCGGGCCACGGCAGCGCAGCGGCCATTCAATGCCGACGTATTTCTCGCCGACCTGACAGGCCGGGTCCGGCATGTCGCTCTTGTCGCCTTCGACGATGATGCCCAGGCGGTAATCCATGCCCAGCACCCGCAGGTCGATGTCGCCGTTACCGTTCACGGTCATGCCTGGGACGCGCACTTTCAGGTCCGGGTTATTGGCCACGCCGTTGCGCAAAGTCAGGTTGCCCTTGAGCTCCTCGAAGGGCGTGTCCTTGCCCCGTGGTTCGCCACTGAGGGTTTTGCGATTCAGGGTGGCGATGCCTTTGCACAGTTGTTGCTCAAGGTTGGCATTGAGCAGCATGCCGTTATTGATGACGAAGCTGGCGTTGCCGTTGAGACTGTCGATCAGCGCGCTCTCGCTATTGCCACTGCCGGTCAGGGTGCTGTTGAGCGTGACCTGGCCTTTGACCGGTGGATTTTTCCCCTGGCCCTCGAGGATTTTCTCCACCGGCACGTTGTTGATGCGCGTCTGTATGTTCAGCGCTGGCACTTGCTGGCGCACATCCAGGGTGCCCTTGGCTTCGAAGTTACCGTCGTACAGATCGCCGCGCAGGTTCTCCAGGGTCAGCAGGCCGCCCTGGCCGTTGGCCTTGAGTACCGCGTTCTGGATCGGCAGTTTGTCGAGGGTCAGTTGGCCGAAGGTCAGGTCGGCGTCCACGTCGAGTTTGCTCAGGCGCTCCACCGGGAACAAGCGGTCGCTGCTCCACGGGCCTTTGGTCGGTGATGGCGGCAGCGGTGTGCTGCCAGGGCCGGCCAGGGCATCGGCTTCGGTGCTGGCCACTTCGGCCTTGCGTACCTGAGTTGCGCTGTTGGCTTCGGCGGATTTCGGCGGCAGGTAACGGTCGACGTTGAAGGTGTCAGCCTTGAGGGTTGCCCGCAGCGATTGCTTGGCGAAGTCTTCGATGGCGATGCGGCCGCTGAAGTTGCTGTCGTCAAGTTTCAGGTTGATGTTATCGAGCGACAGGCTGGTTGGCGTGCCGGCAACCTGGCTGACCAGTTCAACTTTGCTCAGGCTACCTTCGGCCATTGCCGGGAGTTTCTGGCCGATGCTGTCGACGAATTTCGCCAGGTCGAATTGGGCAATCGACAGGCCGCCGCTGATTTGCGGGGTCTTGTCGAGGTCGTTGGCTTTCAGTTCACCCAAAGCGCGCAACTGGTTGGCGGAGATCTTGATGCCAGTCCATTCGGCGACGTTGGCGGCTTTGTCCAGCAGCAACTGACCTTGAGCGGCGAAGGTCATGGTCTTGCCTTGCAGCGGATCGCCAGCGACTTCTCCGGAGAGTTTCATGTCTTCGAACTTGTAGCGTTGCAGCGCCCGCTCGAAGCGCAGCTCGCCAGCCAGCTCGGTCCGCACCCGCAGAACTGGTTGGTTGGTGCCCAGGAACGCCGTGAGTTTGACCGGGATGTTGGTCGAGTCATGGACCGGGCCAGTACTCAGCTGGATGCTTTCGGCGCTGAACTGCTTGCCGGTTTTTTCGTCGCTGTACTCAACGCGGGCGTTGTTGACGGTCAGGCTGTCGATGTCCAGGCGGACCGGCTGAGCCGGTTTTTCGGCCTGGGCGGTGGTCGTTGGTGCGGGTTCGCCGGTGGTGGCGGGCGTTGTGGTCGAGGTCGTCGCAGCCGCAGGTGCCGGCACCTTGCCGATGTCTTCCCAGTTGCCATGGCCGTCCTTGTCACGGTTCAGGCGCAGGTTCAGGCCTTCGACGCGCACATCGCTCATCTGCACTTCGCGGCGCAGCAGCGGAATCACGCGGACCGACAGACCGAGCATCTGCAGGTCGGCAAACGGCTCGGTGGGCTTGGCCAGGGTCGCCACACTGGCTTCGTGTAATTCCAGGCCCAGCCAGGGGAACAGGCTCCAGCCGATATCGCCATTGAGCGTCAGCTCGATGTGGGCCTTGTCGCGGGCAATCTGGCGAATCTCGTCTTTATAGTCGTTGGGATCGAAGAGGTGGGTCAGGGCAAAGCCCAGCGCCACAATGATCAGCAACAGCCCGAGAAGTACCAGACCCAGGATTTTGCCGAACGCTTTCATGGGCGAGTCCTTGTATTAGTCGAATTCGAAATTTAGCCGGGGAGTATAGCGCCCCGAAGTGGCCGCCCGGTCAGCGATCATGTCGGGAGCACATCCAGCGGCACTTTCAGCTTAGCCGCCAGCGCCTGGGCTTCTAGGTGCCCGGCGGGCGCCAGCAGGTGCAATGTCGCGCCCGATTGCACCGCCATTTTCTGCGCTTCGCTTACCAGGCGCTCGGCAACACCACGGCGGCGGGTGATTTTTCGTACGCATAAATGGGACAAATGCCAGGTGTCATGGTGCCGTTGCAGACGTGCTGCGCCCAGCAACCGATCGTTGAAGCGTCCGGCGACCAGCGAGCCGTCCCGCAAGCAGCTTTCGATCAGCTCAGCATCCCCTGTAAACGGCGCAAACAGCCAGCTCGGGGCATCGCGGTAGATCTTCTGCAGATCTTGCTGATCCTGATAAGTGACCTGGTTCAGCAGCTCGACAATGATCGGCATGGAAATTCCTGTGAAGTTAAACGGAGCCATTCCCCGTGAAAACAATGTTCATCCAGTGGTACGAGATCGGATGACATACAAAACGTGATATCAGTTTGGTTTTTCTGTCACGTGCAAATGGTAACCTCTGCCCGTTCGTCCGTCCTTCTGCGACGTGATGTCGCACCAAAATGAAGCTTCACCTAAAAACAGTCATGTCTGCGTGCATAAAGGCTGGGGGTGAGGAGCGGCTGGCGAACCCTACTAATAATTGGGGGAAACACCATGACTACGAGCATCACGGCGGACGGCTTTGCCGACCGGCCCGCGTTCCTGTCCAAGGAACGCATCATCGCCAAGCCCGGTTTTAACCGTTGGCTTGTACCACCGGCCGCTCTGGCCATCCACCTCTGCATCGGCATGGCCTACGGCTTTTCGGTGTTCTGGCTGCCACTGTCCAAGGCCCTGGGCGTCACCAAAGCCGTGGCTTGCGCGCCGGACATGAGCTTCATCGCTCAGGTCTTTTCGTCGCAATGCGACTGGCCGATCTCGATGCTCGGCTGGATCTACACCCTGTTCTTCATCTTCCTGGGTTGCTCGGCAGCGATCTGGGGCGGCTGGCTCGAACACGCCGGTCCTCGCAAGGCGGGCGTTGTATCGGCACTGTGCTGGTGTGGCGGTCTGCTGATTTCGGCGCTGGGGGTCTATACCCACCAGATTTGGCTGATGTGGATCGGTTCCGGGGTTATTGGCGGTATCGGCCTGGGGCTGGGCTACATCTCGCCGGTCTCGACCCTGATCAAGTGGTTCCCGGACAAGCGCGGCATGGCGACCGGCATGGCAATCATGGGTTTCGGCGGCGGCGCGATGGTCGGCGCTCCACTGGCTGCGGCCCTGATGGGCCACTTTGCTTCGCCAACCAGCGTCGGTGTGTGGCAGAGCTTCCTGGTGATGGCCGCGATCTACTTCGTGTTCATGATCGGTGGCGCACTGTCCTACCGCGTTCCGCCAACGGGCTGGAAGCCTGAAGGCTGGACGGCTCCGGCGAAAAAAGCTTCGAACGCGATGATCACGTACCGTCATGTGCATGTGAATGTGGCGTGGAAGACCCCGCAGTTCCGTCTGGTATGGCTGGTGCTGTGCCTGAACGTTTCGGCGGGTATCGGCATCCTCGGCATGGCTTCGCCGCTGTTGCAGGAAGTGTTCGCCGGTAAATTGCTTGGCAACGACCTGACGTTCGGTCAACTGGACGCTTCGCAACTGGCCTCGATCGCCGCCATTGCTGCCGGTTTCACCGGCTTGCTGAGCCTGTTCAACATCGGTGGCCGGTTTTTCTGGGCTTCGTTCTCGGACTACCTGGGCCGCAAAAACACCTATTTTGTGTTCTTCGCCCTGGGTTTCGCCCTGTACGCGCTGATCCCGAACCTCGGTCACCTGGGCAGCGTTGCGCTGTTCGTGGCGGCGTTCTGCATCATCCTGTCGATGTACGGCGGTGGTTTTGCGACTGTTCCTGCCTATCTGGCGGACTTGTTCGGTACGCAAATGGTCGGCGCGATCCACGGTCGTCTGCTGACAGCCTGGGCGGCGGCGGGTGTGTTGGGGCCGGTGTTGGTGAACTACCTGCGTGAATATCAACTGAGCATCGGCGTCGAACGTGCCGCGGCATACGACATCACTCTGTACATCCTCGCGGGCCTGCTGGTGCTGGGTTTCATCTGCAACCTGCTGGTGCGCCCGGTGGCGGACAAGTACTTCATGACCGACGCCGAACTGGCCGCCGAACAGGCGCTGGGCCACGACAAGGGTGCTGACGCCAGCACCGTGCTGGAGTGGAAAGCGGATGCGGGCACCAAACCATTGGCGGTGGCTGCGTGGCTGGTGGTAGGGATTCCGTTGGCGTGGGGTGTTTGGGTGACGCTGCAGAAAACGGCTGTCCTCTTCCACTAAGTAGACGCATCACCCCTGTAGCTGATCGCTCACACGCTTTGCGTGTGAGCGATCAGTGGTCCTGAGATGCTTGTACGGACATGTCTATCCCCGACAGCACGGGGTTCACTCCGTCAGTGATATCACCTCCCGTGTTTCTGTTTAGCGCCCGCGACCCTATAATGGCTGCCTTTTTCGCCCCAATGATTTTTTGCGGAGCTGGTGATGGCCGAACGTATGGCGTCTGTCGAGCGCGACACTCTGGAAACCCAGATCAAAGCCTCGATCAACCTGGATGGCACCGGAAAGGCCCGATTTGATATCGGTGTGCCTTTTCTTGAGCACATGCTGGACCAGATCGCCCGTCACGGGCTGATCGACCTGGATATTGTCAGCAAGGGCGACCTGCATATCGACGACCACCACACGGTGGAAGACGTCGGTATCACCTTGGGTCAGGCCTTCACCAAAGCCATCGGCGACAAGAAAGGCATCCGTCGCTACGGCCACGCCTACGTGCCGCTCGATGAAGCGTTGTCGCGTGTGGTGATCGACTTCTCCGGCCGTCCTGGCCTGCAGATGCATGTTCCGTATACCCGCGCTACCGTCGGCGGCTTCGACGTTGACCTGTTCCAGGAGTTTTTCCAGGGCTTCGTCAACCACGCCAACGTCACTCTGCACATCGATAATCTGCGTGGGCACAACACCCACCACCAGATCGAGACCGTGTTCAAGGCTTTCGGTCGCGCGCTGCGCATGGCCGTGGAGCTGGATGACCGCATGGCCGGGCAAATGCCTTCGACCAAAGGCGTTCTGTAATGCAGACGGTCGCGGTTATCGATTACGGCATGGGCAACCTGCACTCGGTGGCCAAGGCCCTCGAGCATGTCGGCGCCGGCAAGGTCTTGATCACCAGCGATGCCGACGTGATTCGCGAAGCCGACCGGGTGGTATTCCCCGGCGTCGGCGCGATTCGCGATTGCATGGCGGAGATCCGTCGCCTGGGCTTCGATTCGCTGGTGCGTGAAGTCAGCCAGGACCGTCCGTTCCTTGGCATTTGCGTGGGCATGCAAGCCTTGCTCGACAGCAGCGAAGAGAACGATGGCGTCGACTGCATCGGTCTGTTTCCAGGCCAGGTGAAGTTCTTCGGCAAGGATCTGCACGAAGACGGCGAACATTTGAAAGTGCCGCACATGGGCTGGAACGAAGTGAAGCAGACGGTGATTCACCCGCTGTGGCACAACATTCCGGACCTGGCGCGCTTCTACTTCGTGCACAGCTACTACATCGCTGCCGGCAATGCGCGGCAGGTGGTCGGTAGCGGTCATTACGGGGTCGATTTCGCCGCCGCGCTGGCCGATGGCTCGCGTTTCGCCGTGCAGTTCCACCCGGAGAAGAGCCACACCCATGGCCTGCAATTGCTGCAGAACTTCGCCGCGTGGGATGGCCGCTGGTAAATGGCTGCCAGGAAGAAGCCGCCGATCCTGACCCTCACTCCCGAGCAGGAGAGCGAGGCCAATCACAAGATCAAGCGCTTCATGGAGGACCGCTTCGAACTGGACCTGGGTTCGTTCGAAGCGGCTGAAATCCTTGAGCTGTTTACCCGCGAAATTGCTCCGCACTATTACAACAGGGCGATTTTCGATGTGCAGACGCACCTCAAAGAGAGGTTCGAAAGCATCGAAAGCGACCTGTGGGCGCTCGAGAAAAACTGATTTCCGAGCGAAGCTGAACACTCGAATTTGAAGGTTTGCCAGATGCTGATTATTCCCGCTATCGATCTCAAAGACGGTGCCTGTGTTCGTCTGCGCCAGGGCCGCATGGAAGATTCCACAGTGTTCTCCGATGACCCGGTGAGCATGGCTGCCAAGTGGGTGGAGGGCGGTTGCCGTCGTCTGCATCTGGTCGACCTGAACGGTGCGTTCGAAGGCCAGCCGGTCAACGGCGAAGTGGTCACCGCCATCGCCAAGCGCTACCCGAACCTGCCGATTCAGATCGGCGGCGGTATCCGTTCCCTGGAAACCATCGAACACTACGTGAAAGCGGGTGTGAGCTACGTGATCATCGGCACCAAGGCCGTGAAAGATCCGGCTTTCGTTGCTGAAGCCTGCCGCGCGTTCCCGGGTAAAGTGATCGTCGGTCTGGATGCCAAAGACGGTTTTGTCGCCACCGACGGCTGGGCTGAAATCAGCACCGTGCAGGTCATCGACCTGGCCAGGCAATTCGAAGCCGACGGCGTGTCCGCGATCGTTTATACCGACATCGCCAAAGACGGCATGATGCAGGGCTGCAACGTCTCTTACACCGCTGCTCTGGCTGCGGCGACGAAGATCCCGGTCATTGCATCCGGCGGTATCCACAATCTGGGTGACATCAAGTCGCTGCTCGACGCCAAGGCACCAGGCATCATCGGCGCCATCACCGGCCGGGCGATCTACGAAGGCACCCTCGATGTCGCTGAAGCGCAAGCTTTCTGCGATTCGTACAAAGGCTGAGGACTCACCATGGCGCTGGCCAAACGCATCATCCCTTGCCTGGACGTGGATAACGGCCGGGTGGTCAAGGGCGTCAAGTTCGAGAACATTCGCGACGCCGGCGACCCGGTGGAAATCGCCCGTCGCTACGACGAGCAGGGTGCTGACGAGATTACCTTTCTCGATATCACTGCCAGCGTCGACGGCCGCGACACCACGCTGCACACCGTCGAGCGCATGGCCAGCCAGGTGTTCATCCCGCTGACCGTGGGCGGCGGCGTGCGTACCGTGCAGGACATTCGCAATCTGCTGAACGCCGGTGCGGACAAGGTCTCGATCAACACCGCTGCAGTGTTCAACCCGGAATTCGTCGGCGAAGCGGCGCAGCATTTCGGCTCGCAGTGCATTGTCGTCGCGATCGACGCCAAGAAAGTTTCCGGCCCGGGCGAACCCCCGCGCTGGGAAATCTTCACCCACGGTGGTCGCAAGCCAACCGGCCTCGACGCCGTTGAGTGGGCGAAGAAAATGGAAGGCCTCGGTGCCGGCGAAATCCTGCTGACCAGCATGGACCAGGACGGCATGAAAAACGGTTTCGACCTGGGCGTCACCCGCGCTATCAGTGATGCGCTGGGGATTCCGGTGATCGCCTCAGGTGGCGTCGGCAACCTGCAGCATTTGGCCGACGGTATTCTCGAAGGCCACGCCAGTGCGGTATTGGCGGCGAGTATTTTCCACTTCGGCGAATACACCGTTCAGGAAGCCAAGGCCTACATGGCCCATCGCGGAATCGTGATGCGATGAAGGCCCGCGGCCCGGAGAAAACGCTCCGGGCCGATGTTATGGGGCAACTTGAGCGTTGGATGACGCAGCCTTATGAGTTCCAGTTACCGGGCTCAGTAAGTCGATCCTCGGTTCGGACGCCTGTCCCGATTTGTCGTAGGCAATGACGCAAAGCTTTCCCGGAAGTTTCTCGCTCGGAATAAAGAAGTCCATTTTCATGTCTTCAATGTATTTTTCGGGTTGATGACAGTCCGTTGTTTCTACAGGACCAAACTTGATGGAGTAGGTCCGATACGGCTCTTCTGCTTTCGCCAGTGTTACAAACACGTTGCTTTCAAAGGACAAGTTGGCCTGCGCGGTTGGTGTGTTATCCAATATCTCTACGGGTAAAGACAACGCGTTTTTCAAGAGGCCTCTTGAGGCGTGCTGTTCAGCTGATTCCAGACCTAAAATGCATAGAAAATAGAATCCAGGTTTCGTACCTATCTCAGAATTGATTTGTGCATCTGTTGAGCTTATTGGATCGCTGTAATTTTCGGTTTCCTCGCATTTCATTGCGGAGGAAACGGTTTTATGACGGTAGAAGGGAGTACTGATCGAAAATCGATAGTTCCAGGTCGGGATGATTATGGAACCATTATTGAGCTGTTTAACTCTCTTGTATCTGTCCAGCTCGGCTGCGCCATCGTCAACGGTAAAAGCCGGGTAGAGTTGGCAGGACGATGGCGGATTTGGAGCGATACGGCCTTGTGAGAAACACCCATTGAGAAGCGCCGTGGGGTTGCCATACACATTTTCGTGTACCGCCACATAGTCATTTCCAACGCGCGTGCAGGGCGCATGATCGCGGCATGGGACAACATCAACCTCGAAATTTCCTGTTCCCACTACCCCTACGATCTCGTTTGAATAGCGATCCAGCACGGGGCTTCCGGAGCTGCCGCCTCGAATGTCCTTGCAGCGAGTCATAAAGGTGTTCCGCCACACCCATGGACCTTCAACAAGGTCCTGGGTGGGCTGCAAAGTACAAGCCGCCATGCGCAATGTGATTTGGTCGAAACCTGTTGGCGCCCCCACGATCAAGACATCGGTGCCATTCGTTGGTGTCTCACTCGCCAGTTTCAACGGTTGTATGCCATCCGCAATGAGCTTTTGAAGGCTGACATCCAATTCAACTATGGCCATATCAACGCCTTGCATGCTCCGCCATATCGTCGTCTTCAGCGGATAGGCCTTGAACTTGGAGGTTTCGGTGAAATAATTGAATGTGATGGTGCCGCTGACCGGGCTGTCGGTCACGATGTTGCCATTGGTCAATTCAATGCAGTGTCCCGCAGTAAGTACGTAAGCGGGCGTTTCCGGCAACTCTATTTCATCGCGTGTATCCAGAAGGGCCGCGGTACAGCTCCCGTGATTGATCTCCAGGCGCCCGATACCTTGCCAGTGGTCGCGGGAGCCGTCGGTATTTTCAAGGGTTTTGGAAGGGGTCAGGTTCTGCAGGCCTTCGCCATAATCGCTGTTGTTCGCAAAACTGGGTGTACACAGTGAGCACAATGCACTGGCAAGAAGTATGGGGATCGAATTCATTGAAGGGTGCCTCTGATTAATTGAAGAAACGGCCTGTGGCCGGGTATTTGCAATTAATCAGGTGAGGCTGGATGGAGGGTGGTAACTATCTACCACAGTGACTGTGATACCCATTATTTTAATGATGCATATAAGGCCGTTATCAAAAGGCCAGTAGACAGCATGGCGGGCTCAAGGCACTCTTGGGCACGCCATGGATTTCGGTAGCCCGACATGCTTAAACGTCTTCTTCTTGTCCTCGCCAGCGCTTCTCTGTTGCTCATCAACGGGGCTCGCGCCGAAGAAGGTCCCGACACCGGCCTGGTATTGCTGACGGAAAACTTCCCCCCGTACAACATGGCGAAGAACGGCAAGAACTTCGCCCAGGACGAGAACATCAATGGCATCGCCGTGGACATCGTCCGCGAGATGTTCAAGCGCGCTGACATCCCCTACAGCCTGACGCTGCGTTTCCCTTGGGAGCGAATCTACAAACTCGCTCTGGAAAAGCCCGGTTATGGCGTGTTCGTAATGGCGCGGCTGCCGGACCGCGAGAATCTCTTCAAGTGGGTCGGCCCTATAGGCCCGGACGACTGGATCATGCTGGCCAAGGCTGATAGCAAGATCACCCTGGAATCGCTGGATGAGGCGCGTAAGTACACAATTGGTGCCTACAAAGGCGATGCGATTGCCGAGACTTTGGCCAAGCAAGGGCTGAAGCCGATTGTGGTGCTGCGCGACCAGGACAATGCGAAGAAGCTGGCTAACGGTCAGATCGATCTGTGGGCTACGGGTGATCCGGCGGGACGTTACCTGGCGCGGCTGGACGGGGTAACCGGGCTCAAGACCGTACTGCGCTTCAACAGCGCCGAGCTGTACCTGGCGCTGAACAAGGACGTGCCGGATGAGACTGTCGCCAAGCTGCAAGCCGCGCTGGATCAGTTGCGCAAGGAAGGCGTGGTGGACGACATCATGGCGCGGTATCTCTAAATCCCAACACCGAACCTCGTAGCTTACGCAAAACACTGTGGGAGGTGCGGCAAGTCAGCGGTAGACGCCATCCTTGCCATGAGCAGCCGTCGCACGATTGCCGCGCACGCTGATCATCAATTTGATGTCGATCCAGTCAATTCCCTGTGCCTTGAGCTTGGGCAACTCACGCTCCAGCACCGCCAGAGTCTGCGGATACGGATGCCCGATCATCACCGCCGAACCCTGCTTGCGCGCCAGGCTGATCGCCGTCTGTAGCTGCGTGAAGATCGCCGTTTCGGTGGGCTCGTCATCCAGAAACACATCCCGCGAAACACTTGCCAAGCCAATCTTCTGCGCCTCGGCGGCGGCCACGGTTTGCGCACTGGTGCGGCTGTCGACGAAGAATTTGTGCCGACGCTGCAAGTCCGCCATCAGCCAGGCCATGGCCGGTTGCTGAGCGGTCATGCGGCTACCCATGTGGTTATTGATGCCGGCGGTATAGGGCACCATGTTGAATGCGGCGTTCAGGCGCTTTTCAAGTTCTTCGATGGGCAACTCGGGATGCCAGGCGAATGGTCCGGTGGCCGGGTCCATGGGCATATGCAGAATGACAGTCTTGCCGGCGCGATGGGCTTCGCGGGCGAATTCGGTGGCGTGGGGTGTATCGGGCATGATTGCCGTGGTGACCGGGCCGGGCAGGGCCAGCACGCGGCGATCCCGGGGCAGGTTCTGCCCCAGGTCATCGATGATCAGGCTCAGATAAGCCTTGTGAGGTGTGGTCGCTGTCGTGGCAGGTGCTGCGTGAGCAACTCCCGCCAGACTGCACAGCAGACCGAGTAGTAACCGCAGGCGCATCTCAGTGGCCGCGGGTGATGCTCAGCCCTTTGAGCAGGCTCAGGGCCTGGGCCAACTGGTAATCGTCATCCTGCGGCATGGCCTTGGCTTTGCCGCCCGAACCGCTCGGTTTGTCGGCGCCGCCGTTGCCATTGCCCAAGTGACCTTGCAGATCGGCTTCCTTGAAGTAATCGCCGTCCTGCTCGTTGGTGATCTTGGCCTTGCGCACTTCGATGTCCGGGACGATGCCCTGAGCCTGAATCGAGCGGCCGTTCGGCGTGTAATACAGCGCCGTGGTGATTTTCAGTGCGCGATCGTTGTTCAGCGGCAACACGGTCTGGACCGAGCCTTTGCCGAAACTGGTGGTGCCCATGACCACCGCACGTTTCTGATCCTGCAGGGCGCCGGCGACAATTTCCGAGGCCGAGGCGCTGCCGCCGTTGATCAGCACGACCATTGGCACGGCTTCGCTTTCGTCCTTGCCGGTGGCGGAGAAGCGCAGTTCAGAGTTGGCGATGCGGCCCTTGGTGTAGACGATCAGGCCCTTGGTGATGAAGTGGTCGACCACTTCCACCGCCGATTGCAGCACGCCGCCCGGGTTGTTACGCAGGTCGAGGACGATGCCGCTGAGTTTCTTGCCGTTGTCCTTGCGCAGCTTGGCCAAGGCCTTGGAGACCTCTTCGCCGGTCTTGACCTGGAATTGGGTGATGCGGATGTAGCCGTAGCCGGATTCCAGCAGCTGGCTCTTGACGCTTTTCACCTGGATGGTGGCGCGGACCAGGGTCACGTCGAACGGAGTGCCGCCGTCGCGGACCAGGGTCAGGGTGATCTTCTGGCCGATCTTGCCGCGCATCTTGTCCACGGCTTCGGTCATGCTTTGGCCGCGAGTCGGCTGGCCGTTGATCTTGACGATGAAGTCGCCGGCCTGGATGCCAGCCTTGGAGGCCGGGGTGTCATCGATAGGCGAAACCACTTTGATGAAACCGTCTTCCGCGCCGACTTCGATGCCCAGGCCGCCGAATTCGCCGCTGGTGCTTTCCTGCAATTCAGTGAAGTCTTCCGGGCCCAGGTAGGCGGAGTGCGGGTCGAGGTTGCTGAGCATGCCTTTGATGGCGTTTTCCAGCAGGGTCTTGTCGTCAACCGGTTCTACATAGGCTGCCTTGATCCGGTCCATGACTTCGGCAAAGGTGCGCAACTCGTCCAGCGGCAATGGCGCCTTGGTGGTCGCAGCAGTGCCGGCAGGCGCGACCGCCGGGGCCGGTTGAGCGGCAAACGCCAGAGGCGCGCCGATCACCAGGGCGATCGTCAGGGCCAGCGAGGTAAGGCGGGACAAATGCAGCATGTCGAACGAACTCCTAATGTAGGTGACTCAACGCCTATCCTTGCGCGCGGCACCATTGCGCCGGATCACTCGGGTGACCCTGCTGACGAATAGCGAAATACAGTGCTGGTGTGTCCTGCCCGCCACTGTTACCGACAGTGGAGATGGATTCACCGGCTTTTACCACGTCACCCGCAGACTTGAGCAGCGTCTGGTTGTGACCGTAAAGACTCAAAAAACCGTTGCCGTGGTCGAGAATCACCAGCAGCCCGGCCCCACGCAGCCAGTCGGCAAACACCACGCGACCGCCGTGCACGGCATGCACCTGGCTGCCGGCGGAGGCGCTGATCATCACGCCGTCCCATTTGGTTCGGGCATCGTCGCCACGGGTTTCACCGAAGCGCGCCAGCAGTCGACCATCAACCGGCCATGGAAGTTTGCCGCGGGTGGAAGCAAAGGGGCCGCCAAAGGTCTCGCCTGAACTTGAAACCAGGGCGCCGGGCGTCGATTTGACGGGTTTGCGTGGGGCATCGGTGGCGTCTGCTGCTGCCTGAGCCTCACGTAACCGCTTTTTTTCGGCTTCCTGCTGGGCGATCAGCGCTTTTTGCCGCGCTTCTTCTGCCTCACGGGCCTGGCGGGCCAGGGTTTCTTCAATGGTTTTAAGGACTTTAGACAGGTCTGCCTGATCCTGCTCGCGGGCGGCCAGTTTCTGGTCTCGAGCTTTCACGTCGTCGTTGAGCTTGGCCAGGACTTGCTGGCGCTCCTTGCGGACCTTGTCGAGTTCGTCGCGCTGGCTGTCGAGGCTGCTTTTCTGCACCAGCAATTGCGCTTGCTGCATCGAGATGTCTTTTTCGACATTGGCCAGTTGGCGCAGGGTTTCGTTGAAATTCTTCAGCTGCTCCAGGCGGGCCTGGCTCAGGTAGTCGTAATAGGTGAGGGTGCGGGCGAATTTTTCCGGGTTCTGCTGGTTGAGCAGCAGTTTCAGGTACTCCTGGCGGCCATTCTGATAGGCCGCGCGGGCCTGGATGGCGATCAGTCGTTGCTGGTCAATGCGCGCGCTCTGGAGTTTTTTTTTCTCGGCATCGAGTCGCTGGAGCTCGGATTCGCTTTTCTTCAGCTCTTTTTGCAGCGCATCGACCTGCTTCTCGAGCTTGCCCATCTCGGTTTCGGTGCCTTTGAGGTCTTTCTGCACCCCGGATTTTTCTTCCTGCAGCTTGCCCAGCAGCTTTTTCAGTTCGGCAATGTCCTGACGCGTGGCGTCCAACTGTTGTTGGGTTTGCGTGCGCTCGTCGGCAAAGGCCGGTTGGAGCAGGCATGTCAGAGCGAGGGCTATCAGGACGCGAAGCATAGAGGCGGGCGACACCAGGGAAAGGGACGGCCTAGTATGCCCGCCCCACGCTGCAAAAAAAACGCCCAATTGGGACTGTGTGATAACTGGACTGAAAACCAATGTGGGAGCGAGCCTGTGTGGCGAGGGGGCTTGCCCCCGTTGGATCGCGAAGCGGCCCCAAAATCTGCAATCGCGGTGTACCAGGTACACCGCATGCAATGGTTTTACGACTGCTGCGCAGCCGAACGGGGGCAAGCCCCCTCACCACACAAGCCCGCTCCCACAGGGTTGTGTGGTGTTTGAACGGCGGATTACACCAGAATCGAAGTCCCGGTCATTTCCACAGGCTTCTCAAGCCCCAGCAACTTCAGCATGGTCGGCGCCACGTCGGCCAGCACGCCGCCTTCGCGAACCTTCAAGTCACGCTTGCCGACATAGATGAACGGCACCGGCTCGGTGGTGTGGGCGGTGTGGGCCTGGCCGGTGGAGGCGTCGGACATTTGCTCGACATTGCCATGGTCGGCGGTAATCAGGGCTTCGCCGCCGACTTTTTCCAGTGCCGTGACGATACGGCCGACGCAGGTGTCCAGGCATTCCACAGCTTTCACCGCCGCCTCGAATACACCGCTGTGGCCGACCATGTCGCCGTTGGCGTAGTTGACCACGATCACGTCGTAACGCTGGTTTTCAATGGCATCGACGATGCGGTCGGTGACTTCCGGGGCACTCATCTCGGGCTGCAAGTCATAGGTGGCGACTTTCGGCGACGGGATCAGGATGCGTTCTTCGCCCGGGAACGGTTCTTCGCGACCGCCGGAGAAGAAGAAGGTCACGTGGGCATACTTCTCGGTTTCGGCGATGCGCAGCTGTGTCTTGCCGTTTTTCGCCAGGTAATCGCCCAGTACGTTTTCCAGGCTACCCGCAGCGAAAGCCGACGGCGCGGGGATGCTGGCGGCGTATTGGGTCAGCATGACGAAACCGGCCAGTTTTGGCTGGCGAGCACGTTCGAATTCCTTGAAATCGTCTTCGACGAACACGCGGGTCAGTTCGCGGGCACGGTCGGCGCGGAAGTTCATGAAGACCACGGCGTCGCCATCTTCGACCTTCACCGGCTCACCGATGCTGGTGGCTTTGACGAATTCGTCGCTCTCGCCACGTTCGTACGCGGCCTGCAGGCCTTCCTGGGCGGTGGCGGCATTGAATTCGCTGGCGCCATCGACGATCAGGTTGTAGGCCTGGGACACGCGATCCCAACGGTTGTCACGGTCCATGGCGTAATAACGGCCAATGATGCTGGCGATCCGGCCTTTGCCGAGGGCTTCGAAGGTTGCATCCAGCAATTCGATCGACGACTGGGCGCTTTTCGGCGGCGTGTCGCGGCCGTCGAGGAAGGCGTGCAGGTAGATTTTTTCGGCGCCGCGCTTGAAGGCCAGCTCAGCCATGGCGATCAGGTGGTCCTGGTGGCTGTGAACGCCGCCATCGGACAGCAGACCCATGAAGTGCACGGCTTTGCCGGCAGCGACGGCTTTATCCACCGCGGCGCAGATGGTCGGGTTCTCGAAGAACTCGCCGTCGCGGATCGCTTTGGTCACGCGAGTGAAGTCCTGATACACCACCCGGCCGGCGCCGAGGTTCATGTGGCCGACTTCGGAGTTGCCCATCTGGCCGTCCGGCAAGCCGACGTCCATGCCGCTGCCCGAGATCAGGCCGTTCGGCACGGTGGCCCACAGACGGTCCAGTACGGGCTTCTTCGCCGCATAGATGGCGTTGGATTCAGGGCTCTCACTGTGACCGAAGCCGTCGAGAATAATCAGGACCAAAGGTTTAGGCGTGGTAGTCATGGATTCCACTCGTGGCTGAATTAAAAGAGGGCGATGGAAAAGGGAGTGGCAGTTTAAAGCGAAGTTCCGGCCACGTCACCGCCGGACGGGGTTTGGCCCACCATAGTGGCTGTGTATACTGGCCGACATTTTAACGCCCTGGAACCTCCTTCGATGGTTGATCACCTGATTCAATTCGCCACCAACCACTACATTCTCGTGGGTATCTTCGTTGTACTGGCGGCCCTGCTATTGGCCTATCAGATGCAAGGCGGTGGCCGCAGCCTGAGCACCGGTGAACTGACCGGGCTGGTCAACAAGGACGCAGGCGTGGTGGTCGACATTCGTCCGACCAAGGATTTCGCCGCCGGTCACATCGTTGGCGCGTTGAATATTCCTCAGGACAAACTGGCCACTCGCATCGGCGAACTGGAAAAGCACAAGGCCAAGACCATTATCCTGGTCGACGCCATGGGCCAGACCGCCGGTACTCATGCCCGTGAACTGGTGAAAGCCGGTTTCACCGCTGCCAAGCTGTCTGGCGGTATTTCCAGCTGGAAAGCCGATAATCTGCCGCTGGTGAAGTGATATGAACAACGTCGTCGTCTATTCCAGCGATTACTGCCCTTATTGCTCGCGAGCCAAGTACCTGCTCGAGAACAAAGGCGTGGCCTTCGAAGAGATCAAGGTCGATGGCAAGCCGCAGGTGCGTGCCGCGATGGCTCAGAAGGCCGGGCGAACGTCCGTGCCGCAGATCTGGATCGGCAACACCCACGTTGGCGGCTGTGATGATTTGTTTGCCCTGGAGCGCGCCGGCAAGCTCGACGCCATGCTCAAGGCCTGACTGCGTTACTTAGAAATAGCTAACCCTATAAGACCCGAGATCAGAAAGGATCTGAGATGACTGACCAACAGAACACTGCAGCTAGCGAAGAAGAAAACGCACCGCAATTCTCCTTGCAGCGCATCTACGTACGTGACTTGTCCTTCGAAGCCCCGAAAAGCCCGGCAATCTTCCGCCAGCAGTGGGAGCCGAGCGTCGGTCTGGATCTGAACACCCGTCAGAAGGCGCTGGAAGGCGACTTCCACGAAGTCGTGCTGACCCTGTCGGTCACCGTGAAAAACGGTGAAGAAGTGGCGTTCATCGCTGAAGTGCAACAAGCCGGGATCTTCCTGATCAAGAACCTGGACGCGGCTTCGATGAGCCACACCCTGGGCGCGTTCTGCCCGAACATCCTGTTCCCGTACGCTCGCGAAACCCTGGACAGCCTGGTGACCCGCGGTTCGTTCCCGGCCCTGATGCTGGCCCCGGTGAACTTCGACGCGCTGTACGCACAAGAGCTGCAACGCATGCAGGCGGCTGGCGAGACTCCGACCGTCCAGTAAAAAGAAGCTTTGTTTGCTCCATGAAAAAAGCGCCTTCAAAGGCGCTTTTTTCATGGAGCAAACGAAACCCGTAGTCGGATCGTGAGGTTACTTGAACCCGAGCTGACGCCAGGCCTCGTACACTGCGATGGCCACGGTGTTGGACAGGTTCAGGCTGCGACAGCCTTCGCGCATGGGCAGGCGCAGGCGTTGTTCGCCGGGCAGGGCGTCGAGCACTTCGGCTGGCAAGCCGCGGCTTTCCGGGCCGAACAGGAAGGCATCGCCCTCGGCGAAGCTGGCATCATGGAACGGTCGCGAACCCTTGGTGGTAAAGGCGAACAGCCGAGGGTGGCCGAGGCTTTCCAGACAGCTGGCGAGGTCTGCGTGGCGTTGCAGGGTGGCATACTCATGGTAATCGAGGCCCGCCCGGCGCAGGCGCTTGTCGTCCATCTCGAAGCCCAGCGGTTCGATCAAATGCAGGTGGCAGCCACTGTTGGCGCACAGCCTGATAACGTTGCCGGTATTCGGCGGAATTTCTGGTTGGAAAAGGATGACGTGAAACATGCACGGCTCCGAAGGTAAAGATGAGCAGCATTCTACGCCGCAAGCCGATCCCCGTTCGAAACTATTCCTGCGGGTGATGGGTTCACTGGCGATTGTCGGGGTGATGGTGGGCCTGATGATCGGTCGTCTGACTGCGCCCGACCCCAGCGTTTTGCAGCAGGTCGAGGTGACCAATGATGGACTGGTGGTTTGGTTCAACAACGAGCCCAAAACCCACGGCGAGTTGGTCGACGGCAGTGTCGCGCTGTTGTTCGAGGCTGAAGGCCGTGCACAGAAAGGTCAGCTCAAGCTCAACGGCAAGGACGTGAACTGGCGAACGCGATTGAGTGATGGGGGATTGTTGCTGACGGTGGTGGCGGCCCGGCCCCTGCAGGGCGACTGGGCCGGTAGCAAGGTCGATGACCGCTGGCGGCTGGAGATCCATCTCCGAGAGCAATAAAAGAGGGAATCCCCGGCCTGCCTGTACCAAGGTTCCCGAAACGGGAGGGCTCGCGCATTGCATCGTGAGCCCGGTGTAAAGAGGGAATCCCCGGCCTGCCTGTACCAAGGTTCCCGAAACGGGAGGGCTCGCGCWTTGYATCGTGAGCCCGGTGTAAAGAGGGAATCCCCGGCCTGCCTGTACCAAGGACCCCAAAACGGGTGGGCTCGTCGCTGTTGCGGTGTGAGCCCGGTGTAAAGAGGGGAATCCCCGGCCTGCCTGTACCAAGGTCCCCGAAACTGGGTAGTGAATCGAATCACTGATTGGACTATTGCAGGGGGCGTGCCAGTTTTTAATATGTTGAAACGAAAAGTCGCTGAGTAGTGCTGAAAGCCCCGTATTCCGGGGCTTTTGTGTTTTTTCGGTATGGTTTTTTCTGCAGATGAGCACGGGATTTGGGACGGGTTGTTGTGCGCGATTGCGGTTCACGGTGCATTGCTGCGGTGCACGGTGGCCCCAAAAGCATCGCGGGCAAGCCCGCTCCCACAAGGTTCAAAGGTGTTCACGCGACGGTGAAACCATCGAAATTCCTGTGGGAGCGGACTTGCCCGCGATTGGATCCGGTACTCAGTGAGGAGCTGGCGGCTAGTTAACCCTCATCCCCCTCATCATCATCCCCGCCGTCTACCTTCATCCCCAATTCCTTGATCTTGCGCGTCAAGGTATTACGTCCCCAGCCCAGCAGTACGGCGGCGTCGCGGCGGCGGCCGGCGGTGTGTTTGAGGGCGGTTTCGATCATGATCCGCTCGAAGGCCGGTACGGCGCTGTCGAGCAGGCTCGATTGGCCACGTGCCAAAGCCTGGTCGGCCCACTGGCGCAGCGCCTGCTCCCAATTGGTTACCGGTGCTGAATCCTGCGGCAGGCTCAGCAGCTCCGGCGGCAGGTCGCTGATGTGCACCTCGCGACCTGAAGCCATTACGGTGATCCAGCGGCAGGTGTTCTCCAGCTGACGCACGTTGCCTGGCCATGGCAGGTTTTTCAGGTATTCCTCGGTTTCGCTTTTCAGCAGTTTCGGTTCCACCGCCAGTTCTTGCGCGGCGCGGCTGAGGAAGTGCTTGGCCAGGGTCGGGATGTCTTCGCGACGGTCCGACAGCCGTGGAATGTGGATGCGGATTACGTTGAGGCGGTGGAACAAGTCCTCACGGAATTTTCCGGCATGCACCAGGGTTTCCAGATTCTGGTGAGTCGCGGCGATGATGCGTACATCGACCTTCACCGGCACATGACCGCCGACGCGGTAAAACTCGCCGTCCGCCAGTACCCGCAGCAAACGAGTCTGGGTGTCAGCCGGCATGTCGCCGATTTCATCGAGGAACAGCGTGCCGCCGTCGGCCTGTTCGAAGCGCCCGCGACGCAGGTTGGCTGCGCCGGTGAACGCGCCTTTTTCGTGGCCGAACAGTTCGGACTCCATCAGATCCTTGGGGATCGCCGCCATGTTCAGCGCAATGAATGGCGAGGCCGCCCGTGGGCTGTGACGGTGCAGGGCGTGGGCCACCAGCTCTTTACCGGTGCCGGATTCGCCGTTGATCAGCACGGTGATGTTGGAGTGACTCAAGCGCCCGATGGCGCGAAACACTTCCTGCATCGCCGGCGCTTCGCCGATGATTTCCGGGGTGCGGGTCAGCGTCGGGACGACTTCCAGGCCTTGCTGTTCCTGTGCGTGTTGATTGGCGCGCTTGACCAGCGACACGGCTTCGTCGACATCGAACGGCTTGGGCAAGTATTCGAACGCGCCGCCCTGATAGGACGCGACAGCGCTGTCCAGGTCGGAGTGGGCAGTCATGATGATGACTGGCAGCCGTGGGTGTTGTTCACGAATCCGCGCCAGAAGGTCCAGGCCGCTGGCACCCGGCATGCGAATGTCGGAGATGATCACGTCCGGCTGCTGGCGCGCCAGGCGGCTCATCACGCCATCGGCGCTGTCGAAGCTTTGCGTGGTCATGCCTTCCTGTTGCAAGGCTTTTTCCAGGACCCAACGGATAGAACGGTCGTCATCGACGATCCACACGGTTTCACTACGGCTCATGTCGATGTGGCTCCTTGTTCCAGTGGCAGAAAGATCGAGAACGTGGTGTGGCCTGGATGGCTGTCACATTCGATCAAGCCCTGGTGCTGGCTGATGATGTTCTGGGTAATGGCCAGGCCCAGCCCGGTACCGTCCGGGCGGCCGCTGACCATGGGGAAGAAGATGGTTTCCTGCAGCTCGGCGGGGATCCCCGGGCCGTTGTCGATGATCTCGATCTTGGTCACCAGGCGATGGCGCACGTGGCCGATGGTGAACTGGCGCATGGCGCGGGTACGCAAGCTGATGCGGCCAAGGCGCAGCTCGTTCTGGCTGCTGATGGCCTGCATCGCGTTGCGCACGATGTTCAGCACGGCTTGAATCATCTGTTCGCGATCAATCAAGACATCTGGAATGCTTGGGTCGTAGTCGCGCACCAAAGTGATGCAGCCCTGACTTTCGGCCTCCACCAACTGACACACACGCTCCAGCACTTCGTGGACGTTGCACATGGCCAGCGACGGTAGCTTGTTGGAGCCGAGCATGCGATCCACCAGATTGCGCAGGCGATCGGCCTCTTCAATGATGACGTTGGTGTAATCGCGCAGGCTTTCTTCCGGCAACTCACGGGCGAGCAACTGAGCCGCGCCACGAATGCCGCCAAGAGGGTTCTTGATCTCGTGGGCGAGGCCACGCACCAGCATTTTGCTGGTTTCCTGCTTCGACAGTTGCGCCTCTTCCTTGGTGATCCGCAAGAGGCGGTCGCGAGGATGAACCTCCAGCAGCAGCATCGTGTCGCCATTGCTCAGGATTGGCGTCACGGCGTAGTCGACGGTCAAGGTCTGGCCGGTGAGGGCGGTGAGCATCGCTTCGCGCTTGGTGAACGGGTGTGCCTGCTCGACTGCCTGGCGCAGGGAGTTCAGCGCTTCGGTGGACTCGGTGAACAACTCACTGATGAACTGCCCATGGCTACGCTGGCCGCTGATGGCCAGGAGCATTTCCGCCGCCGGGTTCATGTACTCGAGGCGCAGTTCGGCGTCGAGCAGGATGGTGGCGGTGGTCAGGTTGTCGAGTAGCAAGCGGTGTAGTGCGTCGCTAATGGTCATCAGGACCTCTTTTGGAGCAGGGCATGCGCATGAATAACGCGCCGGTATGAGGAAAATGCAAAAACCAAACCAAGGCTCCGAAAAGAAGCGTTTAGAGCCTGAAACGGGCGTTTTACGCTCGTTTGCATGGCGTTCTGCCAGTTTTTTCGAGTACTTTCGAACCAAAATGGGCTGAGATGTGGGTATGGTGCAGATGTTTGCACCAATATAGTGCGCAAACCTGAACGAGGTTAGAAGAAGGGCAAGAAGGCGCTTTTTTCTTCTTCAGGCTTGTCTTTAAGGGGGCATTCCGGCCGTTGGCCGTAGTCGGTGAGGGTGCAGGGTTTGACCTGGCGTTTCTGCGCCAGGGAAATGCGCAGCATATGGAACGGTTGATTGGCCGTGCGTTCGACGGTGCGGCCCTGTTCGTCGAGGATTTCCACCGACAGGTTGTGACTGCCGCGGTCGATATTGCTCAGGGCGAACACCGGGCTGGGGCCGGGCTCGGCGGTGGGCTGGCCGTCCAGCAGCAAACGGTAACGATGACCCTGTTGCAGGCCGGGTTCGCTGGTAACGCTGACGATCAACTCACCGGCACTGCTACGGATCGTGGCATCCGGTTCCGGCACCAGCACCCGAAGCATGTCGTAATGAAACAATGGTTTGGCCGGGTTTGTTTTCGCGGCGGTCATGGGCGCTGCGCCACTCGGGTTGGCCGACATTCGATTGCTTGTCGCCAACGGCACACGTTTGGCATTGCGGGCGCCCGGCTGATCGGTGAAGACCCGATTACCCTGAGCGTCGATATATGTGAAGACCTCGGCCATCGCCGGCAGGCTGACCAGGCACGCGATCAACAGCCAGGCCCTCAAGGTTTATGCACCCGTTGCACGGTGAGCGTCACGGTGGGGCTCTGTTGCACGACGTTTTGCCCGTCGATCACCTGAACCGCAAGGTTATGTTCGCCACGGTCGATGTTCACTAGTTGCAGGGTCGGCACGTTGCTCGGCTGGCCGTAGGGTTGACCGTCCAGTAACAGCCTCAATCGATGAGTGCCTTGCAGGCGTGGATTGATCAATACGCTGACGGTGAACGTGCCGTCGTTGGCGCGCAAGGCTTCTTCGGTGGGCAGGCCGCTCAGCTCCAGCACCTGATAGGCGCTGTGCGGTTGGTCACGGCTACTGGCTTGCGGCGGTGCTACGGGTTCGCTGGGCGACTGACGCTCGACGCTGTTGAGCGGTGGCAATTCGACCGGCCGGGCTTTGACGCCGTCGGGCGGCTGATTGCTGTAGGCGGTGTTGCCATTGGCGTCGGTGTACTTATAGATCTGCGCAGCGGCGGGCAGGGCGATCAGTACGAGCAGGCATAACAACAATGAGCGCATTGCAGGCTTCCATTGGCCGTTGGGCAAGTGTCCGGCCCTGTTCCGTTCGTGGCGACTAAGCGCTGAGCATAGAGCACATCAGCGCATGTCGGCAGGCCGGCTCAGCGGCTGGCGCTGCACAACTCAGCGCTGGCGCGTACCTTGGCGAGCTCGCGCAGAGATACTTGGGTGCCGGTTTTATTGGCCTTGGCCAGCCAGGACGGGCACTGCGGGTCGTTGCGATAAGGGCTGAAATCGGCCAGTTGTTGCAGCAGGCGTTTTTGTAACTGATCAAGTTGCGGGCGGATCTGCCCGACGAGGTCGGGGCGAGGATCGTCGGGTGCCTTGCCTTGCGCATGCCAGTCAGACAAATGCGCGTATTGCACCAGTTTGTTGGCCTCGATCTGCGCCGAGAAGAACTGTTCGACGGCTTCGTTGCTCAATTTATAAGCAGGTGCCAGGGCAACGGCGCCGGCAATCACATCACGCTCGCGCTGACGGTCCTCGACGGGTTTACCGCTGTCCCATTTGCTCAACGCGACTTGATCGGCAATCGCCAGGCGCTCCTCGATGGTGCCAAGCAGTGGGGCGAGGGCGGCAGGTGCCGGGCTGGCGAAAGCGCTGTTGGCCAGCAGGGCAGTGAGCAAGGCAAGGGATGAGCGTAGGCGCATGGAGGATCTCGACTTTATCGGGTGAAGGCCATGATGCACGCAACCGGGCATTCGATGACAGACGTTCGCCCACAAAAAAGGCCTCCCGAAGGAGGCCTCTCTTTTGTCACGCTGCGTAGTGCAGCGCTACCGGATCAGCAGCTGTAGTACAGCTCATATTCCAGTGGGTGTACGAAGGTACGAACCTTGATTTCTTCTTCGCTTTTCAGAGCGATGTAAGCGTCGATGAAGTCGTCGCTGAAAACGCCGCCTTTGGTCAGGAACGCACGACCTTTGTCCAGCTCTTCCAGGGCTTCTTTCAGGCTGCCGCAAACTTGTGGGATCTCTTTCGCCTCTTCAGGCGGCAGGTCGTACAGGTTTTTGTCAGCTGCATCGCCAGGGTGGATCTTGTTCTGGATGCCGTCCAGGCCAGCCATCAACAGTGCAGCGAAGCCCAGGTACGGGTTAGCTGCCGGATCCGGGAAGCGGGCTTCGATACGGCGAGCGCGAGGGCTGGACACGTAAGGAATACGGATCGAAGCGGAACGGTTGCGGGCCGAGTAGGCCAGCATCACTGGAGCTTCGAAGCCTGGGACCAGACGCTTGTAGGAGTTGGTCGACGGGTTGGTGAAGCCGTTCAGAGCCTTACCGTGCTTGATGATACCGCCGATGAAGTACAGAGCGGTGTCGGACAGGCCGGCATAGCCTTCGCCAGCGAAGGTGTTCTTGCCATCTTTGGCGATGGACAGGTGAACGTGCATACCCGAACCGTTGTCGCCGTACAGCGGCTTAGGCATGAAGGTCGCGGTGCGGCCGTATGCGTCAGCTACGTTGTGTACGCAGTATTTCAGGGTCTGAACTTCGTCAGCCTTGGCAACCAGGGTGTTGAACTTCACGCCGATTTCGTTCTGACCGGCAGTCGCCACTTCGTGGTGGTGAACTTCGATGGTCAGGCCCATTTCTTCCATGGCGTTGCACATGGAGGTACGGATTTCGTGGTCGTGGTCGAACGGCGGAACCGGGAAGTAGCCGCCTTTGACGCCTGGACGGTGGCCTTTGTTGCCGCCTTCCACGTCCTGGTCGGACATCCACGAACCTTGTTCGGAGTAGATTTTGAACATCGAGCCGGAGATGTCGGACTTGAACTTCACTTCGTCGAAGATGAAGAACTCAGGCTCTGGACCCACAAATACGGTGTCGCCGATACCGGTCGACTTCAGGTATTCCTCGGCACGCTTGGCGATCGCCCGTGGGTCACGGTCGTAGCCTTGCATGGTCGAAGGCTCGATCACGTCGCAAACCAGGATCAGGGTCGGCTCTTCGGTGAACGGGTCGAGAACGGCAGTGGTGTCGTCCGGCATCAGGATCATGTCGGAAGCTTCGATGCCTTTCCAGCCAGCGATGGAGGAACCGTCGAACATTTTGCCTTCTTCGAAGAAAGCTTCATCCAGCGCATCGCGAGCCGGCATGGTCACGTGGTGCTGAGTGCCTTTGGTGTCCGTGAAGCGCAGATCAATCCACTTGACGTCATGATCTTTGATGAGTTGAACCGACTTCGACATAGTGTCCTCCGGGTGGCTTAGGGCTAGTAATGGATGCCCTTAAATGTGGGTGATGCCGGCGCGAATACTCTGCCATGGCAACCTGCCTCACAAGGGAGCAAATTGCATGCCAGTGCCTCATCATGGGTTTTTTGCCCCAATATCACGCTTGCAAGGGGGCGGCGCACCATAAAGCGCAAAATATCGCCCTGTAATGTAGCGTCGATTTCCATAAATGACCTGTTTTGGTGCATGCAAAACCTTCTGCACATTAACTGGTTAAACCTTGAGCAATTTCCGCTATAATCCGCGCCCCCCTTTTTCGGCTGGCCCTGCGCGCGCTGTTTTCATGAAACTAATCGTAAAAGTCTTCCCCGAGATCACCATCAAGAGCCGCCCGGTACGGATGCGTTTCATCCGCCAGTTGGCCAAAAACATCCGTACCGTGCTCCGCGACCTGGACCCGGCCGTGGTGGTGAACGGTGTGTGGGACAATCTCGAGCTGGAAACCCGCGTCAGCGACCCCAAGGTCCTGAAAGAGATGGGCGAGCGCCTGACTTGCACGCCGGGCATCGCGCACTTTTTGCAGATCGACGAGTACCCGCTGGGCGACTTCGACGACATCGTCGAGAAGTGCAAGCAGCACTACGGCGATGCGCTGGCCGGGAAGATTTTCTCGGTGCGCTGCAAGCGCGCCGGCAAGCACCCATTCAGTTCGATAGACATCGAGAAATATGTCGGCAGCCAGTTGCGCCGTCAGTGTGGTGCCGCCGGAATCGACCTGAAAAAGCCCGAAATCGAAGTCCGTATCGAAGTTCGCGACCAACGGTTGTTCGTGATCCACAGCCAGCACAACGGCATCGGCGGTTATCCGCTCGGGGCCCTGGAACAGACGCTTGTACTGATGTCCGGCGGCTTCGATTCCACCGTTGCGGCCTACCAGATCATGCGCCGCGGGCTGATGAGCCACTTCTGCTTCTTCAACCTGGGCGGACGCGCCCACGAATTGGGCGTCATGGAAGTCGCGCACTTCATCTGGAAGAAGTACGGCAGCTCCCAACGCGTGTTATTTGTCAGTGTGCCGTTCGAGGAAGTTCTGGGAGAAATTCTCGGGAAAGTCGATAACAGTCATATGGGTGTAGTTTTGAAGCGTATGATGTTGCGCGCTGCTTCCCGAATTGCCGATCGACTGCACATCGAAGCGCTGGTCACGGGTGAGGCGATCTCCCAGGTGTCGAGCCAGACGTTGCCGAACCTGTCCGTGATCGACTGCGTAACCGACAAGCTGGTCTTGCGTCCACTGATCGCCAGTCACAAGCAGGACATCATCGACACGGCCAACGAGATCGGCACCGCCGATTTCGCCCGGCACATGCCGGAGTACTGCGGGGTCATCTCGGTCAATCCGAAGACGGCGGCCAAGCGCTACCGCGTGGAGCACGAAGAGAAAGAATTCGACATGGCAGTCCTTGAGCGCGCGCTCGAGAACGCCAAACTGGTGCCGATCGATCGGGTGATCGACGAATTGGGCCAGGACTTGCAGATTGAAGAAGTCAGCGAAGCGCTGGCGGGCCAGATCATCATCGATATCCGTCACCCGGATGCCGCCGAAGACGACCCGCTGGAGCTTCCTGGTATCGAGGTACAGACGATGCCGTTTTATGCACTGAACGCTCGTTTCAAGGAACTGGACCCTACTCGCCAGTACCTGCTGTATTGCGACAAAGGCGTGATGAGTCGCCTGCATGCCCACCATTTGCTCAGTGAGGGGCATGCCAATGTGCGCGTTTATCGACCGAGCTAAGTGCCCGGGGCTGTTTGCCTGTGGCCTGCGTCACCGGCCCCCCGATGCCACCGTCAAGTTGTAACGGCTTGTACGGACGCTACTGTTAATCGCTGCCAAGACTTGTCAGCACACCGAATCCTCTGATCGAGATACACAAGTGATCGAAAATCTACGCAACATCGCCATCATTGCCCACGTTGACCATGGTAAAACCACCCTGGTAGACAAACTCTTGCGTCAATCCGGCACCCTGGAGCGCAACGAGCTCAACGACGAGCGCGTGATGGACTCCAACGACCAGGAGAAAGAGCGCGGTATTACCATTCTGGCGAAAAACACCGCCATCAACTGGAACGGCTACCACATCAACATCGTGGACACCCCGGGCCACGCCGACTTCGGCGGCGAAGTTGAACGCGTAATGTCGATGGTCGACTCCGTTCTGCTGCTGGTTGACGCTCAAGACGGCCCTATGCCGCAAACCCGTTTCGTGACCAAGAAGGCGTTCGAAGCCGGCCTGCGTCCAATCGTGTGCATCAACAAGGTTGACCGTCCAGGCGCGCGTCCGGACTGGGTTCTGGACCAGATCTTCGACCTGTTCGACAACCTGGGTGCTACCGAAGAACAGCTGGACTTCAAAGTCGTCTACGCCTCGGCCCTGAACGGCATCGCCGGTCTGGACCACACCGACATGGCTGAAGACATGACCCCGTTGTACCAGTCGATCGTCGACAACGTACCGGCTCCTAAAGTTGACCGTGAAGGCCCGTTCCAGATGCAAATCTCGGCACTGGACTACAACAGCTTCCTGGGTGTTATCGGTGTTGGCCGTATCGCTCGTGGTAGCGTCAAGCCGAACACTCCAGTCGTGGCCATTGGCGCCGACGGCAAGAAGCGTAACGGTCGTATCCTGAAGCTGATGGGTCACCACGGCCTGCACCGTATCGACGTTGAAGAAGCGTTTGCCGGTGACATCGTGTGCGTGAGCGGTATGGACTCGCTGTTCATCTCCGACACCCTGTGCCAGCCGGACAACGTCGAGGCGATGAAGCCTCTGACCGTTGACGAGCCAACCGTTTCCATGACCTTCCAGGTAAACGACTCGCCTTTCTGCGGTAAAGAAGGCAAGTTCGTGACTTCCCGTAACATCAAGGAACGTCTGGATAAAGAGCTGCTGTACAACGTTGCACTGCGCGTTGAAGAAGGCGACTCGGCTGACAAGTTCAAGGTTTCCGGCCGTGGTGAGCTGCACCTCTCGGTACTGATCGAAACCATGCGTCGCGAAGGCTTCGAAATGGGCGTTGGTCGTCCGGAAGTGATCATCCGTCAAGTTGACGGCGTGAAGCAGGAACCGTTCGAAAACGTAACCATCGACACCCCTGAAGAATCCCAGGGCAAGGTCATGGAAGAGATGGGCCTGCGTAAAGGCGACCTGACCAACATGGTGCCGGATGGCAAAGGCCGTGTTCGTCTGGAGTACAACATCCCTGCTCGCGGTCTGATCGGTTTCCGTAACCAGTTCCTGACCCTGACCAACGGTGCTGGCATCCTGACCTCGATCTTCGATCGCTACGACACCATGAAGTCCGGCGACATGTCCGGTCGTCAGAACGGTGTTCTGGTATCGGTAGAAACCGGCAAGGCGCTGACCTACTCCCTGGAAACCCTGCAGGCGCGTGGCAAGCTGTTCGTTGAGCACGGTCAAGAGATCTACAACGGTCAGATCGTTGGTCTGAACAGCCGTGACAACGACATGGGCGTCAACCCAACCAAAGGCAAGAAGCTCGACAACATGCGTGCTTCGGGTAAAGACGAAACCATCGCCCTGGTTCCACCTGTTCGCTTCACTCTGGAACAGGCCCTGGAATTCATCCAGGATGACGAGCTGTGCGAAGTGACACCTAAGTCGATCCGCCTGCGTAAGAAGATCCTGGACGAAGGCGAGCGTACCCGCGCTGCCAAGAAAGCCAAGAACTGAGTTAACTCAGGCTGAATGAAAACGCCCCCGGTCGAAAGGCCGGGGGCGTTTTTGTTTGTCTGGCTGTAGCAGCTGCCGAGCCTGCGAGGCTGCGTTCGACAGCTGCTACGGGGATCGAGGCGGCTTTAAAACTTTTCGAGGGTGCGGCTGGAGCTGCTGGTCTCGCGCACCACTTCTTTAGGCTTGTACGCGCAATACCCTGGCCGCGGTCCGATCTTCGGGTGGTTGCGGCAGGTGTCCGGGCGCTTATCATAAATAGTGCACAAACGGCTTTTACGATCCAGGTACAGGCAATCGTTGTTGCTCATGCGCTGGAGGGTGAAGATCTCGGACTTCTGGTTGTAGCGCTCGACAATCCCTTCCTTCTGCAAGCGCTTGGCGATGTTCTTGGGTGGATCGCCCAGTTCGAATTCGTCGACGATGCCGATACGGATCAGATCCTTGATCTTGACCTCGACCGGCAGCGTGCAGCAGCTGGACATGCACGAGCCGCACATTGGGGCAGAGTACTTGGCCCAGGTATCGAGGCGATCGATTTCCGCGGCGGCGATCAGGTTGGGCTTCATCATCGGTTGTTACCAGCGTGTGCATCAGGGCGCGCGATCATACCGGGACTGGTGGATTTTTGAACAACCTTTCGCCAGATTTTTTTTGCTTGTCGCAAAATAGTCCTGTGTCCGGCACGGCCCCTGCATTGTTTCTGGCCCACGACAACGTAATGTCGATCTATCTCGTACTAACAGGAAAAACTGCCGAACCAGAGTCTCTACGGTCTGTCAGACCGACTAGGCTCAGACAACTTCACGCTCGCTCGAGGTCTTATCGATGACTCAAGAACCACTTGTTCGCGAAGCAGAGGTGGCCGCATTCCGCGACGCCGTCTTGACCAAGCTCACTTACGCGGTGGGTAAAGACCCGGATCACGCCTTCGACCATGACTGGTTCGAAGCCATTGCCCTGGCGGCGCGTGATCACATGGTCGAGCACTGGATGGACCACACCCGGCAGATCTACCGCAAAGGCCAGAAACGCGTTTATTACCTTTCCCTTGAATTTCTTATCGGTCGCTTGCTCTACGACAGCCTGAGCAACCTCGGCTTGCTCGATGTAGCCCGCGAGGCCATGACCGAGCTGGGGGTCGACATCGAACGCATCCGTCTGCTGGAGCCCGATGCGGCACTGGGCAACGGTGGCCTCGGGCGTCTGGCGGCATGCTTCATGGAAAGCATGTCGACCCTCGGCATCGCCGGCCATGGCTATGGCATTCGTTACGAACACGGTTTGTTCCGCCAGGCCATCGTCGACGGCTGGCAGCAGGAGCAGACCGAACACTGGCTGGACTTCGGCAACCCGTGGGAGTTCGAACGACCAGAGGTGGCCTACCCGATCGGTTTCGGCGGCAGTGTCGAAACCGTGACCGATGAAGCCGGCAAGTCCAGGCAAGTCTGGTCCCCGTCGGAAACCGTGCGGGCCATTGCCTACGACACCCCGGTGGTCGGTTGGCGTGGTGCAAGCGTCAACACCCTGCGGCTGTGGCGCGCCCGGGCCATGGAAGAATTGCATCTGGAGCGCTTCAACGCGGGCGACCACTTGGGCGCGGTCGCGGAAGTGGCCTGGGCAGAAAGTATCTCCCGCGTGCTTTACCCGGCTGACAGCAACGAGGCCGGCCAGGAGTTGCGCCTGCGCCAGGAATATTTCTTCGTCTCCGCGTCCTTGCAGGACTTGTTGCGTCGCCATCGCAACATGCACACCTCGGTGCTGACCCTGGGCGATCACGCTGCCATTCAACTCAACGACACTCACCCCTCGATCGCCGTTGCCGAACTGATGCGTCAGTTGGTCGACGTCTATGACGTGGCGTGGGATGCGGCCTGGCAGATCACGGTCGACACGCTGTCGTACACCAACCACACGCTGTTGCCGGAAGCGCTGGAAACCTGGCCGGTCAGTCTGATGGAGCGGATGCTGCCCCGGCACATGCAGATCATTTACTTGATCAACGCCCAGCACATCGACTCGTTGCGTGCCAAAGGTGTTCACGATTTCGACGTGCTGCGTGCGATTTCGCTGATCGAGGAAGACAACGGTCGCCGCGTGCGCATGGGTAACCTGGCATTCCTGGGTTCCCACAGCGTCAATGGCGTGTCCGGCCTGCACACGCAGCTGATGCGCAGCACGGTGTTCTCCGAGCTGCACAAGCTTTACCCGGACCGGATCAACAACAAGACCAATGGCATTACCTTCCGCCGCTGGCTCTATCAGGCCAACCCCGAACTCACCTCCATGCTGGTCGACGCCCTCGGCCCGAATCTGCTGGATAACCCCGAGGAGCGCTTGCTCGCGCTGGAGCCGTTTGCCGAGAAGACTGCATTTCGCAAGCAGTTCGCCGAACAGCGGCTGCACAACAAGAAAGCCCTGGCGTATCTGATTCATGAGCGGCTGGGGATCGCGGTCAATCCGGCGGCGATGTTCGATGTGCAGGTCAAGCGGATCCACGAATACAAGCGTCAGTTGCTTAACCTGATGCACACCGTCGCGCTGTATCAGGCGATTCGTGCCGAGCCGGAAACCGACTGGGTACCGCGGGTGAAAATCTTCGCCGGCAAGGCGGCGGCCAGTTATCACCAAGCCAAGCTGATCATCAAGCTGACCAACGACATTGCGCGGGTGGTCAACAACGACCCGACGGTGCGCGGCTTGCTCAAAGTGGTGTTCCTGCCCAACTACAACGTCAGCCTGGCCGAGAGCATCATTCCGGCGGCGGACTTGTCGGAGCAGATTTCCACTGCCGGCTTCGAAGCCTCGGGCACCAGTAACATGAAATTCGGCCTCAACGGCGCGCTGACCATCGGTACCCTGGACGGGGCCAACGTGGAAATGTGCGAGCGCATCGGTGCCGAGCACATGTTTATTTTTGGTCTCAGCGCCCAGCAAGTGGAAGCGCGCAAGCGTAACCATGAATTCAACGCCGCGCCGGACATCGCCGCCTCCCATCGGCTCAACGACGTGCTGCAAGCGATTCGCAGCGGGGTGTTCTCACCAGACGATCCGTCCCGTTATACCGCGCTGATCGATTCGCTGGTGGACTACGACCGCTTCCTGGTCTGCGCCGATTTCGACTCTTACTGGAACGCGCAGATGCGGGTCGAAGCTCACTGGCACGACTCGAAAGAGTGGTGGCGCTCGGCGGTATTGAACACCGCGCGGATGGGCTGGTTCTCGTCCGACCGGACCATTCGCGAGTACGCAACGGATATCTGGAAGGCTTTGGAGTAATTTTTAGCAACAAATGTGCGCAAGGCCCAACGTCCGTTGGGCCTGATCGATATACTAAGCGCCAACTTGACCCCAGTGTGGGGGCGGCGCACCGCCGCTCCCACACTGGACTCCGGGTGTCTGCTCACTAGACTGAGCCAGAGGCTGTATCGCACGGATCAGCCCCGCCACGGGGCCGCTTAGGGATATCGACCATGCAATGGATGTTAATGCTGATTGGGCTGCTGCTGGGCTGGATTCTTGACGAGTCGTTCAGCGAGGCGCTGTTGGGCGCTTTGCTCGGGCTGGGTCTCGGCCAGGCCATGCGTATCGGCCGCTTGAGCACTCAAACGGCCGAGCAGCGACGTTTACTCGATCAGGCTCAGGTTGCGCTGAATGCGGTCGAGCAGCGACTGGCGTTGCTGGAGGTGTCGGGTGCCAAGGCACCTGAACCAGGCGAACCGGTTGTCAGCGAACCCGCTGAGTCGCCTGAAATCATTCTTGAGCAAGCCCCTGTCGCACCCACGGAGCTGGTCTGGGAGCTACCCCCCGAATTCGAACCCATCACCGCGGCCGCTGCCGAAACCAGTCGTCCGTTGCCCGCCGATGTCTGGCAGCCCGAGCCGGTCGCCCGCGAACCGCAGCAACCGGCCGAGCCGCGCGGCCCGAACTTCATCGAGCGCGCCATCAGCGGCGCACGCAATTGGCTGTTCGGCGGCAATACCGTATTGCGGGTCGGCGTGGTGCTGTTGTTCCTCGGCCTGGCTTTCCTGTTGCGTTATGCCACCGAAGGCATGGTGGTGCCGATCGAGTTGCGCTACGCCGGTGTCGCGGCGGCGGCCTTGGGCCTGCTCGCCCTGGGCTGGTGGCTGAGACTGCGCAACAGCAACTACGCGCTGATGCTGCAAGGCACCGGGATCGCGGTGTTGTACCTGACGGTATTTGCCGCGATGCGTCTGCATCCGTTGCTTGATCCCAAGGCAGCATTGGGCCTGTTGGTGGTGGTGACGGTGTTCTCGGCGATTCTCGCCATTACCCAAAATGCTTTGGGCCTGGCCGCCGCTGCCGCGTTGGGCGGTTTCGCCGCGCCGATCCTGACCTCCACCGGCGCCGGCAATCACGTCGCGCTGTTCAGCTATTTCGCCCTGCTCAACGCCGGCATCCTCGCCATCGCGTGGTTCAAGGCCTGGCGGCTGCTCAACCTGATCGGGTTTGTCGGCACCTTCGGCATCGGCTTTGCCTGGGGCCTGCGCTCCTATAGACCGGAGCTGCTGTGGAGTACCGAGCCGTTCCTGATTCTGTTCTTCTTGATGTACCTGGCCATCGGTTTGTTGTTCACCCGGCGCAAGTTGCTGGAGATGAGCGACGCGCCCGAGGACGACAGCCGTGAAGCGCTGCTGCGCTGGTCGGCGCACAAGGGCGATTACGTCGACGGCATGATGCTGTTCGCGCCACCGTTGGTGGGCTTCGGTCTGCAGTTCGCGCTGGTGGAGCACTTTGAATTTGCCGCGGCCTTCAGCGCCTTGGCCTTGGGCATGATTTACATGGGGCTGGCCCGGTTGCTGATGGGGGGCCGGGCACTGTTGCTGGCCGAAACCTGTCTGGCGCTGGGGGTGATCTTCGCCAGTCTGGCGATCCCCCTGGGGCTGGACGCGCGTTGGACTGCCGCAGCCTGGGCGGTGGAAGGCGCGGGGATTTTCTGGCTCGGCCTGCGTCAACGACGGCCGCTGGCGCGGGCCTTTGCCTTGCTGCTGCAATTGGGCTCGGCGTTGGCCTTTATCAGCGAATTGCGCAGCGGCGAGAGCAGCCTGCTCGATGGTGCGCCGCTGGGGGCGTTGATGCTCGGCGTGGCGCTGCTGTTCAGCTTCTACCAATTACGCAAAGCGTTGCCTGAACAAGCGTTGCCGTGGGAACGCCAGGGGTTGCCGGTGCTGGCCTGCCTGGGCCTGACGTTCCTCTATCTGCTGGCGCCGCTGTTTTTCTTCACTCACGGCACGGCGATCAGTTGGGCGCTGGCCGGGTTGGCGACGCTGTTCGTCGGCCTGCGCCTGCAATCGCGGGCGTTCCTGTTCAGCGCGTTCGCTGTGCAACTGCTTGGCGGTGCGTTGTTCCTGGTGCGGCTGCGAGGGGCGAGCGGAGACTCGGCTGCGGTCTTCAGCGCCGGCTGGAGCGGTTTGCTCAGCGCATCCTTGATCGGGCTGGCACTGATCGCCGGCATGTTGTTGGCGGCCCGGGACGAAATGGTGCGCAGTGACGTGCGTTTGTTGCGTGGCTTGTCGGTGGTGCTATTGGCCGGTCTGGTGCTGATCAACCTGGCTGTGCTGTTCGTGTTGCCGTGGCAAACCGCGAGTGCGGTGTGGGCGGCCAGTGGTTTGTTCATCATCTGGCTGAGTCTGTACCTGAAGCAGCGTGTGAGTTTTGTCTTTGGTCTGCTGTTGCAGGTGATCGGCGGCGTAGCGTTCCTGTTCGCCGGGCCAGACCTGCTCGGGCCGCTGCTCAGCGAAGGGTTGCGACCGTTGGCGCATAGCGGGTTCTGGACACCGCTGGTGCTGGGACTGGCGGCATTTGTCGGGGCCTGGCGTTTGCAGCTAGGCAACCATGCTTCGGCTTTCGATGTGTTGAGCCTGCAGCGCTTGTCCGAAGTGTTGCTGGTGTGGGGCACGGGTTGGTGGGCACTGGCGTGGATCAGCGAAGTGCTGCGTTTTGCGCCTGTGAACCTGCAAGCGACGTTGTTGCTGGCGGTCGCGGCGGTGAGTGTGGCGCTGTGGGCGGTGCTGGCGCTGCGCCTGAAGTGGTCGTCGCTGGGTTTGCTCTGCACCTTGCTGATTCCCGCCGCCGGTCTGGTGTTGCTCGCGGCCTGGCATTCGCGTTATCACCCGGCCGCCAACTTCGGCTGGCTGGTTTGGGCCGCGGTGTTCGTCGTGCATTTCATCTCGTTGCAGCGTCTGGCGTCGATGCTGCCCGAAAAAGCCCAGAGCACCGCCCATGTACTCGGTTGCTGGCTATTGATCGGCGTGTTGGCCCTGGAGCTGCGTTATGGCTTGCTGCTGTTGTCGGAGCAGTACAACGCCTGGCGCTGGTTGGGCTGGGCGATTCTGCCGAGCCTGTATCTGGTGCTGATGGCCGCACCGCGCGCGTGGCCATGGCCAGTGTCGGCTTATCCCCGCGAGTACCGGGTCTATGCCGCCGCGCCGTTGGCGTTGTTGATGCTCGGCTGGTTCTGGCTGGCGAACATGGCCAGCGACGGCACCGCCGAGCCGTTGCCCTATGTGCCACTGATCAACCCGCTGGAGCTGGGCCTGTTGTTCGCCCTGTTCGGCGTTTATGTCTGGTCCCGCAACGCAGTCACGCAACTGGCGATCCGCAAGGATTACACCGATAACTCCACGCAGGTGATTGCCGGTGTTTCACTGTTCGCCTTCTTTACCGCGCTGGTGATGCGCGCGGCCCACCACTGGGGTGGCGTGCCGTTCGCGCTGGATCTGCTGCTTGAATCGATGCTGGTGCAGGCCGGCCTGTCCATCGTTTGGACGCTGATGGCCCTGAGTCTGATGATCGGTGGGCATCTGCGTCACCGCCGTGAAGTCTGGCTGATCGGCGCAGGGCTGATCGCGCTGGTGGTTGCCAAGCTGTTCTTCGTTGAATTGAGTAACCGCGGCGGGCTGGCGCGGATCGTGTCGTTTATCGGCGTTGGCGTGTTGCTGTTGGTGGTGGGCTATTTCGCCCCGCTGCCACCCAAGCGTGCCGAAGCCGTGCCGGGTGCTGAAAAACCGGCCCCTGAAACCGAAGGAGTGTCATCTTGAGTCAGAAGCTGAACCTGGGCTGGTGGGCTGCTGTTGTGCTGGGGGTGACACTGTCGGCTGGCGCGCAGGAAAAACCTGCGGATTTCGCCACGCAGGTGCCATTGTCTGTGAGCGGCGAGGGCCCGTGGTATCGCCTGGAATTGCCCTTGGGCGTGCAACTGAACGCGCGGCAAACCGATCTCAGCGATGTGCGTGTGTTCAACGCCGCCGGTGAGCCTCAGGCGTACGCTCTGGCCCGAGAGCCTGCGCAGACCCACGAAAACCGCACGCCGACCGACGTAAAGTGGTTCCCGTTGTACAACTCGGCGGATGCCAGCGAACGCACGCCGAGCGTACGGGTGCAATCGAACACCAACGGCACGTTGATCGAAGTGCAGCCGTCCAGCCAGTTGGAGGCGGGCGAAGAAGAGCTGCGCGGCTGGTTACTCGATGCCAGCGGCATCAAGGCGCCGTTGCAGCAATTAATCCTCGACTGGACCAGTGAACGCGACGGCTTCCAGCGTTTCAGCATCGAAGCCAGCAACGATTTGCAGCATTGGCAGTCGTGGGGTGAAGGGCAGGTGGCGCGTCTGACGTTTGCCGACGAACGGGTCGAGCAACATGAAGTCGGCCTGCCGGGGCAATCGGCGCGCTATCTGCGTTTGCTTTGGAATTCGCCTCAGTCGGCGCCAGTGCTGACCTCGGCGCAGCTGGAAAGCACTAACCCTCGCACCTTGCCGCTGCCGTTGGTCTGGTCGCAACCCTTGGCCGGCAGCAGCGTGAAGGCCGGTGAGTACATCTGGCAATTGCCGATGGGGTTGAACGTCCAGCGCTTGCAGGTCGAGCTGAATCAGCCCAACAGCCTGGCACCGGTAACGTTGTCGGGGCGCCGGGAGACCAGCCTGCCGTGGCAACCGCTGACCAACGGTTTGCTCTATCGCCTGACCCAGAATGGCCAGGATGTGGTGCAGAACGAATTGCAGTTGTCGGGCCAGACCGTGCAGCAATTGAAACTGACGGTGGATGAACGCGGCGGTGGCCTGGGTGCCGAAGCACCCACCGTGCGGTATGCCGTGCGCTCCACGCAATTGGTGTTCCTGGCGCGCGGTGCCGGGCCTTATACGCTGGCGCTGGGAAGTGCGACGGTGAAGGCTGCAAGCTTGCCATTGTCGACGCTGATTCCCGATTACAGCGCGGCGAAGCTGGCGACGCTGGGCAAGGCGACGGTGGACGGCGGGGCCGTGGTGACCCCGGCGGCGACAGCACCAACTGTGCTGGGCACGAACTGGAAAAAGATCGGGTTGTGGGCGGTGTTGCTGCTCAGTGTGCTGTTTCTGGGAGGGATGGCGTTCAGTTTGCTGCGCAAGCCTGCTGCTAAATCCTGAGGATGGCTGGCGCTGCGCGCCAGATCGCGGGCAAGCCGCTCCTGCAGGGGCGAGGCTTGCCCGCGAAGACGTCCTTCCTGCCACCAAAAATATCGAAACTGGCGCCCAATCGCGGCCCATTTCGAACTACGCTCAACCCCGCGCATGAACTCTATTGGGTGTATCACGTCTGATAGGAGGAAATGCGCCCCGACTCGCGTTAAACTGCGCGGGTTTTTAGCCCCCCATTCCTCCGGAGCCGTCCATGTCCCGCGTTACCCTGAGTCGCTATTTGATTGAGCAGACCCGCAGCAACAACACTCCTGCCGATCTGCGTTTCCTGATCGAAGTGGTGGCGCGTGCCTGTAAGGAAATCAGCCACGCCGTTTCCAAAGGCGCCCTGGGTGGTGTCCTGGGCAGCATGGGCACTGAAAACGTCCAAGGTGAAGTGCAGAAGAAGCTTGATGTGATGTCCAACGACATCCTGCTCGAAGCCAACGAATGGGGCGGTCACCTGGCCGGCATGGCATCCGAAGAAATGGACAATGCCTACCAGATCCCGGGCAAATACCCGAAAGGCGCGTACCTGCTGGTGTTCGACCCGCTGGACGGTTCGTCGAACATCGACATCAACGCGCCGGTCGGTACGATCTTCTCGGTGCTGCGTTGCCCGAACGAATACCTGACCCAGAACGAGCCTTTGAACGAAAAGGCCTTCCTGCAGCCAGGCACTCAGCAGGTTGCCGCCGGTTACGCGATTTACGGTCCACAGACCATGCTGGTGCTGACCCTGGGCAATGGCGTCAAAGGCTTCACCCTGGATCGTGAAATGGGCAGCTTCGTACTGACCCATGAAGACATCACGATTCCGGAGTCCACGCAGGAATTCGCGATCAACGCGTCCAACAAGCGTCACTGGGAAGCGCCGGTACAGCGTTACGTCGACGAATTGCTGGCTGGCGATGAAGGCCCGCTGAAGAAGAACTACAACATGCGTTGGGTCGCCGCGATGGTGGCCGACGTGCACCGCATCCTGACCCGCGGCGGTCTGTTCATGTACCCACGCGACAGCCGCGAGCCGTCGAAGCCGGGCAAACTGCGCCTGATGTACGAAGCCAACCCGATGTCGTTCCTGGTGGAGCAAGCGGGTGGCGCATCCACTGACGGCCACCAGCGCATCCTCGACATCCAGCCGGAAGGCCTGCACCAGCGTGTTGCGGTGTTCCTCGGTTCGAAAGAAGAAGTTGCCCGCGTCACGGCTTACCACAAGGAATAAAACATGACCGCGCCCTGGCAGCCGTTACTCGAATGGTGGTTTGGATCTTTCGAATCACCCAACGAAATAGCGGCTGACAAGGGCAAGTTATGGTTCGGCAAGCGTGACAGTCAGGACCTCGAAGCGCGGATGCGTTTCGGGGATCTGGTCGAGCAGGCACTGGCCGGCGGATTGACCGAATGGGCGCAACGCCCCGAAGGTTGGCTGGCCCTGGTGCTGTTGCTCGATCAATTGCCGCGAATGATCTTTCGCGACACACCCAAATCCTTTTCCGGCGACGTCAGGGCCCAGGCACTGGTGGCGCAAGGCATTGCCGCGGATTTCGATCGGCAACTGCGACCGATCCAGCGGGTTTTTATCTATCTGGTGTTCGAACACTGCGAAAACCTGGCGGTGCAGAACGAAGCGGTTTCGCGGTTTCTCGATCTGGTTGAACAGCAACCCGAGGCGGATCGGGCGGTGTTTGCCAGCAACCTGGATTACGCCGAACGGCATCAGAAGATCATTGCGCGATTTGGGCGGTTTCCCCATCGCAATGCGGTGTTGGAGCGTGAGTCTACGGCTGAGGAACTGGAGTTTCTTTCGGGGCCGGGATCGCGCTTCTAGCTTTTCGTTGTTGCTGATGCCGGCATCGCGGGCAAGCCCGCGATGAGGCCAGTGAGAGCGCCTTAGATCCGGAAACTACCCACCAACTGCTTCAACCGCGCCGCTTGCTGCTCAAGATCAGCACACGCACGCAAAGTCGACTGCAAGTTCTCCACACCTTCCTGGTTCAGCGTGTTGATCTCGGTGATGTCGACGTTGATCGATTCCACCACGGCGGTCTGTTCTTCAGTCGCGGTAGCCACCGACTGGTTCATCCCGTCGATTTCACCGATGCGCTGCGTCACGCTGCCCAGGCGTTCGCCAGCCTGGTTGGCGATGCCGACGCTGCTTTCGCTCTGGCGCTGGCTGTCGGTCATGGTGCTGACCGCTTCCCGGGCGCCAACTTGCAGCTCCTCGATCATCTTCTGCACTTGCTGCGCCGAATCCTGAGTGCGGTGGGCGAGGTTGCGTACTTCGTCGGCCACCACGGCAAAACCACGGCCGGCTTCACCGGCACGGGCAGCTTCGATGGCCGCGTTGAGGGCCAGCAGGTTGGTCTGTTGCGAGATGCTGGTGATCACTTCCAGAATCTGTCCGATGTTCACTGTGTTGCTGTTCAGGGTTTCGATGTTGCCGCACGAATCGCTGATTTTTGCCGAAAGCTGGTGCATCGCGGCGATGGTTTTATCCACTACCTGCTGACCGTCTTCGGCCAGGCTGCGTGCGTCGCTCGAATGTTGCGAGGCGAGGGCGGCGTTCTGGGCGATTTCCTGGGCGGCGGCCCCGAGCTGGTTGATCGCTGCCGCGACGCTGCTGGTGCGCGAGGCCTGTTGATCGGAGTTGAACATCGATGAGTTCGAGGCCGCCACTACGCGCAGGGCAACTTCGTTGACCTGGCCGGTGGCCGAAGATACTTCGCGGATCGAGGTATGGATACGCTCGACGAAACGGTTGAACGAGGTGCCCAGAGCACCGAATTCGTCCTGGCCATGAATGGTCAGGCGTTTGGTCAGGTCGCCTTCGCCCTCGGCGATGTCATGCATGGCGCGGCCCATGATCAGCAGCGGCTGCATCAGCACGCGGATCAACATGCTCAGCAGCGCGATGATGATCACCACGGCGATGACCATGGCGATGATCGCCGAGGTGCGGAATTCGCTGAGCATCGAGAACGCGGTTTCCTGATCCAGCACCAGCGCCACGTACCAGTCCGCCGACGGCACACCGTTAACGTGGGTGAAGGAGATGAACTGGGTTTTACCGTCCAGTTCGACTTCTTTCAGGCCCGGGCTGACTTTCGGCGCGCCGTTGGGGTAGGCGTCGGCCAGGTTCTTGAGCACCAGTTTGCTGTCCGGGTGGATCAGAATCTTGCCGTCGGCGCTGACAATGAACGCATGGCCATGACCGCCGAAGTTCAGCGAGTTGATGATCGTGCTGACGCTGGACAGGTCGATATCCGCGCCGGCGACGCCAATCATCTGGCTCTGGTACTTCACCGGCGTGGCCACGGTGATCACCAGTTTGCCCGACGACGCCGCGATGTAGGGTTCGGTGACGATGGTCTGTTGCGCGTTGTTGGCTGCCTTGTACCAGCCACGGGCGCGAGGGTCGTAGTCCGCGGCGCGGTTGCCGGCCGGGATCGAGAACATCACGCCATCGGTGCCGCCGAAGTAGCTCAGCTGGAAGTTGCTGGTATAGGCCGGCAGGTCGATGGCGCGTTTGAGATTGGCCGGGGCGCTGCCGTCCACGGCGATCTGCTGGGACAGCGATTGCAGCAATTGGATGCGGCTTTCCAGCCAGGTCTGGATGTTGCTGGTGGTCAGGCTGCCGAGTTCCTGCATCGAGGACTCGGTACTGCTGCGCAGGGTTTGACGCTGGCGGTAATCGTTGAACAGGATGAAACAGGCGAATGCAACGGCCACCACGAGAGCGGCTGCCAACAAGATCTTGTGGCTGAATTTCATGTTTCTGGTCATTAAATGATCTACCGCGCAGTGGCTGGTCAGCAAAGGGGCGTCAATTTGCCACAGTCGAGGGCTTGGCGCTGCTTTTATGTCGACTGGCCAGCGCCAAAGATTAGGCGGGTATTGACGAAAACCGACGAAATACCCAATGACCTGAGAAAGGGGCTGATTTATCGGTAAAAGGCTGACGAGTGGCCTAATAAATAGGCGGACGGTCGGGGAACCAGATTAGGGTTTTCTCTTCTAAGCTTCTGGTTGGCAACATGCCACCTCTCTTCCGCTCCAGGAGTTACACCATGTCGCTGCGTTCTATCGCCTTGCTCTCGTTCTGCGTGCTGTTGGCCGCGTGCAGCAAGATCAATCAGGAAAATTATTCGAAGCTGTCGACCGGCATGCCCAAGGCCCAGGTTGAAACCTTGCTGGGCAAACCCACCGATTGCTCGGGCGCACTCGGCATGTCCAGCTGCACCTGGGGCGACAAAAACAGCTTTATCAGCGTGCAGTATGCCGGTGACAAAGTGCTGATGTTTTCGGGCCAAGGCCTGAAGTAAACCGGGGCTTTTCGCCCACGGGAGAAAAAAATAATGAAGCGGTTCCTGATCGTTCTTTTTGTCGGCCTGGTATTGGCCGGCTGCGCCTCTTCTGGCGTAGATCCGTTGGCGCCCAAGACCGTCAATAGTGTCAACCTCAAGCGTTACCAGGGAACCTGGTACGAATTGGCGCGTCTGCCGGTGTATTTCCAGCGTAACTGTGCGCAATCCGAAGCCCATTACAGCCTCAAGCCTGACGGTGAGATGGCGGTGCTGAACCGCTGCCTGACTTCGCAATGGCAATGGGAAGAGGCCAAGGGCAGGGCTTATCCACAGGAAGTCGGCAAGGCCGACAAGCTGTGGGTCGAATTCGACACCTGGTTCTCGCGATTGATACCCGGTGTGTCGAAGGGAGAATACTGGGTGTTGTACGTCAGTGATGACTACAAGACCGCGATTGTCGGCGACCCGAGCCGCCATCATCTCTGGCTGCTGTCACGGACCCCGACGGTCAATGGCGTAGTGCGTGAAGAACTGCTGAGCAGGGCGCGTCAGCAGGGCTATGACACGACGCGACTGATCTGGCGTACGTCGGATGCCAAGATGGCCAAGACCTCGAACTAACGGTCACCGAAAAGCAAAAACTGTGGGAGCGAGCAGGCTCGCTCCCACAGTTTTTTTTTGCGTCAGCCCAAGAGATCGCGCAGGACTTGAGTGAATGCCCGGTTACTCTCTTCTTCGTCGGCATGCCGCCCATCGCGCACGACCCACTGGCCATTGACCAGCACATCCCGCACCTGGCGATCGCCACCGGCAAATAGCCAACGATTGAGAATCCCGTCGCCACTGGCCGTCGCCAGGTACGGATCGTTGCCGTCCAGCACCAACCAATCCGCGCGCTTGCCGACTTCCAGGGCGCCGATCGGCTGCCCCAACGCCTGGGCGCCGCCATCCAGCGCGGCGTCGTACAGCGTGCGGCCGACCATCGGCTGATTCGCGCCATACAACCGATTACGCCGCTGATCGCGCAGACGCTGGCCGTATTCCAGCCAGCGCAATTCTTCAACCACGCTCAACGACACATGGCTGTCGGAACCGATACCCATGCGCCCGCCCTGCGCCAGGAAGTCCACCGCCGGGAAAATCCCGTCGCCGAGGTTGGCTTCAGTGGTCAGGCACAGGCCGGCGATGGCGCGGCTCTTGGCCATGAGCGTGACTTCTTCCGGGTTGGCGTGGGTGGCGTGGACCAGGCACCAGCGTTGATCGACTTCGGTGTTTTCGTACAGCCATTGCAGTGGACGGCGACCGCTCCAGCTAAGGCAGTCGTCGACTTCCTTCTGCTGCTCGGCGATGTGAATGTGCACCGGGCACTGCTTGTCGCTGGCCGCCAGCACTTCGCTGATCTGCTGCGGTGTGACCGCGCGTAACGAGTGGAAACACAGGCCGAGCGACTGCGCCGGTTGCTGCGCCAGAATCGGCTGCAAACGTGACTGAAGCTTCAGGTAGTTTTCGGTGCTGTTGATAAAGCGGCGTTGGCCTTCGTTCGGGGTCTGGCCGCCGAAACCGGAATGGCTGTAGAGCACCGGCAGCAAGGTCAAACCGATACCGGCAGAGCTGGCCGCCTGGCTGATGCGCAGTGCCAGTTCGGCCGGGTCCGCATACGGCTGGCCATTATTGTCGTGATGGACGTAATGAAATTCAGCGACCGATGTGTAACCGGCCTTGAGCATTTCGATGTACAGCTGACGGGCGATAACGCCGAGTTGGTCCGGGCTGATTTTTCCGACGAGCCGATACATCAGATCGCGCCAGGTCCAGAAACTGTCATTCGGATTACCCGCCACTTCCGCCAGGCCGGCCATGGCCCGCTGGAAGGCGTGGGAGTGTAAATTCGGCATTCCCGGCAGCAGCGGACCGCTCAACCGTTCGGCGCCATCTGCGTGGGAATCGGCCTGGATATGGGTCAGCACGCCATCGGCGTTGACTTCAAGACGTACATTGTTGGCCCATCCACTAGGCAGCAGCGCGCGTTCGGCAAAGAAGGCGGACATGGTTCAGCACCCCATCGTGTGTTATTTGTATATACATATACAGACGTTTGCCTGCTCGGTAAACTCCGGCAAGCTAGCAACCTCTACCAAATGAACAAGGATTAACCGTGCCGACTCCGCCTCCAGTCTCCCCGTTGGCCGCGAACATGGGCGACAGTCCGGCGCCCTTGTACGCCCGCGTAAAACAGATGATCACCCAGCAAATCGACAGTGGAAACTGGCCGCCGCACTACCGCGTTCCGTCGGAAAGCGAACTGGTCAACCAGCTGGGTTTCAGCCGCATGACCATCAACCGCGCCCTGCGCGAGATGACTGCCGACGGCCTGTTGGTGCGTATGCAAGGCGTCGGAACGTTCGTCGCCGAGCCGAAAAGTCAGTCTGCGCTGTTTGAAGTGCACAACATCGCCGACGAGATCGCCTCCCGTGGTCATCGTCACACGTGCAAGGTGATCACCCTCGAAGAAGAGGCCGCCGGTTCCGAGCGGGCCCTGGCCCTGGACATGCGCGAAGGCCAGAAGGTGTTCCACTCGCTGATCGTGCATTTCGAAAACGATATCCCGGTGCAAATCGAAGACCGTTTCGTCAACGCGCTGGTGGCGCCGGACTACCTCAAGCAAGACTTCACCCTGCAAACGCCTTACGCCTATCTGAATCAGGTCGCGCCGTTGACCGAGGGCGAGCATGTGGTCGAAGCGATTCTTGCCGAGCCATCCGAATGCAAGCTGCTACAGATTGAAAAGGGCGAACCGTGCCTGCTGATTCGTCGCCGCACCTGGTCCGGCCGTCAGCCGGTGACCGCCGCCCGCTTGATCCACCCCGGTTCCCGTCATCGTCTGGAAGGACGGTTCCACAAATAAAAAGAGCCATAAATGAGTCAGTTGAAGGTTTTACGCGCGGCCGATTACCCGCGCATGCCGTGGAAGAACGGCGGCGGCAGCACTGAAGAAATCACCCGTGATACGGGGATAGGTCTTGATGGTTTTGGTTGGCGCCTGTCGATTGCCGACATCGGCGAGTCGGGCGGTTTTTCCACCTTTGCCGGTTATGAGCGGGTGATCACCGTACTGCAAGGCGAGGGCATGACCTTGCGCGTCGATGGCCAGGACACGCGGGCGTTGTTACCGCTCGACCCGTTTGCTTTCAATGGCGAGAGTCACGTGTCCTGCGCATTGCTCGGTGGGCCGATTCGCGACTTCAACCTGATTTATGCACCGGATCGTTACAGTGCGCGGTTGCAGTGGCTGGAAGGCAAGCAGCGGTTTTTTAGTGAAGCCGGGACTCTGCTGGTGTTCAGTGTCAGTGAAGCGCTGGAAGTGAAGGTCGGTAACAAAGCATCGCAACTCGGTCGCCATGATTGCCTGCAACTGGACGGTAACGTCGGTCTGCAGGACGTCGCCCTCAATGGTTCGTGCTGTGTCATTGAGCTGACTGCACGCTGATCCAATATCGAGTCGCCTCTATCGCGGGCAAGCCTCGCTCCCATAAGATCGATGACAATCTTGTGGGCGCGAGGCTTGCCCGCGATGCTTTTCGTCCTCGCAAATCCGTTCCCCATCGCGCACCAATTTGTTACCGAACGCCCCAGCGTGGCGCAAAGCCACGCTCAAGTAACAACCGGCACGTCCCCGAATAAATCCCCGCGAAAAATTTCATTTACGCCAGAACCCTTGATCCAGGTGCTTTCCAGCCCTGTAAGAAATTTTCTTGGATGCTCATTCAACAAGTTGGCCGCTTGATTGCATATGCTTGTATGTACAAGTAAAGACGTATGTGTATGAGTCACGAAGACTCAACCATCGTCCACTGATTCGCTGATGTGCACTGATGCCCATCGGCTTGCTCGCCCACTACCTGGGTTGGTTTGGATTGATTGCTGAGGAGTTCTTTTCGTGACTGAGAATAAACCTACTAAGTTTCGTGACGTTGAAATCCGTGCTGCCCGCGGTAACAAGCTGACCGCCAAGAGCTGGCTGACTGAAGCGCCGCTGCGCATGCTGATGAACAACCTCGACCCGGAAGTCGCCGAGAACCCTAAAGAACTGGTGGTTTACGGTGGTATCGGTCGTGCGGCACGTAACTGGGAATGCTACGACAAGATCGTCGAAAGCCTGACCAACCTGAACGACGACGAGACCCTGCTGGTGCAATCCGGCAAGCCGGTCGGCGTGTTCAAGACCCACAGCAACGCACCACGCGTTCTGATTGCCAACTCCAACCTGGTACCCCACTGGGCGAACTGGGAGCACTTCAACGAACTCGACGCCAAAGGCCTGGCCATGTACGGCCAGATGACCGCCGGCAGCTGGATCTACATCGGCAGCCAGGGCATCGTTCAAGGCACCTACGAAACCTTCGTCGAAGCCGGTCGCCAGCATTACAACGATGATCTGAAAGGTCGTTGGGTCCTGACCGCAGGCCTCGGCGGCATGGGCGGCGCTCAGCCTCTGGCTGCAACTCTGGCCGGCGCTTGCTCGCTGAACATCGAATGCCAACAAGTGAGTATCGATTTCCGTCTGAAAAGCCGTTACGTCGACGAGCAAGCCAAAGACCTCGACGACGCCCTGGCCCGTATCGCCAAATACACTGCCGAAGGCAAGGCGATCTCCATCGCCCTGCTGGGCAACGCTGCGGAAATCCTCCCGGAACTGGTCCGTCGTGGCGTGCGCCCGGACATGGTTACCGACCAGACCAGCGCCCACGACCCGCTCAACGGCTACCTGCCGGCCGGCTGGACCTGGGACGAATACCGCGCTCGCGCCAAGACCGAACCTGCTGCCGTGGTCAAAGCCGCCAAGCAATCGATGGCCGTGCACGTTAAAGCGATGCTGGACTTCCAGAAAATGGGCGTGCCGACCTTCGACTACGGCAACAACATCCGTCAGATGGCGCAAGAAGAAGGCGTGGAAAACGCATTCGACTTCCCGGGTTTCGTACCGGCTTACATCCGTCCACTGTTCTGCCGTGGCATCGGCCCGTTCCGTTGGGCTGCGCTGTCGGGCGACCCGCAGGACATCTACAAGACCGACGCTAAAGTCAAAGAACTGATCCCGGACGACGCCCACCTGCACAACTGGCTGGACATGGCTCGCGAGCGCATCAGCTTCCAGGGTCTGCCGGCACGTATCTGCTGGGTTGGCCTGGGCCTGCGCGCCAAGCTCGGTCTGGCGTTCAACGAAATGGTCCGTAGCGGTGAATTGTCCGCGCCAATCGTGATCGGTCGCGACCACCTGGACTCCGGCTCCGTATCCAGCCCGAACCGCGAAACCGAATCGATGCAGGACGGTTCCGACGCCGTGTCCGACTGGCCACTGCTCAACGCTCTGCTGAACACCGCGAGCGGCGCGACCTGGGTTTCCCTGCACCACGGCGGCGGCGTCGGCATGGGCTTCTCCCAGCACTCGGGCATGGTGATTGTCTGCGACGGTACTGACGAAGCGGCCGAGCGTATCGCTCGCGTGCTGCACAACGACCCGGCCACCGGTGTCATGCGTCACGCCGATGCGGGTTACCAGATCGCGATCGACTGCGCCAAGGAACAGGGGCTGAACCTGCCGATGATCACCGGCAAATAAGAGAAAAGACCACTGCAGGAGCTGTCGCGGCAGCTCCTGCAGAGATCACGATGTTGCAGACCCAACAATAAGCGGGGCGGGTCGCGCGTAGCGCAGGCCTGATTGGACGTGGACAGGGCTGGATGCCTCTTGACTGCCGTAAGCCAACTCATGATTAGGAGCGTCACACAATGAAATCGAACAAGACCCTGCTGACCACTTTGCTTTCCATGGGCCTGCTGGCCAGTGCCGGTGCTACCCAGGCGGCTGGCTGGTGCGAATCGGGTAAACCGGTGAAATTCGCCGGCCTGAACTGGGAAAGCGCCATGCTGCTGACCGACGTGCTGCAAGTCGTGTTGGAGAAAGGCTACGACTGCAAGACCGACAGCCTGCCGGGCAACTCCATCACCATGGAAAACGCCCTGAGCAGCAACGACATCCAAGTGTTCGCCGAAGAGTGGGTCGGCCGCAGCGAAGTCTGGAACAAGGCCGAGAAGGCCGGCAAGGTCGTCGGTGTCGGCGCTCCGGTGGTGGGTGCCGTCGAAGGCTGGTACGTGCCGCGCTACGTGATCGAAGGCGACGCCAAGCGCAAACTGGAAGCCAAGGCGCCGGACCTGAAAAACATTGCCGACCTGGCTAAATATTCCGCGGTATTCAAGGACGCCGAAGAGCCATCCAAAGGGCGTTTCTACAACTGCCCGGCCGGCTGGACCTGCGAGCTGGATAACAGCGAAATGCTGAAAAGCTACGGCCTGGAAAACAGCTACACCAACTTCCGTCCGGGCACCGGCCCGGCGCTGGATGCGGCGGTGCTGTCGAGCTACAAGCGTGGCGAGCCGATCCTGTTCTACTACTGGTCGCCAACCCCGCTGATGGGCCAGATCGACGTGGTCAAACTGGAAGAAAAACCGGGTGTCGACAAGCGCGTGACCATCAAGGTCGGCCTCTCCAAGACTTTCCACGAGCAGGCCCCGGAACTGGTGACCGTGCTGGAAAAGGTCAACCTGCCGATCGACCTGTTGAATCAGAACCTGGGGCGTATGGCCAAAGAGCGGATCGAGTCGCCAAAACTGGCCAAGATCTTCTTGAAGGAACATCCTGAAGTCTGGCACGCGTGGGTGAGCGAAGACGCAGCCAAGAAAATCGACGCGGCCTTGTAGGTTGAGCCTCTCCGACTGTCGGCAACGGCAGTCGGATGCTTGATCGCAACCCCTTGATTGAGAGTCTCTTATGTTTCCCGAAAGCTTTACCTTTTCCATCGCCGACTGGGTCAACGGTTGGGTCGATACGCTGGTCACCAACTACGGCGACGTGTTCCGCAGCATCTCTGACACCCTGCTGTGGGCCATCGTCAATCTTGAAGGGCTGCTGCGTGCGGCGCCCTGGTGGCTGATGCTGGCGATCGTGGCGGGCGTGGCCTGGCACGCGACCCGCAAAGTCGTGACCACGGCGGTCATCGTCGGCCTGCTGTTCCTGGTGGGCGCGGTCGGTCTCTGGGACAAGCTGATGCAGACCCTGGCGCTGATGATGGTGGCGACGGTCATCTCGGTGCTGATCGGCATTCCGTTGGGCATTCTTTCTGCGCGCAGCAATCGCCTGCGTTCGGTGTTGATGCCGTTGCTGGACATCATGCAAACCATGCCGAGCTTCGTGTACCTGATCCCGGTGCTGATGCTGTTCGGCCTGGGCAAGGTCCCGGCGATTTTCGCTACCGTTATTTACGCTGCGCCGCCGCTGATCCGCCTGACCGATCTGGGTATTCGCCAGGTTGACGGTGAAGTGATGGAAGCGATCAACGCCTTCGGTGCCAACCGCTGGCAGCAACTGTTCGGCGTGCAACTGCCGCTGGCCCTGCCAAGCATCATGGCCGGGATCAACCAGACCACCATGATGGCCCTGTCGATGGTGGTGATCGCCTCGATGATCGGTGCCCGTGGCTTGGGTGAAGACGTATTGGTGGGGATTCAGACCCTCAACGTCGGACGTGGTCTTGAGGCCGGTCTGGCGATCGTGATTCTGGCAGTGGTGATCGACCGCATTACACAGGCGTACGGTCGTGCACGGCATGAGGTGAGCAAATGAGCAACGCAGCCATCAGCAAGATCGAAGTCAAAAACGTCTTCAAGATTTTCGGCAACCGTTCCAAGGATGCGCTGGCCATGATTAGCCAGGGCAAAACCAAAGACCAGGTACTGGCCGAAACCGGTTGCGTGGTTGGCGTGAATGACCTGTCGCTGAGCATCGGCACCGGCGAGATCTTCGTGATCATGGGCCTGTCGGGTTCCGGCAAGTCGACCCTGGTGCGTCACTTCAACCGCCTGATCGACCCGACCAGCGGCGCGATCCTGGTGGACGGCGTGGACATCCTGCAATACGACATGGAAGCCTTGCGCGAATTTCGCCGGCACAAGATCAGCATGGTGTTCCAGAGCTTCGGCCTGCTGCCGCACAAAAGCGTGCTGGATAACGTCGCCTACGGCCTGAAAGTGCGTGGCGAGAGCAAGCAGATGTGCGCCGAGCGCGCGCTGCACTGGATCAACACCGTGGGCCTGAAGGGCTACGAAAACAAATACCCGCATCAGCTTTCCGGCGGTATGCGCCAGCGTGTGGGCCTGGCTCGCGCCCTGGCGGCGGACACCGACATCATCCTGATGGACGAAGCTTTCAGCGCCCTCGACCCGCTGATCCGCGCCGAAATGCAGGACCAGTTGCTGGAACTGCAAAAGACCCTGCACAAGACCATCGTCTTCATCACCCACGACCTCGACGAGGCCGTGCGCATCGGCAATCGCATCGCGATTCTCAAGGATGGCCGGCTGATTCAGGTCGGCACGCCACGAGAGATCCTGCATTCGCCGGCGGATGAGTATGTAGACCGGTTCGTACAGCGGCGGGCTGCGGTGGTTTGAGGTTGATCGTTTTTGTGGCGAGGGAGCTTGCTCCCGCTGGGTTGCGAAGCGGCCCTGAAAATCTGCGACCGCTGCGCGGTCGAACGGGAGCAAGCTCCCTCGCCACAGGTGTCATACGTCCATGAATTTTGTATGAGGCTCTAGATGTCCCAGGCTGAAAAAATCGTTATCGCCGATGCCCCGTTGCGTTGGCAGGATGTGGTCGCGGTCGCCCGCCACGGTGCGCAGCTTGAGCTGTCGGCCCAAACCTGGGCGCGGATCGAGAATGCCCAGGCGATCGTCCAGTGCATCGTCGCCAGCGGCGAGCGCGCCTATGGCGTCAACACCGGCCTGGGCGCCTTGTGCAACGTCTCGCTCAAGGATGAACAACTCAGCCAGCTGTCGCGCAACACCTTGCTCAGCCATGCCTGCGGCGTCGGTGCTCCACTGTCCGACGAGCAGACTCGCGCGATCCTCTGCGCCGCGATCCACAACTACAGCCATGGCAAATCCGGCATTCACCGCCGGGTGGTCGAAGCATTGCTGGCGCTGCTCAATCGCGGCATCACTCCGCAGGTGCCGTCCCAGGGGTCGGTCGGTTATCTGACCCACATGGCCCACATCGGTATCGCGCTGCTGGGCGTCGGTAATGTCAGCTATCGCGGGCAGATCGTTTCTGCACAACAAGCCTTGGCCGAAGAAGGGCTGCAACCGGTTCAACTGGGTGCCAAAGATGGTTTGTGCCTGGTCAACGGCACACCGTGCATGACCGGCCTCAGCTGCCTGGCCCTGGCCGATGCAACGAACCTGGTGCAGTGGGCCGATGTGATCGGCGCCATGAGCTTCGAAGCCCAGCGTGGTCAGATTGCCGCGTTCGATGCTGAGATCATTGCGCTCAAACCGCATCCGGGCATGCAACAGGTGGGTATCAATCTGCGAGCGTTGCTCGACGGCAGTGAAGTGATCGCCAGCAGCAAAGGCATTCGCACTCAGGATGCGCTGAGCATCCGCTCGATTCCGCAAGTGCACGGCGCTGCCCGCGATCAGCTGGAACACGCCAGAAAGCAGATCGAAACCGAGCTCAACTCCGCGACCGATAACCCGTTGCTGCTGGGCACTCCGGACAATTTCCGCGTCATGTCCCAGGCCAATCCGCACGGCCAATCAGTTGCTTTGGCGGCTGACTTGCTGGCGATCGCGATGGCTGAGATCGGCTCCATTGCCGAGCGTCGCCTGGACCGCTTGGTCAACCCGCACGTCAGCGGTTTGCCAGCCTTTCTGGTGGCCAACCCGGGCGTGAACTCCGGGATGATGATCGTGCAATACGTCGCCGCGTCGCTGTGTGCGGAAAACCGCCAATTGGCGCAACCGGCGGTGCTCGATAACTACGTCACTTCGGGCTTGCAGGAAGACCACCTGAGCATGGGCACCAACGCCGCGCTGAAGCTGCATCGCGCGTTGGAAAACTGCACACAGATCCTCGCCATCGAGTACCTGTTGGCGGCTCAGGCTTTTGAATTCCTGAAAGAACAACGCTTCGGCGCCGGCACCGATGCCGCGTGGCGCCTGCTGCGCGAACGTATTCCGGCCTACGACCAGGACCGCTGGCTGGCGCCGGACATCGCCAGCGCCGCTGCTGTTTTGAAAGACCCGATTTTGCTGCACAAGGCTGTACCGAACCTCAACTGATTTCCACAACCACCAGCGTGCCAAGGCGCGGCCCCTCCAAAAGGCGGGAAGCGACGGACAACGGATATCTCCGGAGCGTCTGGTTAGTTAATAAAAATGCTCTCAAAAGGAGAATGAATGTGACTGCGCTTAATTTGATTCCCGGCCAACTGAGCCTTGCCCAACTGCGTGATGTGTATCAGCAACCGGTCAAAATCACTCTCGACGAAAGCGCTTCGGCGCAAATCGAAGCCAGCGTTGCCTGCGTGGAACAGATCCTCGCCGAGAACCGCACCGCGTATGGCATCAACACCGGTTTCGGCCTGCTGGCCTCGACCCGCATCGCCAGCGAAGACCTGGAAAACCTCCAGCGCTCGCTGGTGCTGTCCCACGCCGCCGGCGTCGGCGAACCGATCAGCGACGCCCTGGTGCGGCTGGTCATGGTGCTCAAGGTCAACAGTCTGAGCCGTGGTTTCTCCGGTATTCGTCGTCAGGTGATCGACGCACTGATCGCGTTGATCAATGCCGAGGTTTACCCGCATATTCCTCTGAAAGGTTCGGTTGGTGCATCCGGCGATTTGGCGCCGTTGGCGCACATGTCGCTGGTACTGCTGGGTGAAGGCAAGGCGCGCTACAAAGGCGAATGGCTGCCCGCCACCGAAGCGCTGAAAGTCGCCGGTCTGACACCGCTGACCCTGGCAGCGAAAGAAGGCCTGGCGCTGCTCAACGGCACTCAGGTGTCCACCGCCTACGCCCTGCGTGGCCTGTTCGAAGGCGAAGATCTGTTCGCCGGCGCACTGGCCCTTGGCGGCCTGACGGTCGAAGCGGTACTGGGCTCGCGCTCGCCATTCGACGCACGTATTCATGCCGCTCGCGGCCAGAAAGGCCAGATCGACGCCGCTGCCGCTTACCGCGATCTGCTGGGTGAGCGCAGTGAAGTGTCCGACTCGCACCAGAACTGCGAAAAGGTCCAGGATCCGTACTCCCTGCGCTGCCAGCCGCAAGTCATGGGCGCCTGCCTGACCCAGTTCCGTCAGGCCGCCGAAGTGCTTGCCATCGAAGCCAACGCCGTATCGGACAACCCATTGGTGTTCGCCGCTGAAGGCGACGTGATCTCCGGCGGTAACTTCCATGCCGAGCCGGTGGCCATGGCTGCCGACAACATGGCCCTGGCCATCGCCGAAATCGGCTCCCTGAGTGAACGCCGCATCTCGCTGATGATGGACAAGCACATGTCGCAACTGCCGCCGTTCCTGGTGGCCAATGGCGGCGTGAACTCCGGCTTCATGATCGCTCAAGTAACGGCTGCGGCACTGGCCAGCGAGAACAAGGCGCTGTCCCATCCGCATTCGGTGGACAGCCTGCCGACTTCCGCCAACCAGGAAGACCACGTGTCCATGGCGCCGGCTGCCGGCAAGCGTCTGTGGGAAATGGCCGAGAACACTCGCGGGATTCTCGCGGTGGAATGGTTGGCGGCGGCCCAGGGGCTGGATCTGCGCGACGGTCTGAAAACCTCGCCAAAACTGGAAAAAGCCCGTGCGATCCTGCGTGCTGAAGTGCCGTTCTACGAGAAGGACCGCTTCTTTGCGCCGGACATCAATGCGGCCAGTGAGTTGTTGGCGACGCGTTGCCTGAATGGCCTGGTGACGGCGAAGTTGCTGCCTAGCCTGTAATAGCTCCTTCCCTGATGATCGTTCCCACGCGGAGCGTGGGAACGATCATTTAGCGTCGAATAAGAATAATTAAGGACGAGAAATGCAACAGCCAGCAAAAGGTTTGAAACGCGGGCTCTCTGCCCGACATATTCGCTTCATGGCACTGGGGTCGGCGATCGGCACCGGGCTGTTTTACGGTTCTGCCTCGGCCATTCAAATGGCCGGCCCCGCGGTCCTGCTCGCTTACCTGATCGGTGGCGCGGCGGTGTTCATGGTCATGCGCGCCCTCGGCGAGATGGCGGTGCATAACCCGGTGGCCGGCTCATTCGGCCAGTACGCCAGCACTTATCTGGGGCCGATGGCGGGCTTTATCCTCGGTTGGACCTACGCATTTGAAATGGTCATCGTCGGTATGGCCGACGTGACCGCATTCGGCATTTACATGGGGTTTTGGTTTCCGGAAGTCTCCCGCTGGATCTGGGTGCTGGGCATCGTTTCGGTGGTCGGCGGCTTGAACCTGTGCAACGTCAAAGTCTTCGGCGAAATGGAGTTCTGGTTGTCGCTGCTCAAGGTCGCGGCCATCGTCGCGATGATCCTCGGTGGTTTCGGCATCATGCTGTTCGGCATCAGCAATGCGCCCGGTGCCCAGGCGACCGATATCAGCAACCTCTGGACCCAGGGCGGCTTCATGCCCAATGGCGTGGGCGGCTTGATCGCCTCGTTTGCGGTGGTGATGTTTGCCTTTGGCGGTATTGAAATCATCGGCGTTACCGCCGGTGAAGCCAAAGACCCGCAGCATGTGCTGCCTCGCGCGATCAATGCCGTACCGTTGCGAATCCTGCTGTTCTACGTGCTGACGATGCTGGTGCTGATGTCGATCTTCCCGTGGCAGCAGATCGGCAGCCAAGGCAGCCCGTTCGTGCAGATTTTCGACAACCTGGGGATCAGCTCGGCGGCGACCATCCTCAACATCGTGGTGATCTCGGCGGCGGTGTCGGCCATCAACAGTGACATCTTCGGCGCGGGCCGCATGATGTATGGCCTGGCTCAGCAAGGGCACGCACCGAAAGGCTTCGCTCGCTTGTCGCGCAATGGCGTGCCGTGGCTGACGGTGATGGTGATGAGCTGCGCGCTGCTGCTGGGTGTGTTGCTGAACTACCTGATCCCGGAAAACGTGTTTCTGCTGATCGCCTCCATCGCGACCTTTGCCACGGTGTGGGTCTGGCTGATGATTCTGTTCACCCAGGTGGCCATGCGTCGCTCCATGAGTGCCGAGCAGGTCGCACAATTGAAATTCCCGGTGCCGTTCTGGCCCTATGCGCCGATGGCGGCGATTGCCTTCATGCTGTTCATCTTCGGCGTGCTGGGTTATTTCCCGGATACCCAGGCGGCGTTGATCGTCGGCGTGGTCTGGATTGTGTTGCTGGTGCTGGCCTACCTGACGTGGGTCAAACCGGCGGCAGGCAAGGCGGTACCGGTGGAACAGGAACCCATTTTTTCTCATCGATAACCTAACGGAGGCCAAGGATGAAAACGCTCTGGCAACACTGCCACGTCGCAACCATGGCGCAAGGCGTCTACTCGATCATCGAGGATGCGGCCATCGTGACGTCCGGTGCGCACATTGAGTGGATCGGCCCACGCGCCGAACTGCCGGCCGGCGAGTACCCGGCGGTCAATGACTTGAGCGGGGCCTGGGTCACCCCGGGCCTGATCGACTGCCACACCCATACGGTATTCGGCGGCAACCGCAGCGGCGAATTCGAGCAGCGCCTGCAAGGCGTCAGCTACGCGGAAATCGCCGCTGCCGGCGGCGGCATTGCCAGCACCGTGCGCGCCACCCGCGCCGCCAGTGAAGACGAACTGTTCGCCAGCGCCGCCAAGCGTCTGAAAAGCCTGATGCGTGATGGCGTGACCACCGTCGAAATGAAATCCGGCTACGGCCTGGACCTGGCCAGCGAACGCAAGATCCTGCGGGTGATCCGTCGTCTCGGCGCCGAGCTACCCGTTAGCGTGCGCAGCACGTGCCTGGCGGCCCACGCCTTGCCGCCGGAATACACCGACCGCGCCGACGCGTACATCGATCACATCTGCAGCGAAATGCTCCCGGCCCTGGCAGCCGAAGGGCTGGTGGATGCGGTAGACGCTTTCTGTGAATACCTGGCGTTTTCGCCAGAGCAGGTCGAGCGGGTGTTCGTCGCCGCGCAGAACCTCGGCTTGCCGGTGAAGCTGCACGCCGAGCAATTGTCATCGCTGCACGGTTCGAGCCTGGCGGCGCGTTACCACGCATTGTCCGCCGATCATCTGGAATTCATGACCGAAGACGACGCCATCGCCATGGCCAAGTCCGGCACCGTCGCGGTTTTGCTGCCCGGCGCGTTTTACTTCCTGCGGGAAACCCAATTGCCACCGATGGAAGCCCTGCGCAAACACGGTGTGAAAATCGCCATCGCCAGCGACCTTAACCCGGGCACTTCGCCGGCGTTGTCGTTGCGCTTGATGCTGAACATGGCCTGCACCTGCTTCCGCATGACCCCGGAAGAGGCGCTGGCGGGCGCGACTATTCATGCCGCCACCGCGTTGGGCATGGGCCAAACCCACGGTTCGCTGGAAGCCGGCAAGGTCGCAGACTTCGTCGCCTGGCAAATCGATCGTCCGGCCGACCTGTCGTACTGGCTGGGCGGCGACCTGGAAAAACGCGTCGTGCGTCACGGCGTTGAATCAAATCTGTAGGAGAGCGGTTGTGGATAAGGTTCTGAACTTCAAACAAGGCCGCGTGCCACTGCTGATCAGCATGCCCCACGCCGGCCTGCGCCTGACCCCGACGGTGGAAGCAGGGTTGATTCCCGACGCGAAAAGCCTGCCGGACACTGACTGGCACATTCCACGGCTTTATGAGTTCGCTGCCGAACTGGGCGCCAGCACCCTGGCGGCCGAGTACTCGCGGTTTGTCATCGACCTGAACCGGCCGTCCGACGACAAGCCTTTATATGTCGGTGCCACCACCGGTCTGTATCCAGCGACGCTGTTCGATGGCGTGCCGTTGTTCCGCGAAGGGCTGGAGCCATCGGCTGCAGAGCGGGCGACGTATCTGGAGCAGATCTGGACGCCGTACCACCGCACCTTGCAGGAAGAGCTGGCGCGGCTGAAAGCCGAGTTCGGCTACGCGCTGCTGTTCGACGCGCACTCGATTCGCTCGGTGATTCCGCACCTGTTTGACGGCAAGCTGCCGGACTTCAACCTCGGCACCTTCAATGGCGCCAGCTGCGATCCACAGTTGGCCACACAGCTGGAAGCGATCTGCGCGAAACACACCGATTACAGCCATGTGCTGAACGGTCGCTTCAAGGGCGGTCACATCACCCGGCATTACGGCAACCCGGCCGAGAACATTCATGCCGTGCAACTGGAGTTAGGCCAGTGCACGTACATGGAAGAGTTCCAGCCGTTCCGTTATCGCCCGGACCTGGCGGCACCGACGCAAGTGGTGCTTAGGGAATTGCTGCAAGGGTTGTTGGCGTGGGGCGAAAAGCACTACGGCTGACTGATTGTTCCCACGCTCCGCGTGGGAATGCCTCTAGGGACGCTCCGCGTCCAGTGACGCGGAGCGTCACGGGCTGCATTCCCACGCAGAGCATGAGAACGATCGGTTGAGACAGTCGCCACCGTGCAAAACACGGTCGCCACAGGTCACTTTTGCCGACTCGGCGCTGCGTAACGTTGTGGGCACGGTGCACAAAGACACCGGGCCCACAATAATCTGCTGCCGAGCGAGCCTTCCCGATGAAACGACTGTTCAACCGCTGTCTGTTAATCCTCACCGGCACTGCTCTTCTGAGCACCAGCGTTTTTGCCAACGACCCCGCTTCCTGCAAGACCGTGCGCATGGGCGTGGTCAACTGGACCGACGTCATTGCCACCAGCGGCATGGCCGATGTGCTGCTCAATGGCCTTGGCTATGAAAGCAAGCAAACCAGCGCCGTGCAGCAAATCATCTTCGCCGGCATCCGCGACAAACGCCTCGATATCTTCCTCGGTTACTGGAAACCGGCGATGGACAAGAACATCGCCCCGTTCGTCGCTGCCAATCAAGTGAAGGTCATGGACAAACCGAGCCTGGCCGACGCCCAGGCAACGCTCGCCGTACCTGATTACGTCGCTGCCGCCGGCCTGAAAACCTTCGCTGACATCGCCAGGTTCAAGGATCAGTTGGGCGGCAAGATTTACGGCATCGAGCCAGGCAGCGGCGCCAACACCACCATCAAAACCATGATCGAGACCAACCGCTTCGGTTTGAAGGACTTCAAGCTGATCGAGTCCGGTGAGGCCGGGATGCTCGCCGCCGTGCAGCGGGCGGTCAATCGCAAGGAGTTCGTGGTGTTCGTCGGCTGGACCCCGCATCCGATGAACATCAACATGAACATCGCTTACCTGACCGGCAGCGAAGACGTCTACGGCCCGAACGAAGGCGCGGCGACCGTTTCCACCGTGACCGCGCCGGACTATGCAGAGCGTTGCCCGAACGTGAACCGTCTATTGGAAAACCTGACCTTCACCGCTGCCCAGGAAAGCCAGTTGATGGTGCCGATCATGGAGCGCAAGACGCCGCAGGATGTCGCCAAACAGTGGCTGCGTGATCATCCCGAAGACCTTCAGCGCTGGCTGGCGGGTGTCAGCAGTTTCGATGGCAAGGATGGCGTGGCAACCGTTCAGGCCAGTCTCAAAAATTGACCGCGACGCAGGTTATCAATCAAAAACTTCGAACTGACTGGCTGTAGTCCATGGCTTCTTATCCACTCTCTGAACAGATGGCGGCTTTCGTCGAGAAAACCCTCAGCTTCAACAGCACCGACAGCAGCCTCGCCGGTATGCGTCAGGCCTACAGCGAGATGTGCCGGGCGTTTACCCCGCCACATCCCGCGGGGCTTGAGGTGGTCGATCTCGAGTTGGCGGGAGTGGCGGTGCGCGCCTGGCAACCGCCGGTTCCGCCGCCGACCAACGGTTGGCCCTGCATTGTGTATTTGCATGGCGGCGGTTGGGTGGTGGGGGATCTGGACTCCCACGACTTCATCTGCGCCGAACTGGCATCGGTGCTCGGTGTGTTGGTGATCGCCGTCGATTATCGGCTGGCGCCGGAGCATCCGTTTCCAGCGGCGTTCGATGACTGCCTGAGTGTCTGGCGTGCGTTGCGCACGGGGCCGTTTCAGCTCGACCCGGCGCGGACGCTGGTGGCCGGCGACAGCGCTGGCGGCAACCTTGCCGCTGCGCTGTGTCTGGCCTTGCGCGATGCCGGCGAACCGGCGCCTTGTGCGCAGGTGCTGATCTATCCGGGCCTGGGCGGTGATCACCGGTTGCCATCACGCGGCGAATGCGCCGACGCGCCATTGCTCAGCAGCAGCGATCTGGATTGTTATCACACGCTGTACCTGGGTGGTGTCCGTCAGCCAACGGCCTATGCGATGCCCTTGCTCGCCGCCGACTTTAGCGGCCTGCCGCCGGCGCTGATCGCTGTGGCGCAGTTCGATCCGCTACGCGATGACGGCGTGCTTTACGCCGGGCGACTCAACGCCGCCGGCGTGAGCGCAATGCTTTATTACGGTCAGGGGCTGGTTCATGGGTGCTTGCGGGCGCGGGGGCAGGTTGCCGAGGTCGACCGACTCTATGAAACCCTGCTCGGCTATTTGGCTGACAAGACGGGCTGACAAGCGCTGACGCTGCAAGGGGCATGCTCATTGAAGTAATTCGGGTTTATGATGCCGGACGGCAGAATAATAGAAGTCCCTACAGGGATGACCTCGACCCCTTACGGAGCGCGCAATGCAGACTTTGTACCCGCAGATCAAACCCCACGCCCGGCACGATCTGGCCGTCGATAAAACCCATACGCTGTATGTCGACGAAAGCGGTTCACCGGAAGGTTTGCCGGTAGTGTTCATTCACGGCGGCCCTGGCGCCGGGTGTGATGCGCAGAGCCGCCGGTATTTCGATCCGAACCTGTATCGCATCGTCACCTTCGACCAGCGCGGTTGCGGTCGCTCCACGCCCCACGCCAGCCTTGAGAACAACACCACCTGGGATCTGGTCGCCGATCTCGAGCGGATTCGCAAGCACCTGGGCATCGACAAATGGGTGCTGTTCGGCGGTTCCTGGGGTTCGACCCTGGCCCTGGCTTACGCGCAAACCCACCCGGAGCGCGTGCACGGTCTGATTCTGCGCGGGATTTTTCTCTGCCGTCCCCAGGAAATCGAGTGGTTCTACCAGTGTGGCGCCAGTCGCCTGTTCCCCGATTACTGGCAGGACTACATCGCGCCGATCCCGCTGGACGAACGCGACGACTTGCTCACGGCATTCCACAAACGCCTGGTCGGCAACGACCAGATCGCCCAGATGCATGCGGCCAAGGCCTGGTCCATCTGGGAAGGCCGCACCGCGACCTTGCGTCCGAACCCGCTGGTGGTCGATCGTTTCTCCGAACCCCAGCGTGCGTTGTCCATCGCCCGTATCGAATGCCACTACTTCACCAACAACGCTTTCCTTGAGCCGAATCAGCTGATCCGCGACATGGGCAAGATCGCCCATTTGCCCGGCGTCATCGTCCATGGTCGCTATGACGTGATCTGCCCGCTGGACAACGCCTGGGAACTGCATCAAGCCTGGCCGAACAGCGAACTGCAGGTGATCCGCGACGCCGGCCATGCGGCGTCCGAACCGGGGATCACCGATGCATTGGTACGCGCCGCCGATCAGATGGCCCGTCGCTTGCTCGACCTGTCGCCTGACGAAGCATGAAGGCCCTGCTGCAACGCGTGCGCGGCGCGCGAGTCGAGGTCGCGGGAGAAGTGGTGGGTGCGATAGATCAGGGGTTGCTGGTGCTGGTGGCGGTCGAACCCGACGACACGCAGGCCAGCGCCGACAAACTTCTGCATAAACTGCTTAACTATCGAGTATTCAGTGACGCCGAGGGCAAGATGAATCTGTCCTTGGCTGACGTGGACGGCGGGTTGTTGCTGGTCTCGCAGTTCACCCTGGCCGCCGATACCAAAAACGGGTTGCGTCCGAGTTTTTCGACTGCAGCCCCCCCGGCCTTGGGCGAGGCGCTGTTCGACTATCTATTGGGCAAAGCGAAACAGGTGCATGGCACTGTGGCATCAGGTAGATTCGGCGCGGATATGCAGGTGCACCTGGTCAATGATGGCCCGGTAACCTTCCTGTTACAGACGTGAAAGCGCTTGAAACATGTTTTTAAGGGCATTTCGGCTGAAAACAGAGGCTTTTCCCGATAAATACTTGCTTCCCCCTGATGCGTTGTAACGCGGCCTACTAGATAATCGCGCGCTACGGGGATCAGCGTTCGTTGGTCCATTTTGACTTAGGTAGAGACTTGTCCGCGGCCTGTTGGGGAATCATTTTGCCCCATGGGAGTCGGAACAATGCTCGCCAACTTGGCAAGAGTGGTCCGCAGGGTCGGTTTTTTCCACCGTACACCGTGCTGGCACTTTAACTGGCCGTTGGTTTTTTGATCTGTTTTCGGCGAGGGTTGCTCGTGATTGTTAGTCCCTGTAATGCACCAAAATTGTCTGCCAAACGGTTTCGAAATGCTCTGGTAGCGGGCTCTGCACTGCTCTGCCTGTTCAGCGCCGGCCAGCTTTGGGCATTCAATCTGGATGACGTATCGGTCAAGGCAAAAGAGCTGGCCGGGCAAAAATACGAAGCCCCGCGCAGTAACCTGCCGAATGAATTTCGTGAAATGAAATTCGCGGATTATCAAAAAATCCGCTTCCTCACCGAAAAAGCCGAGTGGGCTAACCAGAAAACCCCATTCAAGCTGTCGTTCTATCACCAGGGCATGCACTTCGATACGCCGGTGAAAATCAACGAAATCACGGCCAACACCGTCGAAGAGATCAAATACGACCCAAGTCGTTTCGATTTCGGCGATATGAAGTTCGATCCTAAAGCCACCGAGCAGCTGGGTTATGCCGGTTTCCGTGTGCTCTACCCGATCAACAAGGCCGACAAGCAAGACGAAATCATGACCATGCTCGGCGCGAGTTACTTCCGCGTCGTCGGCAAGGGCCACACCTATGGCTTGTCCGCTCGCGGCATGGCCATCGATACCGCCTTGCCGTCCGGCGAAGAGTTCCCGCGTTTCACCGAGTTCTGGATTCAGCAGCCGAAGCCGGGTGACAAGCACCTGGTGATCTTCGCCCTGCTGGATTCGCCGCGCGCCACTGGTGCCTATCGCCTGACCCTGCGTCCGGGCAGCGACACGGTCGTCGACGTCAAGGCCAAGATGTTTCTGCGTGACAAGGTCACCAAACTTGGCGTTGCGCCGCTGACCAGCATGTTCCTGTTCGGCGCCAACCAGCCGTCGAAAGTGCTGAACTACCGTCGCGAACTGCACGACTCCAGCGGTCTGTCGATCCATGCAGGCAACGGCGAATGGATCTGGCGCCCATTGAACAACCCGAAACACCTGGCCGTGAGCAACTTCTCGATCGAGAACCCGCGCGGTTTCGGCTTGCTGCAACGTGGCCGTGACTTCAGCCACTACGAAGACCTCGATGACCGCTACGACAAGCGCCCAAGTGCCTGGATCGAGCCGAAAGGCGATTGGGGCAAGGGCTCCGTCGATCTGGTGGAGATTCCTACCGCTGACGAAACCAACGACAATATCGTTGCTTTCTGGAGTCCGGAAAAACTGCCAGAGCCTGGCCAACCCCTGGACGTCGCCTATCGCATGCACTGGACCATCGACGAAGCCGCCCTGCATTCGGCGGACAGCGCCTGGGTTCAACAGACCCTGCGTTCCACGGGTGACGTGAAGCAGTCGAACCTGATTCGTCAGCCGGACGGCAGCGTGGCCTACCTGGTGGATTTCCAAGGTCCGTCCCTGCAAGACTTGCCGGAAGATGCTGAAGTACGCAGCCAGGTTAGCGTTGGCGACAACGCGGAACTGGTCGAGAACAGTGTCCGTTACAACCCTGAAACCAAGGGCTGGCGCCTGACCCTGCGGATGAAGATCAAGGATCCGGGCAAGTCCACTGAAATGCGTGCAGCACTGGTCAAGACCATCACGCCGGCCGAGACGATCAAGACCACGGCGCCAGCGTCCAGCTCTTCCGTTGCCAAGGCCGACAAGATCGCCGCCAAGCAGCAGGAGAAGAAGGACAAGGAGGCCAAGCAAGCTGAAGCGCAAGCCCAGCAAGTCAAGGACACCAAGGACAAGGACAACAAAGACGCCAAGCAGCCTGTCGCTGCCGAAGCGGCCCCTGCCACACCGGAATCGGCACCGACTGAACAAGTCCTGACCGAGACCTGGAGCTATCAGTTGCCTGCCGATGAGTAATTCACAAGTACAGCCACAAACGCTTGCCGAGTACCTGGCGCATTTGCCGATGACCGACGAGCAGCGCGCGGAACTCGCGGGCTGCAAGTCTTTCAGTGAATTGCACGAACGTCTGTCGTCCCAGGCGTTCGACGCGCCGACCGATGCCGCCCAGGCGTCGGTCGGGCGGCGCCTGACCCTGAACACCGCCGAAGAACTGGCGGATGCGCAAATGTTGGGACTCGACGCCAGTGGTCGGGTTTGCCTCAAGGCAGCCCCGCCGATCCGTCGGACCAAAGTCGTTCCGGAGCCATGGCGCACCAATATTCTGGTGCGTGGCTGGCGTCGGCTGACCGGTCGCACCAACCCGCCGAAGCCGCCGAAAGACGAGAACGTGTTGCCAGCAGCTCGCTGGCGCACCGTCGGTTCGATCCGTCGTTACATTCTGTTGGTGCTGATGCTTGGTCAGACGATCGTCGCCGGCTGGTACATGAAAGGCATCATGCCGTACCAGGGCTGGTCGTTCGTCGATCTGGAAGAAGTCCTGCACCAACCGCTGCTGCAAACTGCGGCCCAAGTGCTGCCTTACGTGTTGCAAACCAGCATCCTGATTCTGTTCGGGATTCTGTTCTGTTGGGTGTCGGCCGGTTTCTGGACCGCGCTGATGGGCTTCCTCGAGTTGATCACCGGTCGCGACAAGTACCGCATTTCCGGCGCCAGCGCCGGCAACGAGCCGATCGCCAAGGACGCACGCACCGCATTGGTGATGCCGATCTGCAACGAAGACGTGCCGCGGGTGTTCGCCGGTTTGCGGGCGACCTTCGAGTCGGTTGCAGCCTCGGGTAACCTGGATCGCTTCGACTTTTTCGTGCTCAGCGACAGTAACGACGCCGATATCTGCGTCGCCGAACAGCAGGCCTGGCTGGACGTCTGCCGTGAAGCCAAGGGCTTCGGCAAGATCTTCTACCGCCGCCGTCGTCGTCGCGTAAAACGTAAAAGCGGCAACCTCGACGACTTCTGCCGTCGTTGGGGCGGTGACTACAAATACATGGTCGTGCTCGACGCCGACAGCGTAATGAGTGGCGAATGCCTGAGCAGCCTGGTGCGCCTGATGGAAGCCACGCCGGACGCCGGGATCATCCAGACCGCGCCGCGTGCGTCGGGCATGGACACCCTTTATGCGCGTATGCAGCAGTTCGCCACCCGTGTGTACGGTCCACTGTTCACCGCTGGCCTGCACTTCTGGCAGTTGGGCGAATCCCACTACTGGGGCCACAACGCAATCATCCGCATGAAGCCGTTCATCGAGCACTGCGCCCTGGCGCCGTTGCCCGGTAAAGGCGCGTTCGCCGGTGCGATTCTGTCCCACGACTTTGTTGAAGCGGCGCTGATGCGCCGTGCCGGCTGGGGCGTGTGGATTGCCTATGACTTGCCGGGCAGCTACGAAGAACTGCCACCGAACCTGCTGGACGAACTCAAGCGTGACCGTCGCTGGTGCCACGGCAACCTGATGAACTTCCGGCTGTTCCTGGTCAAGGGCATGCACCCGGTACACCGTGCGGTGTTCCTGACAGGCGTGATGTCTTACTTGTCGGCGCCGTTGTGGTTCTTCTTCCTCGTGCTGTCGACAGCCCTGCTGGCGACCAACACGCTGATGGAGCCGCAGTACTTCCTGGAGCCGCGCCAGCTCTATCCGCTGTGGCCACAATGGCACCCGGACAAGGCGATCGCACTGTTCTCGACGACTATCGTGCTGCTGTTCCTGCCGAAGCTGCTGAGCATCATCCTGATCTGGGCCAAAGGCGCGAAAGAGTTCGGTGGCAGGTTCAAGGTGACGCTGTCGATGCTGCTGGAAATGTTGTTCTCCATGCTGCTGGCGCCGGTGCGGATGATTTTCCACACCCGTTTCGTGCTCGCCGCGTTCCTCGGCTGGGCCGCGACCTGGAACTCGCCGCAACGTGACGACGACTCCACGCCGTGGAGCGAAGCGGTCAAGCGCCACGGTCCGCAAACCTTGCTGGGTTTCTTCTGGGCGTTGCTGGTGATCTGGCTGAACCCGAGCTTCCTCTGGTGGCTGGTGCCGATCGTCGGTTCGCTGATGCTGTCGATTCCGGTGTCGGTGATCTCCAGTCGTGTCGGCCTGGGCCTGAAGTCCCGTGACGAGAGCCTGTTCCTGATTCCTGAGGAATACAATCCGCCGCAGGCATTGCTGGCGACCGATCAGTACACCCACGAAAACCGCTGGCATGCACTGCACGACGGCTTCGTCCGGTCGGTGGTCGATCCGCAGCAGAACGCGTTGGCGTGTGCGCTGGCGACATCTCGTCACCGTCAGGCCGAGCCGATCGAATGGCTGCGTATCGAGCGGGTTCGCCATGCGATGAAAGTCGGGCCTGAAGGGCTGACCAACAACGAGCGCGTGGCCCTGCTGAGTGATCCGGTGGCACTGGGTCGCTTGCATGAGCAGGTCTGGAGCGAAGGCCATGCCGAGTGGCTGCAGGCCTGGCGCGCTTCGGTGGATGCCGATCCGCATGCGCCGCTGTTGCCGCTCAAGCCGTTGAGCGTGCAGCCTCAGTTGGCATAATGAAAAACCCCGCGAAAGCGGGGTTTTTTTTGTGCTGATGATCGCTCCCGTGTTCTGCGTGGGAACGATCAAACAAATCTCCCTCAACCCCTTGTGCAAACGGCCGAGTGCGTTAGCATCCGTCCCCGAATTGGTGCGCCCGGACAACTTTCTGTTCGTATCTGCCGGTTTCCCAAAGGAAACCTGCGGTTTGCGTGCCTCACAATGCGATGGGTTTTGGGGACTTGAAGATGAAGAAGTATCTGTCGATGCTGCTGGTCGGCGTCACGGCATTGGTTGCAGTCAGCTCGGTGCAGGCCGGTGCCATCGATGACGCGGTCAAGCGCGGCACGCTGAAAGTCGGCATGGACCCGACCTACATGCCGTTCGAAATGACCAACAAGCGCGGCGAAATCATCGGTTTCGAAGTCGACATCCTCAAAGCCATGGCCAAGGCCATGGGCGTCAAGCTGGAAATGGTATCCACCGGCTACGACGGCATCATCCCGGCCCTGCTGACCGACAAGTTCGACATGATCGGCAGTGGCATGACCCTGACCCAGGAACGCAACCTGCGCCTGAACTTCAGCGAGCCCTTCATCGTGGTCGGCCAGACACTGCTGATCCGCAAGGAGCTGGAAGGCACCATCAAGTCCTATAAAGACCTGAATACCGCCGACTACCGCATCACCTCCAAGCTCGGCACCACCGGCGAGATGGTCGCCAAAAAACTCATTTCCAAAGCCAAGTACCACGGCTACGACAATGAGCAGGAAGCCGTGCTCGACGTGGTCAACGGCAAGGCTGACGCCTTCATCTACGACGCGCCTTACAACGTCGTGGCGGTGAACAAGGTCGGCAACGGCAAACTGCTGTTCCTCGACAAGCCGTTCACCTATGAGCCTTTGGCTTTCGGCCTGAAGAAAGGCGATTACGACAGCCTCAACTTCATCAACAACTTCCTGCACCAGATTCACGAAGACGGCACCTACGATCGCATCCATGACAAGTGGTTTAAAGACACCGCCTGGCTCAAGGACATGGAGTAACACCTCTACTTGATCGTTCCCACGCTCTGCGTGGGAATGCCGCCCGGGACGCTCCGCGTTCCTTCGCAAGCGTGACGCAGAGCGTCACTGGATGCATTCCCACGCAGAGCGTGGGAACGAGCGAATCAGAGAAACGTTTAATGAAACAGAAAAAAACCCAATGGCCCTGGCACGTATTAACCGTGCTGGTGCTGATCGGTCTGGCTGGCGCGTTGTACTACGCCACCTCGCTGATGTCCTACGAGTGGCGCTGGAACCGTGTGCCGCAGTACTTCGCCTACCACGCCGAAGAGTCCCTGCGCGCGGCCGACATCTCCACCGTCAGCGAGCTGGTGCGCAAGGGCAGCAAGGCTGAAGTCACCCTGCGCAATGATGCAGGGGATGAGCAGCACCTGACGGTTGACGACAACAGCCTGCAAGTCGCGCAAGGCGATGATGTGGCCGAAGGCGATGTGATCGGCGTGACCCGGCATTGGGCCGCCGGCCCGCTGCTATGGGGGCTCTGGACCACGTTGTGGTTGTCCCTGGTGTCTGGCGTGCTTGGCCTGCTGATCGGCCTGGCCACCGGGCTGTGCCGCCTGTCGAACAACCCGACCCTGCGCGACCTCTCGACGATCTACGTCGAGCTGGTGCGCGGTACGCCGCTGCTGGTGCAGATTTTCATTTTCTACTTCTTCATCGGCACCGTGATGAACCTCTCCCGGGAGTTCGCCGGGATCGCCGCGCTGTCGCTGTTCACCGGTGCCTACGTGGCGGAGATCATCCGCTCTGGCGTGCAATCAATTGCACGCGGCCAGAACGAAGCGGCGCGCTCCCTCGGTTTGAGCGGTGGCCAGTCGATGCGCCACGTGGTGCTGCCACAAGCGTTCAAGCGTGTGCTGCCGCCGCTGGCCGGGCAGTTCATCAGTCTGGTCAAGGACACCTCGCTGGTGTCGGTGATCGCGATTACCGAACTGTTGAAAAGCGGTCGCGAAGTCATCACCACCTCGTTCTCGCCGTTCGAAATCCTGTTCTGCGTGGCTGGGCTGTACCTGTTGATCAACCTGCCGCTGTCGAAAATCGCCAGTCGGCTTGAGCGGAGGCTCGCGCAAAGTGATTGAAGTCCGCGATCTGATAAAAGTCTTCGACACCCGCGGCCAGGTGGTTCGCGCGGTGGACAACGTCACCACCCAAGTGGCGAAGGGCGAAGTATTGGTGGTGATCGGCCCGTCCGGTTCCGGCAAGTCGACCTTTCTGCGCTGCCTGAATGGCCTGGAAGCGTTCGACTCCGGTTCGGTGAGCATCGACGGTCTGCAACTGGCCGACCCGAAAACCGACGTCAACGCCTACCGCCGCGAAGTCGGCATGGTGTTTCAGCATTTCAACCTGTTCCCGCACATGACCGTGCTGGAAAACCTCTGCCTGGCCCAGAAAGTCGTGCGCAAGCGCGGCAAGAAGGAGCGCGAGGCCAAGGCCATGGTGTTGCTGGAAAAGGTCGGTATCGCTCAGAAGGCCCACGAGTTTCCATCGCGCCTGTCCGGTGGTCAGCAGCAGCGCGTGGCCATCGCCCGGGCGTTGGCGATGGAGCCGAAGGTCATGCTGTTCGATGAGCCGACGTCGGCGCTCGACCCGGAAATGGTCGGTGAAGTGCTGGATGTGATGAAGACCCTGGCCGTGGAAGGCATGACCATGGTTTGCGTCACCCACGAAATGGGCTTCGCCCGGGAAGTGGCGGACCGGGTGCTGTTCTTCGATCACGGCAAATTGCTGGAAGACGCCTCACCGGCCGAGTTCTTCGATGCACCGAAGGATCCCCGTGCGCAGGCGTTTTTGCGCCAGGTTTTGTAACCGCATCGCCCAAAAAAGATCGCAGCCTTCGGCAGCTCCTACTACAGGCTGCCGAATGCTGCGATCTTTTTGCTTTGTGTGGTGTTAAACCTTGAATCTGCCCACCAGCATCTGCAAATGCGTCCCCAACCGCGCCAGCTCGACGCTGGAGGCCGCGGTCTCTTCACTCGCGGCCGAGGTCTGCTCGGACACGTCACGCACGTTAAGCACGCTGCGGTTGATCTCTTCGGCCACCGAGCTCTGTTGCTCGGCGGCAGCGGCGATCTGCTGGTTCATCGACTGGATCGCCGACACGGTGCGGGTGATGCTCTCCAGCGAGCCGCCAGCGCGGCGGGTCAGTTCGACGCTGCTGTCGGTCAGGTTGCGGCTGTTGTCCATGATGGTCGCGACTTGCTGAGTGCCGGTTTGCAGGCCGACGATCAGCTCTTCGATTTCTTCGGTGGACTTCTGGGTACGCTGGGCCAGGCTGCGGACTTCGTCGGCGACCACCGCAAAGCCACGCCCGGCTTCACCGGCACGAGCGGCTTCGATGGCGGCGTTGAGCGCCAGCAGGTTGGTTTGCTGGGCCACGGATTTGATCACGTCGAGCACGCTGCCGATCTTGTCGCTTTCGCGCTTCAGGTCGCCCATGGCAGCAGTGGAATTGCCGACTTCGAGGGCCAGGCGCTCGATCTGGGCGATGGCTTCGCCGACCACCCTGTCACCCTCGCGGGCCTGCTGGTCGGCGGCGACGGCGGCTTCGGACGCTTCCTCGGCATTGCGCGCGACTTCCTGCACGGTGGCGGTCATTTCGTGCATGGCGGTGGCCACCTGATCGGTTTCGACCTTCTGACTGTTGACCCCGGCGCTGGTCTGCTCGGTGACGGCTGACAGTTCTTCAGCGGCGCTGGCGATTTGGGTCACGCCGTCGCTGATGCCGCCGATCAGCTCCCGCAGACTGACGACCATCCGCTGAAGGGTGCTTTGTAATTGACCCAGCTCGTCGCTGCGAGCGACCTCAAGGTTATGGCTCAGGTCGCCCGAGGCGACACGTTCGACAGCAGTCAAAGTCTGTTGCAGTGGAACGACGATCTGCCGCGTAATGATCGAGGCGGCGAGGAGGCCAAACGCTAACGCCAAGACGGTCACGATGATCAGCGTGCTTTTTGCCTGGGCCGTCTCTTGGTCACGGATGTCGGTTTGCGAGCGGGTCAACTGTGCGCTCAGGTCATTCAAACGGATCTCCTGATCCACCATCTTCTTGAGGGCTGTGGCGCTGGCCACCTGCGAGTCGCGGAACTGGCTGACAGCGGCGCGGTAGCCTTTAAGCGATTCGGTGGCTTGTTGCAGGTTGGCGGTGTGCTGTTCCGGCAGTTTGCCCGGCAGGCTTTCAAGGTTTTTCAGGGCATTGTCGATGGCATCCAGCGCCGGTTGCTCGGCTTCGGTCTTGCCGCTGTAGGTGTAACCGCGAACCTGGAAGCGCGCTTGTTGGATCAGTTTGCTCAGCTCGACCACGCTGTTGAATTGAGCGACGCTATCACCTTGCAGCAAGGACTTTTCGACTTCTGAGACCCTGGCCGCGGCGTTGTCGGCGGTGGCGCCGAGCTTGGATCGGGCCGATTCGCGGTTCTGCGTCGCTTGGGTCATGTCGGCAAAGGCGCGTTTGTACTCACCGATGGCGGCCAGTTGCTGATTGAGCATTTCCTGATTCACAGGGCGCACAAACAGTTTGAGGGCGAGCTGTACGCCATCATCGAGCTTGCCCAGGAGTTCGCTGACGGCTGCCGGACCTTGTTCGCCACGGCGCATTTCGTAGTCAACACGGGCGGTTCGCAAATCCTTGCTCAAGTTGTTGAGACTGGCGATGTGACTCTGCTTGTCTGCGCGAGTGATCACACCGCTCAGGCTATTCCAGCCAGTGAAGGTGATCAGGAGAGTCATGAGCAGCACGAGGCCAAAGCCGACACTCAACTTGTGATTGACGCTTACGTTTCCCAGTTTTTCGGCTAGCCAACGGTACATGCTGCAACTCCCCTCGGACCATTATTCGGTTTTATGGGGACTGTATCGGCAGGCAGGCTGGAACCTGTAGGTGAGCAAACACCTGTGGCGAGGGAGCTTGCTCCCGCTTGGGCGCGAAGCGGCCACCGCTTTTCCCGGCAAGACCGCATTCACCTGTTTTACGACTGCTTCGCAGCCGAGCGGGACGGTGCGGCGATCCGACAAGCTCCCTCGCCACAAGGGTAAGTGTCTGGGTTAGAACAGCCGCGAAAGCAGCGCAGTGACGGCTGTTTCGACCCGCAGGATGCGCTCGCCGAGCTGCACCGGTTGCAGGCCGGCCTTGGCCAGCAGGTCGATTTCGTAAGGAATCCAGCCGCCTTCGGGGCCGATGGCCAGGGTCACGGGTTCGTCCAGGCCACGGGGGCAGGGCGGGTAATTGCCGGGATGACCGACCAGGCCGAGAGTGCCTTCAGTGATTGCTGGCAGGCGATCTTCGACAAAAGGTTTGAAACGCTTCTCGATGACGACCTCTGGCAGCACGCTGTCCCGGGCTTGTTCAAGCCCCAGGATCAATTGTTCGCGAATCGCCTCAGGTTCCAGGAACGGGGTTTGCCAGAAGCTCTTCTCGACGCGATAGCTGTTTACCAGAACGATTCGTGGCACACCCATGGCGGCCACGGTCTGAAACACCCTGCGGAGCATTTTCGGGCGTGGCAGGGCCAATACCAGGGTCAGTGGCAGCTTGGCTGGTGGCGGCTGGTCGAGGGTGACGCGCAACTCGGCTTCGTCAGCGTCCAGGCGCAGCACTTCGGCGGCACCCATCAGCCCGCCGATACGCCCGACGCGCATGCTGTCACCCACTTCACAGCGGTGGACTTCCTGCATATGGGTCAAGCGGCGATCGCGCAGGATCGCCCGGTCGGCCGCAATGAAATCGGCCTCCTCGAGGAGCAGCAGGTTCACGCTTGGGTCGCTGGCGGCTGATCGTTGTGATCGTCAGCCGGTTTTTCGTCCGGGTGCTCGCCGCGTTTGCTGATCAGGCTGCCGAACAGGACGCCGATCTCGAACAGCAACCACATTGGTACGGCCAACAGCGTCTGCGAGAAGATGTCCGGCGGCGTCAGGATCATGCCGACCACGAAGCAGCCGATGACCACATACGGGCGGATTTTCTTCAGGTAGGCGACGTTGACCACGCCGATCCACACCAGCAGCACCACGGCCACCGGGATCTCGAACGCCACGCCGAAGGCGAAGAACAGCGTCATGACGAAATCGAGGTAGCTGGTGATGTCGGTCATCATTTCCACGCCGGCCGGGGTGGCAGCGGCGAAGAACTTGAAGATCAGCGGGAACACCAGGAAGTAGGCGAAGGCCATGCCGGTGTAGAACAGCAGGATGCTGGAGACCAGCAACGGCACGGCGATGCGCTTCTCATGCTTGTACAGGCCTGGCGCGATGAACCCCCAGATCTGATGCAGGATCACCGGGATTGCCAGGAACAGCGAGACCATCATGGTCAGCTTCAGCGGCGTCAGGAACGGCGACGACACGTCGGTGGCGATCATCGTCGCGCCGGCCGGCAGGTACTGGCGCAACGGCGTGGAGACGAAGGTGTAGATCTGCTGGGTGAAGGCGAACAACCCGGCGAAGATGATGAAAATCGCCGCTACACAGCGCAGCAGACGGGTGCGCAACTCGGTGAGGTGCGAGACCAGTGGCATGTGCTGGTCGTTTTCGGGGAGATCGCTCATGGGGCTCGCGGCGGCAAAGTGGTGTCGTGAGGCGCCGGGGTTGTCGGCGCAGCGGCAGGAGCAACAGGTTCTACTGGGCTGGCAGGCGCAGGTTCAGCAGCTGCAACCGCCGGCGTGACTTCAGCTGTTGGCGCATGAATCGTCGGCGTCGCCACAGGTTCCACCGGCGTTGGCTCCTGCTGGGTCGGCGTGAAAATCTTCCGCGCCTCCTGCTCCAGGGACAGAATGTGCTCGTTGTGCAGTTGCCGGCGAATTTCGTCGGCACCGATTTCACGTTCAACTTCCTGTTTGATCGCGTTGAAGCTGCGCTTCAGCCGCCCGACCCACAGGCCAGCGGTGCGCGCAGCACCCGGCAGGCGCTCGGGGCCCAGCACCAGCAGGGCGACGAGGCCGACGAGCAGCAGTTCAGAGAAGCTGATACCAAACATTAGTCAGTGCTCACGAGTCTTTGCGGATCGGCTCTTCGACTTTTTGCGCCTGCACGTCGATGGTGTGCGGCGGGTTCACAGACGTTGTGGCCTGTGGCTGGGTCGGCGGAACCGGTTGGGCCGGAGTCGCAGTCGGGTCGGCCGGTTTCTCTTCGTCGTTCATGGCCTTGCGAAAGCCCTTGATCGACTCGCCCACGTCAGTGCCGAGATTTTTCAGTTTCTTGGTGCCGAACACCAGCACCACGACAACCAGGATGACGATCCAGTGTTTCCAGTCAAAAATGCCCATGTTGCGTTCCTCTCTAATAATTATTCAGGCGGACGGACGCGAGGCTTTCTCGACGTGTCCGGACAGACCGAAGCGACGGTCCAGTTCATCGAGCACAGCCTGTGGATGTTGCCCCAACTGGGCGAGCATGACCATGCTGTGGAACCACAGGTCGGCGGTCTCGTAGATCACATCGCTGCAGTCACCGCTGATGGCGGCATCCTTGGCGGCGATAATGGTTTCGACCGACTCTTCGCCGACCTTTTCCAGAATCTTGTTCAAGCCCTTGTGGTACAGGCTGGCGACGTACGAGCTGTCGGCGGCGGCGCCTTTGCGTTCTTCCAGCACCTGGGCCAGACGGGTCAGGGTGTCAGTCATGAGTATGTCCTGCGCAATAGATAGCGTGCGGGTCTTTGAGAACCGGGTCGACGGTTTTCCAGTCGCCGTTCTCGAAAACGCGGTAGAAGCAGCTCTGACGGCCGGTATGGCAGGCGATGTCGCCGATCTGCTCGACCATCAGGATGATCACGTCAGCGTCACAGTCCAGGCGCATCTCATGCAGGGTTTGCACGTGGCCGGACTCTTCGCCCTTGCGCCACAGCTTGCCACGGGAACGTGACCAGTAAATGGCACGGTTCTCGGCGGCGGTCAATTGCAGTGCTTCGCGGTTCATCCAGGCCATCATCAGGACGCGTCCGGTCTTGTGATCCTGGGCAATCGCGGGCACCAGGCCATCGGCGTCCCACTTGATCTCGTCCAGCCAGTTTTTCATCTTCGACTCCGACAGCGGGCTCTACTTCAATAGTTGAGGCCAATGTTCAAATTCAGCGTTCAAACAGTGTGCCAGCCGATGATCCAACTGGCTATCGGCGAACGACCAGATACAAGCCGATCGCCACCATGATTCCGGCGGGCCAATGCCCCAGTTCGTGCAACGGGCCACCGGCTGCGAGTATCGTGCCACCCGCCAGATGAGCGGTGCCGAGCAGGCGCAGGAACACGTCGTCCTTGCGCCGGTGCCACGGAGGCGGCGGGTCGTTGGCGTGGGGTTGGGACATGCGCTCAAGCAGGTCGCGGGCCATGTTGGCCAGGTGCGGGAGTTGCTCGAACTGGCTCTGCACGTTGCCCAGCAAGGCTTTGGGGCTGACGCGCTCGCGCATCCAGCGTTCGAGGAACGGCTGGGCGGTGTTCCACAGATCGAGGTCCGGGTACAACTGACGACCCAGGCCTTCGATGTTCAACAGGGTTTTTTGCAGCAAGACCAACTGCGGCTGCACTTCCATGTTGAAGCGTCGAGCGGTCTGGAACAGGCGCATCAGTACCTGACCAAAGGAAATATCTTTTAACGGTTTTTCGAAGATCGGCTCGCACACCGTGCGGATCGCCGCTTCGAATTCGTTGAGCTTGGTTTCCGCCGGTACCCAGCCCGAGTCGATGTGTAATTGCGCGACACGCCGGTAGTCACGCTTGAAGAACGCGAACAGGTTGCGCGCCAGATAGTCCTGGTCTTCCGGGGTCAGGCTGCCAACGATGCCGCAGTCGATGGCGATGTACTGCGGGCTCCAGGGCTGCACGGTGCTGACGAAAATGTTGCCGGGGTGCATGTCGGCGTGGAAGAAGCTGTCGCGGAACACCTGGGTGAAGAAGATCTCCACGCCACGCTCGGCGAGCATTTTCATGTCGGTGCGCTGGTCGGCCAAGGTCGCGAGGTCGGTGACCTGAATCCCGTAGATGCGCTCCATCACCAGCACTTTCGGTCTGCACCAGTCCCAATAGACTTGCGGCACATACAGTAGCGGCGAACCGTCGAAGTTGCGCTTCAACTGGCTGGCGTTGGCGGCCTCACGCAGCAGATCGAGTTCGTCGTAGATGGTTTTTTCGTAATCACTGACCACGTCCACCGGGTGTAGCAGACGGGCGTCGGCCGAGAGTTTTTCCGCGGCGCGGGCCAGAATGAACAGCCATGCCAGGTCCTGGGCAATCACCGGTTTGAGGCCCGGGCGGATCACCTTGACCACCACTTCTTCACCGGTTTTCAGCTGCGCGGCATGCACCTGCGCCACCGAGGCCGAGGCCAGCGGTTCGACGTCGAAACGAGAGAAGACTTCACTGATCTTTTTGCCGAGCTGCTCTTCGATCAGCCGGACCGACACTTGTGAGTCGAACGGCGGCACCCGGTCCTGCAACATCATCAACTCATCGGCGATGTCTTCGGGCAGCAGGTCGCGGCGTGTCGAAAGGATCTGGCCGAACTTGATGAAAATCGGCCCAAGGTCCTGCAACGCCAGGCGCAATCGTGCGCCACGGCTCAGGTCCAGGGGCTTGCGCGGGAACCAGCGCCACGGCAAGGCATAGCGCAGCGCCAGCAGAAACCAGGGCAATGGCAGGGCGAACAGCAGGTCATCGAGGCGGTAGCGGATCACGACGCGCTGGATGCGCAACAAACGGCGGACGGCAAGCAGCTTCATGCGTTATCGCTTGGGTCGAGGGATCGGGAAAGGCGCTCGAAACGCGCCTCGAGACGTTCCAGATCGAGTTTGATCTGGTCCAGTTCACTGAAACGGGCTTCGGCTTCGCGCTGACCGACTAGGGTGCGCGATTCTTCGGCCAGGTATTCGCCCAGGTTCTGGTTGAGGCTGGCGAACCCTTGCTGATACCAGCGTGCGCGGCTGCGCAGGTGACCGCCGACCAGTTGCGTGGCCACAGGCCCCAGCCAGCGCGAGAGTTCATACTCCCAGTCCAGCTCCAGGTCCTGCAGGACCGCCGCCAGTTCCAGCAGCACGCCGCTGTCGCCGTCGAGTTCGACTTCCGGGGCATGCAGCACCGACGTCTTGTCTTTGCTCGTCGCCAGTTTCAACAGGCTTGAGGCCGGTGCGCGCAAGGTGCAGTCGGCACCGGTTTCCCAGTGGGACGCCAGCATCAGGCCTTCATCGCTGGGCAGGATGAACAATTGCAACGCCGGGCTGCGGCAGTCGACGGCAATCACCTTGCCACTCAAATGCGCCAGCCGCGGCAGCGCCGTGCTGTCGAGACGCAGCACCCGGTTCAGACCGAGTTCAACGCTGGCGAGCAGGCCGGCCAGCAACATCAGGGTTTGATGCCACGGTGCAGGGCGACGATGCCTGCGGTCATGTTGTGGTAGGTCACGCGGTCGAAACCGGCCTCGACCATCATCGACTTCAGGGTTTCCTGATTCGGGTGCATGCGGATCGATTCGGCCAGGTAGCGATAGCTTTCCGAATCATTGGTGATCAGCTTGCCCATCAATGGCATGAAGGCGAACGAATAGGCATCATAGGCTTTGGACATCAGTGCGTTGGTGGGTTTGGAGAACTCCAGCACCAGCAGGCGACCGCCGGGCTTGAGCACGCGCAGCATCGAGCGCAGGGCGTCTTCTTTATGCGTCACGTTGCGCAGGCCGAAAGCGATGGTCACGCAGTCGAAGTGGTTGTCCGGGAACGGCAGCTTTTCAGCGTCGGCCTGGACGAATTCGACGTTGCCGGACACACCCAGATCCAGCAGGCGGTCACGACCGACCTTGAGCATGGATTCGTTGATGTCGGCCAACACTACCTGACCAGTTGGTCCCACAAGATGCGAAAACTTTTTGGTCAGGTCGCCAGTGCCGCCGGCGATGTCCAGCACGCGGTTACCGGCACGCACGCCCGACAGTTCGATCGCGAAACGCTTCCACAGACGGTGCATGCCGCCCGACAGGAGGTCGTTCATCAAGTCGTACTTGGCGGCTACCGAGTGGAAAACCTCAGCGACTTTTTCCGCTTTCTGGCTTTCCGGAACGTTTTTGAAGCCGAAGTGAGTGGTGGGTTCGGCATCGCTGCCTTTGCGCTGATCAGTCATATCGCTGTCACCAAAATAGAATGCGGGACATTCTAATCCCGGTGGCCTGCTTTGTCTTGGCAAGGCTGAAGGTAAGATATAGAGAAACCGGGACGTTTTGACGCAGTAACGGTCAAGATGCTTCAGGAAGTGTCCATAAAGCAGGAGTCATTCGATGGCCCATATTAGTGTTGAGCGTGCCCATGGCCTGGGTAAGGAAGCGGCCCGCGAGAAGGCCGACAAGTTGGCGCAGAAACTGTCCGATCAATATGGCCTGGAGCCACAGTGGTCTGGCGACACGCTGAACCTCAAGCGCTCCGGTGTGAAAGGGGCGGTGCATGTGGGCGAGGATTCGATCCGGGTTGATGTCGAATTGGGGCTGTTGATGTCCGCCATGAGCAGCACCATCAAATCGGAAATCGAAAGGGCCCTCGACAAAGCCCTCGCGTGACTCCCCCAAAGATCGCAGCCTTCGGCGGCTCCTGCATTGAAATGTGTACATCTGCAGGCGTTGCCGAAGACTGAGATCTTTTCCCGGAGGCACCAAAGATTTGTGTCATTTGTTAGGGTGCCGTTTCTAATTTTTCTCCCTACTTTGTGCCTGAGCCCGACACTTTCGCGGGCAGTTCCTCAACCCTTCTGCGCGTGAGGTGGACCATGGCCAAAGTTATTGTGAAGAAAAAAGTCGACGTTGAGACCAGCACTCTGAACGACGTCAGATCGTATGCCCGCAAGATCTGGCTGGCGAGCCTGGGTGCTTACACCAAGGTCGGTCAAGAAGGTAGCGAGTACGTTCAAGAGTTGATCAAGGCTGGTCAAGCTGTTGAAAAGAAAGGCAAAAAAGTAGTTGCTGAGAAACTTGAAGCGGCTAATGCCGAGATCGATGAAGCCAAGAGTGAAGTGAGTACTTTCAAAGGCAAAGTCGAACTTCAACTCGACAAAGTCGAGAAGGCTTTCGATACGCGTATCGCAAGTGCCTTGAATCGTATCGGCATTCCGTCTAAACATGACGTGGAGACACTCTCTGCTAAGCTCGATGAGCTGACAGCATTGCTCGAACGTGTCGCGCGTAAATCTTAAGGAGAACGGGATGGCTGGCAAAAAGAATACTGAAAAAGAAGGCAGCTCGTGGATCGGGAAGGTCGAAGACTACTCCCGCAAGATCTGGCTGGCTGGTTTAGGCGTGTACTCGAAGATTGATTCTGACGGCAGCAAACTCTTCGATGCATTGGTTAAGGACGGCGAGAAAGCCGAGAGGCTCACCAAGAGCGCTGTCGGCAAGAAAGTCGATGCTGCCAAGGACTCCGCTTCGTCGGCCAAGTCGCGCATCAGCGGCGTGAAAGATCGCGCACTGGGCAAGTGGGATGAGCTGGAAGGGGCTTTCGACAAGCGCCTGAACAGCGCCATTTCGCGCCTGGGTGTACCGAGCCGCAATGAGGTCAAGGCACTGCACAGCAAGGTCGATACCCTGACCAAGCAAATCGAAAAACTCACCGGTGCCAAGGTTGCGCCTGTTGCGGCGAAAACCGCAGCGGCCAAACCGGCAGCTAAAAGCGCTGCCAAACCATTGGCCAAGGCCGCAGCGAAACCTGCAGCCAAAACTGCTGCTGCGAAACCTGCAGCCAAAACTGCTGCTGCGAAACCTGCAGCCAAAGCGGCCGCTAAACCCGCTGCAAAAGCTGCTGCAAAACCAGCCGCTAAACCAGCGGCCAAACCTGCAGCTAAAACCGCAGCGGCCAAACCCGCTGCGGCGAAGAAGCCAGCAGTGAAAAAACCAGCCGCCCCGAAAGCGGCCGCTCCGAAACCAGCAGTGGCTGCCGCCAAACCGGCAACCCCGGTCAGTCCGGCGAACTCCGCCGCTGCGCCGACCCCTGCTGTAACCCCGACTATCGCACCGACTCCATCGGCGCCAACCAGTCAGTCCTGATGATCGTTCCCACGCCCGGCCTGTAAAGGTCGGGCGTTTTTGTTTGTGCATGGATTCCAGAAACCATCGAAGACCCACCGGGTCAGTCGTGCTCTTCGAGGTACTGCAACGCCAACCGCTCGGTCGCGACTTTGACCGGCGGCAACAAGTGCGGCGCCACCAGCATCATGATCTGGTACACCACCAGTCGTACTTCACCTTCACGGTCGAGAATCCGCTGATAGTCCAGCGAGAACAGCAATGTCATGGTGATTTGCTCCACCAGTTGCCCCAGCGCCTGGGTGTCGCTGACCAACTGCCCCTGAGCCTTCAACTGTGCCAGCAATGAAGCCAGTGTGCGCTTCAACGCATTGAGCAGGTTGCGTATCCCCTTGGCCAGTTTCGGCAGGCGGCCGGCAAGGTTCGACAAGTCCTGGAACAGAAACCGGTATTGAGCCAGGCGTTCGACGATCAGGTGCAGGAACAGCCAGTAATCTTCGGGGGCCAATTCCACATCGGACGGTGGATCGAGCAAGGGCGTCAGTTCGGTCTGGAAGCGTTCGAACAGCCCCAGGATCAGCGGCTCCTTGCCGTGGAAGTGGTAGTAGAGGTTGCCGGGGCTGATGCCCATTTCGTTGGCCACCTCCATGGTGGACACGTTCGGTTCGCCCTTCTGATTGAACAACTGCAGGGCACATTCGAGAATCCGGTCGCGGGTTTTCATCCAGTCTTCTTAATGGTCGAGTCAGGCCACGGCCATTGGCGGCCGTGGTTCATTGAACGTCAGCGCACGCGCACGTAAGTACCGGGTGCCGCCTCCATCGGTGGATAGTTCTGGTTGCCGAGGGTCATCTGGGTTTCGTGTAGTGCGCCGGAGCGTTCCTGAATCCAGCTCAGCCATTGCGTCCACCAACTGCCGTCGACGCGTTTGGCGTCGTAATACCAGGCCCGCGGGTCGCTGCTCAGTTTCGGGTTCTCGACGTAGTTGGCTTTCGAGTTGTGCGGCGGGTTGAGAATGCTCTGCACATGACCGCTGCTCGACAGCACGAAGCGCCGCTCGCCACCCAGCAGCAAGGTCGAGCGATACACCGCATCCCACGGGGTGATGTGATCGTTCATGCCGGCCACGCTGAAACTGTCGACGGTGACTTTCTGCAGGTCGATCGGTGTGCCGCACACTTCCAGCCCACCCGGATGACTCAGCGGGTTGTGCTTGAAGAAGTCCAGCAGATCGCCATGAAACGCTGCCGGCAGGCGCGTGTTGTCATTGTTCCAGTAGAGGATGTCGAACGCCGGTGGCTCCTTGCCCAGCAGGTAGTTATTGACGAAGTAATTCCAGATCAAATCGTTGGGGCGCATCCAGGCAAAAACCCTGGCCATGTCGCGACCTTCCAGAACGCCCTTCTGATATGAGCGGCGCTTGGCCGCTTCCAGCGTTTGTTCGTCGACGAAGAGGGTGGCCGGGCTTTCTATCTGACTGTCGAGCAGGCTGACCAGATAGGTCGCGCTGGACACCCGCCGCAGCTGCCGCTTGGCCTGCAAGTGCCCTTGCAGCGCGGCGATGGTCAGCCCGCCGGCGCAGGCACCCATCAGGTTGACGTCGCGGGAGCCGGTAATCGCCCGGCACACATTCATCGCTTCTTCGGTGGCTTCGACGTAAGACGACAGCCCCCATTCGCGGTGACGCACATCAGGATTGCGCCAGCTGATCACGAAGGTCTGCAAGCCGTTTTTAAGGGCGAACTGGACGAAGCTGTTACTGGGGCTCAAGTCGAAAATGTAGAACTTGTTGATCTGTGGCGGCACGATCAGCAACGGCTTGGAATACTGTTTTTCGCTCATCGGCTTGTACTGGATCAGTTCCAGCAGCTCATTGCGAAACACCACGGAGCCGGTGGTGGTGGCGACTGTCTTGCCTACCTCGAATGCTTGTTTGGTGACTTGTCTGGGCAAGCCGTCGTTGTGCAGCAGGTCATCGAGCAGATGGCCGATACCCCGCACCAGACTGTGACCGCCGGAGTTGAAGATCTCCTTGACCGCCAGCGGATTGAGCAGGGTGTTGGACGGCGCCACGGCGTCGTTGATCAAGGCAAACGCAAAGTGGGCGCGGGCGCGATCGTCCGGGCTCAGGTTGCTCTCGTCGATCCAGTTTTTGACCTCCTTCTGCCAACTCAGGTAGGCCTGCAAGCTGCGGCGATAAAAAGGGTTGAGGCTCCACGCCGGGTCGGCAAAGCGATTGTCTTGCGGATTGATCGGGTGCAGGGTCTCACCCAACAACACGCGGCCAAGCTGGCCCCCCAGCTTCAAGGCATGCCGGGCCGTGTACACCGGGTTGCGCAGACCATGGGTGGCCAGGCTGCGCAAGGTTGAAAGCAAGTCCCGGCCGCGCAGACCGGTAACCGCACTCTGTGCGTTGATGAATGCAGCGGGAGTGGGCAAGGAGCCCTTCGCTGGTTTGTCGCGCATGAGTCAACACTCCTTCGTCATCAGGCCAAAAACAAACTCACCGAACAAATCACCATAGACGTTGTTGCGGATTGTTGCGCGGTACGACGTCCTGTCGACGCTCTTTTCCTGAACCAAAGCCGGGGCCGGTCAACTGCCCGATGGCGCCGGATGCGGATGCATCACAGCGCGCTGACGTTCCTCTTCGAGAAACTTCATGATGATCGGTGCCACCGCTTCGGCCCGGGTAATCAAGAACAGATGCCCGTCGTCGATGATGTGCAATTGGGCATTGGGAATTCGCCAGGCCAGCATGCGCATATTGATCAGCGGGATCAGTGGGTCGTCGTCGCCGGCCAGCACCAGGGTCGGCTGTTGGATCTTGTGCAGCCAGTGAATGCTGGTCCAGCCAAACCCGGCGAACAGCTGCCAGTAGTAGCCCAGTTTGCCTGCCGAGCGAACCCGCGCGGCGTGACTGGCCGCCAGGGTTGGATCGCGACGGAACGAGCCGCCATAGATCATCGGCGCGATGCGAATCACATGGGACGGCTGGATGTAGCGTCGTGGGCTGGCCATCATCCACAGCACTTTCGGTTTACCCGGTACCATCACTGTGCCGGCCGCCGTGGCTGCCAGCACCAGCTTCTTGCAGCGCTCGGGATAGTCATAGGCAAATTGCTGCGCCAGGGCGCCACCCCATGACACGCCGATCACATTGACCTGCCCGTAATCGAGATAGTCGAGCATTCGCGCCGTCAGTTTCGCCAGGCCCGAAAAGCGATACGGCCGGCTGGGAGTGGATGAGCCGCCGACACCGGGTACATCGAAGGCGATGACTTCCAGGTCCGGATCCAGCGCCTGGACGAACGGAAATATCAGCTCCAGGTTGGCGCCGATGCCGTTGAAAATCAGCAAGGGCGTCAAGTGAGGCTTGCCGGGGCGTACCGCGGTGCGGAGGGTTTGCCCATCCAGGTTGACGGTACGAAATACGAACGGTTGCGGCATGCACGAAGCCCTGTAGGTTTTAAACGCTGATCGGGCCATCCCGGGCCGTCGCAGAATGTTCGAGGCTGGCCTCGAGGCTGATTAATGACAATCGCGGCACCTCCCAGTGCCGCGGACTGCGAGTTGTTTGAAGCTCAACGTTCGTGCACATACGTGCCTGGCGACGCTTCACCCGCGGGATAGGCCTTGTTGCCAAGGTTGGCGGGGGACTTTTTCAGTTTGCCCGAGCGTTCGGCCTGCCATGCCTGCCAATGCAACCACCAGGAGTCGGTGTGCTTGGTGGAATTTTCCATCCAGTCCTCGGCCTTGACCGGCATGTCAGTGCTGGTCATGTAGCGTGCTTTCGGATTGCCCGGCGGGTTCAGAATGCTCTGGATATGTCCGCTGCTGGACAGCACGAACTCGACCTTGCCGCCGAACAGCTGTGCCGACTTGTAGCAGGACTTCCACGGAGTGATGTGATCGTTGGTGCCAGCCAGGGAAAAGATGTCGGCGTCGACCTGTTTGAGGTCGATCGGTGTGCCGCACACTTCCAGTGCGTTGGGACGGATCAGTGGGTTGTTTTTGAACATCTCGATCAGGTCGCCGTGGAAAGCGGCCGGCAGGCGAGTGGTGTCGTTGTTCCAGAACAGAATGTCGAACACCGGTGGCTCGTTGCCCAACAGGTAGTTGTTGACCCAGTAGTTCCAGATCAGGTCGTTGGGGCGCATCCAGGCGAAGACTTTCGCCATGTCGCGACCTTCCAGCACGCCGGCCTGATAGGAATGGCGCTTGGCGGCTTCGAGGGTCTGCTCGTCGACGAACAGGGCCACGTCGCTGTCGAGGGTGGTGTCGAGCACGCTGACCAGCAGCGTCAGGGCGTTTACTTTCTTCTCGCCGATCGCTGCGTAATGACCCAGCAGCGCGGTGCAGGTAATGCCGCCGGAGCAGGCACCGAGCATGTTCACGTCTTTGCTGCCGGTGATCGCGGTGACCACGTCGACCGCTTCCTTGAGCGCTTCGATGTAGGTCGACAGACCCCACTCGCGTTGTTCCTTGGTCGGGTTGCGCCAGCTGACGATGAACGTCTGCATGTTGTTGCGCAGGCAGAAGCGCGCCAGGCTCTTGTCCGGGCTGAGGTCGAAAACATAGAACTTGTTGATTTGCGGCGGCACCACCAGCAGTGGGCGTTCATGCACTTGCTCGGTGATCGGCTTGTACTGGATCAGCTCCAGCACGTCGTTGCGAAAGACCACCGCGCCTTCGGTCACGCCCAGGCTCTTGCCGACTTCAAACGCGCCCATGTTGACCTGGCTCGGCATCCCGCCGTTGTGGATCAGATCCTTGGCCAGATGGGAGAGGCCGTCGAGCAGGCTTTTGCCGCCGGTTTCGAAGAAGCGTTTGACCGCCGCCGGGTTGGCTGCCGTGTTGGTCGGGGCCATGGCTTCGGTCATGAGGTTGATCACGAAATGCCCGCGAGCAACGTCCTTGGGCGAGAGATTGCTCTTATCGATCCAGGTATGGAGCTCCTTGCGCCACGCCAGATAAGTTTGCAAATAACGTTTGTAGAGAGGGTTCTGGCTCCAGGCCGGGTCGAGGAAACGGCGGTCGTCGCTTTGCGGTTGAAGCTCGGATTTTCCGAACAGCACGTTCTTGAGTTCGATGCCGAAATGGGCGACGTGCCTGGCACTGTGGATGGGTTGTCTGATGGCCTGGGTCAGCACCATTCGGGCAGAGCCCAGTAGATCCTTTCTACGCAGCCCAACAACAGGATTCAGTCCCAAGGTATTTTCTGAAGCCTGGAATTTCAGGTCATCGTTTTGCTTGTTACTCATCTACGACGCTCCATTGTCCTGAGGCGAGTACCTGAGCCCAGCTGTGTAGTCACACAGCAAACGCCAGGTACTACTGCTCGGGGTGACCGTTAATTGCGCATAGCTACAAATGCACGGAACTTGCCAGCTCCATTGGTTACCCGAGTTTAATTTTTTTCGCAAGCGGGCCAATCATTGGCCCGGCAGCCAAGCATTCAAACAGATGGAATTAGAAAATGCCCTCTAACATACCCCGAGGCCTGACCTAGAGCATCAGCTTGACGACCGACTCGTTCGGATCACGGGTCTTTCCAGCCGCTTTGAGTTCGGCAAGATAATCGTTCCACAGATCCTCTTGGCGCACCGCCAACTGGTACAGATATTCCCAGGTGAACAGTCCGCTGTCGTGGCCGTCGTCGAAGGTCAATTTCAGTGCGTACTGACCGGCCGGTTCTACCTTGCTCAGGCCTACGCCGATCTTGCCAAATTGCAGGATAGGTTTGCCGTGGCCCTGGACCTCGGCGGAAGGAGAGTGCACGCGAAGGAATTCTGCGGGCAGGTGATACTCCTCGCCGGACGCGTATTTGAGCGTCAGGGTTTTCGAGGCTTTGTGCAGTTTGATGTCGGTGGGGAGTTGGGTCGTCATGGGGCCGATCTTCCGTCTGTATGAAGGCCCTGTGTCGGCGGGTGATCTGTGGCGAGGGAGCTTGCTCCCGCTCGGCTGCGTAGCAGTCGTAAATCCGGCGAATGAGGTCTTGTAGATAAACCGCATTCACCGACTTTGGGGCCGCTTCGCGACCCAGCGGGAGCAAGCTCCCTCGCCACGGAAGCCCGCTCACACAGAATGAGACCTACAGGATATAACGGGACAGGTCTTCGTTCTGTGCCAATTCGCCCAAGTGGCTGTTGACGTAATCGGCATCGATCAGGATTGGCTTTTCCTCGTGGGTGCTGGCCAGATCGCCGGCGCTGAACGACACCTCTTCGAGCAGGCGCTCGAGCAGGGTGTGCAGGCGACGGGCACCGATGTTCTCGGTCTTCTCATTGACCTGCCAGGCGATCTCGGCAATGCGCTTGATGCCATCGGGCTGGAATTCGATGAGCAGGCCTTCGGTTTTCAGCAGCGCGCAATACTGCTCGGTGAGCGATGCATGCGGCTCGCTTAGGATGCGTTCGAAATCTTCCGGGCTCAGGGCCTTGAGTTCGACCCGAATCGGCAGGCGACCTTGCAGCTCCGGCACCAGATCACTCGGCTTGCTCAGGTGGAACGCACCGGAGGCGATGAACAGGATGTGGTCGGTCTTGACCATGCCCAGCTTGGTGTTGACGGTGCAGCCTTCGATCAGCGGCAGCAAGTCGCGCTGTACGCCTTCACGGGACACGTCGACGCCACCGGTATTGCCGCGCTTGGCGACCTTGTCGATTTCGTCGATGAACACGATGCCGTGCTGTTCGACAGCTTCCAGCGCCTTGGCCTTCAATTCTTCTTCGTTGACCAGGCGACCGGCTTCTTCGTCGCGAACCAGTTTCAGCGCTTCCTTGACCTTGAGCTTGCGGTTCTTGCGCTTGCCCTTGCCCATGTTGGCAAACAGGCTTTGCAGCTGGTTGGTCATTTCTTCCATGCCCGGTGGCGCGGAGATATCGACGCCGGTGATTTCGGCCACTTCGATTTCGATCTCCTTGTCGTCCAGCTGACCTTCACGCAGGCGTTTGCGGAACAGCTGGCGGGTGTTGGAGTCCTGGGCCGGGGCGGCGTCTTCGTTGCTGAAACCCATGCGTGCCGGTGGCAGCAAGGCGTCGAGGATGCGTTCTTCGGCGGCGTCTTCGGCGCGGTGGCGAACCTTGGTCATTTCCTGTTCGCGCAGCAGCTTGATCGCCGCGTCCGCCAGATCACGAATGATCGATTCGACGTCGCGGCCGACATAACCCACTTCGGTGAATTTGGTCGCTTCGACTTTGATGAACGGAGCGTTGGCGAGTTTGGCCAGGCGACGGGCGATCTCGGTTTTACCGACGCCGGTCGGGCCGATCATCAGAATGTTCTTGGGGGTGACTTCGACGCGCAGCTCTTCGGGCAGCTGCATCCGGCGCCAGCGGTTGCGCAAGGCAATGGCGACGGCGCGTTTGGCATCGTCCTGGCCGATGATATGGCGATTGAGTTCGTGGACGATTTCACGGGGGGTCATGGGCATAGTAATTGGCGGTCCTCAAGCAAAAGTGAGCCGTGGCGCTAGGCCAAGACAGGCTTACTCAGCGAGATCCTGCTCCTCGATGGTGATGTTGTGGTTGGTGAACACGCAGATGTCGCCAGCGATGCCCAAAGCGGTTTCGACGATTTCCCGGGCCGACAGGTCGGTCTTTTTCAACAGCGCGCTGGCCGCAGCCTGGGCGTAGCCGCCGCCGGAACCCATGGCGATCAGGCCTTCTTCAGGCTCAACCACGTCACCGTTGCCGGTGATGATCAGGGAGGCATCCTTGTTGGCGACCGCGAGCATGGCTTCGAGGCGGCTGAGGGAGCGGTCAGTGCGCCATTCTTTGGCGAGTTCGACAGCGGCGCGAACCAGGTGGCCCTGATGTTTTTCGAGTTGGCCTTCGAAACGTTCGAAGAGGGTGAAGGCGTCAGCGGTAGCCCCGGCAAAACCGGCGATAACCTGACCGTGGTACAGGCGGCGAACTTTCTTCGCGTTGCCTTTCATCACGGTATTGCCGAGCGAAACCTGGCCGTCGCCGCCCATGACGACTTTGCCGTGGCGGCGAACTGAAACGATGGTGGTCAAGGGAGAGTCTCCACGCAGCGGGGCGAAAATGCCTTATGCCAACTCATATGGGGGTGGTGGAGCGTTTTTCAACTGTAGGACGCGGCGGGGGACGAGCGGTGTGTCATTTGCGAAGGCGGGTGCAAGTGAATCCCTGTGGCGAGGGGGCTTGCCCCCGTTGGGGCGCGAAGCGGCCCTAAAGTCGGTCGCCGCGGTTGGCCAGACAGACCTTGGCGGTCGATTTTAGGGCCGCTTCGCAGCCGAACGGGAGCAAGCTCCCTTGCCACAAAAGCAGATTGCTTCTGACTGTAAAGTGGGATCAGCGGCTCTGGCGTTGTTGTAACAACAGGTTACTGAAGCCACTGCCCGCCAATTGTTTCTGGGCGGTGGTCAGTTGTTCGCGGTTGCTGAACGGGCCGACCAGCACCCGGTACCAGGTCTCGTCCTTCACCGTGCCGGATTCAACCGCCACGGCCTGACCCAGCAGGATGATCTGCGCCCGAACCTTGTCGGCATCGGCTTGTTTGCGGAACGAACCGGCCTGCAGGAAGAACTTGGTCACCGGCGCCGCTTTAGCCACCGGTGGCGCTGGCGGCGGAGTGATGCCGGCCAATGCCGCCTGAGCCCGGGCGGTGTCGATCTTCGCCGCTTCCGCAGGCGTCACCGGCGTGGTCGGCACGGCCGGCACCTGTGGCGTCGGCAGGGTTTTCTCCGGTACCGCATCCGGCGGCACGATCACTTCCGATTCCGGCAGCAAGGTGTAGAAGTCGTACTTCGGCTTCACCGGTTGCGTCGGGCTCGGCGGGGTCTTGTTGGCTTCGGCGATCTTGGTCGCTTTCTGCTGTTGCTCGACCTTCTCGCGCTTGACGCTGTCACTGCCCTTGCCCGGCTCCAGCTTCATCAGGAACACAATGAACGCGCCGACCGTCAGGCCGATGGCCATCCACAGCCAGCCCGGGATCGGTTGCTTTGCAGGAGCTTGGTAACGGCTGGCGCCACGCTTGGGTGCAGGTTTTTTCTTGGCAGCCAACTTACATACGCTCCAGAGTTTCCAGACCCAAGAGTTCCAGGCCTTGCTTGAGAGTGCGGCCGGTCAACGCAGCAAGGCGCAGACGGCTCTGCATTTGCGCCGGGGTATCGGCGCCGAGGATCGGGCAGTTCTCATAGAAACTGGAGAACAGGCCGGCAACATCGTACAGGTAGGTGCAGAGAATGTGCGGCGTGCCTTTGTCGGACACGTTATTCAGGATTTCGCCGAACTGCGCCAGTTTCGCCGCCAGCTCATGTTCGTGCGGCGCTTCGAGGACGATTTGCCCTTCGACTTCGCTGAAGTCCTTGCCAAGCTTGCGGAACACGCCGGCCACTCGGGTGTAGGCGTACAGCAGGTACGGTGCGGTGTTGCCTTCGAAGTTCAGCATCAGGTCGAAGTTGAAGCTGTAGTCGCTGGTGCGGTGCTTGGACAGGTCGGCGTACTTCACCGCGCCAATGCCCACGACCTTGGCGATGTTGCGCAACTCGTCTTCGGCCAACTCCGGGTTCTTCTCCTTCACCAGCGTGTAGGCGCGTTCCTGGGCCTCGGTCAGCAGGTCGATCAGCTTCACGGTGCCGCCGTCACGGGTCTTGAACGGGCGGCCATCGGCGCCGTTCATGGTGCCGAAGCCCATGTGTTCCATTTCCATCGGATGGGTCACGAAGCCGGCCTTGCGGGCGACGGCGAACACCTGCTGGAAGTGCAGGGCCTGGCGCTGGTCAACGAAGTACAGCGCGCGATCGGCTTTCAGCACGCCGCTGCGGTAGCGCACGGCCGCCAGGTCGGTGGTGGCATAGAGGTAGCCGCCATCGGCCTTGACGATGATCACTGGCAGCGGTTCGCCCTCGGCGTTCTTGAACTCGTCGAGGAACACGCATTGAGCGCCGTTGCTCTCGACCAGCATGCCCTTGGCCTTGAGGTCGTTGACCACGTTGATCAGGTCGTCGTTGTAGGCGCTTTCACCCATCACGTCGGCCATGGTCAGTTTGACGTTCAGCAGTTCGTAGATTTTCTGGCAGTGGGACAGCGAGATGTCCTTGAACTTGGTCCACAGGGCCAGGCAATCCGGGTCGCCGGCTTGCAGCTTGACCACCAGGCCACGGGCGCGGTCGGCGAACTCTTCGGACTCGTCGAAGCGCTGTTTGGCGGCGCGGTAGAAGTTTTCCAGGTCCGACAGTTCGTCGCTGGTGATCGGATTTTCCTGCAGATAAGCCATCAGCATGCCGAACTGGGTGCCCCAGTCGCCGACATGGTTCTGACGGATCACGGTGTCGCCGAGGAACTCCAGCACCCGGGCCACGCCGTCGCCGATGATGGTCGAGCGCAAGTGGCCGACGTGCATCTCTTTGGCCAGGTTCGGGGCCGACAGGTCAACCACGGTGCGCTGCACCGGGCCGGCCTTGCGTACGCCGATGTGGTCGTCGGCCAGGGCCGCGTCCAGGCGGGTCGCCAGGGCTTGGGTGTTCTGGAAGAAGTTCAGGAAGCCAGGACCGGCAATTTCGGCTTTGGAGACGTTTTCGTCAGCCGGCAGCGCGGCGATGATTTTCTCGGCCAGGTCACGGGGCTTCATGCCGGCCGGTTTGGCCAGCATCATCGCGATGTTGCTGGCGAAGTCGCCGTGAGTCTTGTCACGGGAGTTTTCCACCTGGATCGCCGGCGACAGGCCTTCAGGCAACACACCTTCGTTGACGAGTTGGGTGATGGCTTGTTGGATCAGCTGGCGAATGGTGTCTTTCATGGTCTTCTCTTTCGACCGCAGGCGCGGCGGCGCTTCAGTGCGCTAGTGGAAAAACTGGGCATTATCCGTTGCGAAGACGGGCTTGCCAACTATAGCGGGCAGGTTATGGATATGTGGTGACTATTCGACCGCTATCGCGGGCTTGCTCGCGAAAGCAACCTTCCAATCAATACAAATCCACAGGGTCGACATCCAAAGACCAACGCACTGCCCGCCCACTGGGCATCTGCTCCAAAGCCAGCAACCAACTGCTCAACAATCGATGCAGTGGCGCCCGGGCCGTGGCTTGCAGCAATAACTGTGCGCGATAGCGCCCGGCTCGGCGCTCCATCGGTGCCGGAACCGGCCCCAGCAACTCGATGCCGGTCAGATGCTGTTCGGTCAGCAGTCGTTCGGCCTCACTGCACGCTTCATCGAGGAACCCTTCGGCCTGCCCCGGTTTGTGCGCTTCGGCCCGCAGCAGCGCGAGATGCGCAAATGGCGGCAACCCGGCGGAGCGGCGCTCGCTCAGCGCCTGTTCGGCGAAGGCGAAGTAGCCCTGTTCGGTCAGTTGCACCAGCAGCGGGTGGTCCGCCAGGTGCGTCTGGATAATCACTTTGCCCGGTTCTTCGGCCCGCCCCGCGCGCCCGGCGACCTGCACGATCAACTGCGCCATGCGCTCGCTGGCGCGGAAGTCGCCAGAGAACAACCCGCCGTCGGCATCGAGAATCGACACCAGGGTCACCCGAGGGAAGTGGTGCCCTTTGGCAAGCATCTGTGTGCCGACCAGAATGCACGGCTGGCCTTTCTGGATGGTCGCGAACAACTGATTCATCGCGTCTTTGCGTGAAGTACTGTCGCGGTCGACCCGCAGCACCGGGACGTCCGGAAACAGAATCCCCAAGCGTTCCTCGGCACGCTCGGTACCGGCGCCCACGGGCCGCAAATCGACCTTGCCGCACTTCGGGCAATGCCGAGGCACGCGCTCGACGTAGCCACAATGATGGCAACGCAATTCGCCCGAGCGCTGGTGCACGGTCATTCGCGCGTCGCAACGCTGGCATTCGGACATCCAGCCGCAATCGTGGCAGAGCAGTGTCGGGGCGAACCCTCGACGGTTGAGGAACACCAGCACCTGCTGGCCGGCGGCCAGGGTCTGACCGATGGCTTGCTGCATCGGCCCGGAAATGCCGCTGTCCAGTGGACGACTTTTCACGTCCAGGCGCAGGAAGCGCGGTTGCTTGGCACCACCGGCGCGCTCATTCAGGCGCAGCAGGCCGTAACGACCGGTGTAGGCGTTTTGCAGGCTTTCCAGCGAAGGCGTGGCGGAGCCGAGGACAATCGGGATGTTTTCCTGCCGGGCGCGAACCAGCGCCAGGTCGCGGGCGTGGTAGCGCAAGCCTTCCTGCTGTTTATAGGAGCCGTCGTGCTCTTCATCGATGATGATCAGGCCGGGGTTCTTCATCGGCGTGAACAGCGCCGAACGGGTGCCGATAATAATGTCGGCTTCGCCATCCCGGGCGGCCAGCCAGGCGTCCAGGCGCTCGCGGTCGTTGACGGCGGAGTGGATCAGTGCGATGCGTGCATTGAAGCGCTGTTCGAAGCGCGCCAGGGTTTGCGGGCCGAGGTTGATCTCCGGGATCAGCACCAGGGCTTGCTTGCCGGCCTCGAGGGTTTCGCGGATCAGTTGCAAATAGACTTCGGTCTTGCCGCTGCCGGTGACGCCGGCCAGCAGGAACGCGTGATAACTGTCGAACCCGGCGCGAATCGCTTCATAAGCGGCGCGCTGCTCCGGGTTGAGCGGCAATTCCGGTTGTGCCAGCCAGTGTTCGTGGCGAGCGCCGGGCGCGTGCCTGCGGATGTCTACCTGCACCAGATCCTTGGCCAGCAACAGATCGAGGCTGTCCTTGCTCAGCATCAGTTTGCTCAGCAACTGATGGGCGACGCCATGGGGATGTTGCGCCAGGGTCGCCAGGGCTTCGCGCTGCCTCGGGGCGCGGGCGATGCGCGGGTCATCGAGGCTGGCGCCGGGCGCGGCGGACCAGAACCGCTCCTGACGGGCTTCGGCCAGTTCACCCTGACGCAGCAACACCGGCAGCGCCCAGCTCAACGTGTCACCGAGGCTGTGCTGATAATACTGGGACGTCCACAGGCACAGCTTGAACAGCGCGGGTGGCAGCGGCGGTACGGCATCGAGCAGGGCCAGCGCCGGTTTGAGCTTTTCTGTCGGGACTTCGCTGTGGTCGGTGATCTCCACCAGAATTCCGATCATCTCCCGCCGGCCGAACGGCACCCGCAAACGCATGCCCGGGTGTAACTGGGCGCGCAGGACTCCAGCCGGGGCGCGATAGTCGAACAGGCGGCGCAGGGGCGAAGGCAGGGCGAGGCGCAGAATGGCGTTGGGCACGCGATTGTTTACTCGGTGAAGGGGTGATGAAGAAGGCCGGGAGCCTAGCAGACGGTCGGATTTGTGTCCTCCATCAGGAAAGCGTTCAAGTGTTGACGAGTGGATTTTAATGCCAGGCAAGGCGCTACGACGACTCATAGCGCGCTATGGGGAGGAGTAGCAACGCAGCATGGCGTTAAAAGACGCCGTCAACATTGAACAGTCTTTCCTGATGGAGGGCACCCACGACAGCTTGCGTGTTTGCAAAGGTCTGGTAGAATCCGCGGCCTAATTACGTGCGGTATTCAACAATAGTGTTGGGTGGCGGCACGCTAGCCTGAGGAAGACACCATGAAAGCTGATATCCATCCAGAATACCCAGCAGTTGCTGTTACCTGCAGCTGCGGCAACAAGTTCGAAACCCGTTCGACCTACGGCAAAGCCCTGGCGATCGACGTTTGCAACGAATGCCACCCGTTCTACACCGGTAAGCAAAAGACTCTGGACACTGGCGGCCGCGTTCAGCGTTTCGCAGACCGTTTCGGTGCTTTCGGCGCGAAAAAGGCCTAAGGCCGATCAACTTGGGAAGCCGTTACGGTTTTTCCATGCTGATAAAAAAGGCGTCCCTCGCGGGCGCCTTTTTTATGTCTGCGATTTGGCTTTCCGCTGCCCAGGCCTTCTGCCCGGCGCCGAGCGGGCTGACGCCGGTCGCAGTCCAGCGGGTGGTGGATGGCGACACCTTGCGTCTGAGCGATGGGCGCAGTGTGCGCATGATCGGTTTGAACACGCCGGAGCTGGGCAAGCAGGGGCGTTCCGACGAGCCGTTCGCCGAGGCCGCGCGCAAACGCCTGGAAGCCCTGGTGGCCGCCAGCGACGGGCGGGTCGGTTTGCTGCCGGGTAAAGAAGGCAAGGACCATTACGGCCGCACGCTGGCCCATGTCTACAGCGTCGATGGCGCCAACCTCGAAGCGCAGATGCTTGCTGAAGGTCTCGGTTTTCAGGTCGCGGTAGCGCCGAACGTCGATTTGGTCGGCTGCCAGCAGGCGGCGGAACGCAGTGCTCGTCAGGCCGGTCTCGGGCTGTGGCGACAGTCACCTGTACTGAAAGCGGAGCAGATCAACGCGTCCGGCTTCGCCGTGCTCAGTGGTCGTGTGAGCAAGGTTCAGCGCAATCGCGGCGGGGTTTGGATCGAGTTGCAGGATTCAGTTGTATTGCGGGTTGCACCCAATTTGCTGGGGAAATTCGATGACGCGTCGCTTGAGAAGCTCAAAGGCAAGCAAATCGAGGCTCGTGGCTGGGTCGTGGATCGTTCGCGCCGTGGCGGGCTGAAGCCCGGGCAGGCACGCTGGCTTTTGCCGCTGACCGATCCGGCGATGTTGCAGGTCGCGCCGCAAGAAAAATTGTAGACATTTATTCTGTAGATTGTGAACAGTCTATCCCTTGTATTCCGTGGCTCTTGGCCCAAAGTCGTAGGGCAGGGCGCTTGACAGGGGTGACTGGTCAGTCTTGTGGGGACTTTGCGACACGAGTATCCTCGGCGGTCCGTCTGTCCAACAGTAAAAAGCGGAATGCCCACATGTCTGATTTGAAAACTGCCGCTCTCGAATATCACGCCAATCCTCGTCCAGGGAAGCTGAGTGTCGAGCTCACCAAGGCCACTGCTACCGCCCGCGACCTGTCGCTGGCCTACAGCCCCGGCGTAGCCGAACCAGTACGCGAAATCGCCCGCGATCCTGAACTGGCCTACAAATACACCGGCAAAGGCAACCTGGTTGCAGTCATTTCCGATGGCACCGCGATTCTGGGCCTGGGTAACCTCGGTCCATTGGCTTCCAAGCCGGTGATGGAAGGTAAAGGTGTTCTGTTCAAGCGCTTCGCCGGCATCGACGTGTTCGACATCGAAGTCGACTCCGAAAGCCCGCAAGCCTTCATCGACACCGTCAAGCGTATCTCCATCACCTTCGGTGGCATCAACCTGGAAGACATCAAGGCACCTGAGTGCTTTGAAATCGAACGCGCTCTGATCGAGCAGTGCGACATTCCGGTATTCCACGATGACCAGCACGGTACCGCGATCGTGACCGCTGCCGGCATGATCAACGCCCTGGAAATCGCCGGTAAAACCCTGCCGGAAGCCAAGATCGTCTGCCTGGGCGCCGGTGCTGCCGCCATCTCCTGCATGAAATTGCTGGTGAGCATGGGCGCCAACATCGAAAACATCTACATGGTTGACCGTACCGGTGTGATCCACTCCGGCCGTGATGACCTAAACCAGTACAAGGCCGTCTTCGCTCACGCGACCGACAAGCGCACCCTGGCTGACGCACTGGAAGGCGCTGACGTGTTTGTTGGCCTGTCCGGTCCGAACCTGCTGAGCGCTGAAGGCCTGAAATCCATGGCGGCCAACCCGATCGTGTTCGCATGCTCGAACCCGGATCCGGAAATCTCCCCGGAACTGGCGCACGCCACTCGCAACGATGTGATCATGGCCACCGGCCGTTCGGACTACCCGAACCAGGTCAACAACGTACTGGGCTTCCCGTTCATCTTCCGTGGTGCCCTGGACGTTCGCGCCAAGCGCATCAACGAAGAAATGAAAGTGGCTGCTGCCAACGCCCTGCGTGAACTGGCCAAGCTGCCAGTGCCTCAGGAAGTGTGCGATGCCTACGGCGGCATCAAGCTGGAATTCGGTCGTGAGTACATCATCCCGAAACCAATGGATGCCCGTCTGATCACCCTGATCTCCGATGCCGTGGCCAAGGCTGCAATCGAGACCGGCGTGGCGACCCTGCCGTATCCGAAGAACTACCCGCTGAAAAGCGTGGATGACGTGTTCAACGGCTAAGCCGTTGTAGCGCTTCAACCAAAGGCCCCGGCTCATTCTGAGTCGGGGCTTTTTTGTATCTGGGTGGTTTGCAGGCAGGCAATAAAAAGCCCCGCACTTCTTTCGAAGGCGGGGCTTTTTGGTGTTGCGGCGATCAGAACAAATCGATCGGCGCCGCTTCGTCCGCTGGTAGCGGGCTGCCCGGCACATTTCCGTTACCCAGCTCGTTCACCGACGGTGGCGTATCTTCGGCCTTGAACAGCTCAAAGTAGGCGCCAGGCGTGCTTGGGGTGGCTGCACGACCGCTGACCGGGTCGACCCGCAGGCTAAGGATGCCTTCAGGTTCCGGCTGGGTATGGGCTGGCTTGCCTTTGAGGGCAGCGCCCATGTAGTTCATCCAGATCGGCAGGGCGACGGTGCCGCCGAACTCGCGTTTACCCAGGCTTTCCGGTTGGTCGAAGCCGGTCCAGACGGTGGTCACGTAATCGGCGTTGTAGCCGGAGAACCAGGCGTCCTTGGATTCGTTGGTGGTGCCGGTCTTGCCCGCAATGTCACTGCGGCCCAAGGCCAGCGCACGACGGCCAGTACCGAGCTTGATCACGTCCTCAAGCATGCTGTTGAGGATGTAGGTGGTGCGACCATCGATGATACGTTCGGCCACCGCTGGCGCTTGTGACACTGGCTGGGCGCCTGGCGCTTCGCCTGGGATGGCGTTGACGGTGAAGGTATTGGCGGCCGGCACGGCGATGCCGTCGCTGACTACGTTGCTTTTCGGAACGCTCGGCGGGTTGGCAACGAACAGTGTGTCGCCGTTGCGGCTTTCAATCTTGTCGATGATATACGGGGAAATCTTGTAGCCGCCGTTGGCGAAGGTGCTCCAGCCAGTGGCGATTTCCATTGGCGTCAGGGTCGCGGTGCCCAATGCCAGGGACAGGTTGCGTGGCAGGTCCTGCTTGTTGAAGCCGAACTTGCTGATGTAGTCGATGGTGCGGTCGACGCCCAGCGCTTGCAGCAGGCGGATCGATACCAGGTTGCGCGACTTGTAGAGCGCTTCACGCATGCGGATAGGGCCGAGGAAGGTGTTGGTGTCGTTCTTCGGGCGCCAGACCTTGTCCAGGTACTCGTCGACGAACACGATCGGTGCGTCGTTCACCAGGCTGGCGGCGGTGTAGCCGTTATCCAGGGCGGCACTATAGACGAACGGCTTGAAGCTCGAACCTGGCTGGCGCTTGGCCTGCATGGCGCGGTTGTAGTTGCTCTGCTCGAAGGCAAAACCGCCGACCAGGGAACGAATGGCACCGTTCTGCGGATCGAGGGACACCAGTGCGCCCTGGGCCTGCGGAATCTGGCTGAATTTGAGCGAATTGTCCGGCTGACGTTGTACGCGAATCAGATCGCCGACCTGCGCGACGTCCGACGGCTGCTTCGGATTGGCGCCCATGCTGTTGGTGTTCAGGAACGGACGAGCCCACTTCATGGTGTCCCAGGCAACGTGTTCTTCGCCGGTGCGGGTCAGCACCTGCACGCCGTTCTTGTCGACCTGGGTCACGATCGCCGGCTCCAGGCTGCTGATGGTCCGCTGCTTGGTCAGTTCCTGGGTCCAGGCCTCTCGGGTTTTACCCGGCAGGCGTGACTCGGGGCCGCGATAACCGTGCCGTTGATCGTAGGTCATCAAGCCTTCGTGAACCGCGCTGTTGGCCATTTCCTGCAAATCGCTCGGCACCGTGGTGGTGACGCGGAAACCTTCGGTGTACGCATCGCTGCCATAGCGACCGACCATTTCGGCGCGGGCCATTTCGGCGACGTACGGTGCGTTCACTTCCGGAGTCGGCACGTGATAGCTGGCGTTCAGCGGTTCGTTGATCGCCGCGGTGTAGTCGGCTTCGGTGATCTTGCCGAGCTTGTACATGCGCCCCAGGATCCAGTCGCGACGCTCCTTGCTGCGGGCCGGGTTGGCCAGCGGGTTGAAGCGCGACGGGGCTTTTGGCAGACCGGCGATCATCGCCATCTGCGCCAGGCTGACGTCACGAATCGACTTGCCGTAATAGACCTGCGCCGCTGCCTCGATGCCATAGGCGCGGTTGCCCAGATAAATCTTGTTGACGTACAGCTCGAGGATTTCGTCCTTGGTCAGCTGCCGTTCGATCTGCAGGGCCAAGAGGATTTCGGTGGTTTTGCGCGAGAAGCTGCGTTCGCTGCTCAGGAAGAAGTTCTTCGCCACCTGCATGGTGATGGTGCTGCCGCCGGACTGAATGTGTCCGCTCTTTACCAGCTGGGTGGCGGCACGCATCAGGCTGCTGGGATCGACGCCGTAGTGGTTGGCGAAATTGTCGTCTTCAGCACTTAGTAACGCATTAATGAAATTGGGGGGAATGTCGGCGAAACGGATCGGCGTACGGCGCATTTCGCCAAATTCTGCGATCAGCTTGTTGTCGCTGCTGTACACCCGCAAAGGAATCTGCAACTGAATGCTTCTCAGCGCCTCCACAGATGGCAATCCAGGGCTAAGGTAAAGAAAGGCGCCGCTCAGACCCAGGAGCAGTCCGCAGAAAACGGCGACGATGGACCAACCGAAGAATTTCAGCAGACGAATCAAGGCTTTTGGATATCCAGGGCAAAGAATGAATTAGGCATCAGGGTTCAGGCTATAAAGAAAATGACCCGCGCTTGCAGTGAAAGCGGAAAAACGCTCGGCATTATAAGCATTTTTCCGCAGGGAGCGTCATTTGCGCTTCTGTCAAGACGGGGGGTATTGAACGCAATGGATATTACAGAGTCCGTAACTCACGGATAGTCATAGGGAATTGGTAGTGCTAGGACTCTTCAATAAAAAAACCAATGCGCTTCTGGGGATCGACATCAGCTCTACGTCGGTGAAGCTGTTGGAGTTAAGCCGCCAAGGCGACCGTTATCGGGTCGAGGCCTATGCGGTCGAGCCGCTGCCCGCCAGTGCCGTGGTCGAAAAAAATATTGCCGAGCTCGAAGGCGTGGGGCAGGCCCTTGCGCGCGTGCTGCTCAAGGCCAAAACCAGCCAGAGGAACGTCGCCGTGGCGGTCGCCGGCTCGGCGGTGATCACCAAGACCATCGAGATGGACGCCGGTCTTTCCGACGACGAGATGGAAAACCAGCTGAAGATCGAGGCCGATCAGTACATCCCGTATCCGCTGGATGAAGTGGCGATCGACTTTGAAGTGCAAGGCGCGTCAGTGCGCAACCCCGAGCGGGTCAATGTGCTGCTGGCCGCCTGTCGCAAGGAAAACGTCGAGGTTCGTGAAGCCGCCCTGGCCCTGGCCGGGCTGACCGCGCGAGTAGTCGATGTCGAAGCCTATGCCCTGGAGCGAGCGTTCGGCTTGCTGGCAACCCAGCTGGCCGCCTCTCAGGAGCATCTGACCGTGGCGGTAGTCGATATCGGCGCCACCATGACCACCCTGAGCGTGTTGAACAATGGGCGGATCATCTACACCCGCGAACAATTGTTCGGCGGCCGACAACTGACGGAAGAAATCCAGCGCCGTTATGGCCTGACGGTCGAGCAGGCTGGGTTGGCGAAGAAACAGGGTGGTTTGCCGGACGATTACGTCAGTGAGGTCTTGCAGCCGTTTCGGGATGCGTTGGTGCAACAAGTATCGCGCTCATTGCAGTTTTTCTTTGCCTCCGGCCAATACAGCTCGGTCGATCACATTCTCCTGGCCGGCGGCACTGCCTCGGTCCCAGGGCTGGATCGATTGATCGAGCAGCGTCTGGGTACGCCGACCCAGGTCGCTAACCCATTCTCCGACATGACCCTGAGCAGCAGGGTCAACGCCAGTGCCCTGGCGAGCGATGCGCCGGCACTGATGATCGCCTGCGGGCTGGCCCTCAGGAGTTTCGACTGATGGCACGGATCAATCTTTTACCCTGGCGTGAAGAGTTGCGCGAAGCGCGGCGCAAACGCTTTTTGCTGGCGTTGGCCGGTGTGCTGGCAGGGTCGGTGGGGGCACTGCTGATCACGGACCAGGTCATTAACAGCGCCATTGATCAACAAGTCGCGCGTAACGATTACATCGCCAAGCAGATTGCCGTGGTCGACGAACGGATCAAACAGATCAGCGATCTGAAGGCTCGTCGCCAGCAGCTCGTCGAGCGCATGCGCATCATCCAGGACCTGCAAGGCAACCGGCCGATCAGCGGGAGGATCTTCGATCAGTTGGCGCGCACCTTGCCGGACGGCGTGTATTTCACCGAAGTGAAAATGGTCGGCAAGACCTTGTCCATCACCGGCGCGGCGGAGTCCAACAATCGTGTTTCGGATTTGATGCGCAATCTAGATGCATCCGACTGGTTCGATGCGCCCAATCTCACGGAAGTCAAAGCGACCACCGCCGGTCAGCTGGATCAGGCCAATATTTTTCAGTTGACCGTCCGTCAGACTCAGCCGGCAATTGTGGGGGTGGCTAAATGAGGCTGTCCGAATGGCTCGAAGGGTTGCGCCAGATCGACATCAGCGATCTGGACACCAACAACATGGGTTCCTGGCCAAGGGCGATCAAGGTTCTTGCGAGTGTTCTGCTGATGGTGCTGGTGATGGCTCTGGGCTATAGCTTCCTGATCAGCGACCTGGAAAGCCACCTGGAACTCAAGCGTGAGGAGGAGTCGACGCTCAAGGAGCAGTTTGCGACCAAAGCCCACATGGCGGCCAATCTTGAGCTGTATACCCAGCAGATGAAGGAAATGGAGAACTCCTTCGGCATGCTATTACGGCAATTGCCCAGCGACACCGAAGTGCCCGGCCTGCTGGAGGACATCACCCGCACCGGCCTGGGCAGTGGCCTGGAGTTCGAAGAGATCAAGCTGCTGCCGGAGGTCACCCAGCAGTTCTACATCGAACTCCCTATCCAGATCACCGTCACCGGCGCCTATCACGACCTGGCCACTTTCGTCAGCGGCGTGGCGGGGTTGCCGCGGATCGTCACCCTGCATGATTTCGACTTGGTGCCGGCCAATCCCGAAGGCGGTCCGAAGTTGCGCATGAGCATCCTTGCCAAGACCTACCGCTACAACGACAAGGGGTTGCAGAAATGAACCCGATTCGTTGCCTGTCGATGATGATGTGTCTGGTCGTCCTGGCCGGTTGTGGCGGTGACAATGGTTTCAGCGACATAGACGCCTACCTGAACGAAGTGCGCCTGCGAGCGCCCGGCAAGATTGAACCAACGCCGACATTCCAGTCTTATCCGACATTCACCTACAGCGCTGCCAACCTGCGCAGTCCGTTCTCCCGGCAGGTCAGAGTCGATCTGGCTGGCCAGAAGCACGGCTCGCGCAACGTCAAGCCCGACCCCAACCGGGTCAAGCAGTACCTCGAAGGCTTCAACATCGAACAATTTGAAATGGTCGGCACAATCTCCAATGCCTCCGGCTCCTTTGCGCTGCTGCGCGGGGCGGGCGGTGTGCATCGGCTGAAAGTCGGCGATTACCTGGGACGTAATGATGGACGGATCGTCGCCATCAGCGCTTCGCAAGTCGATGTGGTCGAAATCGTTCCCGATGGCGAAGGAGCCTGGCTGGAGCGGCCGCGGACCATCCCTTTGAAAGAGCACTCATAGTGGAACTCGAACAATGAACAGGATTTTCTCAACCTTCGGTATTTCGCTATGGATAGCGTTTCTGTCGCCGTTGGTACAGGCGGCCAACCTCAAAGCGCTGGATGTCGCCGCGCTGCCTGGTGACCGTGTCGAGCTGAAGTTGTCGTTCGACGGGCCGCCACCGCAGCCTCATGGCTATACGACTGAGCAGCCTGCGCGGATTGCGCTGGATTTGCCGGGAGTTACCAGCCAGCTGGCGAACAAGAGTCGTGACCTGGGCGGCGGCAATGCCCGCAGCGCCACGGTGGTGGAAGCCAAGGACCGCACGCGGCTGATCATCGGTCTGACTCAACTGACTCCGTATAGCGCACGTGTCGAAGGTAACAACCTGTTTGTGGTCGTCGGGCAGGCGGCCGGTAACAAGGCGTCCAAACCGATTGCCAGCGCACCACGCGCGGCCACGGCGGTACCCGCACCCGCCAGAGCCAGTGCTCCCGTGGGCAAGGCTATTCGTGGCGTGGATTTCCAGCGTGGCACCCAGGGTGAAGGCAACGTGGTTATCGATCTGTCGGATCCATCCATTGCCCCGGACATTCAGGAACGCGATGGCAAGATCATCGTCGGCTTCACCAAAACCCAATTGCCTGAGCGGTTGCGCGTACGCCTCGACGTCAAGGATTTCGCTACCCCGGTGCAGTTCGTCAACGCCAGCGCCACGGGCGACCGGGCCATCATCAGCATCGAGCCCAGCGGCGCCTTCGATTATTCGACCTACCAGACCGATAACAAACTGACCATCAGCATCCGGCCGATGACTGTCGATGACTTGCAAAAACGCAACGCCGAACGTTTTGCCTACAGCGGCGAAAAGCTCTCGTTGAATTTCCAGGACATCGATGTGCGCTCGGTGCTGCAACTGATCGCCGATTTCACCAACCTCAATCTGGTGGCCAGTGACACGGTGCAGGGCGGCATCACGTTGCGCCTGCAGAATGTGCCGTGGGATCAGGCGCTGGACCTGGTGTTGAAAACCAAAGGCCTGGATAAGCGCAAGATTGGCAATGTGTTGCTGGTGGCGCCGGCCGATGAAATCGCCGCCCGGGAGCGTCAGGAGCTGGAGTCGCAGAAACAAATCGCCGAACTGGCGCCTCTGCGTCGCGAGCTGTTGCAGGTCAACTACGCCAAGGCTGCCGATATCGCCAAGCTGTTCCAGTCGGTGACCAGCGCCGAGGCGAAAGTCGACGAGCGCGGTTCAATCACTGTCGATGAGCGGACCAACAACATCATTGCCTACCAGACCCAGGACCGCCTCGACGAGCTGCGTCGCATCGTTGCACAGCTGGATATTCCAGTGCGTCAGGTGATGATCGAGGCGCGCATCGTTGAAGCCAACGTCGATTACGACAAAAGCCTCGGCGTGCGCTGGGGTGGTTCGGTGCAGAAGGGTAATTGGAACGGCTCCGGGGTCAACGGCTCTTCGACCACCGTCGGCACGCCGGGCAGCACCAGCACCAACTCGCCGTTCGTCGACCTTGGGACTTCCTCCAACACCTCGGGGATCGGCATCGCCTTCATTACCGACAATGTGCTGCTGGACCTTGAGCTGACGGCCATGGAAAAAACCGGCAACGGGGAAATCGTCTCGCAGCCCAAGGTGGTCACGTCAGACAAGGAAACCGCGAAAATCCTCAAGGGCACCGAAATCCCCTATCAGGAAGCCAGCTCCAGCGGTGCCACTTCAGTGTCGTTCAAGGAGGCTTCGCTGTCCCTGGAAGTGACACCGCAGATCACCCCGGACAACCGCATCATCATGGAGGTCAAGGTCACCAAGGACGAACCGGACTACCTGAACAAAGTGCAGGATGTACCGCCGATCAAGAAAAACGAGGTCAACGCCAAGGTATTGGTCAACGACGGCGAGACCATCGTGATTGGTGGGGTTTTCTCAAATACTCAGAGCAAGGTTGTAGATAAGGTGCCATTTCTCGGTGATGTGCCGTATCTTGGCCGCCTTTTCCGGCGTGACGTGGTTTCGGAGAAAAAATCCGAGCTGCTGGTATTTCTCACTCCGCGTATCATGAACAATCAGGCGATTGCTGTGAGTCATTGATTCTGTGCGAAATTTGATTCTTGTTGGACCGATGGGGGCTGGAAAAAGCACCATCGGCCGGTTGCTGGCCAAAGAGCTGCGCCTGCCGTTCAAAGATTCCGATAAGGAAATTGAATTGCGCACGGGCGCCAATATCCCGTGGATTTTCGATAAAGAAGGCGAACCGGGCTTTCGTGACCGCGAGCAGGCGATGATTGCCGAGCTGTGCGCGTCCGACGGCGTGGTGTTGGCGACCGGTGGCGGAGCGGTAATGCGCGAGGCCAATCGTCGGGCGCTGCACGCCGGTGGTCGGGTGGTCTATCTGCACGCGTCTGTCGAGCAGCAAGTGGGTCGAACGGCTCGCGATCGCAATCGGCCACTGCTGCGTACCGCCGATCCGGCCAAGACCCTGCGGGACTTGCTTGCGATCCGTGACCCGCTGTATCGGGAAATCGCCGACCTGGTGGTGGAAACCGATGAGCGGCCACCGCGGATGGTGGTGCTCGATATTCTCGAACGCTTGCAGCAGCTTCCGCCCCGTTAATGCACGGGGCGAAATGCGCTATCCTCGGCGTCCTGTCGCAGCCGCTCAAAGTTGTGGCGGATGATTACCGGACGGCGTCACACCAGCAGACGCCATGGAATTCGTAAACTCAAGGCAGGACGCCTGATTCCATCTTCACTGTGGGGACACATGCAGACACTCAAGGTCGATCTAGGCGAGCGCAGCTACCCGATTCATATTGGCGAAGGTTTGTTGGATAAGCCTGAGCTGCTAGCCCCGCATATCCGCGGGCGGCAGGTGGCGATCATCTCCAACGAGACCGTCGCGCCGCTCTACCTCGAGCGTCTGACCCGCAGTCTGGCGCAGTTCTCGGTCATTTCCGTGGTGCTGCCCGATGGCGAAGCCTTCAAGACCTGGGAAACCCTGCAACTGATTTTCGATGGCCTGCTGACTGCTCGGCACGACCGTCGTACCACGGTGATTGCCCTCGGTGGCGGCGTGATCGGTGACATGGCCGGTTTTGCCGCGGCCTGCTACCAGCGGGGCGTCGATTTCATCCAGGTGCCGACCACGTTGCTGTCGCAAGTCGATTCTTCGGTGGGCGGCAAGACCGGGATCAATCATCCGCTGGGCAAGAACATGGTCGGCGCCTTCTATCAGCCCAACGTGGTGCTGATCGATACCGCCACCCTCAACACACTGCCGGCCCGCGAACTGTCTGCCGGGCTGGCGGAAGTCATCAAGTACGGGCTGATCTGTGACGAGCCATTCCTGACCTGGCTCGAAGAAAACGTCGATCGCCTGCGCGCCCTGGACCAGGCCGCCCTGACTTACGCTATCGAACGTTCCTGTGCGGCCAAGGCGGCAGTGGTGGGTGCCGACGAGAAAGAGACCGGCGTGCGTGCCACGTTGAACCTGGGACATACCTTCGGCCACGCGATCGAAACCCATATGGGCTATGGTGTCTGGTTGCATGGTGAAGCAGTCGCTGCTGGCACCGTGATGGCTCTGGAAATGTCCGCGCGGCTGGGCTGGATCAGCGAAGAGGAGCGTAATCGCGGTATTCGCCTGTTCCAGCGCGCCGGCCTGCCGGTCATCCCGCCGGAAGAGATGACCGAAGCAGATTTTCTCGAACACATGGCAATTGACAAGAAAGTGATCGACGGTCGTTTGCGCCTGGTGCTGCTGCGCCACATGGGCGAAGCGGTGGTGACCGACGATTATCCGAAAGAGGTTTTACAGGCCACGCTGGGAGCGGATTACCGCGCCCTGGCTCAGCTTAAAGGTTAATAAGATCCCGATGACTAGTTTGCATGCCGACGAGGCTTTCCTCGGCCATTACCAGTTAAGTCATGACCCTTTCGCTCCACGGGTGCCTGGCTTCAAATTCTTCCCGGCCCAGCGCAAGCCGGTGCTGGGCCAGTTGCACCACCTGGCTCGCTACAGCCAGTTGCTGCTGGTGGTCACCGGTCCGCAAGGCAGCGGCAAAACCCTGTTGCGTCAGGCCCTGGTAGCCAGCACCAACAAACAGTCAGTGCAGAGCGTGGTGGTTTCCGCCCGTGGCGCCGGCGACGCCGCTGGCGTGCTGAATCAAGTGGCTCAGGCGCTGGACGTTGCTCAGGCCGAGATCGGTGCGATCCTGGCTCAAGTGGTGCAGCTTGCGCTCACGGGGCAGGAAGTCTATTTGCTGGTGGATGACGCCGAGCAACTCGACGAGTCTGCACTGGAAGCCTTGTTGGCCCTGGCTGCCGGCGCGCCGGAAGGTCGTCCGCATGTATTCCTGTTCGGTGAGTCCTCGCTGATTGCTCAACTTGATGCGCTGAGCCTCGAGGAAGAGCGTTTTCACGTCATCGAATTGCAGCCCTACACCGAAGAAGAAACCCGCGAATATCTGGATCAGCGTCTTGAAGGTGCTGGCCGGGGAATCGAACTTTTCACCGCGGATCAGATCTCTGATATTCACGAAAGCTCCGACGGTTGGCCTGGCAACATCAACCAGGTCGCCCGCGATGCAATGATCGAAGCCATGATTGCCAGCCGCTCAGCGGTCAAGCGTCCAAGTATGGGGTTCAACATGCCGAAGAAACACGTATTGGCAATTTCCGCCGTCGTCGTGGTCGCGGTAGCTGCCGCCTGGTTGATGCCAGGTCGAAACAAAGCACCGACCACCGGCGCGCCTGCCAACGAACAGGCACAACTGCCGCTGGGCCAGGGCACGCCAAAACCTAACAGTGCAGGCGCTCCCTCCGTGGAGTTCGCCGGTAATACGCAACCGATGCCATTGCCGTTGGTCGGTAACTCGCAGCCAGTGATGCGTGGTCCGTTGGCCGAAGCGGCTGGAGGCATTACCGAAGGCGATGATGGCGTACCGGTCGAAGGCTCCAGCGCCACACCGCCGACCGTGACCACCACTGCGCCACCGGCAGGCGTTCCAGCGGGGCCCGCGCCGACACCGGCTGCCAAGCCGACGCCTGCGCCGACTCAAGTCGCGACCGCCAAGCCTGTCGCGCCTGTGGCCAAGCCAGCGCCAGCGCCTGCACCGGCTGCCAAACCGGCTCCAGCGCCCGCCAAGCCGGCCGTCGTGGCCAAACCCGCCGAGAAGCCAGCTACCGTGGCCAAAGCCGCTGGTGGCAGCTGGTACGCAGGCCAGGCACCGGGCAGCTATGTAGTGCAGATCCTTGGCACCAGCTCCGAATCGACCGCGCAAAACTTCGTCAAGGAGCAGGGCGGCGAGTACCGTTATTTCAAGAAAGTGCTCAACGGCAAGCCGCTTTACGTCATCACCTACGGTAGCTTCGCCAACCGCGATGCAGCCGTTACTGCCATCAAGGCCTTGCCAGCGAAGGTTCAGGCTGGTAAACCTTGGCCTCGCACTGTCGCCAGCGTCCAACAGGAACTGGCAACAACTCGCTGAAGATTCGGCGGCCTTACCCAGGCCGCCTCTCCAAGCACCTCAAAATTTCTACAAGTGCGCGCGCTGTCTCTATAGACCGCGTGCCTTGTGGTGTCTGCGTCACAGTAGTCTTTGAGTCGCTGCGGTCAAAATTAAAAAAGTTTTGACTAGCACAGCATATCGCTTTAAACCTTTCACAAATGCGACATAGATTTGCGACATTTCGTCGTCAAATTTGTGAGCCTCTGTGTCGGTGTGTACAATGACCTCCCTTTTGCCCCGCAAAGCTGGCGTACGTTCGGCGTGGATGGTAACTGGTTGAATTGAAAAGAAATTTGCCTCGGTAAGAGGCAGCCTGGTGAGAAAGTGTCTATGAAAGCAGGTCTGTACCAACCAGATGAATTCAAGGATAACTGCGGTTTTGGCCTGATAGCCCATATGCAGGGCGAGCCCAGTCATACCCTTTTGCAAACGGCCATTGAGGCCCTGACCTGCATGACCCACCGCGGTGGGATCAACGCCGACGGCAAGACCGGTGACGGTTGCGGTCTGCTGATTCAAAAGCCGGATGTGTTCCTGCGTGCCATCGCCCAGGAAACCTTCGGCGTCGAACTGCCCAAGCAATATGCCGTGGGCATGGTCTTCTTCAACCAGGATCCGGTGAAAGCCGAAGCCGCTCGCGAGAACATGAACCGCGAGATCCTGGCCGAAGGCCTGACCCTGGTCGGCTGGCGCAAAGTGCCGATCGACACCAGTGTCCTCGGCCGCCTGGCCCTCGAGCGCCTGCCGCTGATCGAGCAAGTGTTCGTCGGTGGTGAAGGCCTGAGCGATCAGGACATGGCGATCAAGCTGTTCAGTGCCCGTCGTCGTTCGTCCGTGGCCAACGCCGCCGATGTCGATCACTACATCTGCAGCTTTTCCCACAAGACCATTATTTACAAAGGCCTGATGATGCCGGCGGATTTGACCGCCTTCTATCCAGACCTGAGCGACCAGCGCCTGCAAACTTCGATCTGCGTGTTCCACCAGCGCTTTTCGACCAACACGCTGCCGAAATGGCCGCTGGCGCAGCCGTTCCGCTTCCTTGCCCACAACGGCGAAATCAACACCATCACCGGCAACCGCAACTGGGCGCAGGCCCGTCGCACCAAGTTCACCAATGATCTGATGGATCTGGATGAACTCGGCCCGCTGGTGAACCGTGTCGGTTCCGACTCCTCCAGCATGGACAACATGCTCGAGCTGATGGTCACCGGTGGCATCGACCTGTTCCGTGGCGTGCGGATGATCATCCCGCCTGCGTGGCAGAACGTCGAAACCATGGACCCGGATCTGCGTGCGTTCTACGAATACAACTCGATGCACATGGAACCGTGGGACGGTCCGGCCGGCGTGGTAATGACCGACGGTCGCTACGCGGTGTGCCTGCTCGACCGTAACGGCCTGCGGCCGGCGCGTTGGGTCACCACCAAGAACGGTTTCATCACCCTGGCCTCGGAAATCGGTGTCTGGAACTACCAGCCTGAGGACGTGATCGCCAAGGGGCGTGTCGGCCCGGGCCAGATCTTTGCCGTGGACACCGAAACCGGTCAGATCCTCGACACCGACGCCATCGACAACCGCTTGAAGTCCCGTCATCCGTACAAGCAATGGCTGCGCAAGAATGCCCTGCGCATTCAGGCGACCATGGAAGACAACGACCACGGATCAGCGTTCTACGACGTCGACCAGCTCAAGCAATACATGAAGATGTACCAGGTCACGTTCGAAGAGCGCGACCAGGTGCTGCGTCCGCTCGGCGAGCAAGGCTACGAAGCCGTCGGCTCGATGGGTGACGATACGCCGATGGCCGTGCTGTCCCAGCGCGTGCGCACGCCGTACGACTATTTCCGTCAGCAGTTCGCGCAGGTCACCAACCCGCCGATCGACCCGCTGCGCGAAGCCATCGTCATGTCGCTGGAAGTCTGCCTCGGTGCCGAGCGCAACATCTTCCAGGAGTCGCCGGAACACGCCTCGCGCGTGATCCTCAGCTCGCCGGTCATTTCTCCGGCCAAGTGGCGCTCGCTGATGAACCTCGATCGCCCAGGCTTCGAGCGTCAGATCATCGACCTCAACTATGACGAGAGCGTCGGTCTCGAAGCCGCGGTGCGTAACGTCGCCGATCAGGCTGAAGAAGCCGTTCGCGCCGGTCGCACCCAGGTCGTACTGAGTGACCGTCACATTGCTCCGGGCAAGCTGCCGATCCACGCTTCGCTGGCGACCGGTGCCGTGCACCATCGCCTGACCGAAAAAGGCCTGCGTTGCGACTCCAACATTCTGGTGGAAACCGCGACCGCTCGTGATCCGCACCACTTCGCGGTGCTGATCGGTTTCGGCGCCTCGGCGGTCTACCCGTTCCTGGCCTATGAAGTGCTGGGTGACCTGATCCGCACCGGTGAAGTGCTGGGCGACCTCTATGAGGTGTTCAAGAACTACCGCAAAGGCATCACCAAGGGCCTGCTCAAGATCCTGTCGAAGATGGGCATCTCGACCATCACGTCGTATCGCGGTGCGCAGCTGTTCGAGGCCATCGGTCTGTCCGAAGAAGTCTGCGAACTGAGCTTCCGTGGTGTGCCAAGCCGCATCAAGGGTGCACGCTTCGTCGACATCGAAGCCGAGCAGAAAGCCCTGGCGGCCGAAGCCTGGAGCCCGCGCAAGCCGATCCAGCAAGGCGGTCTGCTGAAGTTCGTCCACGGTGGCGAATATCACGCCTACAACCCTGACGTGGTCAACACCTTGCAAGCCGCAGTGCAGCAGGGCGACTACAGCAAGTTCAAGGAATACACGTCACTGGTGGATAACCGCCCGGTGTCGATGATCCGCGACCTGCTCAAGGTCAAGACCCTCGACACGCCGATGGACATCAGCGAAGTCGAGCCTCTGGAGTCGGTGCTCAAGCGCTTCGACTCCGCTGGTATTTCGCTGGGCGCCCTGTCGCCGGAAGCCCACGAAGCCCTGGCCGAAGCCATGAACCGCCTCGGTGCGCGTTCGAACTCCGGCGAAGGCGGCGAAGACCCGGCGCGCTACGGCACCATCAAGAGCTCGAAAATCAAGCAAGTCGCCACTGGCCGCTTCGGTGTGACTCCGGAATACCTGGTCAACGCCGAAGTGCTGCAGATCAAAGTCGCCCAGGGTGCCAAGCCCGGCGAAGGTGGTCAGTTGCCAGGCGGCAAGGTCAACGGTCTGATCGCCAAGCTGCGTTACGCAGTGCCGGGCGTGACCCTGATTTCGCCTCCGCCGCACCACGACATCTATTCGATCGAAGACTTGTCGCAGCTGATTTTCGACCTGAAACAAGTCAACCCGAATGCGCTGGTTTCGGTGAAGCTGGTGGCAGAAGCGGGCGTTGGCACCATCGCGGCCGGTGTGGCCAAGGCCTACGCGGACTTGATCACCATCTCCGGCTACGACGGCGGCACCGGTGCATCGCCACTGACCTCGATCAAATACGCGGGTGCGCCGTGGGAACTCGGCCTGGCCGAAACCCACCAGACCCTGCGTGGCAACGACCTGCGCGGCAAAGTCCGGGTACAAACCGATGGTGGCCTGAAAACCGGCCTCGACGTGATCAAGGCAGCCATTCTCGGCGCTGAAAGCTTCGGCTTCGGCACCGCGCCAATGATCGCCCTGGGCTGCAAATACCTGCGCATCTGCCACCTGAACAACTGCGCCACCGGCGTTGCGACTCAGAACGAGAAGCTGCGCAAGGATCACTACATCGGGACCGTCGACATGGTGGTGAATTTCTTCACCTACGTCGCCGAGGAAACCCGTGAGTGGCTGGCCAAGCTGGGCGTGCGCTCCCTCGAAGAGCTGATCGGTCGTACCGATCTGCTGGAAGTCCTCGAAGGCCAGACCGCCAAGCAGAACCACCTGGACCTGACTCCGTTGCTCGGCAGCGATCACATCCCGGCAGACAAGCCTCAATTCTGCCAGGTCGACCGCAACCCGCCGTTCGACAAAGGCCTGCTGGCCGAGAAAATGGTCGACATGGCCACCTCGGCAATCAACGACCTGAGCGGTGCCGATTTCGCCCTGGATATCTGTAACTGCGACCGTTCCATCGGCGCGCGGATCTCCGGTGAAATCGCCCGCAAACACGGTAACCAGGGCATGGCCAACGCGCCGATCACCTTCCGCTTCAAAGGGACGGCGGGTCAGAGCTTCGGCGTGTGGAACGCTGGTGGCCTGAACATGTACCTGGAAGGCGACGCCAACGACTACGTCGGCAAAGGCATGACCGGCGGCAAACTGGTCATCGTTCCGCCGAAAGGCAGCCTCTACAAGACGCAGGACAGTGCCATCATCGGCAACACCTGCCTGTATGGCGCCACTGGCGGCAAGCTGTTCGCCGCCGGCACCGCTGGCGAGCGTTTCGCGGTGCGTAACTCCGGTGCTCACACTGTGGTGGAAGGCACAGGCGATCACTGCTGCGAGTACATGACCGGTGGTTTCGTCTGCGTTCTGGGCAAGACCGGTTACAACTTCGGCTCAGGCATGACCGGTGGTTTCGCCTACGTGCTCGACCAGGACAACACCTTCGTTGACCGGGTCAACCACGAACTGGTGGAAATCCAGCGGATCAGCGGTGAGGCGATGGAAGCCTATCGCAGCCACTTGCAACGCGTGCTGAACGAATACGTCGAGGAAACCGACAGCGAGTGGGGTCGTAACCTCGCTGAAAACCTCGATGACTATCTGCGTCGTTTCTGGCTGGTCAAGCCCAAGGCTGCCAACCTGAAATCGTTGCTATCCAGCACCCGTGCCAACCCGCAGTGATATGCGCCTGAAGAGTTTGATGAGGTTTTAACTATGGCTGAACGTCTGAATAACGACTTCCAGTTCATCGATGTCGGGCGCAAGGATCCGAAGAAGAAACTGTTGCGTCAACGCAAGAAAGAGTTCGTGGAAATCTACGAACCGTTCAAACCCCAGCAGTCGGCCGACCAGGCCCACCGCTGCCTGGGCTGCGGTAACCCGTATTGCGAATGGAAGTGCCCGGTGCACAACTTCATTCCCAACTGGCTCAAATTGGTGGCTGAGGGCAACATCCTCCAGGCCGCCGAGTTGTCGCACCAGACCAACACCTTGCCGGAAGTCTGCGGCCGGGTGTGCCCGCAGGATCGTCTGTGCGAGGGGGCCTGCACCCTCAACGACGGTTTCGGTGCGGTGACCATCGGTTCGGTCGAGAAGTACATCACTGACACCGCGTTCGCCATGGGCTGGCGCCCGGACATGTCCAAGGTCAAGCCGACCGGCAAGCGTGTTGCGGTAATCGGTGCGGGCCCTGCGGGCCTGGGCTGTGCCGACGTGCTGGTGCGTGGCGGCGTGACGCCGGTGGTGTTCGACAAGAACCCGGAAATCGGCGGTCTGCTGACCTTCGGCATTCCCGAGTTCAAGCTGGAAAAGACCGTGCTGAGCAATCGCCGCGAAGTCTTCACCGGCATGGGCATTGAGTTCCGCCTGAACACCGAAGTGGGCAAGGACGTGACCATGGAACAACTGCTCGAAGAGTTCGATGCGGTCTTCATGGGCATGGGCACCTACACCTACATGAAGGGCGGCTTCGCCGGCGAGGACCTGCCAGGCGTGCACGACGCGCTGGACTTCCTGATCGCCAACGTCAACCGCAACCTGGGCTTTGAAAAGTCGCCGGAAGATTTCGTCGACATGAAAGGCAAGAAGGTGGTGGTGCTGGGTGGCGGCGACACGGCGATGGACTGCAACCGTACCTCGATTCGTCAGGGCGCCAAGGCGGTGACCTGTGCCTATCGTCGTGACGAAGCGAACATGCCGGGCTCGCGCAAAGAGGTGAAGAACGCCAAGGAAGAAGGCGTGAAATTCCTCTACAACCGCCAGCCGATCGCAATCGTCGGAGAAGACCGTGTCGAAGGCGTGAAGGTGGTCGAGACCCGTCTCGGCGAGCCGGATGCCCGTGGCCGTCGCAGCCCCGAGCCGATCCCGGGTTCCGAAGAGATTATCCCGGCCGACGCCGTGGTCATCGCGTTCGGTTTCCGTCCAAGCCCTGCGTCGTGGTTCGAGCAGTTCAGCATCCAGACCGACAGCCAGGGCCGCGTCGTGGCGCCGGAGCAAGGCCAGTACAAGCACCAGACCAGCAACCCGAAAATCTTCGCCGGTGGCGACATGGTGCGCGGTTCCGACCTGGTGGTGACGGCGATCTTCGAAGGCCGCAATGCCGCCGAAGGAATCCTGGATTACCTGGGCGTCTGATCGACGCCTGACCCTGTAGGAGCCGGCTTGCTGGCGATGAACGATAACGCGGTGTACCTGATACACCGCGTCGTCTGAATCGCCAGCAAGCCGGCTCCTACAGTGTTTTGTGGTGCTGCAAAGTCTGCATTTCACCGCGACAAATTGACCCGATAGACAAAAGGATCGGCTCTTGCCGTGCCTTTTGCGTCGCGCTCTGAGAAAATGCCCGCACTTTTTTTCCGGATGCCGACATGACTGCCCTGAAGAACGACCGTTTCCTTCGCGCCCTGCTCAAGCAACCCGTAGACGTCACCCCCGTGTGGATGATGCGTCAGGCCGGTCGCTACCTGCCTGAATACCGCGCCAGCCGTGCCAAGGCCGGTGACTTCATGAGCCTGTGCATGAACCCGGCGTTCGCTTGCGAAGTCACGATGCAACCGCTCGACCGCTATCCGCAACTGGACGCGGCGATCCTCTTCTCCGACATCCTGACCATCCCCGATGCCATGGGCCAGGGCCTGTACTTCGAGACCGGTGAAGGTCCACGCTTCAAGAAAGTCGTCAGCACCTTGGCCGACATCGAAGCGTTGCCTATTCCTGATCCACAGAAAGACCTCGGCTACGTCATGGACGCAGTCAGCACCATCCGCCGCGAACTGAACGGCCGTGTGCCGCTGATCGGTTTTTCCGGCAGCCCATGGACCCTGGCCACCTACATGGTTGAAGGCGGTTCGTCGAAAGACTTCCGCAAGACCAAGGCCATGCTCTACGACAACCCGCAAGCCATGCACCTGCTGCTGGACAAGCTTGCGCAGTCGGTCACCTCGTACCTCAATGGCCAGATCCTGGCCGGCGCGCAAGCGGTGCAGATCTTCGACACCTGGGGCGGTAATCTCTCGGCGGCGGCGTACCAGGAATTCTCCCTGGCCTACATGCGCAAAATCGTCAGCGGCCTGATCCGCGAACATGAAGGCCGCAAAGTGCCGGTCATCCTGTTCACCAAGAATGGCGGCCTGTGGCTGGAAAGCATCGCCGACGCCGGCGCTGATGCACTGGGCCTGGACTGGACCTGTGACATTGGCGAAGCCCGCCAACGCGTCGGCAACAAAGTCGCCCTGCAAGGCAACATGGACCCGACCGTGCTTTACGCCAAGCCAGAAGCCATCCGCGCCGAAGTCGGCCGGATTCTCGCCAGCTACGGCAAGGGCAGCGGCCACGTGTTCAACCTCGGCCATGGCATTACGCCGGAAGTCGATCCGGAGCATGCAGGCGCTTTCTTGCGCGCGGTGCATGAGCTGTCGGCGCAGTATCACGAGTGATCGTCGCCCGATAAAAAACGCCCGGCATTTGCCGGGCGTTTTTGCATCAAAATCAAAAAGATCGCAGCCTTAAGCTTTCAAATTCTCCAACGGCGGCAACTTCGCCAATTTCAACGCCACCAACAGCGCAATCACCAGCAATCCGCTGATGAACAGCCCGATCCCGTTCCAGCCACCCAGATGCCAGGCCATACCGCCCGCCGTACCCGCGATACTCGACCCGGCGTAATAGCTGAACAGGTACAACGACGTCGCCTGCCCCTTGGCCTTGGTCGCGCGACGACCGATCCAGCTGCTGGCCACCGAATGCGCGCCGAAGAAGCCGAAGGTGAAGACCAGCATGCCGAAGATCACTACTGGCAGGGGCGTAAACATCGTCAACGCAAGGCCCGCGAGCATCACCACAATGGTTGCCCAGAGCACTTTGCGCCGGCCGAGCTGGTCGGCCAGGGCGCCGATTTTCGCCGAGCTGTAGATGCCCGACAGGTACACCACCGAGAGTAGCCCGACGAAGGCCTGGTCCATGTGATACGGCTCGGCCAGCAGGCGATAGCCGATGTAGTTGAACAGGGTAACGAACGCGCCCATCAGCACGAACGCTTCGACAAACAGCAGCGGCAGGCCGGCGTCGCGAAAGTGCATGGTGAAGCCGTCGAGCAGGCTACGCGGGTGCAGCGAGCGGGCGCGGAAGTTGCGCGATTCGGGGAGGATTTTCCAGAACACCGCGGCGGCAATCAGCGCCAGGCCGCCGATGACCAGCATTGCCGTGTGCCAGCTGACGAAGTCGATCAGCACCCCGACGATCAAGCGTCCACACATGCCGCCGATGGCATTGCCACCGATGTACAAGCCCATGGCCAGGCCAATGTGCTGCGGGTGGATCTCTTCGCTCAGGTAAGTCATCGCCACCGCCGCCAGACCGCTCAACGACAGCCCGACCAGCGCCCGCATCACCAGCACGCCTTGCCAGCTCGGCATCATCGCACTGGCCATGGTGCACAGTGCGGCGGCGAACAGTGCGGCGACCATCACCGGTTTACGCCCGATGCGATCGGAGATGGGGCCGGTGATCAGCAAGCCGATGGCGAGAAGGCCGGTGGCGACCGACAGGATCAGGCTGCTCTGGGCCGCATTGATGGAAAACTCGCGGGACAGCAGCGGCATCATCGGCTGTACGCAGTAGAGCAGGGCAAAGGTCGCGAAGCCTCCGGAGAACAGCGCCAGCACCGTGCGCATAAACATCGGTGTGCCTTTCTCGATGTAGATCTCGTTGTGTTCAGCGACGACATCATTCAGCGCGGCGGGCGGGATTTCATGGGCGAGTGGGGCGACAGCAGTTTTCACTTCGGACCTCGGAGGACGCAGCCGGTCAGGCAATGAAAAAATCATATAGCTGGCTAATGTTTCTATCCAATATATTGTTCGACCTGTTTGATAGGTTTAACGACCTAATGGAGTTTTCATGGAATTGCGTCACCTGCGCTACTTCATTGCCGTCGCCGAAGAACTGCATTTCGGCCGCGCCGCCCAAGTGCTGGGCATCTCGCAGCCGCCGCTGAGCCAGCAGATTCAGGCGCTGGAACAGGAAGTGGGGGCGCGTCTGTTCGAGCGGACCAATCGTCGGGTCGAGCTGAGTGAGGCCGGTCGGCTGTTTCTGGAAGAGGCGCGGCTGGCGCTGGCGCAGGTCGACAAAGCGGCGGATGTGGCTCGGCGGGCACAACTTGGTGAATTGGGTGAACTGAAGATCGGCTTCACCTCGTCGGCGCCGTTCAACTCGACCATTCCCCAGGCGATTTTCTCGTTTCGCCAGCGCTTCCCGGCGGTGCACCTGAACCTGCGGGAAATGAGCAGCACCCAAGTGGCCGATGCGCTGGTGGACGAGTCGATCGAGGTCGGCATCATGCGACCGTTGGGCTTGCCGGACTCCCTCAGCGTGGTGGAACTGATGCGTGAGCCATTGGTGGCGGTGCTCAGCTCCAAGCATCCGCTGGTGGATGGCAGCGAAGAAGGTCTGTTCCTGTCCGCTCTGGCCCTCGAGCCGTTCGTATTTTTCCCGCGCAGCTATGGCAGCGGTCTGTACGCACAACTGCTCAGCCTGGCGCGGGACGCCGGCTTCAGCCCGCACTTTGCCCAGGAGGCGGGCGAGGCGATGACCATCATCGGGCTGGTGGCGGCGGGTTTGGGGGTATCGGTGTTGCCGGCGTCTTATCAGCGAATGCGCATTGATGGCGTGGTCTATCGGCCGTTGCTCGATCCAGAGGCGATTTCGGCGGTGTGGCTGGTGCAGCGCAAGGATCAGAAGTCGCCGATGGCCAAGGCGTTTGTGGAGTTGTTGACGCGTAAGGTTGAAGGGAAGTGAAAGCGAGCAAATCACCGCACTCAGGACACTTCAAGTAATGGATCCGTCCTAGTGATTTATCTGAGTTTTACGCAATCAAAGCCGCGGTACGCAACGCTCTTGGCCTGTGATGCCATCAGAGGTGGCACAGTTGGGCGAGTCGCCACCCGTTGTCTCCCGTTAAGTTTCAAGCAATACTGCCCGCGTTCCCGAAAGGGGCTTGTGAGACTCTGAGGATCCTGGGTAACCAGCCATCGCAGAGCCAGGCAGGTACCGGGCGATGACAAGCCGACCTGTTTGTGAAAGGGCGCCGAAAGGCGCCCTTTGTCGATTCTGGCGTTACTGAACCTTCGCCAAATCCCCTTTCAGCGCAACCCCGGTAATGATCGCCCCTGCGTGGCTCGTTTACGACCAGCGGCGGAAGATCAACGAGGTGTTGACCCCACCAAAAGCGAAGTTGTTGTTCATCACATACTGGTTGCTCATCTGCCGGAATTCGCCGCGCAGGTAATCGAGCTTGCCGCACTGCGGATCGACCTCGTCGAGGTTGAAGGTGTGCACGTACAGGTCGCGGTTCATCATTTCGATGCTGAACCAGGACTCCAGCGCGCCGCAGGCTCCCAGGGTGTGGCCGAGGAAGCTCTTCTGCGAGCTGATCGGCATGTGTTCGCCGAACAAACTGTTGGTCGCCAGTGTTTCGGCAATGTCGCCCTGTTCTGTAGCGGTGCCGTGACCGTTTACATAGCCGATGGCGCTCGGTTCGAGCCCGGCGTCTTCCAAAGCCAGCTCCATGGCCCGGCGCATGGTGATCAGCTCGGGGCGGGTGGCATGCTGGCCATCGGCGTTGCTGCCGAAACCGACGATCTCGGCGTGGATGCGGGCGCCACGCGCCAGGGCGTGTTCGAGCTCTTCGAGTACCAGCATGCCGCCGCCCTCACCGATGACCAGGCCATCGCGGCCGCTGTCGTAAGGGCGCGGGCTGGTTTGCGGGGCATCGTTTTTCAGGCTGGTGGCGTAGAGCGCATCGAACACCATGGCCTCGGTCGGGCACAGCTCTTCGGCACCGCCGGCGAGCATCAGTGGCAGGCGGCCGAACTTGATCGACTCGTAGGCGTAACCGATGCCCTGGCTACCGCTGGTGCAGGCACTGGAGGTCGGGATCAGTCGGCCGGTGAGGCCGAAGAAGATGCTGATATTCGCTGCCGTGGTGTGCGGCATCATCCGCACGTAGGAGTTGGCGTTCAGGCCTTCGGCCACCGAATTGAGCAACATTTTGCCGAACGCCTTGATCTCGTCGGTGCTGCCGGTGGACGAGCCGCAGGACACGCCCATGCGCCCGTCCTTGATCGACTCATCACCCAGCAGCCCGGCGTCCGCCAGGGCCTGTTCCGCAGCGCCGACTGCCAACCGCGATACCCGGCCCATGCTGCGCAGTTGCTTGCGCGTCCAGTGGCCGGGCACCTCGAAGTCGTCGATCGGCCCGGCCAGGCGGGTATTGAGTTCGGTAAAGCGATCCCACTCGTGCATGCGACGAATGCCGCTGCGGTTGGCGGCGAAGTTGGCGGCGATGGTGTCCCAGTCGCTGCCCAGTGAGGTGATGCCGGCCATGCCGGTGACGACGACGCGCTTCATCAGCACAGGCCTCCGTTGACGGCCAGAACCTGCCGGGTGATGTACGAGGCTTCCGCCGACATCAGGAAATTCACTGCGCTGGCCACCTCTTCCGGGGTGCCCATGCGTTGTGCGGGGATCATTTTCATCAGTTCTTCCACCGGCACGTTTTCATCGAGCATCGCCGTGTCGATCAGGCCGGGTGCGACACAGTTAACCGTGATTTTGCGCTTGCCCAGCTCAATCGCCAATGCCTTGGCCGCGCCGATCAGACCGGCCTTGGACGCGCTGTAATTGACCTGCCCGCGATTGCCGATCAGCCCGGACACCGAAGTAATGCAGACAATCCGCCCGGCGGCGCGACGACGGATCATCGGCATCATCACCGGGTGCAGCACGTTGTAGAAACCGTCGAGGTTGGTGCGCATCACCACATCCCAATCCTCCTCGCTCAGGGCCGGAAAAGCACCGTCGCGGGTCAGGCCAGCGTTGAGCACCACGCCGTAATAGGCGCCATGGGCTTCGACATCGGCTTCAAGGATCGCTTTGCAGCTGGCGCGGTTGCTGACGTCGAATTGCAGGATGCGCGCGTTGCGGCCCAAGGTTTCCACTTCGGCTTTGACGGCTTCGGCGTCCGCCAAGCCGCTGCGGCAGTGCAGCACGATGTCATGCCCGGCCCTGGCCAGACGCAATGCGATGGCGCGGCCAATACCACGGCTGGAGCCGGTGACCAGTACGGATTCAGTCATCACTCGACTCCTTGGGATTCATGCAGATATTGAGCGGCTTGAGGCGGGCGGAACACGTTCAACCGAGCGGTCGCGTGGATGCCGGGGGCGGTGATGTGGCATTCGAATACACCCATGCCGTTATCGTCTTCCAGCGAGCGTATCCCGTGGATAGTCAGCTCGGTGCCGGCGGGGAAGTGTTCCACGTTGCATTCGAATTTGCGGCTGCCGAGCAGGAAGCCCAGTTCCACCGCATTGCCTTTCTGGCGCGCATGGCAACCGGCATAAGCGGCGACGCTCTGGGCCATCAGCTCGATGCCGACCCAGGCCGGCAGACTGCCGTCGGGGCGATTGAACAGGCCGCCGGGTTTGACGGTGAGTCGGGTATAGATCTGCTCGTCGTCGAACGACAGGATCTGATCGATGAGGATCATGTCGCCGGCATGGGGCAGCAATTCGGCGAGCGGCCAGGTAATCATGAGGCGTCTCCGATAATCAAGCTGACGTTATTGCCACCAAAGGCAAAGGAATTACTCATCAGGTAGCGGGGTGCAATGGACGTCAGGTGGTCGGTCGGGGTCACCCAATGCAACGCCGGCAACTCGGGGTCGGGCTGCCCGTCCCAGACATGGGGCGGCAGGGCATGCTCGTGGTTATCCGCGCTCAGGCTCAACCAGCAGAACGCCGCTTCCAGGGCACCAGCGGCGCCGAGGGTATGGCCGGTCATCGGTTTGGTCGATGAGCAAGGCACGCCTTGTGGAAACAGCGCCGTCACAGCCAGGCTTTCCATGGCGTCATTGTGTTGGGTGGCGGTGCCGTGCAGGTTCAGATAGCTGATCTGTTGGGGTTGCAGGCCTGCGCGGCTCAAGGCTTTGTGCATGGCTTGCCGGGCGCCACGGCCGGTGGGTTCCGGCGCGGAAATATGGTGTGCATCGGAGCTGGCGCCACTGCCGAGCAAAGCAATCGGTTGGCTGCTGCCGGCGGTTTTGCTCATCAGGAACAGCACCGCGGCTTCGCCGATATTGATGCCGTTGCGGTTCGCCGAAAACGGGTTGCAGCGTTGCTCGGACACCGCTTCCAGGGCAGAGAAACCGTTGAGGGTCAGCTTGCACAAGCTGTCGACACCACCGCACAACACGGCATCGCACATGCCCAGGTCGAGCAGCCGCTGGGCACTCATCAGCGCGCGGGCGCTGGAGGTGCAGGCGGTGGAGATCACATAGGCCGGGCCGCTCAATTGCAGCCAGTCGGCGAGAAACGTCGCCGGAGCGCCGAGCTCTTGCTGCTGATAGTCATAATCGGCCGGGAAGTGATGTTCACGGATGTAATGGGCCAGGCCGCGGCTGGCCTCGTCGATGCCCGAGGTACTGGTGCCCAGAATGACGCCGATACGGTTGCGGCCGTAGGTCTGGATCGCCTGCTCGATGTCTTGGCGAATTTGCAGCGCGGCCTCCAGCAGCAATTGATTGTTGCGACTGCTTTGATGAGCCAGCTCAGCCGGAATCGGTGCCAGCTCACCACGCACCGCCGCCACTGGCAACGAGCGTTCCGCGACCCAGCCGGCCTCGTTGCGTATGCCCGAGCAATCGCCGGCAAACAGGTTGCGGGCGACTTCCTGCTTGTCGCGGCCGAGGGCGCAGATCACCCCGAGGGCATTCAGGTAAGCGGTCATGGCGTGTTTTCGCCTAACGGGGTGACGCGATAATGCGGGCCTTGGGACACGTTCAATTCAAAGCTCGGTGGTTGCGAAAGACTTGGTTGTGAATAGCGGATATTCCAGCGCGCTGACAATGACCGTTGCCCGTCATGCTGTCGGGCGGCGGGATAGTTGCCGTGCAACTCGCCTTCGGGGGTCAATGCAAACAACAGGGCGGCGAACAGCTCCCGGGCTTCCGGATTGGGTGGTAGCAGACCGTCGGCTTGCCATTGGCCATCGATCAGTTTCTGTCGTGCCACGGGAATCCCCAACGGGTCCATCATCGACCAGCGAATGCCCGGGCCTTCACGCTGGATCACCAGGAGCCAGTCCTGACGCTGCTCGGCCATCTGCCGTTCGATATGCAGTTGCAGTGGCAACGCCAGGTTCGGGGTTCGCTCGGGCAGCGGCGTCTGGCTGGCACAGGCGCTCAGTAGCAGGACACAACCCAGAAGCAGCAAACGGATCATCAGACACTCTCTTCAAGGGGCTTGCGCGCGACCACATTGACCAGGGTTTCTTCCCGTTGGCCAAAGGGTTTTGGCTGGCGCAAGCCGAAGCGTTCAAGCAGGCCGAAATCCTTGGCGCGACTCCACCACAAGTAAGGGTAAGACACGTTTTTCGGGCTAAATTCAAAACCCTGCCGACGAATCATCTCCAGGTAGCCGGCGGCGCTCTTTTGCACGTGCATCGGGTGGCGGAACAACCAGCGAATCACCCACGTATCAATGTAAGCCTCGGTGGACTCGGCGAACAGCAGATAACCGCCCGGCTTGAGCACCCGATAGAACTCGGCCAGGGCCTGATCCTGCTCGACAAGATGATGGAAAGTCTGGTGACAGAACAGCAGATCGACGCTGGCGTCCGGCACTTTAATGCTCGCGCAGTCACTGCCGATCAGCTCTACCTCCATGCCCTGGCGGGCCGCTTCTTCGCCGCTCAGGTTCAGGCTGTGAGGGTCGGCATCCAGCCCGATCAGATGCTTGGGCGCGAAGGTCTGGCGCAGGTACTGGAACGATTTGCCCTGGCCGCACCCGGCGTCCAGCAAGACCGGATTGCTGGGCAACGGTGTGCTGAACAGGCTGCGCAAGTCATTGATCGCCACTCGCAATACGTGGTGCTGCCAGGTGTGGCTGCGCAGGAACCAGAAGCCGAAACGGGTTTCTTCGACGTAGTTGTCGCTCAAATAACTCATGTCGCTTCCCTGGCGCACAGGTCTGAGATCATCCGCAGTCGACGTTTGGCTTCGCTGACGAACGGGTTGCGTTCATCCCAGGCATAACCCGCGAGGATCGAGCTGATCATGCGGCGAATATCCTCTGTACCGCCCTGATAGAAAATCACATCCTGAAAAGTCCCTGCGTACCAGCCTTCGACGTAGCAACGGAAGGTGTCGACGCCGCGCTTGAGCGGTTCGGCGAATTCGGTCTGCCAGTCGACGCTTTCACCTTGCAGTTGGCGGTGCAACACCCCGGCGGCCATGCTCGCCGAACGCATGGCGATGGTCACGCCGGAGGAGAACACCGGGTCGAGAAATTCCGCGGCATTGCCCAACAAGGCGAAGCCAGGGCCATGCAGGGTTTTGACGTTGGCCGAATAACCGCCGATGGTCCGCGCGGGGGTATCCCACACCGCATTGTTCAGCACCCCGGCCAGGCTTGGCGTTTCAGCGATAAAGCCGCGCAGGCAGTCGTCCAGATTCTCGGTGCGGCCTGCGAAGTGTTCGGCGGCTGCCACGACGCCCACCGAGCAGCGACCGTTGCTGAACGGGATGGTCCAGAACCAGATGTCGCGCTGGGTCGGATGGGTGGTAATGAGGATTTTTTCCCGTTCGAAAGCCGGGCTGTCGATACAGTCTTCGACGTGGGTGAACACCGCCTGACGCACCGGAAAGTTCGACGGTGCCTCAAGGTCCAGCAAGCGTGGCAGTACGCGACCGTAGCCGCTGGCATCGAGCACGAAATCGGCCTCGACGCGGTATTGGCTGCCATCTTCGCGAAGCACATCGAGCTGCGGTTTCGCCAAGCTGAAATCAACGCTGACGATGGCTTCGCCGTAACGGACGTCGACTCCCTGCAGTTCAGCCTGATCGGCCAGCAGTTTGTCAAAGTCGGCGCGCTGGACCTGGAAGGTCGTCGGCTTGCCGTTGCTGAACGTCTCACCGAAATCGAAGGTGCTGTACTGATCGCCCCAGGCGAATGCCGCACCGTTCTTCAATTGGAAACCGGCCGCATTGACCGCGTCGAGCATGCCGGCTTCTTCGACGAAATCCAGGCAGTGGGACAGCAGGCTTTCACCGATGGAAAACCGCGGGAAATGCTGGCGTTCGATCATCAGCACATCATGGCCTTTGCGCTTGAGCAGCGCGGCGGCGATGGCGCCCGAGGGGCCGGCACCGATCACCACCACCTGACGACGTTCCATTTCAACTGTTGGCACGGGTGCTCCTTGCCGGGGCGGCGATGTTCAAAGGGATTCGGTGCATGCCGGCGAGTGCCGGCAGCAGGGTTGCGACCAGGCCCATCAACATCAGCGCGAAATACAGCTCGGGGCTGATGAGTTGTTGTTGCAGCAGCAGGTTGAGAAAGACGATCTCGCTCAAGCCGCGGATATTCAGTAAAAGGCTTTCCCGCCAGCGGCTGGCACCTTCAAACGAGACGCCGGCCCAGCCGAGGCCCAGCCAGTTGCCCAACAATTTGCTGGCGATCGGCAACAACAGGAGCGCGGCCAGTTGCACCCCACCGAGATTGTCGAGGGCGCTGTGCACGTTGATCTGCACGATGCCGAACGTGAGGATCAACGGGATGGCGATCCAGGTCTGCAAACGACTCATCCACGCCGTTGGCAATGGCAGTACCAGCGACACCTTGAGCGCGGCCATGCACAGCAGGTAACCGATGCCGAAAATCAGCGCATTGAGCTTGAAGTGCTCGGCGACCACCAGCAGCGCGAAGAAGCAGCCGCTGTGCAGCAACGGTTGGCGCAACCCGAGCAGTCGCAGCAATAACGGCAGACAGGCGCCTGCCAGGGGCAGCAAGAGGCTGCTCAGGTGCAGGCTGCCTTGGGCGAACGCGAACAGGGTCCAGCAAGTCAGGTCGATCAGGATCGCGGTCTGCACCAGGCGTCGGGTGGCGGCGGGCGGGTAGTTGATGTGTCGCAGGTACAGGTACAACACCGGAATCGCGGTGATGGCGAACAACAGACCGACCGCCAGCGAGCTGATCCACGGCTGTGGCGGCAGTAGCCAGACCGCTGTCGCCAGCCCGCAGGCAAATGGAATGCAGAAACTCGGCAGGGCGATTTTCAGGCTCTGGCGATCCAGTCGCAGGTCGATCACGTCGCTGAGGATATGCCCCAGCAGCAAGGCAAAGCTCAGGCTGTAGAGGTTCTTCAGCCAACCCGGCGAGATCAGGTCGGCACCGCTGAGATGCCAGCCCGGTTCGATCCAGAAATACATCAGCAGCGGCAGGCCGAAGGTTGCCAGCAACAACTGGCTGACGATCGGAATCAGACCGAAACGTCGACCGACGTGGGTGGCCATGGCGAACAACACTAGGGCCATGACCCAGAACGCCGCGACCATCACGCTGCTGGCTCCGCAACCGGGGCGGTGTGGACTTGGCGTCCGGCCCACGGCGCCAGGATGAAGCTGTACGCCAGGCCGAGGCTCACCGATAGGCCGAAGTTGCTCACAGCCGGTGTGCTGGACACCGCCAGCAGGCCAAACGACAACCATGTGGTTGCGGCTGCCAGCATGGTGCCCAACAGGCTCGCGGCGGCGCCGCCGATCTGCTCGCGCATGAGGATCGCGTAGTCGACGCTGATGGCTGTCACCAGCAGCAGGCCGAACAGGCTGAACAGCGTCAGCGGCTGCCCGAGCCAGCCGAGGCTTGCCAGACTGCACAGGGCCGCCAGTAGTGGCAGGGAGACAATTCGCAGTGCGCCACCGAGACCGAATGGCAGAATCAGCACCAGCACGATCAATACGCAGGAGGCGAGTTTCAATTCAGCGGCGCTGATTTGAGTTGCGGCAAATACCTTGTTCAGGTCGCCGAGGCGGTCGACCAGTTGCACACCCGGCAAGTCCAGCGCCTGGACCCGCAACAACGCCGGATTGTTCAAACCTTGCAGGCTGACCATCGCGGCCACGCCGTTATCGGTCGGCCCCAGCCACAGGGTGCGGTAGGGCTCGGCCAATGGGCCGGCCAGGGCCGCATCGATATCTTCGGTGGGCAGCGCCTGTAGCTTCACCAACTCGGCTTGCAGCGCGTCGGCAGGCACGCCAAGCTCGAGCAACGGTTGCCAGAACTGCGGCAGCTTGCCCAGAGCATCACGCACTTTGCGCTGTTCGCTCGGCGGGCTGACCAACTGGTTGAGCGACAGGTAGCCCTGGAGTTTTTCCAGGTTGACCAACTGATCCAGGCGCTCGCTCAGTGCCGTCTGGCGTTCGAGCAACTCCTGCTGATTGGCCGCGCGCACCAGGAAAAACTGGCTGGTGGGTTGATAGCCGGTGATGCGCGCAATGGTCTGGGCTTCGTCCGTCAGTTGCTGCGGTGCGCCGACCCATTGGCGAATGTCGTTTTTTGTTTGCAACTGCAACAGACCGCCAACACAGAACGCGATCAACAGCGCCAGCAACACCGGCGTGCGTACGTATTTGAGCAGCGATTCACGCAGCGCCAGCAAAGACTCGGCAATGCGCATCGGCCATTGCGCCGGACGCAGTTGCGCGCCCTTGAGCAGCGCCGGCAGCAGGCACACCGCCGACAGATAAGCGCCGAGCAGGCCCGCGGCGGAGAACACGGCAATCTGGGTCAGGGCCGGGAACGGCGTCCAGGCCAGGGCCAGGTAGCCGATGCAACTGGTGATCAGGCTCAGCGTCAGCCCTGGCAGGGTCAGGCGCAACGCCGGCCAACTGTGCCAGGGTTTCAGGCTCCAGCTTTTCGACAGGTAATGCAGTGGGTAATCCACCGCCACGCCGATCAGGCTTGAGCCCAGCACCAGCGTCATCACATGCATCTGACCGAACAGTGCCACGCAGGCCACCGCGCCGAACAGCATGCCCACCAGCACCGGGACGAACGCCAGCACCACCCGCCAACGCCGGAAGGCCAGCAACAGCAGCAACAAAATCCCCATCGTGGCGCCGCCACCGACCCAGGTGATCTCGCGCGCGGCTTGCCGTTGACCGCTGGCGGCATACAGCAGGCCGCTGGCAGCGAGCAGTTGCACATCCGCCTGGGCGGCTTCTTCGCGACTGTGCTGGAGCAGGTCAGCCACTTGCAGCGGCAGGTTCATGTCGAATGCGTTGCCGACGGTTCGCGCCCGCAGCATCACCCAGCTCTTGCCGTCGGCATCGGCGACCAGCACGCCGCTGCCGATGTCCAACTGCACTGAACCGCGCTGTGGCTGGCTGTTCTGGATGCGCCCGGTCAGGCCGAGCCAGTCATCCTGGCTCGGCACCAGGCTGAACCCGGTGAAGGGGTCGAACAGGGCTTGTACCCGTTGCTGGATAAAGGCGTCGGGATGCTCGATGAGTTGCTGACGGTCGGCCGCGGACAGCATCGCCAGTCGGCCTTGCAGCAATTGCGTGCGCAGCGCAGGCAAGTCGGCTTGCAGGTTCCACTGGACCTTTTCGAACACGCCGCTGGCTTGCCACTGTTCACCGAGTTTTTGCGCCATGGCGATGGCTTGCTGACGGTCTTTATGGCCGACCAGTACCAGCATTTCCCGGTTCAACGGTTCTTGCATGCGTTGTTCGGCGCGCAGCTCCAGCGCGTCCGGCGCGGTGCCTGGCACCAGTTCCATCAGGTTGGCCGACAGCGGAGTGCCGTCGCGCCACTGCCAACCGGCGAGTGCGAGCACCGCCAGCAGCAGGACCAGGAACAGCCGCGGCAGCATCCGTTCACTCGGCAAAGTCATGTTGCTCCGCATCGCTCAAAGGTTGGGCGCTGGTGCTGTCCTGCATGCGCAACAGGGTTCGGTCACCCTGGGTTTCGAGCAGCTCGATGTTGTGCACCAGTTCGCCGCCGTCAATGTTGATCTGATTGAACACCTGTTTGAGCAGCATCGAACGCGGGGTCAGGGTCAGTTTCCAGTTCTGCGCATCGCCACTCAGCGACAGCTCGAAATCCCGTTGCAGGCCACTGCTGTCGCCTTGCAGCACGGCGAGGAACAAACGGTTCTGTTCGGCGCCGGCACTCTTGCTCGGCAGCATTTGCCAGCCGCTGGCATCCCGCCGGGCAATGCCCTTGTCGCTGATGCGGTAGTCCTGCTGCAGCGGCGTTTTCAGCAGCCAGAGCAAGCCGTGATTCTTCGCCAGAACGAAGGTGCCCTTGCTGGTCAGTGGCTGGGGCAGGGCGCGCAGGTGTTTTTCCTGGATGAAGTTGCCGTGGATCACATCGGGTTTGGCCAGTTGATCGCTCAGTTGCTGGAGATCGAAGGCCTGGGCCAACGAAGAAAAGCCCAGCATCAATATCAAGCTCACACCAATCCCGTAGCAGCTGCCGAGCCTGCGAGGCTGCGTCCGGCGGCGAAGCCGTCGTTCAGGCATATCCGGTGGCGACTGCTGCGCAGTCGAACGCAGGCTTCGCCAGCTGCTACAAAGGAATCGCAAATTCATGGCAGCACCCTTTCAACCGCGTCGGTAAACACCTTGGGCGAAGCCAACTGCATTTCGCGGCTGCTCATGTCGACGGCAACCTGCACTGAAACAGCGCGGGTCAGACGTTCGCCGGTTGCGAGATCGCTGATCAGGTAATTGATCTTCAGTCGGTTCTCCCATTCCACCAGGCTGGCGCGCACATTCAGCTTCTGGCCGAACACGGCGCCGCGCACATAGCGCAACTGTAAGTCGATCACCGGCCAGGCGTAACCCGACGCAACCATGGCGTCGTAGTTGTGGCCGATCCTGTCCAGCAGCGCACAGCGGGCGACTTCCAGGTATTTGACGTAATGGCCGTGCCAGACCACGTTCATGGTGTCGACGTCAAAGAACGGGACGAGGATTTCCGTATCGGTGTGAAGCACTCCCTTGCTACGCATGCAGCCTCCAGTGTTGCTCGGCGATGCGTTGCAGGCACAGGCGCAATTCGCCTTCCAGGGCACGGTCTTCGATGACCGGCGGGAAGTCCTTGGCCAATTCCTCGTGCATCGCGGCCAGGGCCGGTGGCAGTGGACGCGCGTCTTCAGCCTGGCCGCGCAGCCACACGCCTTGATTGGCGGCCAGCAGCGTGGCGGCGGCAACCTGTTCGGTCAGCTCCAGCACGCGGATGGCGTCGCGGGCGGCGATGGTGCCCATGCTGACTTTGTCCTGGTTGTGGCACTCGGTGGAGCGCGAGAAGACGCTGGCCGGCATGGTGTTTTTCAGGGCTTCGGCGGTCCAGGCGCTGGTGCCGATCTGCACGGCCTTGAAGCCGTGATTGAGCATCGCACGGTCGGCGGTGGCGCCGGACAGGTTGCTCGGCAAGCCATGGTTGTAGCGTTCGTCCACCAGCAGCGCGAGTTGACGGTCGAGCAAGTCGGCGACGTTGGCCACCAGGTTTTTCAGGCTGTCCATGGCGAACGCAATGTGGCCGCCGTAGAAGTGCCCGCCGTGCAGCACGCGTTCGGCTTCGGCGTCGATGATCGGGTTGTCGTTGGCGCTGTTGAGTTCGATCTCGATGAACGAGCGCAGCCAGTTCAGGCTGTCGGCCAGTACACCGAGCACGTGTGGCGCGCAACGCAGGGAGTAACGGTCTTGCAGGCGATGCAGCGGCGCGGTCGGCGCGTCGATCGCCAGATCCTTGCGCAGCCACGCGGCAACTTGCATCTGCCCTGGATGGGGTTTGGCGGCGAACAGGCGCTCGTCGAAGTGCTCCGGGTTGCCCTGCAAAGCGACCACGTTCAGCGCGGTGATGCGTGTGGCCAGTTGCAGCAGGTAATCGGCACGGGCGTAAGCCAGGCACGCAAGGCCGGTCATCACGGCGGTGCCGTTCATCAGCGCCAGGGCTTCCTTGGGGCGCAATACCAGCGGTTGCCAACCCAGTTCCTTGTGCACATCAGCCGCTTGCCGGCGTTCGCCGCGGAACATCACTTCGCGCTCGCCGGACAAGGTCGCGGCGACGTAGGACAGCGGCGTCAGATCACCGCTGGCGCCCACGGAACCTTCTTCCGGAATCAGCGGCAGGATGTCGTGTTCGAGGAACGCTTGCAGGCGCTCCAGCAACTCCACGCGTACCCCGGACACGCCCTGGCACAGCGACTGTAAACGTGCCGCCAGCACCGCACGGGTGGCCTGGGCATCGAGCAGTTTGCCCAGGCCGCAGCCGTGGAATGTGTACAGATGACGAGGCAGGGCTTCGACGTGGTGCAGCGGCACCGCCACCACACAGGAATCGCCATAACCGGTGGTCACGCCATAGATCACGCCTTCCTTGTCCAGCAGGGAGTCAAGGAACTGCGGACCCTTGGCAATGCGCTGGCGAAACTCGGGGTTGCCCTGCAACTGCGTCGGCACCTGACGGTTGGCCAGGGCCAGCACGTCTTCGATGCACAAAGGGAGTTCGCCGAAGGTTACCGGCTCAAGCGTTGGCGTCGTCATCGGTCTTCCAGAAAGGGTAAAAGTTGAACCATTGTTGGGGCGCTTCGAGGCAATAGTGACCCAGGCGTTCGGCATAGCGCGAAGCCCACTGATGAATGACCTGTTCGCGCTCGCTGCGTTTCCACACCACCGCCTCGGTGAACGGTTCGAGGGTCAGTCGATAGTCGCCCGTGGGTTTCTTCAGGCACAGCAGCAGATTGACCGGGCATTTCAGCAAACCGGCCAGCAGCCACGGGCCTTGCGGGAACGCTGCCTGGTGACCGAGAAAATCCACCGTCACGCTGCGCCCGCCATGCAGCGGCACGCGGTCGCCGGCAATTGCCAGCCACTCGCCGCGCTCCAGGCGCTCATGCAGTTGCAACATGATCACCGGGTCGAGCTCGCTGACCTGGATCAGCCGCAGATTGGTTGCCCCGGCTTCGCCCAGCAGGCGGTTGAACTGCTCGGCGTGCTTGGTGTGCACCAGCACGTTCATGGTGACTTTCTCGCCGATCTCGGCCAGTGCCCGGCAAACCTCGAGATTGCCCAGGTGCGCGCCCACCAGCATCTGCCCGCGTGTGCCGCGCAGTTTATTGCGCAGCAGCGCCGGGTCGATGATTTCGATCTGCTCGATGCTCAGCTTGCCGTTCCACACGTCGAGTTTGTCGAGCATGGAATCGGCGAAGGCCATGAACTGGCCGAACACCCGCCAATGAGTCGGACGCAATTCGCTGCGCCCGCTCCAGTCGGCGAGCCGCTGCTGGTATTGCCAGGCGCTTTGGCGGGCGCTGCGTCCGAACAGGAAAAAGTACAGCACGATGCCGTAGAGCAGCGGGCTCAGCAGGCGTCGGCCCAGGACCTTTGCGCAGAATGCGGTGAACTTCATCAGCCAGAAACTGCCACGCTCCTGGCGGTCGGCCCAGTGCTGTTTGTCTGCGTTGCCGTTCATGCCCGCCACCGTCGCCAGAGGATCACCGGTGCTCGCAGCAACATGCCGAAGAACAGCCGGGTGTGCATGCTCGTAATCAGTACGTTGTCGTAGAACAGACGGAAATGTGAAACGCCATCCAGAGGGTAATGGACCCTGGTTTTCAGCCACTGCATCGGCAGATTGCGCCAGGCCAGGCGCACCAGGATGTCGGAGTCGAAGTCCATGCGCTTGCCGATCCTGGCCGAGTCGATCAGTGCCAGGGTTGGCGGTAACGGATAGACACGGAAGCCGCACATCGAGTCGCGAATCTGCAGTGACAGGGTGTTGATCCAGACCATGACGTGAGTCAGGTAGCGCGCGTACAAACGACCTTTCGGCACGCTGGCGTCGTATTGCGGATAGCCGCAGATCACCGCCTCGGGATGGTTGCGTGAGTATTCGATGAAGACTTTGACGTCTTGCAGGTCGTGCTGGCCGTCGGCGTCCACCTGCAAGGCATGGCTGAAGCCCAGGCGCGAAGCCTCCCGCAGACCGGTCATCACTGCGCCGCCCTTGCCCTGATTGATGGTGAGCCGGATCAGATAAACCCTGTCGCGCTGCGCCAGTTGGTCGAGTACCTTGGCGCAGGCGGGGCTACTGGCATCGTCCACCAGAATGCATGGCAGGTCACAGGCTAGCAGCGCATCGACCACGGCAGTGATGGCGGTTTCGTGGTTGTAGACCGGGATTATGGCGCAGGGGTTATGCATCGCTGGCAGCCTCCAGCAAAATCCGCCCGCTGGAGCAGGTGGCGGTTTCGTTGCGATAGGCGAAATACAATTTGCCGCGCACCGGGTCGAAGCGCAGGTGCAACTGGATTTCATCGCCAGGGCGCACCAGTTGCTGGAATTTCAGCACTTCCATGCCGGCGAACTTTGCCGGCAGGTCCATCAATTGTTGGCCCAGGCTCATTGCCCACTCCACTTGCACCACGCCGGGCAATACCGGGGCCCGGGGAAAGTGTCCGCTGAAATACGCCAGGTCCGGCGGGACGGCCAGTTGCAGGCTCCACTCACCATCGGCTTCGACCTGCTCCAGCACTTGCGGCGCCTTTGGGCGGGGCGCCAGCAGCAAGGCTTCAACCTCAGCCTGGGGCAGTTTGCCCTGCGCGTTCAGCGGCAACTGCCGCAACAGGCGCCAGCGTCGTGGCAGGGCCAGCGTTTCACAGTGCTGGCTCAGATGCTGACGCAACGCTTGTGTGAGGCTGCGTCGTCCCTGATTGCGCAACGCGTGCATACCTCGCTCGCTGAGCACCAGCAGCGCCCCCAATGAGGCGCGGTTTTCCTGAACCACTCCCAGGCGCGCTTCGGCGACCCAGGCGTGCGCCATCAGCGCGTGTTCGAGCATGGGTAGCGAGATACGTTTTTCTTCCAGTTTGACGATCCGGTCCAGCCGCCCCAACAGCTCGAAACGGCCGTCGGCAGCGATGCGCGCGGCATCGGCGGTGTGTTCGATATGACCTTCCGGCAGGTATGGCGATGCGATAAGCAGGGCGCCATCGCTGTCCTGGCTCAGCTCCACGCCGGCGAAGGGCTGCCAGAGATCCTGGCCCTGACGCCAGGCGATGCCGCCGGTTTCCGAGCTGCCGAGGATCTCGGTCGGCCATTGTTGCAGGCGTTCGTAAAGGCTTTGCGAGGCTTCGGCGGGTAACGCGCCACCGGAGGAGAACACTCGGCGCACTGCGCTCAGCGCTGGCCAGTCGAGGTTGTCGCCCATGCGCTTGAGCAATGCCGGGCTGGCGACCCAGGCGAAGGCCGGGTGTTCGCGGCTGGCGCGTTGCAAGTCTTCCGGGAAAGCCAGTTGCTTGCGCACGAACGAACGCCCGGCGCACAGCGGCCACAGCACCCGAAACAGCAAGCCGTAGATGTGCTGGGTGGCGACGCTGCCGATGATGCAGGCTTCGCCCAGATCTGCGCCCCACAAGTGCTCCAGCGCTTCGACTTCATTGGCCAGTTGGCGCAGGGTTTTGTCGATGCGCTTGGGTTCGCCACTGGAGCCGGAGGTGCACAGGCTCAGCTGACAACGATCCAGGTCCAGCGGGTGGGCTGGTAGCGGCGGATGCCGATAATCGCTCAGGTGCGCATCGTCGGTCTGATCGGTCAGCCACAGATCGACCTCGGTCGACCAGCGCTGGCGCGTCTGCGCTTGCAGGTCGGCGGGCAGCAGTACGCTGATCCCGGCACGCCAGGCGCCGAGCAGGGCAATGGCCAGGTCGGCGGCGTCTTCAAGGTGCACGGCGATGCGCTGCACACCCTGGGCTTGCAGGCCGGCAGCCAGGCTCAGGGCCCGGTCGCACAATTGCGCGTGATTCAACGCCGGCTCGGCCGTCACGGCACGCTCCGGCTGAGCCTTGAGCAGCAGTTGCTCAAGTTTTATCCAATTCATGGGTGGCCTCGTACCCGTTGTCGTATCAGCCATTCAATGGCAAACATCAGGCCGATCAATCCATAGGAGATCAGGCCGGTGTACAACATCCACCAGCTCAGCGGCGCCCAAAGGGTCAGGGCGGCGGCGCACAAACCGTTGCAGAGAAAAAACACGCTCCAGGCAATGGTCACCTGGCGGGTGTAGCGAATGGCCCTGGGCGGTAAATCCGGTTCTCGCAGGCGGGCAAGGCGTTCGACCATCGGCGGGCCGTATTTCAGGCTAAGACCGAACAGCACCAGCATGAACGCGCTGATCAGCACCGGGTACCAGCGCAGCAGCACCGGGCTGTCTAACGCTGCCAGCAGCAGGCAGAAGGCGATGGCGACCGTGGACATCCACAGGCTGCCGGGGCGCCGTTCGCCGGTCAGCGCTCGCGCCAGCCACAGGCTGCCCAGCAGCAGACCGAACTGCCACGGGGCAAAATGCTCCATGCCGAAATACACCGCAAAGGGGTACAGCAGGCCTGCGAGCAGCAGGCCAAGGCCAATCAGTCGGCTCATGCGGCGGGCTGAACCAGACGGTAAACCGCCTCGACCACGTCGCTGACGGTACGCACCGATTTGAATTCTTCGGCGGCGATTTTCTTGCCGGTCTGGCGTTTGATGTGATCGATCAGGTCGACCGCATCGATGCTGTCGATTTCCAGATCCTGGTACAGGTTGGATTCCAGGCTGATGCGCTCGGGGTCCAGCTCGAAGAGTTCGACCAGAGCATCGCGCAGGGTGTTGAAAATATCGTCACGAGTTTGCATGGTCCGGTCTCAAGCTGCCTGTTTTGCAGTGACGAACGCCGCAAGGCTCGCCACGTTGCTGAAGTGATTACGGGTGTCCTTGGCGTCGGCATCGATTTTGATGCCGTACTTTTTCTGGATCGCCAGGCCGAGTTCCAGCGCGTCTACCGAGTCCAGGCCCAGGCCTTCGCCGAACAGCGTCTGGTTGTCGCCGATGTCGTCGACGCTGATGTCTTCGAGGCCCAGGGCTTCGATGATCAGCTCTTTGATTTCCTGCATCAGGCTAACGGTGTTCTGATCGCTCATCTTCGGCGAGCTCCTTGATAAAGTAAGAGTGCAAATAGTCGTTGAGCTTGCGCGAGGCCTGGGGTGCAGGGCCTTGCGTAGCGAAGGCCTGTGGGTCTATATCGGCCCCGACGCGAAAACTGAAGTGCACGCGGCGTTTGGGGATCCGATACCAGGGTTCGGCCTTGGTCAATGTGGTCGGGTTGACCTTGATAATCACCGGGGTGAGGATTCTCGCACCGCGCAGCGCGATTGCCGCGCCCCCCCGATGAAAGGCCGGCGGTTGGCCGGGTCGGGTCCGGGTGCCCTCGGGAAAGATGATCAGGGTCTGACCGCTTTTCAGCGCGTCGGCAGCGGCGTCGAGCATGTCCATGCTGCCATCGTTGCTGATGTATTCGGTACAGCGTAGCGGACCGCGAGTGAACGGGTTTTCCCAGAGGCTTTTCTTGACCACGCAGTTGGCGTGGCGCACCAGGCCGATCAAAAACACCACATCGATCAGCGAGGGGTGGTTGGCGACGATCATTTGGCCTGGGCGCCCGAGCTTTTCCGCCCCCTGAATGTCATAGGTCAGCACGCCACTGCGCGCCATGAACCGAATGAAAAACCAGAAACACCGGCTGACCGTATGTCGCGCGCGCTGACGATGGACCTGAGCGTCTCCGGGCAGGCAGTTCAACAGCGGGAACACCACCAGTCGCAGGCACAGGCTGCTCAACCCGAACAGGGTGAAGCTTGCGGCGGTGGCCAGCAGGCGCCAGTAGTAGGCGTCGCGGTTTTTATCGGTTACGGGTTGCGTTGCCAGGTCCATACACGATTTTTCCAGGCATGTTGGCAGGTTGTTTGCTGGCCGAGCAGCGTACGCAACAGATTCAGAGCATGGGGCCAGCGGGCTTTGGACAACGTGTGCGGGTCGCTGTTCAGCGACAGTTGCCACTGATTACCGGGGGTGATCAACAGGCCGACCGCATAAGGGAAAGGCACATCATCGATCCAGGCCGAGTAGGCGGCGGGAGGTTGCTCTTCGGTGACGATCAGCAGTACCGCGGGCGCGCCTTCCTCAAGCAGCGCCGCGGCCTCTAGCATGCCGTGTTCAAGGCCATCGCCGGCGGCGGCGAGGGCGGTCATTTCGCTGGTTTCGCCACGCATGATCGACCACAGGCCGATGACCGCGTTGTGCACCGACAGGCTGAACTGGGTGGGCGACAACGGTTGGTCGGTCGCCAGATCGCTGAGAATTTCGAAGGTGCGCGGGGTTTCGCCGTGGCGAGAAATAAAGACCAACGGTAAATCCGGATGACCTTCGGCCAAGGGCCAGCCGACACTGAACGCCATCCGCGCCAGACGGCTGAGTCGCCGACGCTGCATGGCCGGCAGAAACGACACATCCGGGGCGGCATCGCTGGGCTCGAGCACGACCGGTTGTCGGCTCCAGGCCTGCCAATCATCCACGCTTTCAAGCCCAGGGGCCCAAGCGCGCCATTGGGCGATGTTGAAGTTGATCACAGACATTCATCCCGCCCCTGCGGGCTTCCTTTAACGCGGTGAGTCGCAAGAACCGCGGCTGACCTGACGTGGCGCTTAACGCCGAGTGGCGCGCATTATCCCGGTGCTGCGGGCGTGTAGCAAATGCTGGTTACATTTTGCGCAACGAAATGTACCGTCTGGTTCGCGAAAAGCTGTCGTTTGGCCATTATCCACAATGCGGCGGACATGTCTGTCGGCACTGTCGGCTATCAATGGACGAGTTGGCAGCTGTTCCGGCCAGAGATTTGCCTATGACTGTGTAGTCTAGATGCTGGCGAGGTAGCTAAGCAGCGATGTGGACTACTACACTCGGTCATTCTTTGATACACGGAGGTTTAGACATGCGGCGCGTGGTGTTCAATCAGAAAGGTGGCGTGGGCAAATCAAGCATTGCCTGCAATCTGGCGGCGGTCAGCGCCAGCGAAGGCTATCGCACGTTATTGGTGGATCTCGATGCCCAGGCCAACTCCACTCAATACCTGACGGGGCTCACCGGTGAGGATATCCCAATGGGTATCGCCGACTTCTTCAAGCAGACCCTGTCCTCCGGGCCGTTCTCGAAGAAAGGTCAGGTCGACATCTACGAAACTCCGTTCGACAACCTTCACGTCATCACTGCCACCGCCGAGCTGGCAGACTTGCAGCCCAAGCTTGAGGCCAAACACAAGATCAACAAGCTGCGCAAATTGCTCGAGGAGCTGGACGGTGATTACGACCGGATCTACCTCGACACCCCGCCAGCGCTGAATTTCTATGCCGTCTCCGCCTTGATCGCCGCTGATCGCGTGCTGATTCCCTTTGACTGCGACAGCTTCTCGCGCCAGGCGTTGTATGGTCTGTTGGCGGAAATCGAAGAGTTGAAGGACGACCACAATGAAGGGCTGGAAGTCGAAGGCATTGTCGTCAACCAGTTCCAGGCCCGCGCCAGTCTGCCGCAGCAAATTCTCGACGAACTGATCGCCGAAGGGCTGCCGGTACTGCCGGTGTACCTGGCAAGTTCGGTGCGCATGCGCGAATCCCATCAGGCCAACACGCCGCTGATCCACCTCGACCCGCGGCACAAGCTGACCCAGCAATTCGTCGAACTGCACAACCTGCTGGAAAATGCCTGAAAGGCAATCAGATCCCCTGACTGCGCAACCAGCTCATCAACTGCGGTAACGGGAAGGCCCCGCTTTGGCGAGCCACTTCCCGGCCGTTCTTGAACAGAATCAGGCTCGGGATCGAGCGAATCCCCAGCTGCGCCGACAACTGTTGATTCGCCTCGCTGTCCAGCTTGGCCAACCGACACTTGCCCGCCAATTGCCCCGCCGCTTGCTCGAACACCGGCGCAAACGATTTGCACGGCCCGCACCAATCAGCCCACACATCCACCAGCAACGGCAGGTCACCCTTGATCTGACTGGCGTAATCGCCTTGCTTCAGTTCGAACGGCTTGCTCAGCAGGACATCAGCCTTGCAGCGGCCGCACTTTGGATGATCGTTGACGCGTTCGGCGGGGATGCGGATCAGGCCGTTGCAGTGGGGGCAGGGGATGAGGAGTGGGTCGGTCATGAAGGAGGTCCTGTTAAGAAGCCGATCACTCCTATGTGGAGACGTTTGCTCATATTTTCAATCGTGCAGCGTCTGGCGATGAAACTAGGCTGAATCGTACTGAGCGAGACCGTTGGTCTGCCGAGAGCTATCGCAACTTGCGATATTTTTGATCTGTGTTTAACTCCCCATAGCAGAATGCGATAAGGATGTTGCATGCATGTGTTTACTGAAAAACCAATTCGTGAGGCCAAGGAAAAGTGGCCGCGGGCAGCCAATGCATTGGAGCAGTGGTATCGACTCGCCAAAGGGAGTAGCTCGGGAGACTTCGCGGCGATGAAGTCTATTTTTCCCGCAACCGACAAAGTCGGCGAGTTTCATGTGTTCGACATCGGTGGCAACAAATTGCGGCTTATCGCTTTTGTCAGGTATCGGTCTCAAAAGCTTTATATCAAGCATGTGCTGGATCATAGCGAATATGACCGCGGTAAATGGAAGGAGGGAAGGGTATGAGTGTTCTAATCAAAAAAGCTGCTGAGCATTGGGAGTTCGTCTCGCCATTGCTTCGAAAACCGAAAAACGAAGACGACTATGACATGTTGGCGCGGGCACTCGATGAATTGCTTGAGATGACCGGCGATGATGAGTCGCATCCGTTGATGAGCTTGGTGGACATCATCGGTGACTGGATTGCGGAGTGGGATCGCAACCATCACCCCATGCGCGAAGCCTCTGGTGCAGAGGTTCTTGGCTATATGATGCGCGAACACGGCCTGAGCCAGAGCGAGCTGCCCGGTGTGGGCACGCAATCGGTAGTCTCGGAGATCTTAAGCGGCAAGCGCCAGCTCAACCTGCGGCAGGTTCGCTGGTTGGCCGAGCGCTTTGGTGTGTCCGTAGAGACCTTTATCTGACAAGCCTCACGACGAACAGCTGATCTCCAGATGCTTGCCCCATTCCGGTGGCCGCTCGGCGTAGCTCTCCATTCCAGGCTGCTCCTCGAACGGATTGCTCAATACCGCGTGCAAGCGACGAACTTCTGAATAGTCGCCGCTTTCCGCCGCATCGATGGCTTTTTGCGCCAGATAATTGCGCAGGATGTACAGCGGATTGACCGCATGCATTCGTTTGCGGCGCTGCTCCTGGTCAATCACGCCTTCACGGGCAACCCGGGCGGCGTAGAGCTCGCCCCACGCATCGAAACCCTTGATGTCGACAAAGTCATCGCGCAACCGGGCGACAGCCAGCTCCGGTGCCTCATCGCCCAGGCGGCGGAAGAACAGGCTGTAATCGACGCCGCTGTTCTGCATCAGTTGCAGCAGCTGCTCCAGCAGTTTCTGGTCGTCGTCTTCGGCGGTAGTAAGGCCGAGGCGGCGGCGCATCAGGTCCAGATAGTGGGCCTGGAACAGTGGCAGGTACAGGCCGAGGGTCTCGCGCAGGGCTTCGACGCTGATGAACGGTGTCAGGGCCTGGGCGAGGGCGCTGAGGTTCCACTGGCCAATCGGTACCTGGTTGCTGAAGGAGTAGCGGCCCTGGTCATCGGAGTGGTTGCAGATGAAGTGGGCGTCGAAGTCGTCGAGGAAGGCGAACGGGCCGAAGTCGAAGGTGATGCCGAGGATCGACATGTTGTCGGTGTTCATCACGCCGTGGCAGAACCCATAGGCCTGCCATTTGGCGATCAGTTCGGCATTACGCTCGACAATTTCGCGGAACATCGCCAGGTACGGCTCCGGCTGCTCCAGGCAGTGCGGGAAGTGCATGGCCAGCACGTGCTCGCCGAGTTCTTTCTGCTGCTCGGGGCGCTTGGTGTAGTAGAAAAATTCGAAGTGCCCGAAACGCACATGGCTCGGCGACAGGCGCAGGACCATGGCCGCGCGTTCCTGTTTCTCGCGCCAGACCGGCGTGTCGGAGCCGATCACGCAGAGTGCGCGCGTGGTGGGAATGTTCAGGGCATGCAGGGCTTCGGAGGCAAGGAACTCGCGGATCGAGGAGCGCAGCACCGCCCGTCCATCGCCCATGCGTGAGTAAGGCGTCTGACCGGCACCCTTGAGGTGCAGGTCCCAATGCTCGCCGGCTTCGTTATAGACCTCGCCCAGCAACAGGCCGCGGCCGTCACCCAACTGCGGGTTATAGGAGCCGAATTGATGCCCGGAATAGACCATCGCCCGCGGCTCGGCTTCGGCCCACAGCTTGTGGCCGCCGAACAGCTCGGCGAACACTGGCGTTTCGGCCTCGGCCGGGTCCAGGTCCAGCAGCGCCATGGCGGCGGGGCTGGCGACCACCAGTCGCGGAGCCGCAATGGGCTCAGGCAGTACGTGGGTTGAGAACGCATCGCCCAGGCGGGCGAAGCGATTGTCGAAGGTCAGTTCGTCGAGGGCTTTCAACGGCCATCTCCAGCAGAATGTCCGAGCATTCTGCTAGGGATAGCGCGCTTAGTCGAGTTCGACAGGCGGTGGCTCTTGCCGCGGTTTGCTGGTGGGTTCCGGAACAACGGTTTTGGTTTCCGGCTCAACCGGGACCATTTTGTATTCCTGGCCCTGAAGGTTCTTGAGATAGACCTCCATCTGCCGGAACGAGATGTTGATGTGCTGCTTCTTGAACTCGCGGTTGATGAAGCGGTTGACCTCATCGAGCACCGGGTTACGGTCACCGAGGTCGCGCACATGCATGCGCAGCTCGTGGTCGAGGGTGCTTTCGCCGAAATTCAGGAAGTACACCTGGGGTTCCGGGTCCTTCAGCACGCGCGGGTTATTGCGGGCTGCCTTGAGCAACAGTTCTTTCACCAGGTCCAGATCCGAGCCGTAGTCGACGCCGAGCTTGAGGGTCACCCGGGTGATGGTGTCGGTCAGCGACCAGTTGATCAGTTGCCCGGTGATGAACGTCTTGTTCGGGACGATGATGTCCTTGCGATCGAAGTCGGTGATGGTCGTGGCACGGATGCGGATCTTGCTCACCGTGCCCGACAGGTTGCCGATGGTGATGGTGTCGCCGATCCGCACCGGGCGTTCGAACAGGATCATGATGCCGGAGATGAAGTTGGCGAAGATTTCCTGCATCCCGAAACCGAGACCTACCGACAGCGCTGCCACCAGCCATTGCAACTTGTCCCAGCTCACGCCGAGCGTGGACAGGGTAGAGACGAAACCGACACCGGCGATCACATAGGACAGCAACGTGGTCGTGGCGTAGGAACTGCCCTGGGCCAGGTTGAGCTTGGACAGCACAAACACTTCCAGCAGACCCGGCAAGTTGCGCGCCAGCGCGAAGGTGATGCCGATGATGATCAGCGCGCCAAGCATGTCGCCGATGCTGATCGGCACCATGCTCATGTTGGCGCCGGTGCCGCTGGTGTATTCGTAGAGGGTGATGTTGTCCAGGTACGAGAACACCGAGATCAGGTCCGACCAGACCCAGTACAGCGCCGCGATGAAACCGCCGAGCAGGGCCAGGCGGATCAGTCGCAGGGACTGCTCGTTGACCTTCTCGATGTCCAGGGTCGGCTCTTCGATCACCGCTTCGCCGTCGCCGGCCTCTTTCGCGGCCTGGCGTTTGGCCAGGGCGCGCTGATAGGCCAGGCGGCGTGCCGCAACGCTGAGGCCGCGCACGAAGGTGGCTTCGATCACCAGCCAGAACATCAGCAGGTACAGGGTGTTGATCAACCGGTCGCTGAGTTTCAGCGCGGTGTAGTAGTAGCCGAAGCACACGGCGACGAACAACGCGATCGGCAGAACGGTGAACATGACTCCCACGGCCTTGCGGAACAGCGAGGCGTTTTCGTGGGTCGGGCTGCTGACCAACAGCCGGCTGAGCAGCCAGGCCATCAAGGCGTAGCAGGTCAGTACCACCGGCATGCCGAGCACGTCATCGGCCAGCGCCGCCGGTTGCAGTTCGGCGACCGCCACCACGGTCACCAGAGCCATCACCACCAGCCCGAGCCGGCGAATCCAGCCTTGAAGGAATTCGACCTGGGGCTTTTCCCAACGGAAATGCAGTTCGGCCACGCCACCCGGCGCGAGGATGCGGTAGGCGGTGTAGAACACCAGCCAGGCCTGGGCCATCTGCAACAGCGCTGCGCCCATGTTGGCGTTCTGGCCGCGGGCGTCGATCTGCAAGGCCAGGCCGCACAAGGCCAGGCCCAGGGAAACCGGCATCGCCAGCAGGATGTTGATCAGAATCGCTTGCGGGGTGTGCCACTGGCTGTCGCGTTTGAAATGGCCGATGTCCTGGTGAACTTTGTTCAGGCGGGAATAGAGATTTTTACGGCGCCACAGCAGCGCGCCGATCAGCAGGGCCAGTGGCAGGAACAGCAGCGGTCGTTGCGTCAGACCATCGGTCAATTCGCTCAGGCTCGAAGCCCACGGCAGGGTAGTGACCTGGCGTTGCAGGCGTTCCGGCACGCTGTGCATCCACTCAAGATCCAGCGGTTTGTTGCTGGGAATCCAGAACATCTGCTCGTCCAGCGTAGCCCGCAGACTTTGTGCGGTGCTGAGCAGTTGTTTCTGATTGAGTTGCAGCGTGATGGATTCGTTGAGCACCGCGCTCAGTTCGCGATTCAAGCGCTCCAACAGGTCCGCGCGGGTGTTGGCCAGGTCCACCAGGCTCTTGCGCAGTTGCGGGGTGACTTGCTCGGGTGGCTGAGTCGCCAGCAGGTTATCGACGTAGGTGATCGGGTTGCTGAGCAGTTCCCGTTGCTGGCTGACTTCGAACTGATACAGGCGAATGTCGGCAATCTGGTCGGCCAGGTCGCGGTCGAGCCTTAGACGCGGCAGGGCCTGTTTCTGTTTGTAGAGAATCTTGGAGAGCAGCAGGCTGCCCTTGAGCACGTTGATCTGTTCGTCCAGCGCCGAGTCGCTCTGGGTCACGCTGTCCAGTTGCTGCTTGGTCTGCAGGTTCTGTTGAGTGACTTCGTTGAGGCGGTCGGTGCTTTTGAGCAGGTAGTCGGAGAGCTTCAGGTTGGCCGCGCTTTCGGTGGCCAGCAGGCTACTGCCGCCGGCCTTCTGCGCCTCGATGGACTGCTGGGTCACGGTCTCTTGTGACTGGGCCAGGCGTTTCTGGTTGATCAGGGTTTGCAGGTCCTGGATCTCCTGATCCAGGCGATCGGATTTTTCTGACAGCAAGTCGTGCTGGCTGTTGCCCAGGTCCTGCAACAGGCTGTTGCCGGCCAGTTCCTGGCGACGCAACGGAATCAAGGCGTTCAGTGCCGCGAGCTCGGCGTTGAGCTGATCGCGTTGCTCGGCGGTCAGGGTCTTGCCGCTGTCCTTGCCAAGTTTGAGGATGTTGTTGATCTGCTGGATGCGCGTCTGGCTGGCAGAGATCTCGGCCTGGGCGCGCTCGGGGCGGGTCTGGGCGGTAATGATCAGGCTGTTCGCTTCGGCCAGGGCTTTCTGCAGGTCGCTTTGTTGAGTGGAGCGTTCGGTCAGCAGTTGCTCAAGCTGCTGGATCGTCTCTTTGGTATAGCGTTGCCCCACCGGCACCACTTTGGTGGCCTTGAGGCGGGTCAGCTCGCGCTGGTTCTCGATGTTCTGCCTGGGAGCGTTGGTCAACTGCTGTTTGAGATCGATCAGCTTCTGGTCGTAATCACGCCGGTTGTTGAGCTGGGTGAGCGTGCTCTGCAGGACCGCTTGCAGGGCTTTTTGATCGGCCTCCGGCAGTTTGCGGTCGGCGATCTTGTCCAGGCTCGCTTGCACGGCTTCGCTGGACGGCGGCTCGGCGGCTTGCAGCGTGTTGATGGAAAGACTCAAGCCCAGCAGGGCCATGATGAAAAAGGTACGCAGAGTTGACATAGAGACCGATCGAAAACGAGACGAAGTGTGGAGTTTAGAGGAACAGGCCGGGGCCGGGGCGACTTCCTTCGGGGAATCTGACGCCCACTTTCCCAATCTTGTTCCCTTCCATGACCGCGACGGTCCAGAGGGTGTTGTTCCACTCCACCTGGTCACCGACGACTGGAGCGCCGCCCACTTTCTGGGCAATGAAGTGGCCCAGGGACATGTTCGGATCGATGCCCTCGACTTTCAATCCGTACAGGGCCGCAACCGCGCCCAGCTGGGCGTCTCCTTCGAGTACGAAGTCGCCGAAGAAGCGCAAATCCAGCCCCCGTTGCGGTGCCTGGCTGAAGAGTTTTCCGAGGGCCGGAAGGTTGTGTTCATGGCCGATCACGCAGAGCAAATCATCGACTTCGAGCACCGTACTACCCGACGGATGGAGCAGTTGCTGGCCACGAAACAGGGCTGCGATACGTGTGCCTTCGGGCATTTTCAGCTCGCGAAGGGGTGAGCCGATGCACCATTTCTCGGCACCGAGGCGATACACGAACAGTTCCCACTCGCTGGTGACATGCACTTCCAGCGCCGATCGGGAGATCGGCAGGGGCTCTGGCGGGACGGTCACTTTTAAAAGCTTGGCGACCCACGGCAGGCTTGTGCCCTGCACCAACAGCGACACCAGCACGATAAAGAACGCCAGATTGAAATACAGTTGAGCATTGGGCAGCCCCGCCATCAGCGGGAACACCGCCAGAATGATCGGTACGGCGCCGCGCAGGCCAACCCAGGAAATGAATGCCTTCTCGCGTCCATGGAACGCCTTGAAAGGCAGCAGGCCAGCCAGCACCGACAGCGGACGGGCAAACAGAATCATCCACAGCGCCAGGCCCAGCGCCGGCAAAGCGATCGGCAGCAGGTCATGGGGCGTGACCAGCAGCCCCAGCACCAGGAACATGCCGATCTGGGCCAGCCAGGCCATGCCGTCGAGCATATGCAAAATGCCGTGACGGCTGCGTACCGGGCGGTTGCCGATCACCAGGCCGCACAGGTACACCGCCAAAAAGCCGCTGCCGTGCAGGGCGTTGGTCAGGGCGAACACCACCAGGCCGCCGGCAATCACCAGAATTGGATAAAGGCCGGTGGCCAGGTGGATGCGGTTGACCAGTTGCAACATCAGCCAGCCACCGCCGAGGCCGATGACGCCGCCAATACCGAACTCACGCAGCAAGTGCCCGAGCAGGCTCCAGTGCAGGCCGGTCTGGCCGCTGGCGAGCATGTCGATCAGGGTGACGGTGAGAAATACTGCCATCGGGTCGTTGCTGCCGGATTCGATCTCCAGGCTCGCGGTCACCCGCTCGTTCAAGCCTTTACCACCGAGCAGCGAGAACACGGCCGCGGCATCGGTGGAACCGACGATGGCGCCGATCAGCAGGCCCTGAATCAGGTTCAGGTCGAACAACCACGCCGCCGCCATCCCGGTCAGCCCGGTGGTGATCAACACCCCGACCGTGGCCAGCGACAGCGCCGGCCATAACGCCACGCGAAAACTCGCCACCCGGGTGCGCAAGCCGCCGTCGAGCAGGATCACTGCCAGGGCGAGGTTACCGACCAGATAAGCCGTGGGGTAGTTATCGAAAATAATGCCGGCGCCGTCGACACCGGCCGACATGCCCACCGCGAGGATGATCACCAGAATCGGGATCCCGAGGCGCGATGAAAGTGAGCTCACCAGAATGCTCGCACCTACCAGCAACGCGCCGATCAAGAACAGGCTGTTGATGGTCGTCGCATTCAAGGGCAGTACTCCGGAAGCGTAAAGGCGGGCGCAAACTGACCATGCAGTCCGCGTGCCAGCGATTCTAACCTGTTGAAATGTGATGCTGTCAAAAAGCTTTTGACGGCGATCATCCCCCGTGGCGAGGGGGCTTGCCCCCGTTGGGTCGCGCAGCGACCCCAAAGCCGGCGCTGCGGTGCGCCAGGTTCAACGCGTGGGTCAATTGCGACTGCTTCGCAGCCGAACGGGGGCAAGCCCCCTCGCCACAGAGGGGAGCCGTTACAGGCTAAACCGCCCAACCATGTTGTTCAGGTCCAGCGCCAGGCGCGACAGTTCGTTGCTGGCTGCACTCGTCTGGTTGGCACCGGTGGCCGATTGCACCGACAGGTCACGAATGTTCACCAGATTGCGGTCCACTTCACGGGCCACTTGCGCCTGCTCTTCGGCCGCGCTGGCGATCACCAGGTTGCGCTCGTTGATTTCGACGATGGCGCTGTTGATGGTGTCCAGCGACAGGCCGGCACCGCGCGCGATGTTCAAGGTCGACTCGGCGCGCTCGGTGCTGTTGCGCATCGAGTCCACGGCGTGTTCGGTACCGCTCTGGATGCTGCCGATCATGCGTTCGATTTCGCTGGTCGACTGCTGGGTGCGGTGGGCCAGGGCACGTACTTCGTCGGCAACCACCGCAAAACCACGACCGGCTTCGCCGGCACGGGCCGCTTCGATGGCTGCGTTCAGCGCCAGCAGGTTGGTCTGGTCGGCCAGGCCGCGAATCACGTCCAGCACTTTGCCGATGTCTCGCGACTCGTTGGCCAGATCGCCGATCAGGGTGGCGGTGCTCTGCACATCGGCGCTCATGCGTTCGATGGCGCTGACGGTCTCCTGTACCAGGTCACGACCGTCTCCCGCCGAGGTGGTGGCGTTTTTCGAGGCTTCGGAAGTGCTCACGGCATTGCGCGCGACTTCTTCCACGGCGCTGGTCATTTCGTTGACGGCGGTGGCGGCCTGTTCGATTTCGTTGTTCTGCTGGGTCAGGCCACGGGCGCTTTCGTCGGTGACACTGTTGAGCTCTTCCGCGGCGGATGCCAGTTGCGTGGCTGAACCGGAAATCCGTTGCAGTGTGTCGCGCAGTTTGTCCTGCATCTTCTCCATGGCGGCCAATAGACGACCGGCTTCGTCTGCACCGTCAACCGTGATCGGGCGCGTCAGGTTGCCTTCGGCGATTTCTTCGGCGGCGCTCAGGGCGTTGGCGATCGGCTTGGTGATGCTGTTGGTCAGCAGCCAGGCGAACAGCAGAGTCAGGCCAGTGGCGATGACCAACAGGGTCACCACCAGGTTGAACGCCGAGGAGTACTGGTCGGCGGCTTGCTGGTTGGTGTCGATGGTCTGCTGGGTGTTGATCTCCAGCAAGCGATTGAGCACGGTGTTCATGGCTTCAGAGTTGTTCAGCAAATCGGTGTTGACCAGCGTGCGCTGTTCGTCGACTTGATTGTTGCGCGACAGACTTTTCATCCGGTCTTCGATCTGGCGGTACTGCCCCAGCAACTGCACATACTGATCATAGGCTGCACGCTCCTGCGGGCTGGCGATCAGTTTTTCGTAGCCGACCTGAGCCGCTCGGATCTGCTGGTTTCGGGTTTCCAGCAGCTCGATGGTTTTCTGCTGGACGTCCGGCTCACGATTCACGAGCAGACGATAGGCCAGCACACGCAGGCGCAGGGTCAGCTGGGTGAATTCGTCGAGGCTTTTAATGCTCGGTACGCTGTTTGAGGTGATCTCCTCGGCGGCGCCGCGAATCTTGCTCATCTGGTTCAGGGCGAACACACCCAGGATCAGCATCATGGCGCCAATCAGGGTGAAACCGAGGAACGCCCGCGGTGCGATATTCATATTTCTTAGGGACATGGTGTTCACCGAAAAAAGCGCCTCCGTGCGAGGCTGAGACTGTTGTATGGATGACTTATCGGTCATGCGACTAAAGTCTTGAGTCGCTGCGCGCATTTGTCGCAGAAGGGCCGCGACGACGAAGTGCAGGAACCAGAACCGCCAATCACAGTCTTTAAAGTTCGCGAGGAAGGTCGACCGCCAGGAAAATCAAGGCCTTGCGCCTGCATAGCCCTGGCTTCCACAGTGACTTTTCTTTATCGTACGCGCCCTTTGAAAATGCCCGGAAATCAAAATGTTAGAAGCAACCCTAAGCCAATTGGAACAAATGGTCAGCGACCTGGTGCAACAGAACCAGGCGCTGCTCGGCACCAATCAATCCCTGAGTGCGGAGCTGGCCCAGGTCAAGGATGAAAACGAAAGCTTGCAACTGAGCCTGATGGAACAGGAAGAGAAACAAGGCGCCACCGTTGCACGCATTCAGGCCTTGGTTGAGCGCGTCAGCGCCGGCCCTGTCAGCGCATGAGTTACGGCACCGCAGGGGTAAAAGTCGTCTCGATTCTGGGTGAAGACTATTCAATCAAGGCGCCGGCCGGGGAAGAGCAGACCCTGCTGGACGCCGCTTTAATGTTGAAGGCCGCTTTGGCCGAGACCAAAAAGAAATACCCGGCGCTGATCGGTGAACGCTTGCTGGTGCTGGCGGCGATGAATCTGTGCTCGCAGCAGATCGAAATGCAAAAGCGTCACCAGCAGGAACTCGACCGTTACCAAGAGCAAGTCAGCGCCACGGTTGAAGTGATCGCTAAGACGATCAACCAGGCCTGAGCGGCTTTGCGCACAACCAAAGAATAAATTGTCGATTTGGTTGTATACAATCGGCATGGCTGTTGCAGTGTTTCAGCCCTTTATTCTTTGGGGGTGCTCCATGCAGTTCTGGCGACGCAGTATTCAATGGCAGTTGATCCTGAGCATGGGCACTGCCCTGCTGGTCAGTATTCTGATCGTGGTTGGCATTTATACCCTCGTGGTCAACCGCCTCGCCCAGCGCTATCTGGTCGAGCAGGCGTTGCCGTCGAGCATCGAAGCGATGCGCAACGACATTGAACGCATCCTCGTCCAACCCCTCACCGCCGCCAAGGACATCGCCAGTAACAGCATGGTGCGCGACTGGTTGGCCGGAGGCGAAAACACTGCCCAGACCGCGGCCTTCGTCAGTTACCTGGAAGGCATCCGGACCGAGCACAAAGCTTTTACTGCGTTGATCATCGGCACCGCTTCAAACCATTACTTCACCGAAAAGGGCCTGGACCGTACGCTCAGCCGTTCCAATCCCAATGACGCCTGGTTCTATTCGTTCCTCGACAGTAATCAACCGCGCACCCTCAATATCGACCATGACACCGCCACCGGCGAGTTGGCGCTGTTCATCGACCTCAAGGTCGAGCAGGCCGGCAAAGTCGTGGGCGTGGCCGGGCTGGGCCTGAGCATGAGAGAGCTGTCGGAGCTGATCCACAACTTCAACTTTGGTGAGCGCGGCAAGGTCTATCTCGTGCGCTCCGACGGTTTGATCCAGGTTCATCCCGAGGCGCAGTTCAGCGGCAAACGTACGCTGGTCGAACAGATCGGCGCCTCGGCGGCGCAAGCGGTGATGACCTCCACCGCGTCTGGCAGCAGCAGTTTTGCCCGCGATGGCGAAGAGTTTCTGGCCTTGAGCCTGCCGCTGCGTGATCTGGGCTGGACCCTGGTGGCCGAAGTGCCGCAGTCGCAGATCTACGCCGAGGCTCGCCGGGCGATGTGGATGAGCGGCGGCATTGGTCTGGCGGTGGCGTTGGTTTGTCTTTTATTGGTGGTGTTGCTGGCTCGTGGATTGGTGCGACCGATTCGTCAGGTAACAGCGGCGTTGGTTGCCATCGGTAGCGGTGGTGGAGATTTGACCCACCGGTTAGATTCCAGCCGCGCCGATGAGCTGGGTGACCTGGCTCGCGGCTTTAATCGGTTCCTGGAAAGTCAGCGCGAGATGATCGGCGAAGTGCTGGCCACCAGTGAACGTTTACGCACGGCGGTCGGCCAGGTGGCGCGGGTGGTGGACAACACCGCTGAACGTTCCGGACGTCAGCAGGAAATGACCGACATGGTTGCCACCGCCGTTCATGAGATGGGGCTGACCGTGCAGGAAATCGCCCAGAACGCCGGCAATGCGGCGGTCGCTTCGCAAACCGCGCGGGATGAAGCGCTGCAGGCGCGGGAAGTGGTGGGCGGGTCGATCCGGCACATCGAAAGTATGTCCGATGAAATTGGCGTCGCCGCCGCAGCGGTGGGTGAGTTGGCCCAGCAGGTGGCGTCGATCGATCAAGTGTTGGCGGTGATTCGCGGGATTTCCGAGCAGACCAATTTGCTGGCACTCAACGCGGCCATTGAAGCGGCGCGGGCCGGGGATATGGGGCGCGGGTTTGCGGTGGTGGCCGATGAAGTGCGGACCCTGGCGCGGAGGACTCAGTCGTCCACCGACGAGATCCAGCAGATGATCGGCAGCCTCAAGCAGGGTGCGGAGCATGCAGTGTCTTCAATGCACGCCGGGCAAGCGGCGACCGGCACGGGGGTTGAGTCAAGCCAGCGCACCGGGGCGTCGTTGACGGCGATTACCGGGCAGGTCGAGCACATCAGCGACATGAACCATCAGGTGGCCACAGCGACTGAAGAGCAATCGGCGGTGACGGAGGAGATCAACCGCAACGTGCAGGGGATTTCCGATCTGGCGCGGGCGACGGCGGGGGAGGTCAGGGCTTGTCGTGAAGACTGTCAGACGTTGCAGCGCCTGGCCGATGATTTGGCGCGGCAGATGGGTGGGTTCAAGTTGAGCTAACTGATCATTCCCACGCTCTGCGTGGGAATGCAGCCCGGGACGCTCCGCGTCCCTTCCGCGGCCGTGACGCAGAGCGTGGGAACGATCGGTGTCAGCGGGTCAGAACCACTCATCCTGCATGCTCAGACACACATCATCCCGCGCCTCAAGAATCGCCAGTTCATGGTGGCAACCCGGCACTTCCCACGTCAGGAAATACCGCGCCGCCTGTAGCTTGCCTTTATAGAAGCTCACATCCACCGCATTACCCTTGGCCAACCCTTCCTCGGCACGAATCGCCTGTTCCAGCCAGCGCCAGCCGATCACCGTATGACCGAACACTTTCAGGTACAGCGCCGAGTTCGCCAGGCTGCTGTTGACCTTTCCCTGGGCCAGATCAGTCAGCAGGCCGATGGTCACGGTTTGCAGGCGAGCCACCAGTTTTTCCAGCGGTTCACGCAATGGAGTCAGCGACTCATGCGCCTGCGCCCGCTCAGCGGTGTCGGCGATCAGGCGGATCAGTTGCTTGAGCCCCGCGCCACCGTTCTGCGCCAGTTTGCGCCCCAGCAAGTCCAGGGACTGAATGCCGTGGGTGCCTTCATGGATCGGGTTCAGGCGGTTGTCGCGGTAATACTGCTCCACCGGATACTCGCGGGTGTAGCCGTGACCGCCGAGAATCTGGATCGCCAGTTCGTTGGCCTTCAGGCAAAACTCCGACGGCCAGGATTTGACGATCGGCGTCAGCAGATCCAATAGCTCGTGGGCCTGTTTGCGCTCGGCTTCGCTTTCAAGCGTCGTGGTGTCGTCGAACAGCCGCGCCGCATACAAACCGAGGTCGAATGCGCCTTCGACGTAGGCTTTCTGGGTCAGCAGCATGCGTTTGACGTCGGCGTGCTGAATGATCGCAACCGGTGCGGTGGTCGGATCCTTGCTGTCCGGCACCCGACCTTGCGGACGCTCGCGGGCGTATTCCAGGGAATACAGATACCCGGCGTAACCCAGCATCACCGCGCCCATGCCGACGCCGATCCGCGCTTCGTTCATCATCTGGAACATGTAGCTCAAGCCATGGTGCGGCTTGCCCACCAGATAGCCGACGCACTCGCCGTTATCGCCGAAGTTCAGCGCAGTGGAGGTGGTGCCGCGCCAGCCCATCTTGTGGAACAGCCCGGCCAGCAGCACATCGTTGCGCTTGCCGAGACTGCCGTCATCGTTGACCAAAAACTTGGGCACGATAAACAGCGAAATCCCCTTCACCCCGGCCGGAGCGTCCGGCAACTTGGCCAACACCATGTGCACGATGTTTTCCGACAGCGGGTGATCGCCACCGGAGATGAAGATCTTGTTGCCCTTGAGTCGATAGGTGCCGTCGGACGCCGGCTCGGCGCGGGTACGAATATCCGACAGTGACGAGCCGGCGTGGGGCTCGGTCAGCGCCATGGTGCCGAAGAAGCGACCGTCGATCATCGGTTGCAAAAAACGCTGCTTCTGCTCATCGGTGCCGAAGCTTTCAATCAGGTTGGCCGCGCCCATGGTCAGGAACGGGTAGGAGGTCGATGCCGCGTTGGCCGATTGAAAGTGCGCGAAGCAAGCCTGGGACAGCAGCGTAGGAAGTTGCATGCCGCCGGCATCGAAACTACGCGCGGCGTTGAGGAAACCGGCTTCGAGGAAGGCATCCACCGCCGGCTTCACTTCCGGAATCAGAATCGCCTGACCGTCCTCATAGCGCGGCTCGTTTTCATCGCCCTTGCGGTTGTGCGGGGCGAAGAACTTCTCGGCGATATTGCGGGCAGTGCCGATGGCGGCATCGAAGGTCTCGCGATTGTGCTCGGCGAAACGCTCACGTTGGGTCAGGCCCTCGGCATCAAGGACTTCATACAGCTCGAAAGCCAGATTGCGGGAACTGAGCAACGTCTCGGACATGGCGGCCTACCTTTATTTGGGATGGACCGAGTCTAGGCGTGGGAATAGAGGCTGAACAGGATGATTGATCTTGGTGATGGAGAAGCAAAAGATCTTGCTTCAAAAAAACCGGACGCCCATTGCAGGCGCCCGGCTTTATTACGGTTTAACCGATAGTCATCAAGCTGGCATTACCACCCGCCGCGGCGGTGTTTACGCTCAACGCCCGTTCGATCACCAGGCGCTCCAGCGCAATGTTGGTTTCACCCTGGGACAAACCATGAACCCCGACAATCGCCCCCGCCCGCTTGGCCACTTGCTGGCACACCGCGCGCAGCTGATCGGAATGGCCATGATGCAGAACGGCATCAACCACCACTTCGTCCTTGGTCCAGTCGGCCACCCGCTTGATCCGTGCCTGCACTTCTTTCGGCAGACGTGCGAACAAGGCCTTGCCCGGTTCCGCGTCCGGCCACACCGCCGAGCCGCCGACGGCCAATACCGCCGCCAGTTGAGTCAGCAGATCGCCTTCGACGTCCGCCAGGCACAGCACGTGTTCGCGCGGCAGGATGGCGTAGCTGTTGCGCTCGCCGGTCGGGCCGGCCAGCACGCGGGTGATCCCGCTTTGCGATTGCGCCGCGAACTGCACGCACAGGGCGCTCAGGTCCGTGAGCTTGTTGCTGTCGGCCCAGGCTTGCAGCGCGGTCAGCGGTTTGCTCATGGCATCACGCAGACGCACGTCCGGCGCTGCGATAGCGTCGCCGCGAGCGAAGGATTGTACGATCGCATCGGTAGGACGCGTCGACAGCAGGCGGTACAGGTACAGCGGACCACCGGCTTTCGGACCGGTCCCCGACAGGCCTTCGCCGCCGAACGGTTGCACGCCGACCACGGCACCAACGATGTTGCGGTTGACGTAGACGTTACCGGCGTTGACGTTGTCGATCACCTTGGCGATGGTTTCGTCGATGCGAGTGTGCACGCCGAGGGTCAGGCCGTAGCCGGATGCGTTGATCTGGCCGATCAGTTGGTCGATGTCTTTGCGCTTGTAGCGCACCACGTGCAGCACCGGGCCAAAGATTTCCCGTTGCAGCTCGTCGAAGCTTTCCAGCTCGATCAGGGTCGGCATGACGAAGGTGCCGCGTTTGACTTCTTCGCTGTTGGCGATCGCCACTTGGTACACGTTGCGACCTTTGTCGCGCATGGCCTGGATGTGCTTCTCGATGCCGGCCTTGGCTTCGGCGTCGATCACCGGGCCAATGTCCACGGACAGGCGCTCCGGGTTACCGAGACGGCATTCCGCCATGGCGCCCTTGAGCATTTCGATGACACGATCAGCGGAATCTTCCTGCAAGCACAGCACCCGCAGCGCCGAGCAGCGTTGACCGGCGCTGTCGAACGCCGACGACACCACGTCGATGACGACTTGTTCGGTCAGTGCCGAGGAGTCGACGATCATCGCGTTCTGGCCGCCGGTTTCGGCGATCAGCGGGATCGGACGGCCCTGGGCATCCAGGCGACCGGCGATGTTGCGTTGCAGCAGGCGCGCGACTTCGGTGGAGCCGGTGAACATCACGCCTTTGACCCGATCGTCGCCGACCAGGCGGGCACCGACGGTTTCGCCACGGCCCGGCAGCAGTTGCAGCACGCCTTCCGGAATCCCGGCTTCGAGCAGCAGACGCACGGCTTGAGCGGCGACCAGCGGGGTTTGTTCGGCAGGCTTGGCCAGTACCGGATTACCAGCGGCCAGTGCGGCAGCGACTTGGCCGCTGAAGATTGCCAGCGGGAAGTTCCACGGGCTGATGCACACCACTGGGCCCAGCGGGCGGTGGGCGTCGTTGGTGAAATCGTTGCGCGCCTGCACCGCGTAATAACGCAGGAAGTCCACCGCTTCACGCACTTCGGCGATGGCGTTGGCGAAGGTCTTGCCGGCTTCGCGAGCCAACAGGCCCATCAGCGGCTGGATCTCGCCTTCCATCAAATCGGCGGCACGTTCCAGGATCGCGGCGCGTTCGGCCGGCGGCGTGGCCTGCCAGATCGGCGCAGCATTCAAGGCGCATTGGATCGCGTTGTCGACGTCTTCGACGGTGGCTTCCTGCACATGGCCCACCACGTCACGCAGATCGGAAGGGTTCAGGACTGGCGCAGGGCTTTCAGTGCTGGAGGCGCAACCGAGCATCGGCGCGGCTTTCCAGTTGTTATGAGCGGTGGCGAGCAGAGCGCAGGACAGCGACGCCAGACGATGTTCGTTGGCCATGTCGATGCCGCTGGAGTTGGCGCGCTCGGCACCGTACAGGTCACGCGGCAGCGGGATGCGCGGGTGCGGCAGGCCGAAACCGCCTTCCAGCGTCGCCATCTGCTCGATGCTGGCCACCGGATCGGCCACCAGTTCCTGAATCGAAATCGACTGGTCGGCAATGCGGTTAACGAACGAGGTGTTCGCGCCGTTTTCCAGCAGACGACGCACCAGATACGCCAGTAGGGTTTCGTGGGTGCCGACCGGAGCGTACACGCGGCACGGACGGTTCAGCTTGCCTTCGGACACTTTGCCTACAACCTGTTCGTACAGTGGTTCGCCCATGCCGTGCAGGCACTGGAACTCGTACTGACCGGGGTAATAGTTCTGGCCAGCGATGTGGTAAATGGCCGACAGCGTGTGGGCGTTGTGCGTGGCGAACTGCGGGTAGATGACTTCCGGCACCGACAGCAGTTTGCGCGCGCAGGCGATGTAGGACACGTCGGTGTACACCTTGCGGGTGTACACCGGATAGCCTTCCAGGCCTTCGACCTGGGCGCGTTTGATTTCGCTGTCCCAGTACGCGCCTTTCACCAGGCGGATCATCAGGCGATGACGGCTGCGGCGAGCCAGGTCGATCACATAGTCGATCACATAAGGGCAGCGCTTCTGGTAAGCCTGGATCACGAAGCCGATACCGTTCCAGCCGGTCAGTTGCGGCTCGAAGCACAGGCGCTCCAGCAGATCCAGCGACAACTCGAGGCGGTCGGCTTCTTCGGCGTCGATGTTCAGGCCGATATCGTATTGCTTGGCCAGCAGGGTCAGCGACAGCAGGCGCGGGTACAGTTCGTCCATCACGCGCTCGTACTGGGCGCGGCTGTAACGCGGGTGCAAGGCGGACAGCTTGATCGAAATGCCCGGGCCTTCGTAAATCCCGCGACCGTGGGAGGCTTTGCCGATCGCATGGATGGCTTGTTCATACGAGGCGAGGTACTTCTGCGCATCGTGCTCGGTGAGTGCGGCTTCACCCAACATGTCGTAGGAATAACGGAAGCCTTTGGCTTCGAACTTGCTCGCGTTGGCCAGGGCTTCGGCGATGGTTTCACCGGTGACAAACTGTTCGCCCATCAGGCGCATGGCCATGTCGACGCCCTTGCGGATCATCGGCTCGCCGCTCTTGCCGATGATGCGGCTCAGGGAGGAAGTCAGGCCGGCTTCGTTGTGGGTAGCGACCAGTTTGCCGGTCAGCAACAAGCCCCAGGTGGCGGCGTTGACGAACAGCGACGGGCTGTTGCCCAAGTGTGGCTGCCAGTTGCCGGTGCTGATCTTGTCGCGGATCAAGGCATCGCGGGTGCCTTTGTCCGGGATGCGCAGCAGCGCTTCGGCCAGGCACATCAGCGCCACGCCTTCCTGGGACGACAGGGAAAATTCCTGCAACAGGCCCTGAACAATCCCCGCACGGCCGCCGGCGCTCTTCTGATTGCGCAGTTTCTCGGCAATCGAGGCGGCGAGCTTGTTGGTCGCTTCGGCCATCGGTGCCGGCAGGCGCGCCTGTTCGATCAGCATCGGCACCACTTCGGGTTCCGGGCGACGGTAGGCGGCGGTGATCGAAGCGCGCAGTACCGATTGCGGCAGGATGCTTTCGGCGAATTCCAGGAAGCACTGGTGTGCGTGATCGACGTGGACCTCGCCCATCTCGTCAACTTCCTTACCGTTCAAGCCATTCAGCTCGGACAGGGTTGCACCACCCTCGAGTTTTTCCAGGTAATTGAAAATTGCCTGCTTGATCAGCCAGTGCGGTGTGCGATCAATCGAGGTCGCGGCGGCCTTGAGGCGTTCGCGGGTCGGGTCGTCAAGTTTGACCCCAAGGGTGGTGGTAGCCATATATTTATCCTCATGTTTGCCACGACCGCGTGGCATCAGCTGACGGCAAGATTAGCTGTGCGCTGGTTGGGGTGCAACCGGGTGCAACCCTTTTTTTGCCGGAATAATAAGCAGCTCGTCAGGAAATAAATTCTGGTTCATCCATCCCGCGCCTGCTTGGTGCTTTTGCTTCTAGCACAATCCGGAAAACGCCCTAAAAAGGAGCAAAAACCGACTGTTTGCAGGTAAATCCGACTAGGTGCAACTTATTCGAGCGAAACTGGTTGCACCTTATTTGCTTTGTTGAATAGCATTCGCGGCCAAGGTGCAACCGGGTCAAAAAGATCGGTGCACCGGCTGATGGCTTTCCTGGGGAAACATCAGTCATAAATGCGCGGGCCCCCGAATCGTCTGTCAAACGTCGTCGTTTGCGAGCAGTTCACCAGCCGCCGCTACATAAAAACAATGCCAGGGCGTAACTCAATGAGCGTAAGCAATCCAACCCTGATCACGTTCGTGATCTACATCGCAGCAATGGTGCTGATCGGCTTCATGGCCTATCGCTCCACCAACAACCTTTCTGACTACATTCTGGGCGGTCGTAGCCTGGGCAGCGTCGTGACCGCACTCTCTGCCGGTGCTTCCGACATGAGCGGCTGGTTGTTGATGGGCCTGCCGGGCGCTATCTACATGTCCGGTCTTTCCGAAAGCTGGATCGCCATCGGCCTGATCGTCGGTGCTTACCTGAACTGGCTGTTCGTCGCCGGCCGTCTGCGTGTGCAGACCGAGCACAATGGCGATGCGCTGACACTGCCGGACTACTTCTCCAGCCGTTTCGAAGACAAAAGCGGCCTGCTGCGGATCATCTCCGCGGTCGTGATCCTGGTGTTCTTCACCATCTACTGCGCTTCCGGCATCGTGGCCGGCGCTCGTCTGTTCGAAAGCACCTTCGGCATGTCCTACGAGACCGCGCTGTGGGCCGGTGCAGCGGCGACGATTGCCTACACCTTCGTTGGTGGTTTCCTGGCAGTGAGCTGGACCGACACCGTACAAGCCACGTTGATGATCTTCGCCCTGTTGCTGACGCCGATCATCGTGCTGTTGGCCACTGGCGGCATCGACACCACGTTCCTGGCCATTGAAGCGCAAGATCCAAGCAACTTCGACATGCTGAAAAACACCACCTTCATCGGCGTGATTTCGCTGATGGGCTGGGGTCTTGGCTACTTCGGCCAGCCGCACATCCTGGCGCGTTTCATGGCGGCGGATTCGGTCAAGTCGATCGCTAACGCTCGTCGCATCTCCATGACCTGGATGATCCTGTGCCTGGGCGGCACCGTCGCCGTAGGTTTCTTCGGCATTGCTTACTTCTCGGCAAACCCAGCCCTGGCCTTGCCGGTGAGCGAAAACCACGAGCGTGTGTTCATCGAACTGGCAAAAATCCTGTTCAATCCATGGGTTGCCGGTGTGTTGCTGTCGGCCATTCTGGCGGCGGTGATGAGTACCCTGAGCTGCCAACTGCTGGTGTGCTCGAGCGCCCTGACCGAAGATTTCTACAAAACCTTCCTGCGTAAAAGTGCTTCCCAGGTTGAGCTGGTCTGGGTCGGCCGTGCCATGGTGCTGCTGGTTGCGCTGATCGCTATCGCTCTGGCGGCTAACCCGCAAAACCGTGTACTGGGCCTGGTCAGCTACGCCTGGGCAGGTTTCGGTGCTGCGTTCGGTCCAGTTGTCCTGATCTCCGTGATCTGGAAAAACATGACCCGCAACGGCGCACTGGCCGGCATCCTGGTCGGCGCGACCACTGTGATCGTCTGGAAACACTTCGAACTGCTGGGCCTGTACGAAATCATCCCTGGTTTCATCTTCGCCAGCCTGGCGATCTACATCGTCAGCAAAATGGGCGCACCGACCAGCGGCATGCTTTCGCGCTTCGCTGCAGCCGAAAAGGATTTCCGCCTGAACCAGTGAGGGGGATGAGCTGATGCTCTGACCTTTCGCCGAACATGAAAACGGCCCGCTTCCTTTTGGAGGCGGGCCGTTTTTTGTTTGCGGGGAAAAATTCGCTGTTATCGATGCCGCCTTCGCGGGCAAGCCTCGCTCCTACAGGATTGCGGCAGACCGAATTGATGTGAACGACACAAATCTTGTAGGAGCGAGGCTTGCCCGCGAAGACGTCCGCCGCTTCAACGCACTACTTCTGACAGGAATGTCTGTAGTGCTTTATCCAGTTTTTTGAAGGAAAAATCCCTAAAAAAGCAGGGTAAATCTGATTTCCTTGTCCCTCCATCAACACCCCTTGTCGCTCATGCAGAATCGCCCGCCTTCATTCTGCAGAGACACATCGGATGTTCGCGCCTGCCAATCAACCGCGTTTCACGTTGACCCTCGACGGCGTCCAGAATGAGCTCAAGGTGCTTGAGTTCACGGGCAAGGAAGCCATCAGCCAACCCTACCGTTTTGACCTGGAACTGGTCAGCGAGCGACCCGACATAGAGCTCGAAAGCCTGCTGCATCGTCAGGCGTTTCTGAGTTTCGATGCGCAAGGTTCCGGTATTCATGGTCAGATCTTTCGCGTCGGCCAAAGCGATTCCGGGCACCGTCTGACGGGTTACCAGATCAGTCTCGTACCGCGTCTGGCGTATCTCGACCGGCGTATCAATCAGCGGATCTTCCAGCACAAAAGTGTGCCGACGATCATCACGCAAATCCTCAAGGACCACGGCATCCAGCGCGACGCCTTCGAGTTCCGGCTCGGCAGTGACTACCCCGATCGCGAGTACTGCGTGCAATACGCTGAAAGCGATCTGGCGTTCATCCAGCGCCTGTGTGCCGAGGTCGGTATTCACTACCACTTCCAGCACAGCCCCGACGGGCACCTGCTGGTGTTCGGCGACGACCAGACGGTTTTCCCCCGCCTGACTGAACCGACGCTGTACCTGCCGGGCAGCGGGATGGCTGCGGATGCGCCGGCGATCAAGCGTTTCAATGTACGGCTGGAAACCCGGACCACCGCAGTCACCCGTCGCGACTACGACTTCCAGAAACCGCGTTTGCAACTCGAGAGCCGCCTCGACAGCGAGCAGCGACCGGTGCTGGAGGACTACCACTTCCCCGGCCAATTCACTGATCGTGAACACGGCAAGCATCTGGCTCAACGAGCGCTGGAACGGCACAACGCGGATTACCGTCAGGCCGAAGGTCGTGGCGACGAATCCGCATTGGTCAGCGGGCATTTCCTATACCTGGCCGAACACCCGCGTCAGGCGTGGAATGACCTGTGGTTGATCACCGAAATAGAACACCGCGGCTGTCAACCGCAGGTACTGGAGGAATCAGCCACCAGCGACAGCCCGGATGATTTCCAGGGCTATCGCAATACGTTTCTGGCGACGCCGTGGGACGTTTCTTTTCGCCCACCGCTGGGGCCGGAAAAGCCACGGATGCTCGGCTATCAACCCGGCGTAATCACCGGCCCGACGGACAGCGAAATCCATTGCGACGAGTACGGTCGGGTCAAGGTTCAGCTCGCCTGGGACCGTGACGGTCAGCTCAACGAACACTCCAGTTGTTGGCTACGCGTCGCCACTGGCTGGGCTCATGACCGTTACGGCAGCGTGATGATTCCGCGCGTCGGCATGGAAGTGCTGGTGGGGTTTATCGATGCCGATGCCGACAAGCCACTGGTGATGGGCTGCCTGCCCAACGCCGCGACGCCTGTGCCCCTCGATCTGCCGGCGGACAAGACCCGCAGTATTTTCCGCAGCCAAAGCAGTCCCGGTGGCGGCGGTTACAACGAATTGCGCATTGAGGATCGCAAAGGCGCCGAGGAAATCTACCTGCGCGCCCAGCGCAACTGGACTCAGCACGTCCTCAACGATCAACAGGTGCAGGTCGATAACCAGCGCAGCATCGTCGTCACCGGCACCGCCCGCCATGAGTTGAAGGCCGACGAAAAGCGCATCACCCATGGCCAGCGCCAGACCGAAGTGCGGTTGGACGATCACCTGGTGGTGGTCGGCGACCGGCACATTCGCGTGAGCAATCAAGCCCTCAATGCCAGTCAGCAATTCCACGTCAGCGCCGGCCAACAAGTGGTCATCGACGGCGGCGCCAGCGCGACCATTCAGGCGGGCGGGCAGTGGATCAACATCGGCCCCGGCGGGATTTTCAGCAGCGTGCCGATTCAGGTCGGTGGGGCACCGATGGCGGCCATGGCTTCCGCGCCGAGCTTGCCGGATATGCCGTTGAAACTTGCAGCAGCCCCGGCGGCGCTGCTCAGTGCCGCGCAGATTCTCAGCCTGCAAAGTGACGCGCCGTTCTGCGAAGAGTGTGAGCGCTGCAAGGGCGGTGTCTGTGCTGCCTGATGTTTTGTCGCCTCGCGCCTGGCTGGAGCGCCAGCCACTGCAACCGTCGGAGCAACTGTTCGCGATTTTCAGCAGCGCCAGTGCCGCCGAACCGTTCAAAACCTGGCAACGCTCGATCACTGCACAAGCGCCGAGCCCGATCTGGGCCGGCACTGCCTACGCCGAGTGGGAAGCGGTGATGCCCTATGTCGGAATCGTCACCGCTGACAGTGAGTTTCTGGACTGGGTAGCCGCCACTGAGTCCCGCGATTGGGGTTGGCTGGCGGTGTCTTGCGCCACTCAAGAGGCGTTGGTCGAGCATTTGCGCAGCCTCACACACGTTCTGATGCCCAACGGCAACGCGGTGTTTTTCCGCTATTGGGATGGACGCTATTTGCTGCCGATTCTGCAGTCTGCCGAGGTTAACGCTGCGCAACTGATGCCGGTGATCGGGCGTTGCCTGATCAATGGTCAGCCACTGGATATCGGTGGTAGTGCGCTGAAAACCGCCAGGGATTTCCCCTGGTGGGAAGTATCTGAATCGCTGCTCAACCACCTCGCCACCGAGTCCGCGACAACGCATATCAACAACCTGCTGAAGTGGTTGAGCGAAGACCGTCCAGACCTGTTTGAAGCGTTTTCCGAAAGTGTTTTGCGGCACAAGGTCGCGAGTTTTCTTGAGGCGGCGGACCTGCCCCATGCACCGAAACAAGCGTTGGTGGATTACCTGATGGCGGAGCTGAACTGATGGATCAGATTGTGCGCATCGAGCAGGAGCTCGACAGTTTTCCGAACACCCTGTCCCTCTACCGTGAACAACTAAAGCACTGGTTCAGTCGGGCGGCCGATAAAGCCAGTCACGCCGCCGATTTGCCTTCGCTGATGGGCATGGAACGGATCATCCGGTTCGGAAGCTCCAGCACCGCAGTCAGCAGTAGCGACGATGATTTTTTCTCCACCGTCGTGCAGTGCCCGAAAGGCGGAAAGCTCGAGATCGAGAGCAAGTTCGAATCGGTTTATGACATTCCCGTGGGGAATATTCAGGTCGATGTGATTGCGCAGGAGAGCGGGGAGTCGACGCCGGTCACGCTCGATGAACACGGTAAGGGACAGTTCACCGGTACACCCGGCAAGTTCTACCGCATTCACATTCACAACGAAGTCACAGCGCAGCACGTTGAAGATCTTTTCTCTTCCTACGATGGCCTGACGAAGGAGCTCGACAGCTGGCTGCGTGAGGAATGGCAGACGTTCAAGCCGAAGTGGTCGCAATCGTCTTCGGTGGCTGTAGGCAATGGCATGCTCGCGGGCAGTTGGGCAGCGATCGAGGGCGTGTGGGACGGCATCGGCCTGCTGTCGGACATTCTCAAGGATCCGGCGAAGTTTGGAGAGCGGTTGGGCGAAAGCGCCGCAGAGCTGGAGAAGCTCGCCAAAACCGCACCGGATGTCATGGAAAAAGCGCAGTTGCTAGTCAGTGACGAAGCAGCGCTGTGCCTGCTGGTGCGTTGCGCCAGCCTGTGGCTGGACATGCTGCCTCCGAGCGAAATCGCCGGCAAAACCGCCGAAGCGGTGTCGATGGTGGTGGTGCAGTTGCTGATCGACATCCTGATTGGCCTCGTCCTGACATTCGCCGGGGCGGGCGCCGGCATCGCCTATTTGACGATGCGTTTGGCTGATCGAGCCGCGCAGTTGCTCAGTGCCGTTCTGCGTCTCGTGAAGGCGATGTTCACGATCATCAATAACTTCATCAGCTACGTCGACCGCTACAAAAAAGTCGCCGCCCGTGGCATTGCAGTGGGTCTGAAAAAAGGTCGGATGCAACTGCGCTGGGATGCCAAACGCAATACCACGCTGAAAAAAGACGAACACCACGACGACTCCCCGAATCAGGCGAAAAACCCCAACGGCGACAGCGCCACGTGCGTGCCGTCTACCTGCAAAAACGGCTGCCCGGTGTCGATGGTCACTGGCGAAGAACTGCTGACCCTCACCGACGGTGCGCTGGACGGCCTCCTGCCATTCGACTTCACCCGGCTCTACCGCACCAGCGCCGCCGAGATCGACAGCGGTCTCGGTTTTGGCTGGAGTCATTCGCTCGCCCATCGACTGGAAATCGACGGCGACACGGTCATCTGGATCGACCACGAAAACCGCCGCACCACATTCCCGCTGCCGAGCAACGAACGCCCGGCGATCCACAACAGCCTGTCGCGCGCGGCGATTTATCTCGGCGATGACCCCGAGGAACTGATCCTCGCCCAGGCTGGCGACGACGCACGTTTTTATCACTTTCATAACGGTCGGCTGACGGCAATCAGCGACGCGTACGACAACCGATTGCGCATCACCCGCGACCGCCAGGAACGCATCCAGCGCCTCGACAACGGTGCCGGCCGTGCCTTGCTGTTGCGTTATGACCGCGCTCATCTGATCGCCCTCGACTATCAGGTGTTTGTCCCGGCGCAGACCCTCGACGAGGCCTGGTACACCGAGCAAACGCTGGTCAGTTATCGCTACGACGAATGCGCTCAACTGATCGAGGCGAGCAACGCCGCCGGCGAAAGCGAGCGTTACGACTACGACGACCAGCACGTGATTCTGCAGCGGCAACTGGCCGGTGGGGCGAGTTTCTTCTGGGAGTGGGAACGGGCCGGCAAGGCGGCGCGCTGCGTCCGGCACTGGGCGTCGTTTTCGCAGATGGATACGCGGTACGCCTGGGATGATGAGGGCAGCGTCACCGTCCAGAACATCGACGGCAGTGAAGAGGTTTATGTCCATGATGACCGGGCGCGGCTGGTGCGCAAGGTCGAGCTGGATGGTGGCGAACACCTCAAGGCTTACGACGATCAGGGTCGGCTGATTGCCGAGCAGGATCCGTTGGGGGCCGTCACCGAATACCGCTACGACGAAGTCGGACGGTTGGTGGCGCTGATTCCACCGCAAGACGAGCCAACAGCCTACGAGTATCGCAACGGTTTCCTGCATGCGCGCTATCGCGGTAAAGCGGTGTGGAAATACCAGCGCAATGCCCAGGGTGATGTCACCGAGGCGACCGATCCGGAGGGCCAGGTCACCCATTATCACTACGACCCTCAGGGGCAGTTGCTGTCGATCCGCTACCCGGACACCAGTCGCCATGTGTTTGTCTGGAATGGCTTAGGGCAACTGCTCGAAGAGACCTTGCCGGACGGTGGGCAGCGGCGGTTTTCCTACGACGCATTGGGGCGGCAGACGACCCGTCAGGACGAACACGGTGCCGTCACCCAGTATCAATGGGACGCCGTCGGCCGACTGATCCAGACGACGCTACCCACCGGCGCCACGCGCGGGTTCAGCTACAACGCCTACGGCAAGATCACCGCCGAACGCGATGAACTGGGTCGCGTCACCCGCTACGAATACGTCGACGATCTGCATCTGGTCAGCCGCCGGATCAATCCCGACGGCACCCAGCTCAAGTACCGCTATGACAATGCGCAGCTGCTGCTCACGGAAATCGAAAACGAATCCGGCGAACACTATCGGCTGGACTACACACCCAACGGCTTGATCCGACAGGAAACCGGTTTCGACGGCCGCCGCACCGCCTACGTCTACGACCTCAACGGCCATCTGCTGGAGAAAACCGAATTCGGCGATGACGGCTCGCAGCTGGTTACCGGGTACGAGCGGGATGCGGAAGGACGGCTGTTAGTCAAAACCTTGCCCGACGGCATCAAGGTCGAATACCGCTACGACAGCCTCGGCCGATTGGTCAGCGTCGACGACGGTCACGATCACCCGCTGGAGTTCGAGTACGACCAACAGGACCGCCTGATCACCGAGCATCAGGGCTGGGGAACGCTGCGCTATGGCTACGACGCCTGCGGCCAGCTCAACCGCCTGCGCCTGCCGGACGGCAGCAAACTCGACTACCACCACGCCAAGGGTGGTGCGCTGACGGCTATCGACCTTAATGGCACACGTCTTACAAACCACACGTACAAATCCGGTCGAGAACTACAGCGCCAGCAAGGCCTGCTGCTCAGCGAATATGCCTACGACGAACAGGGCCGGCTAAAGGCCCACGCCGTCAGTCAACAGCAAAAAAGCCTGTACCGCCGCGACTATGCCTACAGCCTCAACGGCAATCTCGACCACATCGCCGACACCCGCCACGGCCAGCGCAGTTACCAGTACGACCCGCTGAACCGGCTGACCCGCGTCCGCCGCACCCGCGACGACCCACCGGAAAGCTTCGCCCACGACCCCGCCGGCAACCTGCTGATGCAGGACCGCCCCGGCCCGACGACCGTCAAAGGCAATCGCCTGCTGATGCAAGGCGACCGCCATTACGACTACGACGCCTTCGGCAACCTGATCCGCGAACGCCGTGGCACCGCGCAAAAACTCGTCACCGAATACCGCTACGACTGCCAGCATCGGCTCATCGGTGTCACCACCCCGGACGGTCGTTGCTCAAATTACCGCTACGACGCCTTCGGCCGTCGTATCGCCAAAACCGTTGACGGCCACACCACCGAATTCTTCTGGCAAGGCGACAACCTCGTCGCCGAAAGCGGCCGCGAGCATTACCGCAGCTACGTCTACGAACCCGGCACCTTCCGCCCGCTGGCCATGCTCGACGGCAAAGGCCCGAAAAAGGCCTGCCCCTTCTACTACCAACTCGACCACCTGGGCACACCGCAGGAACTGACGGATTTCGGTGGCGAGATTGTCTGGTCGGCGAAGTACAACGCCTACGGCAAAGTCACGGACCTGGCACTCGGTGGAGGCGAGCAGCTTGACCAGCCACTACGTTTCCAGGGGCAGTATTTCGACGCCGAGAGCGGTCTGCACTACAACCGGCATCGGTACTATGATCCGGACGTTGGTCGGTACCTGACGTCGGACCCGATCAAGCTGGCGGGTGGGCTGAATCAGTATCAGTACACCCCGAATCCAACGGGTTGGGTTGATCCGTTGGGGTTGAGCGGGAATTGTCCGCCGCCCAATAAGCCAGGGTGTGGGGCGCCGGATGATACGACTGACGTTAGGGTTGATGAGGGTGAGCCTGAGTTACCGAAGCCTAAGTTAAGTGCTGCTGAGGTTGCTGAGAATGAAATTAGACGGTTGGATAAAAGCCAGGGCATGCACATGGTGGGGAAACATAGTCCAGCGGTACCAGATGCCAAATGGAAGCAGCGGGCTATTGATGGTACGGATCCGATAACTGGTAGAAGACCTCGGCACCAACGTGGCAATCCAAGCTCCAGATTTAGCTCTTGGGAGTTGATGCTCGAGGCTTACACTCTTGCAACAACGAGGACTGAGAGAGGGCTATCTCGATTTACGGGGACGGACGGGGAAGGTCATAACATCGTTAGAATGAGGCTTCCGGGTGCCGGGGAGGGATATATGCCAAACACTAGGTCAAAGGAAAATCCAAGGCTTATTAAGTTGGACGGCTTTGAAATGAAGTTTAGTGATGCTGGCGTTCCATTTACGTTATACCCGATCAAGTGAGGGAGATTATGTTTATTGATCCTGATACTCAGCAGCCATATATACCGACACCTTCATATTTTTTGGGGTGTTTTGATATTTATGATCGTGAAGAGACTCTTGGTGAGGAGTTAGAGAGGTTCGATCCTAATGATCCGACGGACAGGGAGGAGCTAATTCTCAAATACTGCCTCCCTAGAAAGCGATCATATAGGCAGAGATTTTTACTTTACAAATGTCTGGAGGAAGCTCTTCAGGACAAAAATTATGATTTCCAATCACTGCTGAAGTATGACCCTGAGGCGTATTCATCATTTCCTGATGGGTGGGATGAGATGAAAGATACCAGGGCATTTTTTGAAGACATTTTTCGCTTGGCAACTGTTGAGTGGAAAGACGACCTTCAAAAAGCCAGTCTCGAAGATCAATCCACTTGGACGGCTGTTGGTTAATTGCATGGACGTCGTACATCCTGCGAAATTTCTGGGCAAGGTCGTCGGAAGTTTCCTTCAAGTCGCGGCGGTTTCCATGAACTGGTGTGAAATGTTTTCCATCGATAGTCTTTGGCGGTCACTGAAAACTCAGTGGTGGGGTGTAGGAACCCTTCAAGACCGATGGGATGCTCTTAGCGTCAATGCTTGGTTTGCGGCCGTTAACATGCGCCCGTAAGATCAGTTGCGGCGGCTATGCGCGGGCACGCTTCGGCGTGGTCGAGTTTTCCCAAAGGTCTCGATATTCCTACCTCGCGCGTAGCTGCCACCCTAGCCTGTAGGAAGGCTGATGGCAGCTCTTATTCTTCTTTGGGAGCGTCTAATGAAAACATTTACACCCGATCCACCCTACGAAAAACTTATCCCCCATCCCACCAACCGCTTCATGGCCTTAACCGGCAACTGCACCGACATGCCCACCTTGTTCGTCGACACCCACGCGCCACTGGATATCTTGACCGACACTGCCAGCTACCGAATTCGCGCCGTCACTCAGGTGCTGGAAAACATGTCCATGCGCGGTTCGGTCGAGTGTGAATCTTTCATTCTTAGTGATTTTGCCTTGCTCTGTGCCATTTCATTGCGTGATGGGTGTGATGTGCTGGATGTGGTGGGGCGGCGGTTGCGGGCGCGGCCTTCGGAATAACGTCGAGTGGCTTTTGTGGCGAGGGAGCTTGCTCCCGTTGGGCTGCGTAGCAGCCCCAAAACCTGCAATCCCGTTTTGTCAGCTGTACCGAGTGGCTTGGTTTGGCGACTGCTTCGCAGTCGAGCGGGAGCAAGCTCCCTCGCCACAGGTTATGGGGTGGTCTGGATATTTTGGGGCTGCTTTGCAGCCCAACGGGGGCAAGCCCCCTCGCCACAGGGTTTATGGATTGGCGCGGTATTGGGGTTGTACTTGCCCGCTCAGCCACCAACCCCTGACGTCCTGCGCCGTACAGGGTAAACTTCCCGGCCTTCGCAGGAGCAGCCATGAATTATCGTCACGCCTTCCATGCCGGCAATCACGCCGATGTGTTCAAACACCTGACTTTGACCCGCCTCATCGCCTTGATGTCGCGCAAGGAGCAGCCGTTTGCTTATCTCGATACTCACGCCGGCATCGGCCTGTATGACCTGCAGGGCGATCAGGCCAGTCGTACCGGTGAGTACCTGGAAGGCATCGCGCGGTTGTGGGATCAGCCGGATTTGCCAGCGCTGACCGCCGATTACATGAAGGTGTTGCACGAGATGAACCCGGATGGCCAGTTGCGCTATTACCCGGGGTCGCCGGAGTTGGCGCGGCGTTTGACCCGGCCGCAGGATCGTGTGTTGCTCAATGAGAAGCACCCGGAAGACGGTGTGTTGCTCAAGGACAACATGAAGGGCGATCGTCGGGTGAAGGTTCACCTGGGCGAAGGCTGGCATGTGCCGCGTGCGTTGTTGCCGGTGCCGGAGAAGCGGGCGGTGATGTTGATCGATCCGCCGTTCGAACAGCTTGATGAGATGCAGCGTTGTGCGGCGTCGTTGAAAGAGGCGATTGGCCGTATGCGCCAGACGGTGGCGGCGATCTGGTATCCGGTGAAGGATCAGCGGGCGTTGCGGCGCTTCTATCAGGATTTGGCCGGAACGGGCGCGCCTAAGTTGTTGCGGGTGGAGTTGTTGGTGCATCCGCTGGATACGCCGAACAGCCTGAACGGTTCGGGGTTGGCGATTGCCAATCCGCCGTGGGGGCTGGAGGAAGAGTTGCGTGAGTTGCTGCCGTGGTTGTCCAAGAAGTTGGGGCAGACCCAGGGGGGGTGGCAGATGGATTGGTTGATTGCCGAGAGTTAATCAGTTGCATGTGTGGCGTCTAGTCGGACGCCTTCGCGGGCAAGCCTCGCTCCTACAGGTCGGTGTGACCGTAGGAGCGAGGCTTGCCCGCGAAGCTTTTCAGCGTCCGAAATTTAGATCGGGCACGTCACGCCAGTACCGCCAATCCCGCAATACCCCTCAGGATTCTTGGCCAGGTACTGCTGGTGATACGCCTCGGCGTAGTAGAACGTCGGGGCTTCGTCGATTTCAGTGGTGATGATGCCTTTGCCCGCTTTGGTCAGTTCCGCCTGGAACACTTTCGCGCTGTTCTTCGCCGCTTCCAGTTGTTCCGGTTTGGTGCAGTAGATCACCGAGCGGTACTGGGTGCCGATGTCGTTGCCCTGGCGCATGCCCTGGGTCGGGTTGTGCAGTTCCCAGAACATTTTCAGCAGCTGTTCGTAGCTGACTTTTTCCGGCTCATAGACCACGAGCACCACTTCGGTGTGCCCGGTCAGGCCCGAGCAGACTTCTTCGTAGGTCGGGTTCGGCGTGAAGCCGCCGGCATAACCGACCGAGGTGCTGAACACGCCTTCGCGCTGCCAGAATTTGCGTTCCGCGCCCCAGAAGCAACCCAGGCCGAAGATTGCGAATTCTACGTTGCCCGGAAACGGACCCAGCAGCGGGTTGCCGTTGACGAAGTGTTTCTCCGGAACCTTGATCGGGGTTTCGCGGCCAGGCAGAGCTTGTTCTTTAGTCGGGAGCACGTTTTTGTTCACCAGAATTTCCGAGCGCAGAACCATGATCAGTCCTCTCAGTCAGGTTGAGATGTAAATACAGACTGCCAGTTTGCCCGAGTGTTACGTCGCTGTCAGGCGATTGGGCCGCGCGGGTAGCGTTTGAGCTTTTCGATCAGCTCGGAGCCCGGGATCGGTCGGTCGAACAGGTAGCCCTGGCCGACGTCGCAGCGGTGGCGGCGCAGGAAGGCCAGTTGCTCGGCAGTCTCGATGCCTTCAGCCACGACCTTGAGTTTCAGGTTGTGGGCCATGGCAATCACGGCGGAGGTGATTTCCATGTCGTCCTGGTTGTCCGGGATTTCGTGGATGAAGCTTCGATCGATCTTGATGATGTCGATCGGGAATTTTTTCAAGTAGCTGAGCGACGAGTAACCGGTGCCGAAGTCGTCCATCGCCAGGGTCAGGCCCAGACGCTTGAGCTGATCGAGCTGCAAGTGCGTGTCTTCGGTGGCTTCCAGCAGCAGGCCTTCGGTCAGTTCCAACTCCAGCAGGTTCGCCGGCAGCGCTTCTTCCTTGAGGATGTTGGCGATGGACGCCACCAGGTCCGGGTCGGAGAACTGCTTGGGCGACAGGTTGATCGCCACCTGCAAGTTGCCCAGGCCAGCGGCGGTCAGGTCTTTGCTCATGCGGCAGGCCTGGCGGGCAATCCATTTGCCGATCGGGATGATCAGCCCGGTTTCTTCGGCCACGCTGATGAACTGGTCCGGGCGGATCATGCCTTTTTCCGGATGGTTCCAGCGCAGCAGCGCCTCCATCCCCAGCAACCGGCCGCTGCGCAGGCACAGCTTGGGCTGGTAGAACACGTCCAGCTCGTTCTGGGTCAGGGCGCGGCGCAGGTTGTTTTCGACGAACAGTTTGTAGCTGGCCTCGGCGTTCAGCGCTTCGGTGAACACTTGCACCTGGTGTTTGCCGTTGGCCTTGGCCTTGTGCAGCGCCAGGCCGGCGTTGCGCATCAGCGTCTGTGGGTCGCGACCGTGCAGCGGCGCGCAGGCCAGGCCCACGGAGCCGGTGACGCTGATCAACTGGTTGTCGACGAACATCGGTTTGTCGAGGGTTGCCAGCAATTGATTGGCAACCTGCTGGCCCGCCGAGAGGTCAGTGTCGTCCAGCAGCACCGCGAATTCGTTACTGGCAAACCGCGCCAGACTGCCGCTCGAACTCAGGCTGTTGCGCAGGCGCCGCGCCAGGCTGATCAGCAGTTTGTCGCCGGTCTGGTGGCCGAGGCTGTCGTTGATCCGCTTGAAGTTGTCGATGTCCACCAGCAGCAGGCTGATGGGTGTATCGCTGTCTCGGGCGAAGCGCTCATCGAGGTTGCGGATGAACGCCGGGCGGTTGCCGAGGTTGGTCAGGTTATCGGTGTAAGCCAGGCGCTCGATTCGTTGCTGGGCGAGCTTGGTCTGGGTGATGTCTTCGTAGATGCCGATGTAGTGCGTCAGCTCACGGTTGTCGCCGTAGACCTTGGAAATCGACAACTGGCCCCAGTAGGGTTCGAGGTTTTTACGCCGGCTCTTGAACTCGCCCTGCCAGCTGTTGCTTTTGGCCAGCGCGGACGGAGCGTCGAACAGCAGTTCGCTGAGGTTTTCCAGCGCCGGCAGTTCCGACAGCCGCTGACCGTGGACTTCCTCGGTGGTGTACTGGGTGATCGCGGTGAAGCTTGGGTTGACGTACTCCACCACGCCGTCGCAATTGACCAGCAGAAAGGCGTTGGCGCTTTGTTCCACCGCACGCTGGAACAGGTGCAGGGCGCTGGTGGCGGTACGGCGGTTGTGGTTGTTGATGACTTGGGCGAATTGATCCGCCAGTTCGCCGGCAAAGGCGATTTCGTCCGATTGCCAGGCGCGGGTCGCCCCGATCTGTTCCAGGCAGAGCACGCCGACCACCTGGCCATCGACACGGATGCTGGCGTCGAGCATGGCGTTGACGTCGCGCGGGCGCAGGTACTCGGCGATTTCCCGGGTGCGCGGGTCGCGCATGGCGTTGTGGGCGTCGATGGCGCGGCCGGTGTGCAAGGCCTCGAGGTAATCGGGAAAACCACTGGCGTCGATCGGCTCCGGCAGTTGGCGACCCCGGGTGGCGCGGTGATAGGCCGAGATCGGCGTCAGTAGCGAGCCATCGAGGTTCCACAGGCTGGCGCAGTCGATTTCATAGATGTCGCAGGCGCTGCGGGTGATCAGTTCGGCGGCTTCTTGCAGGGAGTTGTTGGTGCTATAGCGCTGGCGGGTCAGCAGCAGGATCAGGTCTTGCTGGGCGCGCACCCGGTCCAGGTGCTGCAGTTGTTCCTGCTGGGCACGTTGATTGAGTTCCAGGGCGATTTGCAGGCGTGAGTTCTGGGTTTCCAGATCCAGCGCCGGCAGCAAGGGTTCGCCGTCGAACAGACCGTCCACCACCATCAGGTAGCCGCGCAGCAGGTGCCGATTGTGTTGTTTGTAGGCTTCGCCCAGTTCCAGCAGGCTCAGAACGCCGGCGGCGGTGTGCAAGGTGTAGCGGATCAGGTAATGCGGGCTTTCGGTGAGTTGCTGCTGGATCGTGTCATGCAGTTGATAGCGCGCTTCGGGCTCCATCAGGCTGGCGTAGGGCGAGCCGACCAGAGCACAAAGCTCCACCGCCGGCAGGCCGAACTGTCGTTCGCAATTAGGATCGAGAAACAGCAGCGCCCAGCTTGGTTCATTCAGCCGTTCGAAACGCAGCATGCCGAGCCGCGAGGGCACAGGCAACTGCGTCACTACCTCGGCCACCATACGGCTGGCGGCATCGGGTTGGCTTTTCATTGAAGGAAACTCGCTTCGAATATGCTGATCGCGCCGGGCTCTCGCCCTCTTTACTGTTGCCTGCGGCAAGGTTGCATCATTGCGACACCGACTGACAAGAGACATGAAGGCCAAGTGCTATAAGAATATGTCGGCAGGCGCACAGTTTTCTCCAGCGAGGCGTCAAAAAGTAATGTTGTGGGCCAAAAGATTGCAGCCCGTAGGGGCTGCCGAAGGCTGTGATCTTTTCGAGGGATCAACGAAATTTGATGCTGATCGACTGCAATGGCTTGCCATCCCGATCGTGATAATTGACGCGAACCTGCTCGGCCTCGACGATCAGATGCGCGAAGTTGTCCTGGCTGATCACCTCGCTGGTCAGTTCATGCCGATAGTCGCCTGCCGCTGTTCGGGCCAGGGCCTGATCGAGGATGAAGGTCGATGCCTTGGCGTACGGCAGCAGTTTGCTGTTGCACAACGGTGAAGACACGATGGTGTGGACTTCGAAATCCGGGTCCTCGCTGTGGGTCAGGCGACTGGTGAGGGAGCCGTGAACATCGCCGGAGATGAACAAGACGTTCTTGATACCGCGTGTACGAATCGTCTCCAGCAGCCGTAGGCGTTGCTCCGGGAAAGCTTTCCAAGCGTCATCGCCGTGAAGTTTACGGTCGGGATAGAACATGACACTGGTGACCACGAATTTGACCCGGGCCGGGTTATTGATCAGCCATTTGAGCAGCGCCTGTTCCTGTTCTTCGTCAAGGATGCGCCGGTCGTTGGCCGACAGATTGCGTCGGGTTCGACTGTCGGTGACAAACCACCCGATATCACCCTCGGAGAACTGATACCAATACTTTTCCAGTCTTTTGCTTATTTGCCCATTGGCCAGCAGTTCATACGTGGGGCTGTGACTGGCTTGATACAACTCATATGCTGCAATGGCGTTTTTGTATAAGTAATCATCGGCGTTACTTTTGTTGGCGGGCCAGTTGTCTTCTATTTCATGGTCGTCGAGGATCATGTAAGTCGGCATGCCCGACATTAACTTGGAAATATGAGGCTGCGAAAAGGCTGTGCGGTATTTTTTGAGAATGTCCTTGTATTCCCGGTCGGGGGCCACGAGGTTCAAGTCGTCGACGTAAATCTGATCGCCAGTCATCAGCATGGCACTGACGGGCGGTTCGGCGCTGTCCGCCAGGCTGTTGATCGAGGCAAAAATCCGGTCGCCCAACTGTGGGGCCGACGCAATGCCGGCGGTCATTCGCAGGTAACGACACGAGCCGACGATATAGGCCCGTGGCTGGCTGATTTTGCTGGAGTGCGTGCGAAAGCGGTAAATCTCCCGTGGCCATTGCAGCGGCAGTTCCTGAACTGTCTCCACGGTATGCACCGGGCTCATGGGGCTGAACCAGCCTGCCTGGTACTCATAGTCGGTGTCGGTGACCAGGTCATTGAGTGCAATGACATCGGACATGTCGCGCAAGACGGACAGTTTTGCAAATACGCCTTTGGACCAGAGTTTCTCGCCTGTGCGTCGATAACGGATGCCCGCAAATACCAAGGCGTCGTTCTGTAATTCACCGCGCAAGAAAATACGCGCATGGTTAGTTGTGGTATGGCCGATAATTGGGCCGACAGTTGGTTTGAACATGTTCGAATCCATTCGAGGTAATGCTAACTAAGCAAATTAAGTCATCGAGGTTTCTATTAGAAATCTCCGAACTAAGCCTAGTTATTGGCTGGAGAAAAATATCGGGCAGAAGTGGACTGGGGTTGTAGGTGGCGTAAGCCTTAGATGTAGGAATAAGGCACGAAGAGGGTCAATCCCGTAGCAGCAGCCTCGCAAGCTCGACAGCTGCTACATAGGATGCTGAAACGCGGAGGGCTTTCTTCAGGGCAAAAAAAAGCCCCGCCAAATCGACGGGGTTGAGGTACGAGCGTGGCGCTCGGAAAACGTGGAACGCGATTGGCCCTCCGTGAGGGGAGGGCCAGTCGGTGTTACAGCAGGATGGTGCGGATGTCCGCCAGCAGGTCGCTCAGACGCTTGGTGAAGCGTGCAGCAGCGGCGCCGTTGATCACACGGTGATCGTAGGACAGCGACAGCGGCAGCATCAGTTTCGGCTGGAAGGCTTTGCCGTCCCAGACTGGCTGGATGGTTGCCTTGGAAACACCGAGGATCGCCACTTCCGGCGCGTTGACGATCGGCGTGAAGCCGGTGCCGCCAATGTGGCCGAGGCTGGAAATGGTGAAGCAGGCGCCTTGCATCTCGTCCGACGAAAGCTTCTTGGTCCGGGCTTTTTCAGCCAGGGAAGCAGCTTCGGCAGCCAGTTGCAGGAGGCTCTTCTGGTCGACGTTCTTGATGACCGGTACCAGCAGGCCATCCGGGGTGTCGACGGCGAAGCCGATGTTCACGTATTTCTTGCGGATGATCGCTTTGCCGCTTGGTGCCAGCGAGCTGTTGAAGTCCGGCAGTTCCTTGAGCAGGTGTGCGCAAGACTTGAGCAGCAGCGGCAGGATGGTCAGCTTGACGCCGGCCTTCTCTGCAACGGCTTTCTGGGCGTTACGGAACGCTTCCAGCTCGGTGATATCCGCCGAGTCGAATTGCGTCACGTGCGGCACGTTCAGCCAGCTGCGGTGCAGGTTGGCAGCGCCGACCTGCATCAGGCGTGTCATCGGCACTTCTTCGATTTCGCCGAAGCGGCTGAAGTCCACGACCGGAATCGGCGGGATGCCCGCGCCGCCGGTTGCACCAGCTGCAGCGGCCGGAGCTTCCTTGGCCTTCTGCATCATGGCCTTGACGTAAACCTGAACGTCTTCCTTCAGGATGCGACCGTGCGGACCGCTGGCGCCGACAGCGCTCAGCTCGACGCCGAACTCGCGAGCCAGTTGACGCACGGCAGGGCCGGCGTGAACTTTCGCGCCAGGCTTGGCAGGAGCAGCAGCCGGGGCAGCAGCAGGAGCGGCGGCAGCCGGAGCGGCAGCGGCAGGCGCTGGAGCACTCGGCGCGGCAGCGGCAGTCGGAGCCGGGGCTGCAGCAGGTGCCGCGCCTTTGACTTTCAGCTTCAGGATCAGGTCGCCGGTACCGACTTCGTCATCCAGCTTGATGGAAATGCTTTCCACCACGCCAGCGGCAGGCGATGGGATTTCCATGCTCGCCTTGTCGGATTCCAGGGTGATCAGCGACTGATCGGCGGCAACAGTGTCGCCAGCCTTGACCAGTACTTCGATGATCTTGGCCTTGCCCGCCGAACCGATGTCCGGGACGTGAATGTCCTGAACGCTGTCGGCAACCGGTGCAGCCGGAGCCGCGGCGGCTGGCGCCGGAGCAGCGGCAGCAGGCGCAGCAGCCTGGGCAGGAGCGGCAGCAGCAGGGGCCGCAGCACCCGCCACTTCCAGATCCAGAATCAGGTCGCCCGTGCCGACTTCGTCGTTGAGCTTGACGCTGATGGCCTTGACCACGCCAGCAGCGGGCGAAGGGATTTCCATGCTGGCCTTGTCGGATTCCAGGGTGATCAGCGACTGATCAGCCTCGACGGTGTCGCCGACCTTGACCTGGATCTCGATGATCTGGGCCTTGCCCGACGAACCGATGTCCGGCACGTGCACTTGCTGGATGCTGGCAGCAGCCGGCGCGGCAGCAGGCGCCGCCGGCGCAGGTGCGGCAGCCGGTTTGGCTTCAGCTTTGGCTGGCGCAGCGGCCGCCGCAGGGGGCTGTATAGAGGCTGGGGCAGCGGCACCTTCGACTTCCAGTTCCAGCAGTTCGTCGCCTTCTTTCAGGCGATCGCCCAGCTTCACTTTCAGGCTCTTGATGATGCCGGCCTTAGGCGCAGGCACTTCCATGCTCGCCTTGTCCGATTCCAGCGTCAGGATGCTCTGATCGGCTTCGATACGGTCGCCGACCTTCACAAACAGTTCAATTACTTCACCTTCACCGCTGCCGATGTCAGGTACGCGAATGAGTTCGCTCACAGAGTGTCTCCTCAGCAGTCCAGTGGGTTGCGTTTTTCCGGGTTGATGCCGAACTTGGCGATGGCTTCAGCCACCACTTTAGGTTCGATGTCACCACGGTCAGCCAAGGCTTCCAGGGCTGCCAACACCACGAAATGACGGTCTACTTCGAAGAAGTGACGCAGCTTCTTGCGGCTGTCACTGCGGCCGAAACCATCGGTGCCCAGGACTTTGAATTCCTTGGACGGGACCCACTGACGAATTTGTTCAGCGAACAGCTTCATGTAGTCGGTGGAGGCAATGACCGGACCTTTACGGCCGTTCAGGCACTCTTCCACGTAGCTCAGCTTAGGCTTCTGGCCAGGGTGCAGACGGTTAGTGCGTTCAACGGCCAGGCCATCGCGACGCAGTTCGTTGAAGCTGGTAACGCTCCATACGTCGGCGCCGACGTTGAACTCTTCACGCAGGATCTTCGCCGCTTCACGGACTTCACGCAGGATGGTGCCGGAGCCCATCAGCTGAACGTGGTGCGCCGCTTCGCGGGTGTCTTCCTCGAGCAGGTACATGCCTTTCTTGATGCCTTCTTCGGCACCGGCCGGCATGGCTGGCTGCTGGTAGGACTCGTTCATTACGGTGATGTAGTAGAAGACGTCCTGTTGCTCTTCGGTCATCTTCTTCATGCCGTCCTGAATGATCACCGCCAGCTCGTAGCCGTAGGTTGGATCGTAGGTGCGGCAGTTCGGGATGGTCGCGGCCAGCAGGTGGCTGTGACCGTCTTCGTGTTGCAGGCCTTCACCGTTCAGGGTGGTACGGCCGGCGGTGCCGCCGATCAGGAAGCCACGGGTACGGCTGTCGCCAGCGGCCCAGGCCAGGTCGCCAATACGCTGGAAGCCGAACATCGAGTAGAAGATGTAGAACGGCAGCATCGGCTGGTTGTGGCTGGAGTACGAAGTACCGGCAGCGATGAAGGAACTCATGGCGCCCGCTTCGTTGATGCCTTCCTCGAGGATCTGGCCCTTCTGGTCTTCCTTGTAGAACATCACCTGGTCTTTATCGACTGGCTCGTAGAGCTGGCCGACGGAGGAGTAGATGCCCAACTGACGGAACATGCCTTCCATACCGAAGGTACGGGCTTCGTCCGGGATGATCGGTACGATGCGCGGGCCGATTTCCTTGTCCTTGACCAGTTGCGCGAGGATTCGCACGAAGGCCATGGTGGTGGAGATTTCGCGGTCGCCCGAGCCGTCCAGGATCGCCTTGAGGGTGTCCAGTGGAGGGGTCGGGATGTTGAAGCTCTTGGCGCGACGCTGAGGCACGAAACCGCCCAGTGCGGTACGGCGCTCGGCCAGGTAGCGGGCTTCGGCGCTGCCTTCTTCCGGTTTGAAGAATGGCAGGTTCTCCAGCTCTTCGTCCCTGACCGGAATGTCGAAACGATCGCGGAACAACTTCAGGCTGTCGACATCGACTTTCTTGGTGTTGTGCGCAGTGTTTTTCGCTTCGCCGGCACCGGTGCCATAACCCTTGATGGTCTTGGCCAGGATGACAGTTGGTTGTTCCTTGTGGTTGACCGCTTCGTGGTATGCCGCGTAGACCTTGTACGGGTCGTGGCCGCCACGGTTGAGCTTCCAGATCTCGTCGTCGGACAGATCGGCAACCATCGCCTTGAGTTCTGGCGAGTTGAAGAAGTGTTCACGCACGAACGCGCCGTCTTTGGCTTTGTAGTTCTGGTACTCGCCGTCGATGACTTCGTCCATGCGGCGTTGCAGGATGCCGTCGACGTCCTTGGCCAGCAGTGGGTCCCAGAAGCGGCCCCAGATGACTTTGGTCACGTTCCACTGAGCACCGCGGAACACGCCTTCGAGTTCCTGGATGATCTTGCCGTTGCCGCGAACCGGGCCGTCGAGGCGCTGCAGGTTGCAGTTGATGACGAAGATCAGGTTGTCCAGCTTTTCGCGGCCGGCCAGGGAGATCGCGCCCAGGGATTCCGGCTCGTCGCACTCGCCGTCGCCCAGGAAGCACCAGACTTTCTGTTTGCCTGGCTGGATGAAGCCACGGTGTTCCAGGTACTTCATGAAGCGTGCCTGGTAGATCGCCTGGATCGGGCCCAGACCCATGGATACGGTCGGGAACTGCCAGAAGTCAGGCATCAGCCATGGGTGTGGGTAGGACGACAGGCCCTGACCGTCGACTTCCTGGCGGAAGTTGTTCATTTGGTCTTCGGTGATGCGGCCTTCCATGAATGCACGGGCGTAAACGCCTGGCGAGGTGTGGCCCTGGAAGTAGATCAGGTCGCCGCCATGTTCGTCGGTCGGGGCCTGGAAGAAATAGTTGAAGCCGATGTCGTACAGGGTTGCGCTGGAGGCGAAGCTGGAGATGTGACCGCCCAGGTCAGAATCTTTCAGGTTCGTGCGCATCACCATGGCCATCGCGTTCCAGCGTACCAGCGAGCGAATGCGGCGTTCCATGAACAGGTCGCCAGGCATGCGTGCTTCGTGGGTAACGGGAATGGTGTTGCGGTATGGCGTGGTGATGGCGTAAGGCAATTGCGAACCGCTACGGGTTGCGAGTTCGCCCATACGGGTCATCAGATAGTGAGCACGGTCTTCGCCTTCTTTGTCGAGAACCGATTCCAGGGCGTCCAGCCATTCCTGGGTTTCGACGGGATCGAGGTCTTGCATGGCTTGCTCCAGGGCGGAAAGGCTTCCAGAATCGGTTGCCTGAGTTTGCGACTGGCCTTGTGGGCAGACGATATAAATTCTTGGATTGCCGATAGGTTGTTCCGGCGGCGTGTAGTTTTACTACAAATCTTCGGGCATTTCAGCCTTTCGAATGTATAGACGAGTAGTAAAACTACAGATGATTGGCTTGTGGCCTCCGGCTGCGTTGTGAGAATAATCGTTAAGGTTGGTCTTTTGCCAATCGAAAAAGGTGGAAGCTTGATGATCGCTGCCAAAAAAAAAGAAATTTCAGCTATTTCTAACCTTTGTTCGACAGTCAGTCGCGTAGCGTGTTTTCACGAATCACTACATGCAGCCCTTCACACGCCGATCAAGGATAGACCATGAGCCTCCCTTCGCTTGCCGAACTGCCCGATGGGCTCCTGCCGTTAGTCACCCGCGCCGAGCAGTCGTTTCGTACGACGGTCGGGGTCCTTCCCGATGACCATGGCCTGTCTGCCTGGACGCCTGAGCGCTGGGCGCAATTTGCCCGCGTCGCCGCTGCCAGCGACTTTGTGATTGAACAGAGTCTGCGTGACCCTTTGATGTTGCTGGAACTGGTGCAGTCCGGCGAACTGGACCGCGCCTTGGCACCGGGCGAGTTGTGCGCACAGATCGCCACGGCGGTGAGCGCCGCCGAAAACGACGACCAGCTAGGTCGTGCCCTGCGCCGCCAGCGTAATCGTCACCAGGTGCGGATCATCTGGCGCGACCTGACTCGCCAGGCCGATCTGGTGCAGACCTGTCGCGACCTCTCGGACATGGCCGATGCCAGCATCGATCAGGCCTATCAGTGGTTGTACTCGCGGCATTGCCAGCAGTTCGGTGTGCCCACCGGGCGGCGCAGCGGCGAGCCGCAGCAGATGGTCATCCTCGGCATGGGCAAGCTCGGCGCGGTGGAGTTGAACCTGTCGTCGGACATCGACCTGATCTTTGCCTACCCCGAGGGCGGCGAAACCGTCGGCGTGAAGCGTTCGCTGGATAACCAGGAGTTTTTCATTCGCCTCGGCCAGCGTCTGATCAAGGCGCTGGACCCGATGACTGTCGACGGTTTTGTGTTCCGCGTCGACATGCGCCTGCGGCCTTACGGTTCGTCCGGCGCTCTGGTGCTGAGCTTCAATGCGCTGGAGCAGTATTACCAGGATCAGGGCCGTGACTGGGAACGCTACGCGATGATCAAGGCGCGGGTGGTGGCAGGTGATCAAGTGGCTGGCGCCCAGTTGCTCGAGATGCTGCGGCCGTTCGTTTACCGGCGTTACCTGGACTTCTCGGCCATCGAAGCGCTGCGCACCATGAAGCAGTTGATTCAGCAGGAAGTCCGGCGCAAGGGTATGGCCGACAACATCAAGCTTGGCTCCGGCGGCATCCGTGAAGTCGAGTTTATCGCCCAGGCCTTCCAGCTGATTCACGGTGGTCGCGACCTGAGCCTGCAGCAGCGTCCTCTATTAAAAGTACTGAGCACCCTGGAGGGGCAGGGCTATCTGCCGCCGGCGGTGGTCAGCGAACTGCGCCAAGGCTACGAATTCCTGCGTTACACCGAGCACGCGATTCAGGCGATTGCCGACCGCCAGACCCAGATGTTGCCGGACGGCCCGCAGGATCAGGCGCGCATTGCCTTCATGCTCGGGTTTGCCAACTGGACGGCATTCCACGAACAACTGATGTACTGGCGTGGCCGGGTGGCCTGGCACTTTGGTCAGGTGATTGCCGATCCCGATGAAGAGCAGGGCACCGAGAGCGAAGTGATGGTCGGCGGGGAATGGCTGCCGCTGTGGGAAGAAGCCCAGGACGAAGAAGCCGCGTGCCGCCAACTCGAAGAGGGCGGTTTCGCCGATGCCGCCAAGGCGCTGAAAGCATTGGCCAGTCTGCGCAGCAGTCCGCAATTGCGTGCCATGCAGCGCCTGGGGCGGGAACGCCTCGATGCTTTTATACCGCGCTTGCTGGCCCAGGCCGTGGAGCACGCCAATCCCGATCTGGTGCTGGAGCGCGTGCTGCCACTGGTTGAAGCGGTGGCGCGGCGTTCCGCCTATCTGGTGCTGCTGACCGAAAACCCCGGTGCGCTGCGCCGTCTGCTGACACTGTGCGCGGCGAGCCCGTGGATTGCCGAACAGATCACGCGCTTCCCGTTGCTGCTCGACGAATTGCTCAACGAAGGCCGGCTGTTCAAGCCGCCACTGGCGCCGGAACTGGCGGCCGAGTTGCGCGAGCGTCTGACGCGGATTCCCGAAGACGACCTCGAACAACAAATGGAAGCCCTGCGGCATTTCAAACTGGCGCACCGCTTGCGTGTCGCAGCTTCGGAAATTGCCGGTAGCCTGCCGTTGATGAAAGTCAGCGATTACCTGACCTGGCTTGCCGAAGCGATCCTCGAACAAGTGCTGGCCCTGGCCTGGCGCCAGACGGTGGCCAAGTACGGTACACCGCTGCGCACCGATGGCAGCGTGTGCGACCCTGGATTCATCATTGTCGGTTACGGGAAAGTCGGCGGCCTGGAATTGGGGCACAGTTCGGACCTGGACCTGGTGTTCATCCATGACGCGGATCCGCAAGCGGAAACCGACGGCCCGAAACCCATCGACGGTGCACAGTTCTTTACCCGGCTCGGGCAGCGGATCATTCACTTGCTGACGGCTCAGACCAACTCCGGTCAGCTATATGAAGTGGACATGCGCCTGCGGCCGTCCGGTGCTTCCGGTTTGCTGGTGAGTTCATTGGGCGCGTTTGCCCGGTATCAGGAAAACGAGGCCTGGACCTGGGAGCACCAGGCGCTGGTGCGGGCGCGGGTGCTGGTGGGCAGTCAGGATGTCGGCCAGGCATTCGAGAAGGTTCGCGCGACGGTATTGGCCAAATCGCGGGACTTGTCGACCTTGCGCCAGGAGGTCAGCGAGATGCGCGCCAAGATGCGCGATAATCTCGGCAGCAAGAGCACTGCGGCGGGCACGGCGGCAAATGCCTTCGAGGCCACGGCGCCGTTCGATCTCAAGCAGGACGCTGGAGGTATCGTCGATATTGAATTTATGGTGCAATACGCGGCTCTGGCGTGGTCTGAAACACATCCGTCATTGCTGCGCTATACCGACAATATCCGCATTCTGGAAGGGCTGGAGGAGGAAGGGTTGATACCCGCCGAAGACGCCAGCCTGTTGCGTGAGGCTTATAAAGCCTACCGCTCCGCCGCTCACCGGGAGGCCTTGCAGAAGGATGCCGGTGTGATACCGGGCGACCAGTTCGCGGATGAGCGACGGCAGGTCATGCGGATCTGGCGTGAGCTGGGGTTAAGCTGACATGAGTGTGGCAGGCTTTTGTGGCGAGGGAGCTTGCTGTGGCGAGGGGGCTTGCCCCCGTTCGACTGCGCAGCAGTCGCAAAGCGTTACACTCGATAATATGTGTAAGTGGTTGAAGATTTTGGGAGTGCTCCGCACTCCAGCGGGGGCAAGCCCCCTCGCCACATTAACAAGTCAGCCCAAGAGATTTACTGGCTAAGCTGCACGCACTGGATGTGCAAAAATTGATCTGACGAGCCTGTACAGGCTCGTCCAAATGACCTGGCGGCTCACCCCGCAGGTGCTGGATTCTCGAGGCGGGGAGGCGTATGCCTCCCCGGTTCGTTTTTGGAAACCACATGAAAATTCTGATCGTTGGGCCCAGTTGGGTCGGTGACATGGTGATGGCGCAGACACTTTTTCAGTGTCTCAAACAACGCCACCCGCAGTGCGAAATCGACGTGCTGGCCCCCGAGTGGAGCCGGCCGATCCTCGAGCGCATGCCCGAAGTACGCCAGGCCTTGAGCTTCCCGCTCGGCCACGGCGTGCTGGAACTGGCGACGCGTCGGCGCATCGGTAAATCCCTGGCCGGTCAGTACGACCAGGCCATCCTGCTGCCCAATTCGCTGAAATCGGCCCTGGTGCCGTTTTTTGCCGGCATCCCGAAACGCACCGGCTGGCGTGGCGAGTTCCGCTACGGCCTGCTCAATGATGTGCGCACGCTCGACAAAGAGCGTTATCCGTTGATGATCGAGCGCTTCATGGCCCTGGCCTTTGAGCCTGGCATCGAGCTGCCGAAACCTTATCCACGGCCGAGCTTGCAGATCGATCCGGTGACTCGCGACGGCGCGCGGGCCAAGTTCGGCCTGGCCCTTGACCGTCCGGTGTTGGCGCTGTGCCCTGGCGCCGAATTTGGCGAGTCCAAGCGCTGGCCGTCCGAGCACTATGCCAAGGTCGCCGAGGCGAAGATTCGTGAAGGCTGGCAAGTCTGGCTGTTCGGCTCGAAAAACGATCACGCGGTGGGCGAAGACATTCGTGGGCGGTTGATTCCGGGGCTGCGTGAAGAGTCGGTAAACCTCAGTGGCGGCACTTCCTTGGCCGAGGCGATCGATCTGCTGTCCTGCGCCGACGCGGTGGTCTCCAACGACTCCGGCCTGATGCACGTGGCTGCCGCGCTGAACCGCCCGTTGGTGGCGGTGTACGGCTCGACGTCGCCGGGCTTTACGCCACCGCTGGCCGAGCATGTCGAGATCGTGCGTCTGGGCATCGAATGCAGTCCGTGCTTCGATCGCACCTGTCGTTTCGGTCATTACAACTGCTTGCGCCAGCTCATGCCCAAAGCGGTGAACGAAGCCTTGCAGCGGTTGCTGGGCACTGTGGTCGAGGTCAAATAGTTTGCGGGTACTGTTGATCAAGACTTCTTCGCTGGGCGACGTGATTCACGCGTTGCCAGCGTTGACCGATGCGGCGAGGGCGATCCCCGGCATCAAGTTCGACTGGGTGGTGGAAGAAGGTTTCGCCGAGATTCCGACCTGGCACCCGGCCGTGGGCAAGGTGATTCCGGTGGCGATCCGTCGCTGGCGCAAGAACATCTGGCAGACCATCAAGAGTGGCGAGTGGAAGCGCTTCAAGCAAAGCGTTCGCGCGACGAAATACGACTTGGTGATCGATGCTCAGGGCCTGCTGAAAAGTGCGTTGCTGACGCGCTATGCCAAAGCGCCGGTGGCCGGGCTGGACAAGAATTCGGCCCGCGAACCGATCGCCGCGCGCTTCTATTCCCGACGTCTGGCCGTGGCCCGTGGGCAGCACGCGGTTGAGCGAGTGCGTCAGCTGTTCGCGGTGGCCCTGGGTTACGACCTGCCCAAAGGCCTGGGTGATTACGGCCTGAACGTCGAGCGGCTGGTGGAATTGCCGCGCAAGAATCCGTACGTGGTGTTTCTCCACGGCACCACCTGGGACACCAAGCACTGGCCCGAAGCCTATTGGCGCGAGCTGGCCGAGCGGGTGGGTTATCTCGGCGTGGCGGTGAAGCTGCCATGGGGCAACCCGGTCGAAAAAGCCCGCGCCGAGCGCATCGCCAAAGACATGAAACACGTCGAAGTGCTACCCAGGCTGAACCTGGCGGGTGTCGGCAAAGTCCTGGCCGGCGCGCAGGCGTGCGTGGCGGTGGACACCGGCCTCGGTCACCTGGCTGCGGCGCTGGACGTGCCGACCCTGTCGCTGTTCGGCCCGACCAATCCGGGCCTGACCGGCGCCTATGGCAAATCGCAGATTCACATGGCCAGCGACTTCCCTTGCGCACCGTGCCTGCAAAAGAAATGCACCTATCAACCGACGGCCGACGATGCCCGTCGGTTTGACCTGAAACGCGAGTGGCCCCTGTGCTTCACGCGTCTGAATCCCGAGCGTGTCGCGAGCCGACTGAGCACGTTGTTACTGGCTGAGGAGCTGCGCTGATGCAATTGGCATTTGTCCTGTACAAGTACTTTCCCTTTGGCGGCTTGCAGCGTGACTTCATGCGCATCGCCCTTGAATGCCAGCAGCGCGGCCATCAAATTCGTGTCTACACGTTGATCTGGGAAGGCGACATCCCGCCGGGCTTCGAAGTGTTGGTGGCGCCGGTCAAGGCGTTCTTCAATCATCGGCGCAACGAGAAACTCACCGAATGGATGGAGGCCGATCTGGCCAAGCGCCCGGTGGATCGCCTGATCGGTTTTAATAAAATGCCGGGCCTGGACGTTTACTACGCCGCCGACGGCTGCTTCGAAGACAAGGCGCAAAACCTGCGCAACTCGCTGTACCGTCGCTGGGGCCGCTACCGGCACTTCGCCGAGTACGAGCGCGCGGTGTTCGCCAAAGATGCCAAGACCGAAGTGCTGATGATTTCCGAAGTCCAGCAGCCGCTGTTCATCAAGCATTACGACACACCGCTGGAGCGCTTCCATTTGCTGCCACCGGGCATTGCCCAAGACCGTCGTCGCCCCGCGAACGCGGATGAAATTCGCGCCGGGTTCCGCGCCGAATTCAACCTGAAGGACGATGAGCTGCTGCTGGTGCAGATCGGTTCCGGGTTCAAGACCAAAGGCGTGGACCGTAGCCTCAAGGCACTGGCCGCGCTGCCCGCCGAGCTGAAAAAACGCACCCGGCTGTTTGTAATTGGCCAGGACGACCCCAAAGTATTCCAATTGCAGAGCGCCACATTGGGGCTCGGCGACAACGTGCAATTCCTCAAGGGCCGCAGCGATATCCCGCGCTTCCTGCTCGGTGCCGATCTGCTGATCCACCCGGCGTACAACGAAAACACCGGGACGGTATTGCTTGAAGCCCTGGTAGCCGGTTTGCCGGTGTTGGTGAGCGCGGTGTGTGGGTATGCCCATTACATCGCCGAGGCCGACGCGGGTCTGGTGCTGGACGAACCCTTCGATCAGGCGCAACTGACTCAGTACCTGACCGGCATGTTGAACGACACTGATGCACGGGCGGCCTGGAGCCGCAACGGTCTGGCCTTCGCCGAGACGGCCGACCTCTACAGCATGCCGCAGCACGCGGCCGATGTGATTCTGGCGGAGCACGCTTAATGAAGTTGATGCTGGCTGAACCGTTCAAGAGCCTCTGGGCCGGACGCGACCCGTTCGCCGAAGTCGAGGGCCTCAAGGGCGAGGTGTACCGCGAGCTCGAAGCGCGCCGGACACTGCGAACTGAAGTGGACGGCCACGGGTACTTCGTGAAGATCCACCGGGGCATCGGCTGGGGTGAGATTTTCAAGAACCTGCTGACCGCGAAGCTGCCGGTGCTGGGCGCGGGCCAGGAGTGGAAGGCCATTGAGCGCCTGCAAGAAGTCGGCGTGCCGACCATGACTGCCGTCGCTTATGGCGAAAAGGGCAGCAACCCGGCGGATCAGCATTCGTTCATCGTCACTGAAGAATTGGCGCCCACCGTCAGCCTTGAAGATTTCAGCATCGACTGGGTCAAGCACCCGCCGGAGCCAAAGCTCAAGCGCGCGCTGATCGCCGAAGTCGCGCGCATGACCGGCATGATGCACCGCGCCGGGGTCAACCATCGCGACTGCTACATCTGTCACTTCCTGCTGCACACCGATAAGCCGGTGACCTGCGATGACCTCAAGTTGTCGGTGATCGACCTGCACCGCGCCCAGGCCCGCCCGACGATTACCCGGCGCTGGCGCAACAAGGACCTGGCGGCGCTGTATTTTTCGGCGCTGGAGATCGGCCTGACCCGTCGCGACAAACTGCGTTTCCTCAAGGGGTACTTCCAGCAGCCCCTGCGCCAGATACTGGTTGAAGAAGCCGGGTTACTGGCGTGGCTCGAAGGCAAGGCCAACAAGCTCTACGAGCGTAAACAGCGCTACGGGGATGCGCTCTGATGTCGGGTTGGACACTGGAGCCGGCTTACAGCGATCTGGCAGAAGATTTCGGCAGTCTTGATGCGGTGTTTGCCCTCGAGGGCGAGCAACTGACCCATGATCCGCTGTCTGAAGTTATTCGCGTCCAGCGCAAAGGCGTCAACTTTTACGTCAAACGCTACGTCAGTGCCGGCAAAGGCCTGCGGCGCTACCTGGGCAAACCTCGGGTCAAGGCCGAATGGCAGAACCTCAAGCGTTTCGCCAAGTGGGGCATTCCCACCGCAGAGGTTGTGGCCTGGGGGTTGGAGCGGCACGGTGTGACGTACGCCCGTGGGGCAATGATCACCCGCGAACTGCCGCATACCGAAGACTTGTCGGTCCTGGCTAATCGGCATGATCCGAAACTGGCGGACCGCGCCTGGGTTGATACCGTCAGTCGCCAATTGGCCGGTTACACCCGGACCATGCACGACAACCGTTTCACTCATAATGATTTGAAGTGGCGCAACCTGTTGGTCGACGATGAGGCCCGGCTGTTCCTGATCGATTGCCCCAACGGCGATTTCTGGCGCGGCTTCTGGCTCAAATACCGTATCACCAAAGACCTGGCCTGCCTCGACAAGGTCGCCAAGTATCACCTGTCGGCGACCCAGCGCCTGCGCTTTTACCTGCAATACCGCCAATGCGCCCGGCTCGATGCCGCGGACAAGAAACGCATTCGGCACGTGGTGAGATTTTTTGAGGGGCGCGAATGACTGATTTTCTGGCTGCTGAAGACCGCGCGCTGTTCGAGCGTCATGGTCTCGGCACCTTCGACGCGCTTTGGGCCAAACAGCTCGACGCGGTGGACGAGCCCAATACCGGTCGGGGTGGCTGGAGCAGTGTGTTTCGGCTGGATCTGGACGGTCATGGCTACTACCTCAAGCGCCAGAGCAACTACCTGACGCGCTCCCGGCATTCGCCCTTTGGCGAGCCGAGTTTTGCCCGTGAATTTCGCAACATCAGTCGTTATCGGGCGCTGGGTATTCCGGCGCTGCAGGCGGCGTTTTTTGGTGAGCGCAAGGTCGACGGCGAAGTTCGGGCGATTCTGCTGACTCACGCACTGGACGGTTGGGATGATCTGGATTCGCTGTTGCAGCGCTGGTCGGAGCTGAGCGCGATACAGCACTCGGCCATTCTCAAGGCCTGTGGGCAACTGGCGCGACGCCTGCACGGCAGGCGCCAGGTCCACGGTTGCTTCTACCCCAAGCACATTTTTCTTCAGGCCACCGGCGACGGCTATCAGGCGCAATTGATCGACCTGGAAAAAACCCGGCCGCTGTTTTTCGGCCGGCGTGATCGGATCAAGGATCTGGAGCCGCTGCTGCGTCGGGCGCCGGAATGGAGCGACAGCCAGCTGCGCGAATTGTTGGCGGTTTATCTGGATCAGCCGCTGAACAGTTCGCGGGTGGACCGTTGGGTATCGCGCCTGAGTGCGCGGCGCAGTAACAAGGAGACGCGTTGATGCGTTTGTCCGAGCTGAAAAACGCCGGCCGCAGCCCGAGCCTGCCGCTGAGTATTCCACTGGCCGATGCCGCGGGGCCTGCCGATTTGCAGTTGCTGAGTCTGCTGCGGGTGTTGCCGGGACAGCGTTATGTTGGGGCTGGCGTCTGGCGCGGCCGGCCGGTGCTGGCCAAGTTGTTGGTCGGTGGCAAAGCGGCGCGGCATTTTCAACGCGAACTGGACGGTGTGCGTTTGCTGGCCGCTCAGGGGCTGACCACGCCGTTGTTATTGGCCGATGGCCTCAAGGACGGCGAGGGCGGTTGGCTGTTGTTCGATTTCCTTGAGGGTGCCGAGAGCCTGGGGGATGCCTGGAAGCAGGTCGAACACTTACCCGCATTGGCGGATGAACAATCCGCGGTGCTGGCTGAGGCGTTGGGCGCCATCGGCCAACTGCACAGCAAAGGCCTGTGGCAGGAAGACCTGCACCTGGACAACCTGCTGCGCCATGGCGGTCAGTTGTATTTGATCGATGGCGCCGGGATCTGCGTCGAGACGGCGGGCAAGCCGCTGTCGCAACAAAAAGTCCTGGAAAACCTCGGGGTGTTCTTCGCCCAGTTGCCCAAAGTGCTGGAACCCTTCACCGAAGAGTTGCTGGTGTATTACCTGCTGAGTAATGGCGAACACGCGTTGCCGATGGAGGCGTTGCAAAAACAGATCGACAAGGTCCGTCGCTGGCGTTTGAAGGACTTTCTGATCAAGGTCGGCCGCGAATGCACGCTGTTCAGCGTCCAGCGTGGTGCGTTCGGCTTGCGGGCGATTCGCCGTGAGGAAGAGGCGGCGATGCTGCCGGTGCTGGCACAGGCCGACGCCTTGCTCGATCAGGGGCATCTGTACAAGACCGGCGGCGCGGCGAGCGTCGGCAAGGTCGAGGTGGCCGGGCGCACATTGGTGGTCAAGCGTTACAACATCAAAGGCTTTACCCACTGGCTCAAGCGTTTCTGGCGCCCGAGCCGCGCCTGGCACTCATGGCGCGAAGGCAATCGCCTGGCGTTCCTCGGTATTGCCACGCCAAAACCATTGGCGTTGCTGGAGAAGCGTTTTCTCTGGCTGCGCAGCCGGGCGTACCTGGTGACCGAGTATTTGCCGGGGCCGGACATCATCGAGCGCTTCGCGCCGTACGTTGAGAGCGGGGACGCGCCAGAGGCTGAGCTGCAGGCTCTGGATTACCTGTTCGCCGAGCTGATTGGCGAGCGGATCAGCCATGGCGATTTCAAGGGCCATAACCTGTTCTGGCAACAGGATCGCTGGGCGCTGATCGACCTGGATTCGATGTGTCAGCATGGTTCGCTCAGCAGCTTTGCCCCCGCGTATGCGCGGGATAGGGCGCGGTTCATGCGCAACTGGCCCGAGAGCAGTGCGCTGTACCAAGTGATTGATCAGCGTCTGCCCAAAGATATTTCTAGCGCTGCTTGAAGCGGGTCTTCGACGCCATCGCGGGCTTGCCCGCGATGGCGCCAGATCAGTCTCCCGAGAACTGGCGGACAAGTTCTTGTGAATTGTCCTACATGATCTGCAGAACCCATGAACTGTGCCCTGAATAGCCGCGATGCTAGTTTGCCTGACGTTCTCGGAGGGCAGATTTTGACGATAAAAATGGCTGTGATGTTGAGCTCTTTTTCACTGGCGCTGTCTGGCTGCGGGACCGCTGTCACGGTGCTGCAGGATGACGAAGACGCCGCTCGTGGCCTCAGAAAGCAAAAGACCTACTGTCAGTCCATTCCTCGCATCTACAGCGGTCTGGCTCACGACTTTTGTCTCCTGCACGCGCCGCCCGATCCCACGGGTATTCTGGTGCCGTTCGTATTGCTGGACTTGACCCTTTCGGGTGTATTCGACACGGTTTTCTTGCCCTATACGATTTACCGGCAAGCTGCCGACGGAAACATCAGGATTTACTGGCGGCCGGGTCGCGGATGAGCAAAGGCGAACGCTTGGGCTCGACGTCATCTTCACGGCGCCGATAAGGGCAGGGTCATTCCCGCCACGTTTACGCTATAATCCCGCCCTTTAGCTGTCTCTCGCCCCTTGCGAGGGCACATTAATTTTTGAGGCGCGTTGCGCCTGCATGCAGACTAAAGAGGCTAGACCCCTGTGGCATTGACGATTCTTGGCCTGTCCGGCGCCCTTAGCCATGATCCTTCCGCAGCCTTGTACATCGACGGCAAGCTGGTCGCGGCGGCTGAAGAAGAGCGTTTCGTGCGCGATAAACATGCAAAGAACCGCATGCCTTACGAATCGGCGAAATTCTGCCTCGAGCAGGCGGGCATCAAGCCATCCGACGTTGACGTGGTGGCGATTCCATTCGCGCCGATCAGCCTGTTCGGCAAGGCTCGCTGGCACTACGCCAAGCGCTACTGGTACGCCCCGGACCGCGCCCTCGACGCGATCCTGATGGGTAACCGTCGCTACAAGCGCTATCGCAACAAGATTGTCTGGTGCCTCGAGCAATTGGGTTTCGATCCGAAAAAGATCAAGATCGAGCCGGTCGAGCACCACTTGGCCCACGCCTCCAGCGCCTACCACTGCTCCGGTTTCAAAGAGAAAACCGCGATCCTGGGGATTGACGGCAAGGGCGAGTACGCCACGACTTTCTTCGGTTATGGCGAAAACGGCAAGATCCACAAGATCAAGGAATTCTTCGATCCGGACTCCCTCGGCGGCCTTTACGGCGCGATCACCGAGTTCCTCGGCTTCGAGATGCTCGACGGTGAGTTCAAGGTCATGGGCATGGCGCCGTACGGCGACGCCAGCAAATACGATTTTTCGCGCCTGGCCTCGTTCGAAAACGGCGAACTGGTGATCAACACCGACTACGCCAACGTCATCGGTCTGCGTCGTTATAAAGAGAAGGGCAAGGGTTTCTACTTCTCGCCGAAGCTGATCGAGTGGCTGGGGCCGAAACGTGAAGGCGACATCGCCGACGAACCCTACATTCACTACGCCGCGAGCATGCAAGCGCTGTTCGAGAAACTGGCGTTGCAGATGATCGACCATTACCTGGGCGATGTGCTCAAGGAAACCGGCAAGCTGGCCTTCGCCGGTGGTTGTGCGTTGAACGTCAAGCTGAACCAGAAGATCATTGCCCGCGACGACATCAAAGAACTGTTCGTCCAGCCTGCGTCCGGCGATGCCGGTACCGCGGTGGGTGCAGCGGCTTATGTGTCTCATGCCCGTGGTGTACCGGTCGAGAAGATGGAACACGTCTACCTCGGTCCGTCCTACAGCAATGAAGACGTGATCGCGGCCTGCGCCCGTCATGCCGACAAGCCAAAGTGGCGCAAGCTCGACAATATGCCGGAGCAGATCGCCAAAATCATGGTCGATGGCAACCCGGTGGCCTGGTTCCAGGGTCGCATGGAGTTCGGTCCGCGTGCCTTGGGCGGTCGTTCGATCATTGGCTGTCCGAGCGTGGCCGGCGTGGCGGACCGTATCAACCATCAGATCAAGTTCCGCGAGCGCTGGAGGCCTTTCTGCCCGTCGATGCTCGACACCGTTGCGCCGCAAATGATCAAGATCGATCACCCTGCACCGTTCATGACCTTCACCTTCGAAGTGGCTGAAGAGTGGAAAACCCGCGTGCCGGAAGTCGTCCATGAAGACGGCACGTCCCGGGCCCAGGTGCTCAAGCGCGAATACAACCCGCGCTACTACGACATGATGAAGGCGTTGGAAGTACTGACCGGCAACGGTGTGTCGCTGAATACTTCGCTCAACCGTCGTGGCGAGCCGATGATCTGCTCGCCGACCGACGCCTTGAACATGTTCTTCGGTTCCGACCTGCAGTATCTGATCATGGAAGACATTCTGGTGGTCAAAGAAGGTGCGGACGCTTATGACTCGCTCGGCTGAACGCCATGTGCTGCAGTTCTGTCACGGCTATGACGGGCCGTTTCTGGACTGCGCCCGGCAGTACGCCAGCCTGTTCGCGGGGACCGGTTATCGCGTGACCACGGTGTTCCTGACCGGTGCTGCAGATAGTCAAGTCGCCGCGAACTGTGCGTCCGACGAGGTGCTGTTCATGGAGTACAGCTCCAAGGCCATTCGTGGCCTGAAGCTGGGCGCCATCGGCGATCTGCGCAAGATCGCCGCGTCGCGCAACTTCAGTTTCTGCATCGCTCACCGTTTCAAACCGATCTACATCGCCCTGCTCGGCACTTCGTTGCCGGTGATTGGCGTGCATCACGCGTTTGGTGATTACCAGCGCCGCACCCGCAAACTGTTCGCGCATATTTTCCGCAAACGCCTGAGCCTGCTCGGCGTCTCCGATGCGGTGCGTGACGACATGCGCCGTTGCTTGCCGAAATGGCCGCAGGCGCGGATTCAGACGCTCTATAACCGGATTGATGTACAGGCGTTACAGGCCAGTCAGGTGTCGGTTCGCGAGGCCCGGGAAACCCTCGGTCTGTCGATGGATGCCTGGATTGTCGGCAACGTCGGGCGCCTGCATCCGGACAAGGATCAGACTACGTTGTTGCATGGTTTTGCCACGGCATTGCCGGGGTTGCCGGCCAACAGTCAGCTGGTGATTCTGGGCAGCGGTCGGCTGGAGCAGGACCTCAAGGCCCTGGCGCGTGAACTGGGTATTGGCGATCGCGTGCTGTTCCTCGGCCAGGTGCCCGAGGCGCGTCGCTACTTCCGTGCTTTCGATGTGTTTGCCTTGAGTTCCGATCATGAACCGTTCGGCATGGTATTGCTGGAGGCCATGGCCGCCGGTGTGCCGTTGCTCGCCACCGCGTGTGGTGGCGCCAGGGAAGTGGTCGAAGGTGTGGGCATTCTATTTCCGCTGGGCGATGCCGGGCACCTGGCTCAAGGGCTGCAACATCTGGCCGCGATGGACGAGCAGCAACGCCGCCAGTGCGCCGAGCTGATGTTCGACCGCTTGCGTGAGCGCTTCTCCGATCGCGCGGTGCGCGATGCTTTCTGGCATTTGCCGCACGTTACCGAACTGGCACCGAGGGGCTGATGCTCAACCGATTTCAAGGCTGGCGCGAGCGTGGCTGGGTGCAGGTCGACGCCTCGACTTATGCACAAACCTGGCAGCGTTTTGGCGGCAGCGTCGCGACTCATCCTCTGGTAGTCGAACGTCTGGCACATTTGGCCGACATCCCGGTGCGTTACCTGGCTTGGGAGCAGGACGGCGAAGTGAAAGCCGCCATCCCGACCTGGGGGCGCGACCTGGCGCTGTCCAAGGACGTGCTCAAGCGCACGGGTAAAAAAGGCCTGTTCGACCTCGGCAATGCCGAACTGATCCTGCCGGCCGCCGCCGATGCCCAGGCACCGCTGCGCCATCGGGGGCGTTACCTGTCGGCGCTGAGCGAAGGTCGTTTTACCGGTATCAAGCTGCAGACAGAACAACTGGCGCTGGCCCGTACGCCTGAAGAATTGTCGAAAAAGTTTCGCTACAACCAGCGCCGCGAGTTGCGTCTGCTGGAAGAGGCGGGCGGCGTGGTGCGGCCGGTTACCGAGTTTTCCAGCAGTGAGCTGGCGGCGATCTATTGCGACCTGTTCCAGCGTCGCTGGGGCTTTCCGGCCACCGGTGCCGAGCGCATGGGCGAGGTGATCGAGTTGTTGCGCGAGTTGCTGATCGGCTCGGTGATTTTCCTCAACGACGCACCGATTGCGACTCAACTGGTGTACCGCGTCGAGGCGCCGGAATGGATCAGCATCGAATACGTCAACGGCGGTGTCGATCCCGAGACCCGCGAATTCAGCCCGGGCAGCGTGCTGAGCTTCCTCAACACCCAAAGCGCCTGGGAACATGCACGCGCGTTGGATAAACCCCTACGGTTTTCCTTTGGTCGAACCGACCGTGAGTACAAGGACCGTTGGTGCAATTCTGTGCCGGTCTTCACGGTATGAGCCAACCCATGAGTCGCAAACAGCAACTGCTCAAGCGCCATCGGCGCAACAAACGCATCGGCCTGTTGATTGCGTTGATGCTGCTGATTGCGATCGGCGTGCTGGTGGCCTGGTGGCTGCCGCTGGTGCTTGCGGTGCTGGGCTGGATCGCCCACGAGGCGTGGTTTGCCGACCATCTGTTTTATTCCCCCCAAGACGATTATCAATACAGCTTCCCGCCGTATACCCCGCAACCCAAGATTCATCTGGACGGTGAACGGTTACGGCTGGATGAGGGCGTCATGCTGGTCGATGACGCCACGCTGATACTGGCGCTGCGGGTGAAAAGTACTTGGCTGGGGCGCTTTATCGATCCGGTGGTCGAGTTGCTGGGGGGGGATAACCCCGACCGGCAAACCTTCGAGCGCGGTGTAAACGGCCTGCGTTACCTCAATCTCAGTGGTCAGGCAAACGTGTTGTCGCAAGGCGAGTTGCGTCTGCGCGGGCGTTTCTGTCGGTTGCTCGGCGAGCCTGTGCTCTGGGCGTTCGAGCAACCGGACTACCGCCGTCAGCGAGTGATGGTGATTGCACCCCATGCCGACGACGCTGAATTGGCCGCATACGGTTTGTACAGCCAGGCCGACGAAGCCTGGATCGTCACCCTGACCGCCGGTGAAATTGAAGCCGAACATTATCAACAGATGGGTCTGAACACGGTCGAGGCGGCTCGTCTCAAAGGCCGTTTGCGGGCCTGGGATAGCATCGCCGTACCGCGCTGGGCCGGGGTGCCTGAGGCCCATTGCGTGCAGTTGGGGTATTTTTGCCTGCAACTGGCGGCGATGCAGGCCGCGCCGGCCACACCGGTGGGTTCGCGCGAAGCGGATTTGGGAGACACCCGGTTATTTCGTCAGTTGAATCCATTTGCCCTGCCGGGCGATGTCGATGGTGCGCCGACCTGGAATAATTTACTGGCCGATCTGCGTGAACTGTTGCTGAGGGCGCGTCCGCAAGTGATCGTATTGCCGCACCCGTCCCTCGACCCGCACCCGGATCACATCTGTGCCCAGGCAGCGGTTCTCGAAGCGTTGAGCGGGCTGGAGTGGCAGCCGACCACCGTGCTTGGCTATGCCAACCATCTGCATGACAATGATCGTTGGCCTATGGGGGATGCGGGTCATGGCATCGCCCTGCCACCGGCGTTCGATTCGACAACGCCGATGCAGCCCTGCTGTCTGCGAATGCCTTTGGCGCGTCAGCGTGATAAAGCAATGGCGTTGGGCATGATGCACGACCTGCAACCGCCCATGCCGTTCAAGCGACGTTTACGACGGTTGATACAGTGGCTTCTGGCCAGTAGAGTGCCACCCGTCTATGGCGAGAACGAGTTCTTTCGCAAGGCGGTCAGGCAGCATGAGTTGTTCTGGGTTCTGAAGCATGGTGAAACATCTGTTAGGCAGAAATGAAGTATCGCGCGGCCTAGCATGGCGGCGTATCCACGCAGCAGTGAGTATTTCTGTGATCAATCCATGCCCGCGCATCCTGTTCCTGATTCCGTATTTCGGTCATTGGCCGTTCTGGATGCCGTTTTTCCTCGAGAGTTGCCGACGCAACGCTGATATCGACTGGTTGCTGTTCAGTGATTGCGGTACTCCTGAGAACCTGCCGCCCAACGTGACTGTTGAAGCCATGAGTTTCAGCGAGTACTGCGCGCTGGTGTCACAGCGGCTGAATATCGACTTTGTGCCGGACGCGCCTTATAAGCTCTGCGACATCAAGCCTGCCCTGGGGCATATTCATGTCGACCGCCTGCAAGGCTATGATTTCTGGGCGTTCGGCGATATTGATCTGGTATTTGGTGACCTGCGAAGTTATTTCACCGCTGATCGGTTGGCCAGTTATGACCTGTTCTCTACCCACGAGCGGCGGGTGGCAGGCCATCTCTGTCTGATGCGCAACACTGCCCGCAAACGTGAGTTGTTCATGCAGATCAAGGACTGGCGAACACGCTTTACCGATCAGGCGCATCACGCGCTGGATGAAGGCGCATTCAGTCGGATCTTCCTCTGGCGCAAGAATTTTCCCGAGCCACTGTTCTCTCTGTTGGGCAAGCTCAATTCGTGGCGTCGCCGCAGCGAATTCATCGAGGCGTTCAGTACGCCGGGCGGTTGCATCAAGTGGCACGACGGCACGGATGATTTTCCGCAGCACTGGTATTGGCGCAATGGCTGTTTGAGTAACGATCGCGATGGCGACCGCCGGTATCCGTATTTCCACTTCGTCTGCTGGAAACGCAACGAATGGTCACGGTTGCCCCCACCCGATCCAGCCGAGATCAGGCGCCTCGCCGCCGAGCCGGCATGGGTCATCGATGCGACTGGTTTTCACCGGGGAGAGTTATGAGTCAACGGTCAAAGGTTCTGCAGTTGCAGCCTGACTACAACGTCAAAGCCCATGATTTTGCCGACCTCGCGGAGCAGATCGTCAAGGCCCTGCCGAGCGATCGCTATGAAGTGACCGCGGCGTTCCTGCGTGGCAAGCCCGGGCCTGGCGAGGCCGTAAGTCGCGCCGACCGTTCGGTGTATTTCGAGTTTTCCGACAAGTCCCTCAAGGGCATGCGCCTGCGCGCCATGTGGCAGTTGTACAAGTTTTGCCGCGCAGAAAAATTCGACGTGGTGATTTGCAATCGCTTCAAACCGGTAAACATGATGCTGGCGCTCAACCGTTGGTTGAAAGTACCGCTGTGCATCGGCATCTCCCACGGTTTTGGCGAGTACGACCGGTTTTACCGGCGCCGCCAGACCCAACGCCTGATCGATCGCCATTGGCGCTTTGTCGGCGTGTCGCCAGCGGTCAAACAGTACCTGCTCGATTGCGACTGCGGCTTTACCGACCAGAATACCTACGCGATCACCAACGCCATCGACATCGAGCAGGCTGAAGGTTTGCAGCACAGCCGCGAGCGTGCTCGCGAGTTATTGGGCATCGAACCGTCGGTGCGCTTGATCGGTGCATTGGGCCGGCTGGTGCCGGTCAAGGGCCACACCTACCTGCTGCAGGCCTTTGCCACCCTCAAGGACAAATACCCGAACACCCAACTGGCAATCATTGGTGCGGGGCGTGAAGAGTCGCGCCTGGCCGCCGAGATCGAGCGCCTTGGGCTGACCGGTCGTGCGCATTTGCTGGGTTTCAAGGAAAACGCCTTGCAGTATGTTCGGGCGTTCGACATCTGGACCATGCCGTCCTTGGCTGAAGGCCTGGGGCTGGCATTGCTCGAGGGCATGAGCGGGCACCTGCCGGTAATCGCCTCGAACGTACCGGCCATGTTGCCGCTGATTCAGGGCGCGGGCGGTCTGGCAATTACCCCGGCGGACGTGCCGACGCTGGTCGCAGCGCTGGAGAACTACCTGGGGCTGTCGGATGACGAGCTCAAGGCCAAGGGTGAACAGGCCTACCGCTATCTCCAGGAGCAACACGACATCGAGGTATTCCGCCAGGAGTACCTGAACCTGATCGACTCCGGCTTGAGTCAAGCCCGCAGGGAGCAACCATGAACGACGTGCAACCTCTCGTCACGGTCATCATCGCGTCGTACAACCACGGTCGCTATATCGAGGAAAGCATCCTCAGCGTCCTCACCCAGACCTACAAGAATATCGAGTTGCTGGTCATCGATGACGGCTCCAGCGATGACAGCGTCGAGCGCATCAATGCCTTGCAGGCGCAGCACGATTTCGATTTCCGGGTCCAGCAGAACCAGGGGCTGACCAACACCCTCAACGGCGCCATTGCGCGCTCAAAGGGCAGTTTGATCGTGCCGTTCGGGTCCGATGACATCATGTTGCCGGAGCGCATCGCCACCCAGGTGGCGTATATGGATGGCAAGCCCGAGGTCGGGATCTGCGCCGGCAACATCGAACTGATCGACGCCGACGGCAATCTCTATCCGGAGAATCGTCAGCGTCGCGATGTGCCGTTCCGTCGCCTGGACTTCGATGACATGTTCCTGGAGCGCAAGCCTTATCCGCCGGCGCCGACCCTGATGATTCGCCGTGAAGCGCTGGACAAGGTAGGCGGCTTCGATCCGAACATTCGCCTGGAGGACTTGCTGATCGAGTTGAAGGTGACCCGCGCCGGCTACTTCATCGATGGCCTGAATGTGCTGATGGCGCGCTATCGCAAGCACGCCACCAACTCCTACAAGAATAACCGCTTCATGATCGACAACATCCTGCGCTCCTACGCGCTGTTCAGCGATCATCCGCTGTACGACGAGGTGCGCTACAAATTCCTCAGCTCGATGTTCCTGAAAACCTCCAATCGCGACCGCAAGCTGGCGCGCGAACTGTTGGCGCAGATACCGTTCAAGGCCTGGAACAAGAAGACCTGGCGCGGCCTGGGGCGGCTGTATTTCTCACCGCTGGAAAAAGACTGAGCCCACCCTGAGACGCGCAGCCATCGATGCCGGTATAGCGGCCCTCACCGGCATGCCTGAGGTGTCGGGAACAGGGCGGCGGTCACGATGGCCAGCAGGTAGGCCGCCAGCGCAATGAACGGGTTGGTTTCGACTATTAATGAGCCCGGGCGGGATGACTCCCGGTCAGTACTTGCCTGTGTAGGTTATCCACTGCAGATTTCGACGCCATCACGGCGTAGCCCTGAAGTAGCGCGCCAAAGTGGTCTTCGAACAGCCAGCGTCGATCCACGGCGTAACGCTGCATATGGCGCAGATTGCGCTTGCGCAGGGACAGGCTCAGCGATGACGGGTAGATGCGCATGTCCGCCAGATCGATCAGGCCGAACTCACCGTCATCCAGTACCAGTACATTGCCCAGGTGCAGTGACCGGAAATAGACACCTTGTTCATGCAGTTGCGCCATGAACTTGCCGAAACGCTCAACCAGCGCCTGACGCACCGCGGGCGCGGTGATGCCTTGAAGAACCTGACGCAAAGTGCTGCCCGGCAGCGGCGAATAGTGTACGGCACTGCTACCGTCCTTGAGTCGATACAGGTCCAGAATTTGCGGGGTCGGGATTCCCAGGTTGCGCAATTGCTCGCTGTTGGCGGCAAACCGTTCGGAATAGGGGTTGAAGCTACCCGAGGTGTACCAGCGACGGCGGCGGAACAACTTGAGGAAGCTGCCATCGACCAGGCGCAGGACTTTTGGCCCCAGCCCGTCTTCCTCGATCACCTGGGCACTGGCGGTCAACTGTTGCAGGGCGGCCGGCGTCAAGGTCCTGATCGGCATTGCCAATAGGCGCCTGGCCCGTTGGTTGATGCTTAATGCGGCGATCAGCGCCAGCGGAATCCACAGCAAAAACCAGTGCTCCTTGGGCCGGGAAATGATACCGCCGCCTTCGGTCAGGCCGGCGCCGATGCCGAATACCAGCCAGGTCGAGGCGATGATGAACAACGGCTGCAGGCGATACCGCCAGCTATTCAGCAAGCACCGGACCTGGAAGAACAGCCACGGCAGCAAGCCGAAAATACCAACGTAATAGAGCACCCCCAAGGCGAAGCTATGAGGCTCCTGCAAGGTGTAGCCGATACCGGGGTCGAGAGTCAGGGTGGCGTTGTAGCCATGACCGATCCACGGGTGCTCGGCAATTTTTTGCAGGGCCAGCTGCCAGATTTCAAAGCGATAGGAGTCGCCGCGCTCGACGATCATCTGCGAAAACAGTACGGCAACCGCTGCGCCACCGATCAACAGGGTACCCAGCAATATGAAAGAACGACGGTTCCAGCTGATGAAACTCAGCCATAACGCAGCCAGTGTCAAAGCAACCAGCGGGGTTCTGGAGCCGGTGGCGATCACCGTGGCGAACATGATCGCCATCGCCGGGATGCTCAGCCAGAGCATCTGGCGACGCTTGCAGGTCATGCTCACGCTCAGCCAGTAGGTACAAAAAAAGCCGAATACGTGGGAGCTGAGCAGTGGGTTGTCGAATGCGCCGCTCCCGATCAGGCGCATGCCCGGCTCGTAGTGGCGGGTAAACATGAATAGGTTGTAGGCCGACGCGATCAGCCCGACCATTGCGGCACTGAACAGCAGGGGCTGGATGATCTCGCTTCGGTAGCGCACCAGCAGGTAGCAGCCAGCGAACAACAGCAGGGTGTGCAAAGAGGGTTTGAACTGACCGGTGACGCTTTGATCCATCGGCGGCCCCCAGCTCAGGCTGAGCAAGGCCCAGGCGGCGAACAACAGCACCGCGACGAAGATCGGTTCGCGCAGCAACTCTTTGAGTTCGCGGGGGCGCAGGCACAGGACAATAAACGATGGGATGCTGAACAGGCCATAAAACATCTTGTGATGCAGGCTGCGACCAGGCAGAAAGAACATCGCGCACAGCAGCAGGAAGTAGCCGAGTGGAAGAATCCAGAGGCAAATGAAATCGAAGACTCGATTGGATGTGTTGTTGAAGCCACTGAGTTGCATGCTGAGAGATTCAATCCTGAAGTTGATCGGCCATTTGGGGTGATGGCTATTTGATGTTGAATTATGACGCTTAACAATAACAGCCTTTATGCGATTGCCAGAACCCTGAAGAAGCTGTGCTAAAGTCAGCGTCCTTTTTATCGACATTCGCGTGATATGACCGACTCCAGTCTCTCCGCAAGCCCATCGAGCTTGAAAATTTACTTCCGCCTGCTCAGCTATGTCCGGCCGTACATCAGCCTGTTCCTGATCAGCATTGTCGGTTTTCTGATTTTCGCTTCGACTCAGCCAATGCTCGGGTACATCCTCAAGTATTTCGTCGACGGCCTGTCCAATCCCGAAGCGGCGCTGTTTCCAACCGTACCGTACCTGCGTGATCTGCAACTGCTGCAGGCCGTGCCTTTGCTGATCATCCTGATTGCAGCGTGGCAGGGGCTCGGATCTTATCTGGGCAACTACTTTCTGGCCAAGGTTTCCCTCGGACTTGTCCACGACTTGCGTGTGCAGTTGTTCAACAACCTGCTGGTCTTGCCCAACCGTTATTTCGACAAGCATAACTCGGGTCATCTGATTTCGCGCATCACCTTCAACGTAACCATGGTCACGGGGGCGGCTACAGATGCGATCAAGGTCGTAATCCGTGAAGGCATGACGGTGGCGTTCCTGTTCGCCTCGCTGCTGTTCATGAACTGGCGCCTGACGCTGGTCATGGTTGCGATCCTGCCGTTGATCGCCTTTATGGTGCGCACCGCCAGCAAGAAATTCCGTAAACAGAGCAAGAAGATCCAGGCTGCCATGGGGGACGTGACCCACGTGGCCTCGGAAACGATCCAGGGCTATCGCGTGGTGCGCAGCTTCGGCGGCGAAGTCTATGAAGAAAGGCGTTTCTTCAATGCCAGCCAGGGCAACACCGACAAGCAATTGCGCATGACTCGCACCGGCGCCATCTATACGCCGCTGTTGCAGCTGGTGATCTACACCGCCATGGCGGTGCTGATGTTCCTGGTGTTGTTCCTGCGCGGAGATGCGTCCGCCGGTGACATGGTGGCCTACATCACTCTGGCAGGCTTGCTGCCGAAGCCGATCCGCCAATTGTCTGAAGTCAGCTCGACCATCCAGAAAGGTGTGGCCGGCGCCGAGAGTATCTTCGAGCAACTGGACGTCGAACCCGAAGTCGATAACGGCACCATCGAGCGCGATGCCGTCAGCGGTCGTCTGGATGTGCGTCACTTGAGCTTCACTTACCCGGGCACCGATCGCCAGGTACTCGATGACATCAGTTTCTCGGTCGAGCCGGGGCAAATGGTGGCATTGGTGGGGCGTTCGGGCAGCGGCAAGTCGACATTGGCCAACCTGATTCCGCGCTTCTATCACCACGACAAGGGCGAGATCCTGATCGATGGCGTTGAAGTGGAACAGTACAAGCTGCTGAACCTGCGCAGGCACATCGCACAGGTGACCCAGCATGTGACGCTGTTCAGCGACACCGTGGCCAACAACATTGCGTATGGCGATCTGGCTGGGGCTCCCCGCGAAGACATCGAGAAAGCGGCAAGAGACGCCTACGCGATGGACTTCATTGCGCAGTTGCCCGAAGGCCTGGACACCCAGGTCGGCGAGAACGGCGTGTTGCTGTCCGGCGGTCAACGTCAGCGTCTGGCAATTGCCCGAGCCTTGCTGAAGAATGCACCGTTGCTGATTCTCGACGAAGCCACTTCGGCCCTCGATACCGAATCCGAGCGGCATATTCAGGCTGCACTGGATCAGGTCATGAAAGGTCGAACGACGCTGGTCATCGCTCACCGGTTGTCGACCATCGAGAAGGCTGACCTGATTCTGGTCATGGATCAGGGCCGGATCGTCGAGCGCGGCACCCATGCCGAGCTTCTGGCGCAGAATGGCTACTACGCCCGCCTGAACGCCATGGGCCTCGACGCCCCGGCTGAAGACATCGCCTGATTCGATGCAAGGGTGAGCCCTGCTCACCCTTGCATTCACCGGCGTGCAACGCGTCCGGTGGATTGTATCCAGACCTTTACGCTTCTTGACCAAACCGGAATAAATCTCGGCAACGCGCTTGTTAAGGTTCCTGAACGAACTTTGACTTCAATCGAGGGGGGCAACCCTTTCGCGCGGGTACTGCCATGCTGCAACGTTATCTCTGGAAGCTCTTGCCCAAGCCGCAGCGGGCTTTCCTGCTGGGACGCCTGTCGGTCGTGGACCGTCAGGTGATCAACAAGTCGATGTCGGCCAGCCTGAGCTTCCCACGGGCCTTCGAGCAGCGTTCTTGTCTATTCATTCATGTTCCCAAGTGTGCCGGGAGCAGCGTATGTGCGGCGATGTTCGATGGGTGGAGCCCCGGGCACTTGCCGTTGTACTGGTACGAGCAGCAATTTCCCGAGCAGTTTGCCGCCAGCTTCAAGTTCGCCTTCGTTCGTGATCCGCTGGAAAGGGCCTACTCGGCTTATGCTTTTTTGCGCGGCAATGAGTTGGGCCGGCGCGATCAGGCGGCGCAGAGGCTGGTCTGCCACTACCGCGACTTCGATGATTTCGTCGCTCGCTGGCTGCATTCGGAGACAATCAGCCGACAAATGCATTTTGCCGCGCAAACGGATTTTCTGACCGACTCCCTGGGGCATCTGGCCCTGGACTTCATTGGCTACCAGGAGCATCTGGAGCGGGATTTTCGCCTGGTCTGCGAACAGGTAGGTCACTGGGCGGTGTTGCCTCACGTCACGGCTCGCAACAGCGGCGTCCGATGCTTGCCCGCGATTTCTGCTCGGTGCGTACCCGTCGGCTGGTGCGACGGGTGTACCAGCGCGATTACGAAATGCTCGGTTATGAATGAGACCCTGTCGATACCTGTTCCAGAGATCAGGCCTTACGATCTGTCACTGTCGAACCGCGACCGCGCCGCAATCAAATTCCAGCACCCGCGTTGCCTGTGGTTGACGGGCCTGTCAGGCGCGGGCAAGTCGACCCTGGCCAATGCACTGGAGTTGCAACTCAATCGGCGCGGGCTGCACACGTTCCTGCTCGATGGCGACAACCTGCGCAATGGCCTGTGTCGTGACTTGGGAATGAGTGCTGAGTGTCGCCGGGAAAACATCCGGCGCATGGCCGAGGTGGCACGGTTGATGGTCGACGCCGGTTTGATTGTGATTGTTGCGGCGATCTCGCCGTTTCGCGCAGAGCGTGATGCCGCTCGTCGGTTGTTCGCTGAGGGCGATTTCATCGAGGTATATGTGAGCACACCCTTCGCGGTGTGCGCGCAACGGGACCCCAAAGGTTTGTATCAAGCGGCCCGCCAAGGGCGGATCAAGAACTTCACTGGCATCGACAGCCCTTATGAGGCACCGCTGACGGCGGAGTGCGAGATCGACACCCAGGTGCTGCAACGTGAGGACGCTTGCCATCGTTTATCGCAATTTCTGCTCAATAAATGAACAGAATTCCCTGCCGATTCATCCGGTTGCAGCCGCCCCGCAAGCCAGCGCCAACCCTGTGTTAATATCGCGCCCCTGTTCATTTTGTATGTGGGTTGCTCCATGAAGTTGTCCATGCCGCGATTCAATCAAGCCCCTGTCTTGGTGGTCGGCGATGTCATGCTCGACCGTTACTGGCATGGTGGTACCTCACGGATCTCCCCTGAGGCGCCGGTACCGGTCGTCAAGGTCGAGCACATCGAGGACCGCCCGGGCGGTGCCGCCAACGTTGCCTTGAACATTGCCGCGCTCGGTGCGCCGGCCTCGCTGGTCGGCGTGACCGGCGACGACGAAGCCGCCGACAGCCTGGTCAATAGCCTCAAGGGTGCCGGCGTGCGGGCATTGTTCCAGCGCATTGCGCACCAGCCGACCATCGTCAAGCTGCGGGTCATGAGCCGTCACCAGCAATTGCTGCGTATCGACTTCGAAGAGCCTTTCGCAACTGACGCCCTGGCGCTGGGCGAGCAAGTCGACGAATTGCTCGAAGGCATCAAGGTGTTGGTGCTGTCCGACTATGGCAAAGGCGCGCTGAAAAACCATCAGGTGCTGATCCAGGCCGCCCGTGCCCGTGGCATTCCGGTGCTGGCCGATCCCAAGGGCAAGGATTTCTCGATCTACCGTGGCGCGAGCCTGATCACCCCGAACCTCAGCGAGTTCGAAACCATCGTCGGCGGTTGCGCCGATGAGCACGAACTGGTGAGCAAGGGCGCGCAGCTGATGCACGACCTCGACCTCGGTGCATTGCTGGTAACCCGTGGCGAGCACGGCATGACCTTGCTGCGCCCGGATCATCCGGCGCTACACCTGCCGGCCCGTGCCCGTGAAGTGTTCGACGTGACCGGCGCCGGCGACACGGTGATTTCTACCCTGGCGGCGGCGATCGCCGCTGGCGAAGAGCTGCCCCATGCGGTGGCCCTGGCCAACCTGGCGGCGGGCATCGTGGTCGGCAAGCTCGGTACCGCGGCCATCAGCGCACCGGAACTGCGTCGTGCGATCCAGCGCGAGGAAGGCTCCGAGCGCGGTGTGCTGGGCCTCGAGCAGTTGCTGCTGGCGGTCGATGACGCGCGAGCGCACAAAGAGAAGATCGTGTTCACCAACGGTTGCTTCGACATCCTGCATGCCGGCCACGTGACTTACCTCGAACAGGCGCGCGCCCAAGGTGATCGCCTTATCGTGGCGGTCAATGACGATGCGTCGGTGAGTCGCTTGAAAGGGCCGGGTCGGCCGATCAACAGCGTCGACCGTCGCATGGCGGTGCTGGCAGGTTTAGGCGCCGTCGATTGGGTGATCAGCTTCTCTGAAGGCACCCCGGAAAACCTGCTGCGTGCGGTCAAGCCGGATGTACTGGTCAAGGGCGGTGATTACGGGATCGACCAAGTGGTTGGCGCGGACATCGTCAACGCTTACGGCGGGACCGTGAAAGTGCTGGGGCTGGTGGAAAACAGCTCGACCACGGCGATTGTCGAGAAGATTCGCAATCACTGATTTTGGATGAGGGCTTGCTGTGGCGAGGGGGCTTGCCCCCGTTCGGCTGCGAAGCAGTCGTAAAACCTCCCGCTGCGATATGTCAGTAAAACCGCGGTGACCGGATCAGGGGTCGCTTCGCGGCCCAACGGGGGCAAGCCCCCTCGCCACAAGTGTTCTATCGTGCTGCCTTGCGCGGCACGATTCTTTTCAGCAGTTGCTTCGCCTTCCCGCGTAACCGGGCCAGGCCCGAATCCTTCCCCGGTGGGGTCAAACCCTGCTGCCGCACCCAATCCTTCCAGCGAATCCGCTCATCCCTCACCAGCCAGCCTTCTTGCCGGGCAAAACTCTCCGCCAGATACAACCCGCGGGTACTTGCCGGGTACAGGTGATCCTTTTTCAGGGTATAGAGCTCGGCCATCGGCTGACCGTCCTGCAGTGGCATCAGGTACAAATCGGGACGTTTGCGATCGAGCCGGGCCACCAGTTGATCGCCCTCCAGCCGCTCGTCGACATGGAACAGGCTCAGGGATTTGGCTTCCTTGGGCACGTCCAGGCGCAAATCGTAGATCAATTGCAGCGAGGCTGTCGGCAAGTGCACGTAGGCCCGGGGACGTTCGATCAGCGGCATGTTCGCGCAGCGCACCGGCCGCGCCGAGCCGGAGAGTGGTGTCAGGCGAAACGGCAGGGCTTCGCGGTAATGCAGGGCTGCCGAGTAGGGCGCTGGCAGCCAGGTTTCGTTGAAGCGCCCGCTGAGCCAGCCCTCCGGGGTTTCCAGCAGGCACTCTTCGGCAATTTCCTGGGTCGCCGTGTGCAGCGGCAGGTTCAGCTCATGGGCCGGCACGTAGCCGGAGATCAGCTTGAGCACCACGTCGCCGCGATCCTGCCGACGCTGACGCACCAACACCCAGTAATCGCGATTCTGCCAATGCAGGGTCAGGCGCACCGAGACCCCAAGGTTCGCCAGCTCCAGGGCAAACCGCTCGCTGTCGGCCACCGTCACTGGACGGCGGCGTTGCAGGGTCTGGGAAAAATTCAACGGCATCCCGACGCTCTGATAACTCAAACCTTCGGGTGTGGCTTCGACGAACAGCGGCAGGGTCTTGAAGTTGCTCGGGTTCTTTCTGATCAGCGTACGCGGCATGTCGGCTCCTGCTTAAGGCCGCGTGGGCGGCATCAATGGCTACGAAGGACCTGGGCAACGGTCGCGACGTTATGGGCGAGGTGCAGCGGATTGATGGTCCCGACAATAGCACTGGCCACCCCCGGGTGTTCAAACAACAACTCGAAGCTGGCACGCACCGGGTCCACGCCCGGGCTCAGGCACACATGGCCGCTGGCCAGGGCCTTTTTGACCAGGATCGCTTTGCCGTGAGCAGCAGCATAGTCAATGACTGGCTTCTCGTTCTGTTCGTTCAGATTGTAGGTGACCATTGCGCAATCACCTTGTTCCAGAGCCTTCAAGCCGCCTTCGACGGTTTTACCGGAAAAACCGAAACCGCGAATCTTGCCTTCGCGCTTGAGCTCGGCAAGGGTCGCATAGACCTCATTGTCGTTGAGGATCGCCAGGTCGTTGCCGTCGGAATGCACCAGCACCAGATCGATAAAGTCCGTTTCCAGGCGTTGCAGGCTGCGCTCCACCGAGAACCGGGTATGCGCAGCGCTGAAATCATGGCGGGACTGACCGTCGGCGAACTCTTCACCGACCTTGCTGACGATTACCCAGTCCTGACGCTGACCACGCAGCAACGGGCCGAGACGCTCTTCGCTGCGGCCATAGGCCGGGGCGGTGTCGATCAGGTTGATGCCCAGGTCGCGCGCGAGTTTGAGCAGCATGCGGGCTTCGTCGTCGCCGGGGATCTGAAAGCCGTTGGGGTATTTCACCCCTTGATCGCGGCCAAGTTTCACTGTGCCCAGGCCCAGGGGCGATACCAGCAGGCCGGTGCTGCCCAGCGGACGATGCAGGTCATGCAGGGTCGGTTGGCTCATGGCAGCAGTTGCTCCCAGGCAGGGGTGCCTATCGGCGGTTTCGGCAGTTCCGGCAGCGGGGCCGGATGGCTCGGCTGAATACCGTCGCGTTGCAGTGTGGCGAAGACGCGGTCGGCGAAGTCCGGTGCCAGGGCCAGTTTGGTCGGCCAGCCCACCAGCAGCCGATTCTGCTCGGCGAGGAAGGCGTTGTCCGGGCGGGTCAAGCCCGATTGCAGCGGCTCGGCGCGTTCGACCCGCAAGGTCGCCCACTGTGCGGTGCTCAGGTCGATCCACGGCAGAAGTTGGCCCAGTTCTTTCTGGGCGGCGGCAATTTGCGCGGCTGGCTCGCGGGCCACGCCTTCGGCTTCGGCGATGTCGCCGCCCACGTACCAGACCCACTGGCCATCGGCGGCCGGGTGAGTGGTCACGGTGACGCGCGGCTTCGGCCCGCCGCCCAGGCAGTGGGCGTACAGCGGTTTGAGGCTCGGGCCTTTGACGATGATCATGTGCAGGGGACGGCGCTGCATGGCCGGTTGGCTCAGGCCCAGCGCGGTCAGCAGGTCAGCGGTGCCGGCACCGGCACTGAGAACGATGCGCTGGGCGCGGATTTCGCGTTCGTCGACTTTCAAACCGACCAGTTCACCATTCTCCAGCAGCGGTTCGATGTGCTGACCGGCCAGCAGGCCGTCGCCAGCCAGGTCGGCCAGGCGCTGGATCAGGCTCGGCACGTCGACCACCAGTTCCGTCAGGCGATAGACCTTGCCCTTGAAGCGCTTGTCTTGCAGCGCCGGCGGCAATTGATCACCTTTGACCTGATCGACCCGCCCGCGCACGGCTTTGCTGGCGAAAAAGCTGGTGAGGTTGCCAGCGAGGGTGCCGGGGGACCAGAGGTAATGGGCATCGGACAATACGCGCACGCCGGACAGGTCCAGTTCGCCGTCGCCGGCCAGTGCTTCACGCCAGCGACGCGGCATGTCGGCAATGGCTTCCGAGGCGCCGGTCAGGGCGCCGTGCAACGCGTATTTGGCACCGCCGTGGATGATGCCCTGGGACTTCAGGCTTTGCCCGCCACCGAGGCTGGCGCTTTCCACCAGCACGGTCGAGAAACCCTGGCGGCGCAGGCGTGCATTCAGCCAGAGGCCGGCGACACCAGCGCCGACAATCAGAACGTCGGTGGAAATAACGGATGGCATGCAGCGACCTCAGTGTTCAAGACGAGGGCGCAGTATACAGACTCATGGATTGGAGGTTTTGCTGGCGATCAAGAGATCCATTGTGGCGAGGGGGCTTGCCCCCGTTCGACTGCGCAGCAGTCGTAAAGCCTGCCGCCGCAATATGTCAGAAAAAAGCGGTGACCGGATTCGGGGCCGCTTCGCGGCCCAACGGGGGCAAGCCCCCTCGCCACAAGAGGTTGATGTCGGCAGTTAATGCCCCGCGGTTTTCGAGAACAGCTGAATAACCACGACGCCCAGCACAATCAGCGCCATCCCCAGCATTGCCGGCACATCCAGTTTCTGCCCGTAGATAAACAGCGCCGCGACGCTGACCATCACGATGCCCATGCCGGCCCATACCGCGTAGGCCACGCCGACCGGAACGCTGCGCACCACCAGGGTCAGCATCCCAAAAGCAATGCCGTAACCGACGATGACCAGCAGCAGCGGCAGTGGCGTGCTGATACCCTTGACCGCTTTCATCGAAACGGTGGCGATCACTTCGGCGCAGATGGCGATGGCGAGGTAGTAGTAAGCGGTCATGGGTCAATCCTCGTATGAAGTGTTGCTTTCTGAGGTCGGCATTCTAGAGATCCGCCAGATGCGGTAAAGTCATTACCTATCTGTTCTGGAGATGGGTTGAGCCATGAATATGCAATGGAGTCTGGAACAGCTGCACTTGTTTGTCAGTGTCGCGGAACAACGTTCCTTTTCCGCGGTGGCGCGGGATCAGCGCAAGGCGCAGTCGGCGGTCAGCAGTTCGATTGCGCTGCTGGAAGAAGACCTGGGCGTCAGCCTGTTCGATCGCAGCAGTGGTCGCCAGCCGAAACTCACCGAAGCCGGCACCGCGCTGCTTGAAGAGGCGCGGGAAGTGCTGCGCCAATGTGAGCGCCTCAATGGCCGGGCACTGGCGATGATGCGCGGTCAGGAAGCGAGTTTGCGGGTGGCTCAGGACGAGGCAATGCCTTATCAGGCAGTGGTTGAAAGCTTCGAAGCCCTGGCCGAACAATTTCCCAGCCTCGAAGTGCAACTGACCAGTGCCGCCCAGGGCGATGTCGCGCGCAAACTGGTGGAGCGCCGGGCCGACCTGGGCTTGCTGTTTTATCACGAGCAGATTCCCGAAGCCCTTGAGCGCCGAGTGTTGGGCAGCGTTGAAATGGTCACGGTGTGCGGCGTGGGGCATCCGTTGGCGCAGCAGACGCAGGTCAATTGCCAGCAACTGGCGCAGCATCGACAGCTGCTGATGTCCACGCAGTCCAGCGTCTATCCCGGCAGTGAACCAGCCAGCCCGCAGGTCTGGCGGGCCGACAGTTTCTATGTGATGGCCGAATGGGTGATGCGCGGCCTCGGCTGGGCCTGGTTGCCGCGCCACGTGGTGCAGTACCCGGCGTATCAGAATCTGATGGTCGAACTGACCAGCGAATGGACGCCGCCGGCATTGATTGTGGAGCTGGTCTGGCGCCGCGACGAGCCCCTCGGCCCGGCAGCCCGTTGGCTGGCGGAACGTTTTGCCGTGCACTTGCAGGCGATTGGCTAAAAAACCGATAAACTCCGCCGCCATGAATAGAACCCTCTACACCGCGCTGTTTTACCTGGGGCTGCCATTGGTAGCGATTCGGCTTTGGCTGCGGGCGCGCAAGGCGCCGGCGTACGCCAAACGCATTGGCGAGCGTTTCTCCCTCGCGCTACCGGCGATGAAGCCGGACGGCCTTTGGGTGCACGCGGTGTCGGTAGGCGAAAGCATCGCCGCGGCGCCGATGATCCGTGCCTTGCTGCAGCGATATCCGACGCTGCCGATCACCGTCACCTGCATGACCCCGACCGGGTCTGAGCGCATCCAGGCGCTGTTTGCCAACGAGCCGCGCATCCAGCACTGCTATTTGCCTTATGACTTGCCTTGCGCTGCAGCGCGATTCCTTGATCGGGCCCGGCCGAAACTGGCGGTGATCATGGAGACCGAACTCTGGCCCAACCATATCCATCAGTGCGCCAAGCGTGGAATTCCCGTGGCCCTGGCCAATGCGCGACTGTCTGAGCGCTCGGCCAAAGGTTATGGCCGCTTCCATAAACTGACCCGGCCGATGCTCGCCGAGATGAGCCTGTTCGCAGTGCAGACCGAAGCCGAGGCGCAGCGTTTCCGCGATTTGGGCGCGCGCCCGGAAACGGTTGAAGTGACCGGTTCGATCAAGTTCGACCTGACTATCGATCCGCAACTGCTGCAGCGTGCTGCCGAGCTGCGCGGGCAATGGCAGGCGCAGGATCGCCCGGTGTGGATCGCCGCGAGCACCCATGAAGGTGAAGACGAAGTGGTGCTCGATGCCCATCGTCGGCTGTTGGCCAATCATCCCGATGCCTTGTTGATTCTGGTACCGCGTCATCCGGAGCGCTTCAACCCGGTGTTTGAGTTGTGCCGGCAAAAAGGTTTCACCACGGTGCGGCGTTCGACGGGCGAGCCGGTGACCGCAGATACTTCGGTGTTGCTGGGCGACACCATGGGCGAGTTGCTGTTTCTCTACGCCTTGGCCGACAGCGCTTTCGTCGGCGGCAGCCTGGTGCCCAATGGTGGCCATAACCTGCTGGAACCGGCGGCCTTGGCCAAACCGGTGCTCAGTGGGCCGCACCTGTTCAACTTCCTCGAAATCGCCGCGCAGTTGCGCAGCGCTGGGGCGCTGGCCGAGGTCGATGATGCTGAAGGTCTGGCACTGGCGGTGCAGCGGCTGTTCGAACTGCCGCGCGATGCACAGCAGATGGCGGAGGCGGGGCTGAAGGTAATGCGCACCAATCAGGGTGCGTTGCAGCGGTTGCTGGACGGGTTGGGCAGGTTGATCGAGCGGTAGACCGAGTCGCGCGAACAAAAAAGATCGTCCGAACGCGGCCCGAGCCTTCGGACGATCTTTTGCTGTTTAAGGCCTCGCTTTCAACTGCTCCGCCGCAGCCTTCGCCAGATCTGGTGGCAAGAAGTCCTTGTCCGGGTTGTAGTCGGCTTTGAGATAACGGGTCAGGTCCTGCAAGTCCCCCGGGTTCAAGGTGCCGGCGGCCTGCTTCAGGCGCAGGTTGTCGAGGATGTAGTCGTAGCGCGTGTTGTTGTAGTTGCGCACCGAGGTGTACAGCTGACGCTGGGCATCGAGCACGTCGACGATGTTGCGTGTCCCCACCTGATAACCGATTTCGGTCGCTTCCACCGCGCTCTGGTTGGAAATAATCGACTGCCGACGCGCCTGCACCTGCTCGACGTCGGTGTTCACGGCGCGGTGCAGGTTACGGGTGTTTTCCACGACCTGGCGACGCAGCGCCTCGCGTTGTTGTTCCGTTTGATCCAGCCGTGAATAAGACTCACGCACCTGGGAGCTGGTGAGCCCGCCGCTGTAGATCGGGATGCTCAATTGCAGGCCGACGGTACGTTGCTCCACATCGCCACCGTAACGCACACCGGTCGCGCTCGGGTTGGTAAAGCCGAGGGCGTCGTTGTCACCTTTCTTGTATTGCGCGACCGCATCCAGGGTGGGGGCATGCCCGGCCTTACGTTGCTTGAGGGTTTCTTCGGCGGCGCTCACCGCGTAGTTGCTGGCCAGCAGATTGAGGTTCTGCTTGGCGGCGGTGTCGACCCAGGCCTTGGCGTCATTCGGCGCCGGCGGCAGGATCGGCAAGGTGTGGACGATGCCCTGGATCGAGTTGTACTGACGGTTGGTCAGGGTGATCAGCGCTTCGAACGCGTCATCCACCTGACGCTGGGCGAGAATCCGGTTGGCCCGCGCCGTGTCATAACTGGCCTGGGATTGCAGCACATCGGTCTTGTCCGACAGGCCGACGTCGAAGCGCTCGTTGGACTGGTCGAGCTGGCGTTTGAAGGCTGCTTCTTCGGCCTTGGTCGAGGCCAGGTTGTCCTGGCTGCGCAGCACGTTGAAGTAGCTTTCGGCGCTTTGCAGGATCAGGTTCTGTTCGGTGGCCGAGAGTTGCAATGCGGCCTGTTCGTTGACGTCCTTGGCAGCCTGGAACTGGAACCAGCGATCAGCGCGGAAAATCGGTTGCGCCAGGGTTGCCTGATACACCGTGCCGCTGCGGTTCGAGGTCACCGATGGCTGATCGAGCGCGGTGCGGGTGTTGTTCATGTCGGCACCGGCCGACAGGTTGGGCAGCAGCCCGGCGCGGGCCTGGGGCACGACTTCCTTCTGGGCGCCGTACTGGGCGCGGGCGGCGGCGATATCGGCGTTGTTGTCCACCGCTTCTTGATAGACGCTGACCAGGTCGGTCTTGGTCGATAAGGGCGCTTCTGCTGCCCAGGCCATTCCATTGGACGCACAAGACACGGCAAGGGCCAGTGAGAGTTTGCGCAGCATGAGGCCATCCCTAAAAAATTATGCTGATAATTTGAACGCCAAGGCTACGGCGTGGCGCCCTGCAGCGTCAAGGCGCGGCACGGCGTAGCGAGTGTAGATGCACGCAGGCATCGCAACAATCCGCTGATTGCGCCATTCATCATGGTGTTTACCGTGGTGTTGGCGTTCTTTGCCGGTTATGTCTAGACTGGCCGGGTTCTTGTCGGGGTGCCTTGCTATGAGGCTGAGATCGAATAATTTCGGATCCCGTTGAACCTGATCAGGTTAGCGCCTGCGTAGGGAACAAGATTTCTCGTCACCCGGCGAGTCCTCTTGTGCTTCGTCCGGGATGTTGTTCGACAATCGAACACCCCTCGAGCATCGAGCACAGCACCTGCTGGAATTTCCAGCGCCCGTGCGTCCATTCGTTTACAGGTTCGCTCCGACAAAAATCCACCGCCTGGATGTGTGTCTGGAGAGCCCGTGATGACTACAAAATCAAAAAGCGCAACCAACCTGAGTGACTCGGCCAAGGTCGATCAGCAATCGGTTCAGCCGTTTACCCGCTCGCAAAAAATCTATGTTCAGGGCACACGCCCCGACATCCTCGTGCCGATGCGCGAAATCAGCCTGGATGTGACCCCGACTGACTTCGGCGGCGAAATCAACGCGCCAGTGGTGGTATATGACACCTCGGGCCCGTACACCGACCCCAATGTCACCATCGATGTGCGCAAAGGCCTGGGCGATGTGCGGTCGCCGTGGATCGAATCCCGTGGCGACACCGAGCGTCTGTCCGGCCTGAGCTCCAACTTCGGTCAGGAACGCCTCGCTGACCCGGAACTGACCAAGCTGCGTTTCGCTCACGTCAACAACCCGCGCCGCGCCAAGCCGGGTGCCAACGTCAGCCAGATGCACTACGCCCGTAAAGGCATCATCACCGCCGAGATGGAATACGTCGCCATCCGCGAAAACATGAAGCTCGAAGTGGCCCGCGCCGCCGGCCTGCTGGACCAGCAACACGCCGGCCACAGCTTTGGCGCCAGCGTGCCGAAAATCATCACCCCGGAATTCGTCCGTGAAGAGATCGCCCGCGGTCGCGCGATCATTCCGGCCAACATCAACCACACCGAACTGGAACCGATGATCATCGGCCGTAACTTCCTGGTGAAGATCAACGGCAACATCGGCAACAGTGCCTTGGGTTCGTCCATCGAAGAAGAAGTGGCGAAGCTGACCTGGGGCATTCGCTGGGGTTCGGACACGGTCATGGACCTGTCCACCGGCAAGCACATCCACGAAACCCGCGAATGGATCATCCGTAACTCGCCGGTGCCGATCGGTACCGTGCCGATCTATCAGGCACTGGAGAAGGTCAATGGCGTCGCCGAAGACCTGACCTGGGAGTTGTTCCGCGACACACTGATCGAACAGGCCGAGCAGGGCGTCGACTACTTCACCATCCACGCCGGCGTGTTGCTGCGCTACGTGCCGCTGACTGCCAAGCGCGTGACCGGCATCGTCTCCCGTGGTGGTTCGATCATGGCCAAGTGGTGCCTGGCGCATCACAAGGAAAACTTCCTCTACACCCATTTCGAAGACATCTGCGAAATCATGAAGGCCTACGACGTCAGCTTCTCGCTGGGCGATGGCCTGCGTCCGGGCTCGATTGCCGACGCCAACGACGAAGCGCAATTCGGTGAACTGGAAACCCTCGGCGAGCTGACCAAAATCGCCTGGAAGCATGACGTGCAGTGCATGATCGAAGGCCCGGGCCACGTGCCGATGCAGTTGATCAAAGAGAACATGGACAAGCAGCTGGAGTGCTGCGACGAGGCGCCGTTCTACACCCTTGGCCCACTGACCACCGACATCGCCCCAGGCTACGACCACATCACTTCCGGTATCGGTGCGGCGATGATCGGCTGGTTCGGTTGCGCCATGCTCTGCTACGTGACGCCGAAGGAGCACTTGGGCCTGCCGAACAAGGATGACGTGAAGACCGGGATCATCACCTACAAGATCGCCGCTCACGCCGCCGACCTGGCCAAAGGGCATCCGGGGGCACAGATTCGCGACAACGCCTTGAGCAAGGCGCGTTTCGAATTCCGTTGGGAAGACCAGTTCAACCTGGGCCTCGATCCAGACACCGCGCGCTCGTACCACGATGAAACCCTGCCGAAGGATTCGGCCAAGGTCGCGCATTTCTGCTCCATGTGCGGGCCGAAATTCTGCTCGATGAAGATCACCCAGGAAGTCCGTGAATATGCGGCCAACCAGCGGATCGAAACCGTCGATGCCGAAGTCGCCAAGGGACTGGCGGAACAGGCTGAGCGGTTCAAGCAGGAAGGCAGTCAGCTGTACAAGAAGGTTTGATCTGACCGGCGCACTCGGGTGCGCCGCTTACCCTTGTGGCGAGGGAGCTTGCTCCCGCTCGGCTGTGAAGCAGTCGTAAAATCGGTAATCGCAACCTGACTGTCAGACCGCGGTGACTTGTTTTGGGTCTGCTTCGCAGACCAGCGGGAGCAAGCTCCCTCGCCACAAAGGGTGGTCAACACCACAACACATGTTCCTCTGAGATAACACCCTTGAGCATCCAACCCAGCACTTACTCCCCGGATACCGCCGTGCCGACCGACAAGCGCGTCTTCGGCGGTCGGGATCTGTTTTCCCTGTGGTTCTCCCTCGGCATCGGCCTGATGGTATTGCAGACCGGCGCGTTGCTCGCGCCGGGTCTGGGCCTGTCCGGTTCATTGCTGGCGATTTTTCTCGGCACGCTGGTCGGCGTGCTGTTGCTGGCCGCTGTCGGCGTGATCGGCAGTGACACCGGCCTGTCATCGATGGCCGCGCTCAAACTCAGCCTCGGTGCAAAAGGCGCGAGCCTTCCGGCGGTGCTGAACCTGCTGCAACTGATCGGTTGGGGTTCGTTCGAAATCATCGTGATGCGCGACGCCGCCAGCCTGCTCGGCGCCCGTGCATTCAGCGAAGGCAGCCTGTGGTCGAACCCGCTGCTATGGACGCTGTTCTTCGGTGCACTGGCGACTTTGCTGGCGGTCAGCGGTCCGCTGACCTTCGTACGCAAGATCCTGCGCAAGTGGGGCATCTGGCTGTTGCTGGCCGCGTGCATCTGGCTGACCTGGAACCTGTTCGCCAAGGCCGACCTGGCGGCGTTGTGGGCGCAGGCCGGTGATGGTTCGATGCCGTTCGCCGTGGGCTTCGACATTGCGATCGCGATGCCGCTGTCCTGGCTGCCGCTGATTGCCGACTACTCGCGCTTCGGCAAGCGTGCGAAGAATGTGTTCGGCGGTACGGCGTTGGGTTTCTTTATCGGTAACTTCTGGCTGATGAGCCTGGGCGTGGCGTATACCCTGGCGTTCGCGCCGAGTGGTGAAGTGAATGCCTTGCTGCTGGCGCTGGCCGGTGCGGGCCTGGGGATTCCGTTGCTGCTGATTCTGTTGGATGAATCAGAAAATGCCTTTGCCGATATTCATTCGGCGGCGGTGTCCAGCGGGATTCTGCTGCGCTTGAAAGTCGAGCATCTGGCCTTGGCCATCGGCGTGATCTGCACGCTGATCGCTTGCCTGGCGCCATTGGCCCAGTACCAGAATTTCCTGCTGTTGATCGGTTCGGTGTTTGCGCCGCTGTTCGGCGTGGTGCTGGTGGATCACTTCATCCTGCGCAAGCGCAGTGCCCGTGTGGCATCGGCTGCCTTGCGCTGGCCGGCGTTGCTCGCCTGGCTGGGCGGGGTGAGCACTTATCACTTGCTGGCCAATCTCTATCCGGACATCGGCGCAACCCTGCCGTCGCTGGTACTGGCAGGGCTGCTGCAACTGGTGCTTGGTCGAGCCTTCAGCTACGGCCGGGAAACAGCTCAGGCTTGAGAATGCCGTTCAGGCGTGGGTAGGGGATCTTCAGTTCGACGTGGCCCAATGCGTAAGGCGCAAGGGTGCTCACTTCGTACTTGAGGATCACCCCGCCGTACGTCAACGCCACGTTCTGGGTTTTCACGAAGGGCCAGCTCTTGACGAACTCTGGCTCCTGATCGAGTTTGGTGCTGATCAGCCAGCTGTTGTGCGCCACCTGGGCCGCTTTCCAGAACGCTTCTTCCTGCCCCGGAATCACCATGTCCGACAGCGTCAGCACTTTATGCTGCTGACGCGAGTAGTTGATGAAACCGCGGCCCGGCGTGCCATGCGCACCGCCACTGTCCAGATAGCTGGACAATTCAATGATCACCAAGCCGTCATGCTGCTCACGTACCTTGGCTTGCAAGTAGCTGCTGTAGCGCGGCTCGGCACTGCTCAAAAATTGCTCGCGATACGCCGCCAGTGTCGGCGCTACAGGGGCGTCGGGTGAGGTGCGGGTCATTTGCAGCAAACGTTTTTCGATGATGCCGTCAAGCGCAGGCTCAGCCGGGAAGTGCAGCGTATCGATGTTCACCAGCGGGCAGTCAGGGTTGGCGCAACCCGGTTTCAGCTGTTCGGAAGCGTCGCGGGTGGTTTCCAGCGGCGCCCGGTAATTGGGCTGGAAAAGACTCTGGCACGCACCCAGGGTCAGGGCGATGGCGGCCACGGAGGCGATCTTGAAAAGCGACATGGGCGTCCTTAATGAAACAGGGGAAGGCGAAAAGTTACCCGCTTCGACTCTCAACGAGGCAGTCAGTTCGCCACTAAGCTAATTAGAGTTGGTTTCGCCCTCACCGTCTATCCCGCTGACTGTAAAGGGGCTGCATCAAACATCGCGGGCGCGTTAGGATGGCGCGAAGTCGAGGTTGCAAGTAACCAAAAGGAGCCTCGTAACGGATTTGCAGTAAACGAGGATTGTCATGACTGATTTTGCCAACGCCATTCCGACCGCCGTTGATATCGTTCGGCGCGAAAAGTGCTACGAGGGCTTCTACAAGCTCGACCGCGTGCACTTGCGCCACGAATTGTTTGACGGTGGCATGAGTCGCGAGATCAATCGTGAAGTGTTCTTGCGCCACGATGCGGTGTGTGTGCTGCCTTATGATCCACTGCGCGACGAAGTGGTGCTGATCGAGCAGTTTCGCGTCGGCGCCATGGGCAAGACCGACAATCCGTGGCTGATCGAACTGGTCGCCGGTCTGATCGACAAGGATGAAATACCAGAAGAAGTTGCTCACCGCGAAGCGCAGGAGGAAGCTGGACTTGTATTCGGGGCGCTCTGGCCGATGACCAAATATTTTCCATCGCCGGGTGGCAGTAACGAGTTTGTGCACTTGTACCTGGGGCGTTGTGACAGTGCCGGGGTTGGCGGCCTGCATGGGCTGGAGGAAGAGGCTGAAGATATTCGCGTCACGGTCTGGGCTTTCGAAGATGCCCTGCAAGCCGTGCGTGACGGACGTATTGCCAACGCAGCGAGCATCATTGCCTTGCAGTGGTTGGCTTTGAACCGCGTGGAAGTGAGGGGGTTATGGTCGTAAACAAGCTGCGCGATCGCTATCGGGTTGATCTCGTGGGGCTGCAAGCTTCCTGCGAGGCCAACTACGCGCGCCTGATGCGACTGTTGCCGGACATGCGCAACGATCCGGCGGCCCGGCGCATTGCCGTGACCCAGGGTGACCAGATGCTGGGCGTGCTGGCCCTGGAAGTGCTGCAAGCCTGTCCATACACCACCACCCTGCAAGTGCGTCAGGAACACAGCCTGCCCTGGTTGCCGGTGCCGCAACTGGAAGTGCAGGTGTATCACGACGCGCGCATGGCTGAAGTTATCAGCGCCGAACATGCACGACGCTTTCGCGGCATCTATCCTTACCCGAACGCCGCGATGCATCAGCCGGACGAAAAGGCTCAACTCAATCTGTTCCTGGGGGAATGGCTGAGTCATTGCCTGGCTTGCGGACACGAGTACGCCGTTGTGCGCTAAGAGTGCTGTGTAGTTGTGAACTGCTTCCGGTTCACAGGTTTCCTCTTTTGATCGTCCCCCAGCATAATTGCGGCACTTTCCAATCCCGTGATCACGCCCTGGGAGAACGCCTTGCCGAGCGTATCCACTTTGACCACCGCCGATCCGGCGTTGCTGGTGCAACTCTCCGACAGTCATCTGTTTGCCGAGGCGGACGCGACGTTGCTGGGCATGAATACCCGCGACAGCCTGCAACAGGTGATTGAGTTGGTATTGAAGCAGCAACCGCAGATCGATCTGATGATTGCCACTGGCGATCTGTCCCAGGACGGGACGCTGGAGTCGTACCAGCTGTTTCGCGACCTGACCCGGCAGATCGATGCCCCGGCGCGCTGGATCCCCGGTAATCACGACGAGCCGCGGATCATGGCCGAGGCGGCGGTGCACAGTGCATTGCTGGAGTCGGTGGTGGACATCGGCAACTGGCGGGTGACGTTGCTCGATTCGGCGGTGCCGGGTTCGGTGCCGGGGTATTTACAGGATGAGCAGTTGCAATTGCTCGTGCGCTCGTTGAGCGAGGCGCCGCAGCGGCATCATCTGGTGTGTTTCCATCATCATCCGGTGTCGATCGGGTGTGCGTGGATGGAGCCCATTGGATTGCGCAATCCAGAGGCGTTGTTCGCGGTGCTGGATCGATTTCCGCAGGTGCGTGCGGTGCTTTGGGGGCATGTTCATCAGGAGATTGATCAAGAGCGCAACGGTGTTCGCCTGATCGCATCGCCCTCGACCTGCATCCAGTTCGAGCCGGGCAGCGACGATTTCAAGGTGAGTGAGCAGGCGCCGGGGTATCGGTGGTTGCGGCTGTTGCCCGATGGTCAGCTTGAAACTGGCGTTGAGCGCGTGACCGGGTTCGATTTCCAGATTGATTACGGCTCCAACGGCTACTGATTTCTTTGTCATTTTCAAAGACCGAGGCGTGGCCATCGCGAGCTTGCCCGCGATGGCATTCGCTCAGGCGACATGAATCCCACGCATGTCCCCGATTCCCCCCGATTCCCCCCGAGTCCCTGTAAACTCCGCCTTCTTTACCCGACGCACAGGGAGCTCAAATGTCTGGTTCGATCCTTTATATCCATGGTTTTAACAGCGCGCCGGCGTCGAAAAAGGCCTGTCAGTTGATGAATGTGATGGAACGGCTGGGCTTGAGCGATCAGTTGCGTGTACCGGCCCTGCATCACCATCCCCGTGAGGCCATCGCTCAGCTGGAACAGGCGATTGTGGAGCTGGGGCGGCCACTGCTGGTCGGCAGCTCACTCGGCGGCTACTATGCGACTCACCTGGCCGAGCGCCATGGCTTGAAAGCCCTGTTGATCAACCCTGCCGTCAGCCCACACCGGATGTTCGACGGGTTTCTGGGGACGCAGAAAAACCTGTATACCGATGAGACCTGGGAAATGACCCACGACCACGTGACGGCCCTGGCCGAGCTGGAAGTGCCGGCGCCCCAGGATCCGCAGCGGTTTCAGGTATGGTTGCAAACTGGCGATGAAACACTGGACTATCGCCTCGCCCAGCAATATTACCGGGCCTGTGCCTTGCGCATTCAGGCCGGCGGCGACCATAGTTTCCAGGGTTTTGCCGCGCAACTGCCGGCAATATTGAGTTTTGCCGGCATCGGCGCAGATTTGTATCAGGCGATCGATTTCACAGCACTGTGATCATTGCCCCCTATTTTCACTGAACACTGACGACGAGACCCCATGGCCACTCCCAGCGCTAGCTCTTATAACGCAGACGCCATCGAAGTCCTCTCGGGCCTCGACCCGGTGCGCAAACGCCCCGGCATGTACACCGACACCAGTCGGCCGAACCACCTCGCCCAGGAAGTCATCGACAACAGCGTCGACGAAGCCTTGGCCGGGCATGCAACGTCGGTGCAGGTCATCCTGCACGCCGATCACTCCCTGGAAGTCAGCGATGACGGCCGTGGCATGCCGGTGGACATTCACCCGGAAGAAGGTGTTTCGGGCGTCGAGCTGATCCTCACCAAACTCCATGCGGGCGGCAAGTTTTCCAACAAGAACTACCAGTTCTCCGGCGGTTTGCACGGGGTGGGTATTTCCGTGGTCAATGCCTTGTCGACCGAAGTCCGGGTGCGTGTAAAACGCGACGGCAACGAATACCAGATGACCTTCGCCGACGGTTACAAGAAAACCGAGCTGGAAGTAGTCGGCACCGTCGGCAAGCGCAATACCGGCACCAGCGTGTTCTTCGCACCGGACCCGAAGTATTTCGATTCACCGAAATTCTCCATCAGCCGCCTCAAGCACGTGCTCAAGGCCAAGGCCGTTCTGTGCCCGGGGTTGCTGGTCAGTTTTGAAGACAAGGCCACCGGCGAGAAAGTCGAATGGCATTACGAAGACGGCCTGCGCTCCTACCTGGTAGACGCCGTCAGCGAATTCGAACGCCTGCCGGACGAGCCGTTCTGCGGCAGTCTGGCCGGTAACAAGGAAGCCGTCGATTGGGCGTTGCTGTGGTTGCCCGAGGGTGGCGACAGCGTTCAGGAAAGCTACGTCAACCTGATCCCGACAGCCCAGGGCGGTACCCACGTCAACGGTCTGCGTCAGGGCTTGCTCGACGCCATGCGCGAGTTCTGCGAGTTCCGCAGCCTGTTGCCGCGTGGTGTGAAGCTGGCGCCGGAAGACGTCTGGGAACGTATCGCTTTCGTCCTGTCGATGAAGATGCAGGAACCGCAATTCTCCGGCCAGACCAAGGAGCGCCTGTCCTCCCGTGAAGCGGCCGCCTTCGTTTCCGGCGTGGTCAAGGATGCTTTCAGCCTGTGGCTCAACGCCAACCCGGAAACCGGCATGTTGCTGGCCGAACTGGCGATCAACAACGCCGGCCGTCGTCTGAAGGCCAGCAAGAAGGTCGAGCGCAAACGCATTACCCAAGGGCCGGCATTGCCGGGCAAGCTCGCCGACTGCGCCGGGCAGGACCCGATGCGTTCCGAGTTGTTCCTGGTGGAAGGTGATTCCGCCGGTGGTTCGGCCAAGCAAGCGCGGGACAAAGAATTTCAGGCGATCCTGCCATTGCGCGGCAAGATCCTGAACACCTGGGAAGTCGACGGCAGCGAAGTACTGGCCAGCCAGGAAGTGCACAACATCGCCGTGGCGATTGGTGTCGACCCGGGCGCGGCGGACATGAGCCAGTTGCGTTACGGCAAGATCTGCATCCTCGCCGACGCCGACTCCGACGGTCTGCACATCGCCACCTTGCTCTGCGCCTTGTTCGTCCAGCATTTCCGCCCACTGGTGGAGGCTGGTCACGTCTACGTCGCGATGCCGCCGCTGTACCGTATCGACCTGGGCAAAGAGATCTACTACGCCCTCGACGAGGCCGAGCGCGACGGCATCCTCGATCGCCTGGTGGCCGAGAAGAAACGCGGCAAGCCGCAGGTCACCCGATTCAAGGGCCTGGGTGAAATGAACCCGCCACAGTTGCGCGAAACCACCATGGACCCGAACACGCGGCGTCTGGTGCAATTGACGCTGGGTGAAGATTTCGCCGAGACCTCGGAAATGATGGACATGCTGCTGGCGAAAAAACGCGCGGGCGATCGCAAGACCTGGCTGGAATCCAAAGGCAACTTGGCCGAGGTTCTGGGCTGATGCGCTTTGGCTGGGCCCTGGCGTGTGCGTTGCTGCTGACTTCGGTAACGATTTGCGCGGAACCCGCGCCAGAGCTGCGCCTGTTGTCCGAACATGCCGTCGACGGCATGCGCGGCGGCAATCTGTCGGGGCTGGCCCAGTGTGGCAAGGAGCTGTGGACCGTTTCGGATCGCGACGATGATCAAATCTATCGCCTCGACACCCGCAACCCCACCTGGCAAGCCGAAACCGTGCACATTGACGTACCCCTGGTGCCCGACACCGGTTTGCCTTGGGGCTTGCGTGCGCGGACTTGGGCGGCATCGTTCGTGCGGGGCGGGGATCTGGATTTCGAAGGCATCACCTGTGACAGCGCGGGCAATCGTTATATCGTCAGCGAAGGCCACGCCGCGGTGTTGCAAGTACCGCCAACCGGGCCTGCGTCCTGGCTGAAAATCTCGCCGATGCTGGTGCGCGAAGCGCGGGCGAGCGGCATGTTGTTGCACTTCAATGCGTTGTTCGAAGGCCTGGCGATCAATCCGGCCGGTGACACGCTGTGGCTGGCCGCCGAACGTGAGCGCCGCGGTTTGTTGCTGATCAAGCGCCAGCAAACAGTGTGGGACTGCGACGGTAGCTGTGTGCTGCTGAGTGAAGGCGGGGTGGAAATGCAGCCAGCGCAATTTCCCCACGCCAGAGCGCGCCCTCGGGATTTTTCTGATCTGTCATTGTTCGACGGCAAGCTGTTTACCCTTGAGCGCAACGCCTTTCAGATCTGTCGCCGTGATGCGGTGACGACCAAGGTCGAGCGCTGCTGGTCGTTTGCCGCCGAGGCCTTGCAGGAAAACCGTCGTTATTCACAGCCCTTTGGGCTGGCGGAAGCGTTGATCGTGGACGTCGACGGTGCCTGGATCGGTATCGACAACAACTACGGTGCGCGCGCCGACGGTGAAGTACGGCCGATTGTGTGGCGCTTTGCCGCGCCTGAAGGTGGCTGGAGTGCCAAGCCATGAGTCAGCAACCGCCGGGCAAACGCGCCGGTCGGGTGTTGATGGTGCTGGCCTGGGGCGCCGCGCTGTTTCTGGCAACGCGGTTCTTCGGTCAATGGGAGGAGCGTCAACAGAATCCCAACACCGTCGTCAGCTCTGAGCAGGGCCAGGGTTTTATCGAGGTGAAGCTGATCGGTAACAGCCAGGGGCATTTTGTCGCCACCGGCCAGATCAACGGCCAGCCCGTGGAGTTCATGCTCGATACCGGCGCAACCGATGTGTCGATCCCGGCCGAAATGGCTGAACGATTGAAACTGGAAAAAGGCTTCGGGGTGACCCTGAGCACGGCCAATGGCTTGAGTGAGGGTTATCGGACCCGCCTCGACCGGCTGCAACTGGGCGCCATCGTGCTGCGTGACGTTCGCGCGCTGGTGGCGCCCGGTTTGCACGGCAATCAAGTGCTGCTCGGCATGAGCGCACTGAACAAACTTGAATTTACCCAGCGCGGTGGCACCATGCTGCTGCGCCAGACCACGAAATAATGAGGCCCGCATGAGCGACTCCCTTGATCTCAGCCTGGACGGTGTAGAACGCCGGTCACTGGCTGACTTCACCGAAAATGCCTACCTCAACTACTCCATGTACGTGATCATGGACCGTGCCTTGCCGCATATCGGCGACGGCCTGAAACCGGTACAGCGACGCATCGTCTATGCGATGAGCGAGTTGGGGCTGGACGCCGATTCCAAGCACAAGAAGTCGGCGCGTACCGTCGGTGACGTGCTCGGTAAATTCCACCCCCACGGCGACTCGGCGTGCTACGAAGCCATGGTGCTGATGGCCCAGCCGTTCAGCTACCGCTACACGCTGGTCGACGGCCAGGGTAACTGGGGTGCGCCGGATGATCCCAAGTCCTTCGCGGCCATGCGTTACACCGAAGCGCGGCTGTCGCGTTATTCCGAAGTGCTGCTCAGCGAACTGGGCCAGGGCACGGCGGACTGGGGCCCGAACTTCGACGGCACCCTGGAAGAACCTCTGGTGTTGCCGGCCCGTTTGCCGAACATCCTGCTCAACGGCACCACCGGTATCGCCGTGGGCATGGCCACCGACGTCCCGCCGCATAACCTGCGCGAAGTCGCGACCGCTTGCGTGCGCTTGCTGGATGAACCGAAAGCCACGGTCGAGCAGCTCTGCGAACACATTCAGGGGCCGGATTATCCGACCGAAGCGGAAATCATCACGCCGCGCGCCGACCTGCTGAAAATCTATGAAACCGGTCGCGGTTCGGTGCGCATGCGCGCTGTTTACCACGTCGAAGACGGCGACATCGTCGTGACGGCGCTGCCGCACCAGGTCTCTGGTGCCAAAGTGCTGGAGCAGATTGCCGCGATGATGCAGGCCAAACCGTCGAAAGCCCCGCAGATCGCGGACTTGCGCGACGAGTCGGACCACGAGAACCCTTGCCGCATCGTGATTATTCCGGTCAACAGCCGGGTCGATCACGAAGCGCTGATGCAGCACCTGTTCGCGACCACCGAGCTGGAATCCAGCTACCGGGTCAACATCAATATCATTGGCCTCGACGGCAAGCCGCAGCTCAAGAACCTGCGTGCATTGCTGGTGGAATGGCTGGAATTCCGCGTGCGGACCGTGCGTCGACGCCTGCAATTCCGTCTGGACAAGGTCGAGCGTCGCCTGCACCTGTTGGACGGCTTGCTGATTGCCTACCTCAACCTGGATGAAGTGATCCACATCATCCGTACCGAGGAGCATCCGAAGGCCAGTCTGATCGAGCGTTTCGCCCTGAGCGAGATCCAGGCCGATTACATTCTCGACACCCGTTTGCGTCAGTTGGCGCGACTGGAAGAAATGAAGCTGCGTGCCGAGCAGGACGAACTGCTCAAGGAGCAGGCCAAGCTGCAAGCCCTGCTGGGCAGCGAAGCCAAGCTGAAGAAGCTGGTACGCAGCGAGCTGATCAAAGACGCCGAAACCTATGGCGACGACCGTCGTTCGCCAATCGTCGAGCGCGCCGAAGCCAAGGCGATGACCGAGCACGATCTGCTGCCGAACGAGAAAGTGACGGTCGTGTTGTCGGAAAAAGGCTGGGTTCGCTCCGCCAAAGGTCACGACATCGATGCTACCGGGCTGTCCTACAAGGCCGGGGATGGCTTCAAGACCTCGGCGGCCGGGCGTTCCAACCAGTTTGCGGTGTTTATCGACTCCACCGGCCGCAGTTATTCGGTTGCATCCCACACACTGCCGTCGGCCCGTGGTCAGGGTGAACCGCTGACCGGCCGTCTGACGCCGCCACCAGGGGCGAGCTTCGAATGCGTGCTGATGCCTGAAGACGATGCGCTGTACGTGATCGCATCCGACGCCGGTTACGGTTTCGTGGTCAAGGGCGAAGACCTGCAAGCCAAGAACAAGGCGGGCAAGGCCCTGTTGAGCCTGCCGAACAACGCCAAGGTCATCCTGCCGCGTCCAGTGGCCGACCGTGAACACAACTGGCTGGCCTCGGTGACCACCGAGGGTCGCCTGCTGATCTTCAAAATCAGCGATCTGCCACAATTAGGTAAAGGTAAAGGGAATAAGATCATCGGGATTCCCGGTGAGCGTGTTGCCAGTCGCGAAGAATATGTCACGGACATCGCTGTTTTGCCGGAGGGCGCCACTTTGGTGCTGCAGGCCGGCAAACGTACCTTGTCACTGAAGGCGGACGACCTTGAACACTATAAAGGTGAGCGTGGGCGTCGCGGTAACAAACTGCCACGGGGCTTCCAGAGGGTGGATGCGCTGTTCGTCGAAAACCTCAATTAAGCGTCCTAGAGCGCTCGATCTACGATTTGACGCGTAGATCGACGCTTTGGCGCTGGAGTCGGAACGCATATTCACGGATGATATGGCCTTTCAAGCGCCGGCGTAGCCGAGTGTTCTTCATATTTTTTGAGTATTTTCACTGTGGTGAGCCTTGTGGCAGCCACCTGGATGGGACGATGACTGCTCTGCGCCTTCCTTTTATTTTGATGCTCGCTGGCGTTCTTGGCCTGGCGGGTTGCAGCGTGCACCAGCCGGTGTCGCTGTATCAGCTGGACAGCGGAAGTCCGGCTCAGCCTGCGCAAAGCGCGGGCATGGCGGTATTGTTGGGCCCGGTAACGGTTGCTGATTACCTGCAACGCGAAACCTTGTTGCAGCGTCAGCCGGATGGCAGCCTTCAAGCATCGGCCGACGGTCGTTGGGCGGGCAGCCTGTCGTCGGACATCGATCAGCTGTTGCTGCGTCAGGTCGCTGGTCATCTGGACAGCCAGCGCGTTGTCCTGGCACCTGCGACAGTGGGCTTCACGCCGGATGTTCAGGTTCTGCTGACCATCACCCGTCTGGACTCGGGTGTGTCGCAACCGGCGATCCTGGACGCGCAATGGCGCCTGATCGATCGTCGTGGTCAGGTGCGTGATAACCGTATCGTTCATCTGCAGGAGCAGCACTCCGGCGGCACGGCGTCTCAGGTTCAGGCCCAGGGTGTGTTGCTGCAGCGTCTGGCCGAGCAACTGTCCACAGCGCTCAAGCCACTGGCCAACCAGCCACCGATCGCTGAAGCGCCGCGCAAACCGGCTGCCAAACCGGCAGCACCGGCAGCAGAGCCGGAGAAACAGCCAAAGATCCCGATGGCCTCGCCGATTCGTACGGATATGGAAGTGTTCAGGTTCTGAGCCTGGATTGATCCAAAGCAAAGCCCGCCATCGTGCGGGCTTTGTTGTTTCTGCGGTTGGTCGTAGCAGCTGCCGAGCCTGCGAGGCTGCGTTCGAGGACGAAGTCCTCGCAGACCCTGTTGGCGCGTTTTGCCTGACCGTACCCATCGTCTGATTTTACGACTGCTGCGCAGCCGAACGCAGCCTCGCAGGCTCGGCAGCTGCTACAAGAGTTAAGGGACAACAAAAAGCCCGCAGACGATCACTCATCTCCGGGCTTCTCTATAGCGGGCACAAGGTTACGGGTTATGCCCGGCGTTCGTGCATCCGCGCCAGTTGCCGCTCCAGCATCGACGGATAAGGCTCCATCAGGCGTTCTACGCAGCACGCCCCCTCAGGGCTTGCAATCGGGCGGATCCGCGCACGCTGGCGAATCAGCGCGTCGTCGCTGATCTTGCGCTCCACCAGCAGCAGGTTGCGGCTGTGTTGCGACAGGGCCAGCGCATCCTGAGCGGTTTCGGTCAGCAGCAGGTCGATCTGGCTCAAGCCGAACAGTTCGTCGCCCAGTGTCAGGCCCAACTGCAATTGCAGGGTGATGCCGCTGTCGGCGACTTCGATCTGCAATTGATGGCCCAGGGCGCGCAGCAACTCACCGCAGCAGATGGCGTTGGTCAGGTAGTCATCGCCGCTGTCTTCGGTATGGAACAGCATCAGCGTGCTGCCATCGTTCAGGGTGTGCAGTTCGCTCTGGTAGAGCGACGCCGCCTGATCGAGGCAATCGCGGTAGCGTTTGAGCAGCTCTTCCAGACGTGCGCGGGGCAGGCGACGCAGTTGATCCTGTGCGCCCAGTTGTACCGCCAGTACCGCGCTGTGTTGAGGTACGTTCGATACCTGCGGCTTTGCGACGGATTTCGGCGCACTGTCTGTCGAGTCGTCACGCAGATCGGCAAACGGATCCTCGTCGTCCTCGTCGTCTTCGACCGTGCTGACAATGCGCCGCGGCGCAGGCTTGAGACCTGCCACCGGTCGGGTTTCATCGAAGCTCGGATCACGCAGGTTGCGAACTTCGAAGGCCGGATCGGCCTCTTCGTCGTCATCGCTGTCGTCGAACTCGGGCTCTGGAACGGGCTCCGGTTCGGCCGGCTCCGGCGCGAAATTGGCGTGCAGCTGACGAGCCAGATCGCCGACTTCATCCTGACGCTCGGTGGCCGGGGTGTATTCGTCGATATTGCGCAGCCACACCCTCAGCTGCAGCAGCGGCGTGGAGATATTGCGGCCCAGGCGCAGGCTCAAGGCCAGGGACAGCGCCAGCAGAATCGCGCTCAGAATGCCCATGCTTTGCAGGCTGATGGTCATCGGCTGCTGGAACTGATCCATGTCCAGGCTGATGCGCAGTTGCCCGGCGGTCACGTCCTGGAAGGTGATCTTGCTCTGGTACATGCCTTCGGCTTCGCCCAGCAGGCCGTGCTTGGGACGCTGACCGGCTTCGGCGAGGATGCGGTTATCCACGCTGTAGATGGCAGCGTGGGCCACCAGCTTGTTCTTGGTCAGGTTGTTGAGCAGCACATTCAGGCTGAGGATGTCGTTGGACACCAACAGCTCCGTGGCCGACGTAGCCGTCTGGGTAGTCAGGCTTTCGCCCAGGGCATCCGCCTGCTCGTGCATGGCCTGCTTGAACTGCAAACCCATCACACAGGCATAGATCACCAGGGCCAGAGCGACCAGGATCACGTTATGGCTGGCAATGCGTAATGCGATCGGTACACGGCGATGACGCAGTGCCCGGAAGATCAGCAGAAAGAAGTTATCGGTTTTTACTGGCGTGGGCCGGTTCACTTGAGCTCGGCTCTTTGTCCGTGAAGTTGACGCGCAGTATAGCGACAGGCCCTAGGCCGTCAAAGCGCTCGCGGTGCCCGATGGTCACTGAAAATGGGTAGAATGCGGTTTTTTTCCACCTGCGGGGGTGCGCCTTGCGCGAAATCGTCCTGATAAACATCACGGGAGTCGACCGTCCGGGTCTGACTGCGGCCATAACCGGCGTTCTGGCCCAGGGTGGTGTGAACATTCTCGACATCGGTCAGGCGGTGATCCACGACACCCTGTCGTTCGGCATCCTGGTTGAAATTCCTGACACCGAGCAAGGCAACTCGGTGCTCAAAGACATCCTGTTCAAAGGCTATGAGCTTGAGCAACAAGTGCGTTTCACGCCGGTGTCCGAAGAGGATTACCAGCAGTGGGTCGGCAACCAGGGCAAGAAACGCCACATCGTCACCCTGTTGACCCGCAAAGTGACCGCCGAGCAATTGCAGCGTGTGAGTTCGATCACCGCCAAATACGGTCTGAACATCGACCATATCGACCGTCTGTCCGGCCGCATGCCGCTGGACACCCCGGCCGACAAGGGCAAGGGTTGCATCGAGTTTTCCGTGCGTGGCGAAGCGGCTGACCCGCAAGCGCTGCGGGCTGAATTCCTCAGCGTTGCGCAAGAGCTGAACGTCGACATCGCCTTCCAGGAAGATTCGCTGTTCCGCCGTAACCGTCGTCTGGCGGTGTTCGACATGGACTCGACGCTGATTGAAGCCGAGGTCATCGACGAACTGGCCAAGGCCGCCGGCGTTGGCGACCAGGTGTCCGCGATTACTGAGCGGGCGATGGCCGGCGAGCTGGACTTCCGCGCCAGCTTCAAGGAGCGCCTGGCCTTGCTGCAAGGGCTGGACGTCAGCGTGCTGGACTCCATCGGTGCTTCCCTGCGCCTGACCGAAGGCGCCGAAACCCTGTTCGCCGAACTCAAGCGCCTGGGCTACAAGACCGCGATTCTGTCGGGCGGCTTCACCTACTTCGCCAAGCAACTGCAGGCCAAGCTGGGCATCGACTATGTGTTCGCCAACGAACTGGAAGTGGTCGATGGCAAGGTCACCGGCGTGGCGGTCGAGCCGATTGTCGATGCACAGCGCAAGGCGGATTTGCTGCGTGAGCTGGCGCATAAAGAAGGTTTGCGTCTGGAGCAGACTATTGCCGTCGGTGACGGTGCCAACGACCTGCCGATGCTGGCGATTGCCGGGCTGGGCGTAGCGTTCCGCGCCAAACCATTGGTCAAACAATCGGCGAAGCAGGCGATTTCCACCCTTGGGCTGGATGGCGTGCTGTATCTGCTGGGTTTCCGGGATCGCGACGGGCAGCTCTGAGTTTTCGACCGTCCGGGCGAGCCCCATCGCGAGCCTGCTCGCGATAGGGGCACCCTCTGGGACTCGCCGTTATAGCGACTTCCACAACGAATCAAACTCTTGCGCTACCCCGATCACGCCGCCTTCCGCGGCGTTTTCGTTTCTGGCTACCTCCAGGGAGCGGTAGGCAAACTGATTGAAGCTGTTGGTGCTCGTCATCCGTCGCTCCAGCTCGGCCGGGCGTTCCTGGCCATTGGTGTTGATCAGCACCTTATTCCCTTCCTGGAACGGCAGGCGCGGGGTGAGCAGGGTGGCCGGCAGGTCGATGGCGCTGATGGCGGGCAGTAACAGCCCGCGCAAGTACTGGCTGTGTTCGTCGTCGGAGCGAATCAGTTGCAGGCCGCAGGGCTCGGCGTAAGGCGCAACCTGCTCGATACCCATCTGCGTGCCACCGCCCCGTACCTGGCGGATCCAGCGCACCACGGCAACGCTCCAGCCTTGACCGGCCGTATCCTCGATACCGACCATTTCGCCAGCCTGCAGTTCGGCAGGCACTGCGCCGGGCCAGGCCAGGCAATAACCGCCAGGGCTGTGATTGATCACCGGTAGCGCGTAGGTCGGGAAATGCTGTTGGCCGGACGCCTCGTGGTTGTCATGTTTCTGAAGGTGTGGATATTCGATCTCTTCGTAGGGCAGCAGCGTGTCTGCCGTGCCATGGGGGGCGGCGTCGAAGGCCTGTTTCCATTGGTCCTTGGCGCGTCCTGTCGGCTCGGTTGCCGAGAACTGCGCGGGACGGGCGCCGGGTTTTTTCAGGATGTCGTTGAACGGGCGTTTGCCACCGAGATAAAAGTGCAGGGCGCTCATGCCCACGCACAGGGTCAACGTGCCGTGGCCGACGGTGCGCTGGAAGCCGCGCTCGGAGGCCTGCCCCCAGGCGGCATGCAGGTGTTGCAGCGTATCCAGATTGAGGCCCATCGGAACCGGCAGCGGCGATGCCTTGTCGGCCGATTGTTGCAGATGGGTTTCGATGGCGGCGACCAGGGGCTGCGGGTCGATCCCCAACAAGCGCTCCTGTTGTTCGGCCGGGAACTTGGTGCGATAACGCGGGCCGCTGTCGAGGTCCGAGGCGACGGCAAACAGCCCGCTGTCCGGTTTGGCTGGTTGCAGTTTGATCCATTGGCTCCAGGGTTCCAGCACCTCGGCGAGCCGGGCGATCTGGTTCTGGCGCAGTTGATTGCAGCGTGAAGCGCCCAGCAGGAGGGCGACGACGTAGGTCTGCTCGATACTCAGGCTTTGCGTCTGGCTGGCCAGTTCATCGCGCACGCTCTGATGTTGCAGCTGATGTTCGCAGCCGATCCGGTACAGCTGATGCAGTTCCAGCCACAGCCCTTCGGGCGCCGGGCAATAGAGCTCAGTTGCGCGGATCAAAGTACCGTTCAAGCAATGAACGGCACGTTGCAATGACTGGGTCAGCAGCGGCGCACGGTCTTTACTGAAGCGCGGTGCGATGCGGACGACGATCTGCTTGTAGCCGATCGCCAAGTGGCTCTGCAGCGCCTGGCAAAGGTTGGCGATTTTGCGCGAACGCTCGTCGAGCACAATGGCCTGATGCAGGAAATGCCGCTCCAGGTGCTTGCAGACGTAATACACCTCGGGCCGCAGCAATTCGAGCAATTGCAGGCGATTGTCGCTGGGTGTGAGCAACTGGTTGAGTTCGCTCAGGCCTTGATACAACTGGCGAGCGGTTTCACCGATGTTGGCTTTGGGCAGGTTGGCGATCCAGCGCTTGAGGTCGCGTGGCGTGGCTTCGCAGAAAGACAGGCGCGACTGCGTCGGGATCGGTGCGCGTAGCAGCAGGACAGGATTGGTCTCATTCATGCCGTGGACAAACTCCGACCGTGAAATGGGCAACGAATGACTTTGACTGTAGCAGCTATGAACGCTGGAGGAGGGGGCGCAGCGGGAGGAAATGTCCGATCCCACGAAAGGCGTTCGTGGGATCGGATCGAGGGATCAGGCGGTTGGCAGGCCGATGCCCTGGCCCATCTGCACTGGCGAAAGGGCGCCCAGCCCTTCAGCCCATTTCACTTGATCCGGCCCGAACAGCACGACCGCCGTAGAACCGAGCTTGAAACGACCCAGTTCCGCACCTTTTTCCAAGTGAATCGGCGCACGGGCCGCTTCGTCGTAGCGGAAGGTTTTCAGCTCGCGTTTTGGCGGTGTGACCAAGCCAGCCCAAACGGTTTCGATCGACGCCACAATCATCGCGCCCACCAGTACCACGGCCATCGGGCCGCGTTCAGTGTCGAAAATGCACGCTACACGCTCGTTGCGGGCGAACAGTTCCGGAACGTTTTCAGCGGTGGTCTGGTTGACCGAGAAGATGCGGCCGGGGATGTAGACCATCTCGCGCAGGGTGCCGGCCAGCGGCATGTGCACACGGTGATAGTCTTTCGGCGACAGGTAAATGGTGGCGAAATCGCCGCCCATGAAGGGCGCTGCGTTGGCTGCGTCGCCACCCAGCAGTTCCAGCACGCTGAAGCTGTGGCCCTTGGCCTGGAAAACGCGACCGTGTTCGATCGGGCCGAGCTGGCTGACGGCACCGTCGGCCGGGCTGAGGATCGCGCCCGGGGTTTGATCCAGCGGGCGAGCGCCGTCTTTCAAGGCGCGGGTGAAGAACGCATTGAAGTGCTCGTAAGCGGTCAGGTCTTCGACCAGCGCCTGGGACATGTCCACTTGATAACGCTTGGCGAACCAGGCAGTAAAGGCATTCTTGAACCAGCGCACGCGGCATTCGGCAATGCAGCCGGCCAGTCGCGAGAGCAAGTGATGGGGCAGCAGGTATTGGCTGAGGATAAACAAACGCTTATTCATTAACTGTCCTTGAAAAACTTAAATCTCTACGGGCGTGTCAGGGTGGTTGCCCCATTCGCCCCAGGAGCCGGCGTAGCCTTTGACCCGCGGATAACCGAGCGCCTTGGCCACCAGATAGGTGAAGCCAGAACGATGGTGTGTCTGGCAGTGGGTAATGACTTCTTTGTCTTTGGTAATGCCGAGTTGTTCCAGGATTTTCGGCATGTCGGTGCGGATACGCAGGTTGCGCGCCTGATCCATGCCAGCGGTCCACTCGAAATTGACCGCGCCGGGAATGTGCCCGCCCTTGGCCGCCAGCACTTTCTCGCCGGAGTATTCCAGCGGGCCGCGTGCGTCCCAGATCGCCAGGTCAGCGGCGCCGAGGCGGCTTTGCAGGTATTCGCGGGTGGCGACAGGTTCGTCGTGCAGGGTCAGGGCGACCGGGCCGCCGACTGCCGGCGGGATCTGGATCGACATGGGCAAGCCTTCCGCCAGCCAGGCCGGCAGGCCGCCGTCGACATAGTGATATTTGCTGTGGCCGATGACATCCAGCAGCCAGATAAAGCGCCCGGCCCAACCGCCGCCTTCGTCGTCATAGACGACATAGACTGCATCGGGGTTGTGCCCCAGTTCGCCGAACAATGCTTCAAGCGCGGCGTGGGTCGGCAACAGGCCCGGCGCAGGCGCCTGACCCAGTTGAGTGCGTTTTGGATCGACAAAGCGTGCACCGGGGATATGCCCTTCGGCATAGCGGGCGCTGCTGGTCAGGTCCACCAGAATCAGTTCGCGGGAGTCGAGACGCGGGAGCAGGTCGCTCGGTTCGATCACCAGCGCCAAGCCAGAGAAGTCAGACATGTGAGGTCTCCAGAGCACAAAGGGGAGGATTGTAGCGCAGCGTCATGAGGGCCTGTTATCAGTTATTTTGGGGCAGGAAATAACTGATAACAGGCCCTAGCGGTGGCTAAAGCTGTGCAGGGCCTTTTCGATGCATTGAGCGGTTTTGCCGAACGCTTGCACGGTGATTTCCGAGAACGGTCCGCCGCCCTGATCCGCTACCACGATCATGATCACCCGGCCGTTGTTGACCAGTGAGCGCAGCAGCAGGTGTTCGCCGCTGAACTGTGAGCGCAGGCTGGCTGGCAGCAGGGCCGAGAATTGTGCGTTGTTGGCCGGCGTCAGGCGCACCTGGGCCTGTTGCGCGAGCAGGCGTTGCAGCACGGTGCTCTGACTGACCACCAGGTTCAGGCCGGCCACTTCCTTGGGCAGCCCGGCGGTCTGGTGCACACGCAAATTGGCGTGCGTGCGATTGGCCATCAGAATCATCACCCGGCGCATGCCACACGCCACCAGGGCGTCCCGGGCCGATGTGGTCAAGTGCATGGCATTGGTAAAGCGGCTCGGCTCCACCAGCAATTCGGCGCATTGCTTGCGCCACTTCGCCAGGTCTTCGGTGGTCGGTGCCGGTGCGGGCAACAAACCGGCATGCACGCGGTGCGCACCCGGTGGCCAGATCAGCGATTCGGCCGCGTGCCAGAGGTCCGGCATGGCGTGTTGACGAGCGCTGTTGGCGGCCTGCTGGTGCAATTGTTGTTGCACCTCATCCATCGGCATTTGCAGGTAAAGACTGGTCAGGTACTGCCAGCGCTCGCAGTGGGGGCTGTCCCAGGCCTGTTGTGCCGCCAACGCCAGACCGTTGGCCAGCAGCACGGTATTGGCAGGCTGATTGAGCCAGCGGCGCAACGTCGGGTCGTCATCCAGGCGGTTCTGTTGGCGCAACGGGTGATCGCTGTCGCGCGCGATGCGCAGGACTTTCACCAGCTCACGTTGTTCGCTGCGCAGCAGCCGATAACCTTGCTGTACCCAGATCGGCAGGCGCCAGACGTCCACCAGTGCCAGACAGATGTCCAGCAGGCGCACGCCGAACAATTGCTTTTCGACTTTGCGTGCCGACTCGCCTTTATGGATGACCCGCAGCTCCCATTCTTCAAGCAACTGCGGGTGGGTCAGCGCCATGGGCCAGAGTGGCGAAAGAAACAGCAGGCTGCCCCAGTGGATGTCCTGCCACAGTCGCGCCAGGCGACTGGCGAAAAAGCCGTTGGCCTGTTGAGTGGCGTGCTGGCTGATTAGTTGAAGCTGGCGCAGGGCGACGGGGATTTGCAATTGGGGTTCGGCGGGCAGGCGGTCGAGCAGTTCTTCGGTGCGTTTCAAACCGAGGCGATTGATCGCCACCTCAAGGTTTTCAGCAGGCTCGGTCATGCTGCCATGGGTGTGACGGTTGGCTTCGCGAATCACGCTCAAGGCCAGGGCCGGGCTTTCCTGCATCAAGTCGGCGATGTCGCGCAGCGAGCTGCGGTTATCGCGAATCGCTTTGCAGACCCGGTCGTGGCTGGCTTGCGGAACCGGCAGGCGTACGCCATCGAGAAGCTTGACCCAGCTTTCAAGCGTGGTTGGTTTTGGCGTTGGGACGTTCGTTTCGTTAGCCATGTCTGGACGCGATCATCGTCTGCTTTACCTATGCCCTGAACGGGTCAAATTAGCTTTTCGCCTTAACTGGCTATAGTCTGGCGCAGTTTTGCCGATAAGTAGAAGAAGAGATTTTTTAACTTCCGAATATGACCTTGAACCCGACTCAGTAAGTGCTCTCCTACCTATGGCTAAAATTATCGGCATCATCGTCGTATTCGCGAGCGTGCTCGGCGGATACGTGCTTTCCCACGGCAAGATTGCCGCTCTCATCCAGCCTTTCGAGGTGATGATTATCGGTGGCGCGGCCCTTGGCGCCTTCCTGCAGGCCAACCCCGGCCACATGACAATGCACGTGCTCAAGAAGTCCTTGGGCATGTTCAGCTCGCGTTTCAACCACACTTTCTACCTGGAAGTGCTGGGGCTGATTTACGAGATCCTCAACAAGAGCCGTCGCGAAGGCATGATGGCGATCGAAGGCGACATCGAAGATGCCGCCGCGAGCCCGATCTTCGCCAAGTACCCGGCGGTGCTCAAAGACGAACGCATGACCGCGTTCATCTGCGATTACCTGCGCATCATGTCCTCCGGCAACATGGCCCCCCATGAGCTGGAAGGCCTGTTCGACATGGAACTCTACAGCCTCAAGGAAGACCTCGAGCACCCGTCCCACGCGGTGAACGGCATCGCCGACGCCATGCCCGGTTTCGGTATCGTCGCGGCGGTATTGGGGATCGTGGTGACCATGGCATCCCTGGGCGAAGGCGACCAGAAGTCCATCGGTCTGCACGTGGGTGCGGCACTGGTCGGTACCTTCTTCGGTATTCTCGCGGCCTACGGTTTCTTTGGTCCGCTGGCCCACTCCCTGGCTCACGATGCCAAGGAAGAACTGAACACCTACGAAGCCATCAAGGCTTCGCTGGTGGCTTCGGCTTCCGGGATGCCGCCGTCGCTGGCGGTGGAGTTCGGTCGCAAGGTTCTGTACCCGGCGCACCGTCCTAGCTTCGCTGAGCTGGAACAAGCGGTTCGCGGTCGTTAAGTCATGGAAAATAACCAGCCGATAATCATCAAGCGCGTCAAGCGCATCGCCGGAGGGCATCACGGGGGCGCCTGGAAAATCGCCTTCGCGGACTTCGCGACGGCGATGATGGCGTTCTTCCTGGTGTTGTGGCTGCTGTCCACCGCGACGCCTGAACAGAAGATCGCCATCGCCGGTTACTTCAAGGACCCGGTCGGGTTTTCCGAAAGCGGTACACCGTACATCATCGACCTGGGCGGCACGCCGACCCTGGCGCCGGAGAACACCCTCAACCCGGAGGTGAAATCTCAGCCGCAGCCAGACAAGGTGACCATCGACGCCGAGCAGGTTGAAGGCATGGCCGAGCAGGTCGAGAAGGAACGCCTGGAGTTGTTGCTGCAAGAGTTGCAGAACAAGGTCAATGAAAACCCGCAATTGCAGAAATTCAAGGACCAGATCCTCTTCGAGATCACCCAGGACGGTTTGCGCATCCAGATCATGGACGCCGAAAACCGCCCAATGTTCGACTCTGGCAGTGCGCGTCTGAAGCCGTACTTCGAAGACATTCTGCTGGCCATGGCCGACACCATCAAAGCGGTGCCGAACAAGATCAGCATCAGCGGCCACACCGATGCCAAGCCGTACTCGGGCACCGGCGATTTCGGTAACTGGGAACTCTCGGCCAATCGCGCCAACGCGGCTCGTCGTGCATTGGTCGCCGGCAGTTATCCGGATGCCCAGGTCGCGCGAGTCGTCGGTTATGCCTCGTCGGCGCTGTTCGACAGAGAGAACCCGTTCAATCCGGTCAACCGCCGGATCGACATCGTGGTGCTGACCAAGAAAGCCCAGCGCGCCATCGAAGGTGAACAAGGTGCCGAACCGGCGCCAGCGCCGACGCAAGGGCAGGGTGGCCCGGGCGAAGTGCATGCGCCGCCAGCCGATCCGAACGCATTGCCGGCGGATAAGGAACCGCTGCCGGCACACGAACTTCGTGAGCGTTTGAATCTGTTTGATAATCCGGCGCCGAAGCCGGGCGAACCGCCCAAACCCGCTGTACCGCCCAAGCAATAACCTGCAGAAAAGCCACCATGAGTGGCTTTTCTGTTTCTGGCTGCGTCACTGCAGCGTCGCACTGACTCGACTCACTGCAAGTTTGTTTTCGGAATCATGGAAGATCAGTAATGGAAAGACTCAAGTCCTATTTTCAGCAGCATGGCAATGCACCCTTCAAGTTTGGTGAAGGGCGGGTCAGTGGCTACATCTCAGCCACGCTCGGGCTATTGAGCCTGCTGGCGGTATTGTGCTTTCTCTTTCCCGAATGGCTGACCACCGCCGAACTGCGCAAGGTGTACGACGAACAGTTTGCGCGCACCACGCTATTGCTTGGGCTGGTACTGTCTTTCAGCCTGGGCACCCTGAATATCCTGCTCAACAAGCGAAAGCGCTTGGGGATTACCGGACTTGTCGCCTCGGGGCTGGCGGTGTTTCTCGGCGGCACCAATGTGCAGATCAGCTCGATTGGGCAGACACCGTACTCGCTGGGGCTGGACTGGTTCGTCCTGGCTCTGCTGGTGTCGGCCATCGTCTTTATCCCCCTGGAAAAACTCTATTCCAAGGACCCTGAGCAAAACATTCTGCGTCCGCACTGGCGAACTGACCTGACCTACTTTTTTGTCAGTCATATGCTGGTGCAGTTCATCCTGATTTTCATCACTGCCTCGTCGAGCTTTATGGCTGGCTGGGCCGTGTCGGCGGATTTGCAGGCCAGCGTACAAAGCCTGCCGATCGTTGTGCAGTTCTTGCTGGCGGTACTGGTGGCTGACCTCGGTCAGTACTGGCTGCATCGGCTGTATCACGTCGTGCCGTGGTTATGGCGCATGCATGCCGTACATCACTCAAGCACGCACATGGATTGGCTCGCCGGTTCGCGTGTCCACTTCATCGAGATTCTGCTCACCCGTACCGGCGTGCTGGTGCCTTTGATGCTGCTGGGTTTTGCGCCCCAGGCGTTGAACGCCTACGTGATTCTGGTCGGGGTGCAGGCAGTGCTGGCCCACGCCAATGTACGGATCAACGGCGGCTGGCTGAATTATGTGCTGGTCCTGCCGCGCTATCACCATTGGCATCATGCCCGGCACAAGGATTACATCTACAAGAACTATGCGATCCATACGCCACTGGTGGATATGCTGTTTGGCACCTTCAAGTTGCCACCCAAGGAGTGGCCGACGCGCTACGGGGTTTTTGGCAAGGACTTGCCGGGCGGTATCCTGCGCCAGCACTTGTACCCGTTCCAGAAGCCTGGCCTGAAGAGCGTCGAGCCGAAACCGCCGGCAGCGGTTTCCTGAGGTCTAGACCTGAATGTGTTATGGCCACTGCTATTTCTATGAGCCAGGTGTGAATTATCAAACCGATCGCGCGAACTTCTGGAGTTTGTCGTGATGAAATATTTGACTGCGGTTTTGGTCCTGGCTTGGGCAGTCGTACCTTCCAACAGTTGGTCCAAGGATGATCCGACCCGCTCCCCACAGGCAGGCGGGCGCACCTACGCGCAGAATTACAAGGATATGGTGCTGGCAGACTGCATCGCGACAGCCTACAAGAGCGAACCTGAAGCCGCCCAGGATGCCGGAAACAGTACCAGTGCGCTTATGGACTGGACCTATTTCGATCTGGAGCAAGCACCTCAAGCCGGTAAATCTCTGGTTGACCAGTTTCTGGTTCTTGATTATCACAATCCACTGGTCGAATCAGAGCGACAAGGTGTTCGTTTTGAGCTGCTGAAATGCCTGGACCTGTATCACAGCAAAGAGTTGGACAGCCAGGTCAGGCAATTGGTCATCAATCCCCAGCACACCTATCGTCAGGACAACCCGACACGACCCAAAAAGGATTGACCTGCGCCGCGAGTAACCGTTCGGCCGTTGATTGGTCAGCATTGAAATACAAGAAAGCCGCGATCATCGCGGCTTTTTTGCACCTCTCAGAAACCCCGTCGGATGCGACTCTTGAGCTGGTCGTGGAACAGTTCCGCATTGCGTCTGTAGCTGCCGCAAAGGGATTCGCTGATTGAATCCAGTGTCATTGAACGCTTGGTCGCCACTTCTTCACGGTAGGCCTCAATGAAAAAATCCAGGTCCTTGTCAGTGCTGAGCTTCGGCCATTTATCGAAGTACAGCGGCAGTTCCGCCGGTTCGGTCTGGAATGAGCAAATCCGCCGGTTGCTGATGGTCGCTTCGCCGATTTCGAACGGTACCCACCATGGCGGCACGGTCTTGCCCGAGACAACGGCTATCAGATGCGTGCTCGCGCTGATGTAGCGGGTGATGACCCCGGTGATGTCGTCAGTGGTCTGGGATTCCGGATCCAGCACGTCGAAGTAGGTCTTGATGTTGGCCTGTATCAGACGGCTGCTGATGGCGATCGCGTAGGGGCGATCCGCGTGACGATAGCTGATGAATACAGGCATCAGAAGTGTCCCTTGAGGGCGAGTTCGCGGTAATGGGCGCCTGAACGGTTCCACGAGTGAACGATGAACAAGTGATAGGTTGGCATGGCTGTCCCTCAGTATCGCTAATATGCGAAGAGGGCTTGAATGTATGCAGTTGAAGGGCTGGAACAAGGCCTTTACGGTTAAAGAGAAGTACCCTTCAAACAGGCGTGCGGATGCCCTACAGAAATATCTGATGTTTAAGTCGATGGGTGGTTTTTGTAGGCTGCTGCGAGCAGCCAGCCGTCCCATTGATGTCGGGGCGGCTGGCGCGTCTGTTTAATAGCTGTTTTCAGGCAAGCTGGCGATGATCGACCGGTAGCTGTTCATCCGTTGCTGCTGCACGCGGCCATCTTCCAGGGCCTTGAGCAGGGCGCAGCCCGGTTCGCGGTCGTGTTTGCAGTCGCGGAAGCGGCACGTGCCGAGCAGGTCGTTGAACTCGATGAAGCCGGCTTCGACGTCGGCACGGCTGACGTGACCCAGGCCGAACTCGCGGATACCCGGGGAGTCAATCAACTCACCGCCACCGGGGAAGTGGAACAACCGCGCGGTGGTGGTGGTGTGGGTGCCCTGGCCCGACAGCTCGGACAGCGGGCCGACGCGGGTTTCGACTTCCGGCAACAGGCTGTTGACCAAAGATGATTTGCCGACACCGGACTGGCCGACGAACACACTGATGTGCCCGTCCAACAGTTTTTGAAGTTGTTCCATGCCGTTGCCGTGGTGCGCCGACACTTCCAGCACCGGGTAGCCCAGCGTGCGGTAAACCGCCAGCAAGGCATTCAGCGCCGGGGCGTTCTGCTCGTCGATCAGGTCGAATTTGTTCAGCAGCAACAACGGGCGGATACCCGCATGTTCCGCGGCAACCAGGTAGCGGTCGATCAGGTTGGCATGAGGCTCTGGCAGCGGTGCGAAGACGATGACGATCATGTCGACGTTGGCCGCCACCGGCTTGAGCTGTCCACGACTGTCCGGGCGGCAGAGCTCGGTTTTGCGCGGCAGTTGCGCCACGATCACGCCGATGCCCTGGTTGCCGGCACGCCATACGACCTGATCGCCGGTCACCAGCGCCGGCAGGTTGGCGCGCAAGTGGCAGCGGAATACCTGGCCGGCCAGCTCGCCATCGAGGGCTTCGACTTCAACCTGTACACCGAAGTGCGCGATCACCAGGCCCGTCTGTTCCGGACCCAGGTCGCCACCCTCAAGTGCCTCGACAGCCGAGGACTCGCGTTTGGCGGCGCGGGCAGCGCGCTCGCCCTGAATCTTTTCGATGCGCCAGTTTTGACGACGATTGAGTTGGCGTTTGGCCATGGGTGTTCCGTATCGAGAATGCAGCGATTAGGTAAAACGGTCGCGAGTTTAGCACGCCCGGCCGCCTCCCTAGGCTAAACTGCGAACCTACGCCGAGGAGCCGACATATGCAGAACCCGCAGAACCTGATCTGGATCGACCTGGAAATGACCGGGCTGAACCCTGATACCGACGTCATCATCGAGATGGCCACCATCGTCACCGACAGTAATTTGAACACCTTGGCTGAAGGTCCGGTGATCGCCATTCATCACAGCGACGAGATCCTCGCCGGCATGGACGAGTGGAATACCCGTCAACACGGCGGCTCCGGGCTGACCCAACGGGTTCGCGACAGCCGCATCAGCATGGCCGAAGCGGAAGCCCAGACCATCGCCTTCCTGGAGAAATGGGTGCCGAAGGGCAAGTCGCCGATCTGTGGCAACAGCATCTGCCAGGACCGTCGCTTCCTTTATACCCACATGAAGTCGTTGGAAAGCTATTTCCACTACCGCAACCTCGACGTGTCGACCCTCAAGGAGTTGGCCGCGCGTTGGGCACCGGACGTGCGCGACAGCTTCAAAAAGGGCAGCACCCACCTGGCCCTGGACGACATCCGCGAATCGATCGCCGAGCTGCAGCACTACCGCAAGAATTTCATCAAGTTCTGATTGGGCATAGGGAGGTTTTTGTGGCGAGGGAGCTTGTCGGAACGCCGCACCGCCCCGTTCGGCTGCGTAGCAGTCGCAAACCGGTCGGCGCGGTACGCCTGGAAGAACAGGGTGTCTGGTTTTGGGGCCGCTACGCGACCCAACGGGGGCAAGCCCCCTCGCCACAGGTGTGAATGCTTCGCCCTCTTTTGGTGCTTCGGTGAAGTGAGTAGACTGCGCGCCTTCTCGTAAGGACCGCCACCATGTTGCTGATGCTCTACCTGATCGCCATTACTGCCGAAGCCATGACTGGCGCCCTGTCTGCGGGCCGTCGCGGCATGGACTGGTTTGGCGTGGTATTGATTGCATGCGTCACGGCGTTGGGCGGCGGGTCGGTGCGCGACGTGTTGCTTGGCCATTACCCGCTGACCTGGGTCAAACACCCGGAATACCTGGTGTTGACGTCGATCGCAGCGATGTTCACCGTCTTCGCTGCGCGCTGGATGCGCCATCTGCGCTCGCTGTTTCTGGTGCTCGACGCCGCGGGCCTGGTGGCGTTCACCCTGATCGGCTGCATGACCGCCCTGGAAATGGGCCACGGCATGCTGGTGGCCTCGGTCAGCGGCGTGATCACCGGGGTATTCGGTGGCATTCTGCGGGACATCTTCTGCAACGACATCCCGCTGATCTTCCGCCGCGAACTCTACGCCAGCGTCTCGTTTGCCGCGGCGTGGTGCTATTTATTCTGTGTCTATCTGCAATTGCCGGGTGAACAGGCGATCCTGATCACGCTATTCGGCGGCTTCCTGCTGCGCTTGCTGGCGATCCGTTTCCACTGGGAAATGCCCAAGTTCGTTTATAACGACGAAGCCTGATTTACACGCAGTCCCTGTAGCAGCTGCCGAAGGCTGCGTTCGAGGCCGAAGGGCTCGCTTCGCAGTCGCGCCGAACGCAGTCTTCGGCAGCTACTACATAAGTCCGTGTTGTTTTAGCGCCCATTCGACATGCTCGCGCACCAGTTCCGACGGATAGTCCCGCCGTGCCTTCAACGCTTCCAGCACCGGAATGCTCGACGGCGCATTGCCCAGGCCGACCGCCAGATTGCGCAACCAACGCTCGTAACCGGCCCGACGCAACGGTGAACCTTCGGTGCTGCTGAGGAATTTTTCTTCGTCCCACATGAACAGTTCGGCCAGTTCGGCGTTGTCCAAGTTGTGCCGGGGTTTGAAGTCGCTTTCCCCGGAAGGCCGGGCGAAGCGGTTCCATGGGCAGACAATCTGGCAGTCATCGCAACCGAACACCCGATTGCCGATCAGCGGTCGTAAATCTTCAGGAATCGCGCTTTTCAGTTCGATGGTCAGGTACGAAATGCAGCGACGGGCGTCCAGCACATAGGGGCCGACGAAGGCATTGGTCGGGCAAATGTCCAGGCAGGCCGTGCAGCGACCGCAGTGCTCGGTGGCGTGGGGTGGGTCCACCGGCAGCGGCAGGTCGACGAACAGTTCGCTGAGGAAGAAGTAACTGCCGGCCTTGCGATTCAAGACCAGCGTGTTTTTGCCGATCCAGCCCAGGCCAGCCTGTTCGGCGATGGCCTTTTCCAGCACCGGGGCGCTGTCGACGAAGGCGCGGTAGCCGAACGGGCCGATCACTGCCTGGATCTTTTCCGCCAGTTGTTGCACGCGTTTACGAATTAATTTGTGGTAATCGCGGCCCAAGGCATAACGCGAGACGTAGGCTTTTTCCGGTTGGGCCAGCCGTTGCGCCATGTGCGTGTCGCCCGGCAGGTAGTCCATGCGCAGGGAAACCACGCGCAGGGTGCCCGGCACCAGTTCTTCCGGGTGCGAGCGTTTGCTGCCATGGGCGCCCATGTAATCCATTTCGCCGTGATAGCCAGCGGCGAGCCAGCGCTCCAGGTGCTGCTCATGCTCGGCCAGGTCGAGGCCGCTGATGCCGACTTGCTGAAAGCCCAGCTCGCGGCCCCAGTCCTTGATGGATTGGGCGAGGGCGGGCAGGTCTGTGGTAATAGCGGGCATGAGGCGAGAGAAACCGGAGCTGAGATGCGTATAATTCTGCCAGACATCGGAGCCTGAAGACGCATGCCGCACACTAAAGATGAATTACCCGACGCGCTGTATAGCGCCGCGCAAGTCCGAGGGCTCGATGCGAGCGTGATCGCGGCCGGTACACCGGGCTTCGAATTGATGCAGCGTGCGGCACGGGCGACCTGGCGTGCGCTGGTCCGCCATTGGCCGACCGGGCACGAATTGAGTGTGGTGGCCGGCCATGGCAATAACGCGGGCGACGGTTATCTGGTGGCCGTGCTGGCCCGACGTGCCGGCTGGCATGTGCGGGTGCTGGCCGCCGGTGACCCCGGGCGTTTGCAGGGCGATGCCGCGTCGGCGCATGCCGAGGCGGTGGCCGAAGGCGTGGCCATTCAAGGCTGGACCCCGCACTCCGAGTTGCGCGGCATTGTGCTGGATGCCTTGTTCGGCACCGGCCTGACCGGTGAAGTGCGCGAGCCGTTCGCCAGCGTCATCGCCGCGATCAATGCCAGTGGGCTCCCGGTTGCGGCGGTGGATATCCCCTCGGGGCTGTGCGCCGATACGGGTCGCCAGCTCGGCATTGCGGTTCGAGCAGACCTGACGGTGACATTCATCGGTTTGAAGGTGGGGCTGTTCACCGGTGACGCGGCGGATGTGGTGGGCGATTTGGTATTCAACGATCTGCACGTCGCCCCCGAGACATTTATTGGGGCCGAGATCAGTGCGCGTCGCCTGACGGCCGGTAATGTGCCGCGTCTGACCGGCCGCGCTCCAACTGCCCACAAAGGCAAATTCGGTCACGTATTGCTCATTGGCGGTGATCGCGGTTTTGGCGGCGCCATCCTGCTTAGTGCACAAAGTGCCCTGCGCAGCGGTGCCGGCATGGTGTCCGTGGCCACCCGCAGTGAGCACGTTCCGGCCGCCCTGGCGCGTTTGCCGGAAGCCATGGTGCTCGGCGCGTCGTCAGCCAATCAATTGATGGGCCTGCTGGAGAAGGCCGCGGTGCTGGTCGTCGGCCCGGGGCTGGGGCAGGCCGCCTGGGGGCGCAGCCTGTTGTCGGCCGCGGCCAACGCGTCGCAGCCACAAGTATGGGATGCCGATGCATTGAACCTGTTGGCCGAAGGTGGCGTGAGCTTGCCCGCAGGTAGTGTCATCACGCCGCATCCGGGCGAAGCGGCACGATTGCTGGGGATATCGACAACGGCCGTACAGGCTGACCGCCCGGCCGCGGCCCATGCGTTGAGCAAAAAATATACAGCGGTGGTAGTACTCAAGGGCGCTGGCAGTCTGATTGCCAGCCCCGATGGGCGTCTGGCGCTGTGTCATCAGGGCCATCCGGCCATGGCGTCGGCCGGGTTGGGTGATGTGCTGGCCGGTCTGGTGGGCGCCTTGCTCGCTCAGGGCCTGGACGCGTATGACGCGGCCTGCCTGGCGGTCTGGCTGCACGCCAATGCCGGTGCGCAACAAGGTAAATTAGGCCGCGGGCTGGCGGCCAGTGATCTGATTCCAGCCATTCGTCAGTTGTTGGAGGAGCAAGCACCGTGTCTGAAGTAACCCTGTACCTGGCTGATGAGCAGGCCATGAGCGATTTTGGCGCACGTATCGCCAAAACCACCGGAGGGCACGGTCTGATCTTTCTTGAAGGGGATCTGGGCGCGGGGAAAACCACACTGTCCCGGGGCATCATCCGTGGCCTGGGGCATACCGGCGCGGTAAAAAGTCCGACCTTTACCCTGGTCGAGCCTTACGAGATCGGCGCCGTCCGCGCCTTCCATTTCGACTTATATCGATTGGTCGACCCCGAGGAGCTGGAGTACCTCGGCATCCGCGACTATTTCGATGACGACGCATTATGTCTTATTGAATGGCCCCAGAAGGGTGCAGGCTTTTTGCCAAAGCCCGACCTGACCATTACCATTAGCCCGCAAGACAGCGGGCGTTCGCTGAGAATTTTGCCCCAAGGCTCGCGTGGCGAGTCGTGGTGTGCCGTTTTGGCATTGGAATCCAAATAAATGATGGGGTTAGGTATGCGCTTTCGCGCGTTGGTTGCTGCCGTAGGGGTGTTGTTTTTGGCGGTGACCGTCGACGCTGTGGCCGAGACGAAGGTCAACAGTGTTCGCCTTTGGCGGGCGCCGGATAACACTCGACTGGTGTTCGACCTGACGGGGCCTGTCCAGCACAGCGTCTTTACCCTGACCGCACCGGATCGGCTGGTAATCGACATCAATGGCGCGACGCTCGGCTCGCCGCTGAACGTCTCCACGGCCAACACGCCGATCACGGCAATGCGTTCGGCTCAGCGTACGCCGACCGATTTGCGGGTAGTCATCGACCTGAAAAAAGCCGTCACGCCGAAAAGCTTCACCTTGGCGCCGAACGCCCAGTACGGCAATCGCCTGGTAGTCGACCTGTTCGACAACGCGGCCGATGCCTCGCCACCGCCTGCGCCAACACCGTCTGTGGCCACGGTACCCGCCGTACCCGTCACGCCGTCCGAGCCTTCGATCAAGCTGCCACCCGCACCGGCTGGCAAGCGCGACATTATCGTGGTGATCGATGCCGGTCACGGCGGCGAAGACCCGGGCGCCTCGGGCTCTCGCGGTCAGCGTGAGAAAGACGTGGTGCTGGCCATCGCCCGTGAACTGCAGCGTCAGGTCAATGGCATGAAAGGTTTCCGCGCCGAACTGACCCGTACCGGCGACTACTTCATTCCATTGCGTGGCCGTACCGAAATCGCCCGCAAGAAGGGCGCCGACCTGTTCGTTTCGATCCACGCCGACGCCGCGCCGTCAGCCGCAGCGTTCGGTGCGTCGGTGTTTGCCCTGTCTGACCGCGGCGCTACGTCGGAGACCGCCCGTTGGCTGGCCGACAGCGAAAACCGTTCCGACTTGATCGGCGGTGCCGGCAACGTCAGCCTCGACGACAAGGACCGGATGCTCGCCGGCGTGCTGCTCGACCTGTCGATGACCGCTTCCCTGACTTCCAGCCTGAACGTTGGCCAGAAAGTCTTGAGCAACATCGGTCGCGTCACGCCGCTGCACAAACAACGTGTCGAGCAAGCCGGGTTCATGGTGCTGAAGTCGCCGGACATCCCGTCGATCCTGGTGGAAACCGGGTTCATCTCCAACGCCAACGAAGCCTCGAAACTCGCGGCATCGAGCCACCAGCAGGCGCTGGCGCGCTCCATCAGCAGCGGCGTGCGGCAATTCTTCCAGCAGAACCCGCCGCCGGGCACTTACATTGCCTGGCTGCGCGATTCCGGCAAGATCGCCCAAGGCCCGCGTGACCATCGCGTGAGCCCCGGCGAAACCCTGGCGATGATCGCTGTGCGTTATCAGGTGTCTGCGGCCACCTTGCGCAGTGCCAACAACTTGCAAAGTGACGAGCTGAAGATTGGTCAGACGTTGACCATTCCAGGCACTGAACTGGCGGCCAAAGAATGAACCAGGTGCTGACCAACACGGCGCGTATCGAGCTACTCAGTCCACGGCTGGCGAACCAGATTGCCGCTGGTGAAGTGGTTGAGCGCCCGGCCTCGGTGATCAAGGAGTTGCTGGAAAACAGCCTCGACTCCGGCGCCAAACGCATCGATGTCGATGTGGAGCAGGGCGGTGTCAAGCTGCTGCGGGTGCGCGACGATGGCAGCGGCATTTCCGCCGATGACCTGCCTTTGGCCCTGGCCCGTCACGCCACCAGCAAGATCCGCAACCTGGAAGACCTCGAACAGGTCATGAGCCTGGGGTTTCGTGGTGAGGCGCTGGCCTCCATCAGTTCCGTGGCGCGTCTGACCCTGACTTCCCGCACTCGCGACGCCGATCAAGCCTGGCAGGTGGAAACCGAAGGCCGGGACATGGCGGCTCGCGTGCAACCAGCGGCTCATCCGGTGGGCACTTCGGTGGAAGTGCGCGATTTGTTCTTCAATACCCCGGCGCGCCGCAAGTTTCTCAAGACCGAAAAAACCGAATTCGATCACCTGCAAGAAGTGATCAAGCGTCTGGCGCTGGCGCGGTTCGATGTGGCGTTCCATCTGCGCCATAACGGCAAAACCATCCTCAGCCTGCACGAAGCCCATGATGACGCGGCCCGCGCCCGGCGTGTGGCGGCGATCTGCGGGGCGGGCTTTCTGGAGCAGGCGCTGCCGATCGAAATCGAACGCAATGGCCTGCATTTGTGGGGTTGGGTCGGGTTGCCGACCTTCAACCGCAGCCAGGCGGATTTGCAGTATTTCTTTGTGAATGGCCGTGCCGTGCGCGACAAACTGGTGGCCCACGCAGTGCGCCAGGCTTATCGTGACGTATTGTTCAACGGTCGGCACCCGACATTCGTGCTGTTTTTCGAAGTCGATCCGGCGGGCGTCGACGTCAACGTGCACCCGACCAAGCACGAAGTACGCTTCCGTGACGGGCGCATGGTTCACGACTTCCTTTACGGCACTTTGCATCGCGCCTTGGGTGATGTGCGGCCGGAAGACCAGTTGGCCGCGCCTGTCGCGACAGCCATGGTCCGGCCAACCGGTATCGAAGCCGGCGAGTTCGGCCCGCAGGGCGAGATGCGTCTGGCGGCCAATGCGCTGCTGGAGCAGCCTCAGGCCCAGCCGTCCTTCAATACTTCGGCGGGCTCTGGCGCCGGTGCCGGTTATCAGTATCAATACACGCCACGACCTCAGTCCGGCGTGCCCGTCGCCGAAGCCCAGGCGGCCTATCGCGAGTTTTTCGCGCCGTTGCCCGAGGCCAATGCGGTCGCGCTGCCGGCCGGGCAAGATGACATTCCGCCGCTGGGCTATGCACTGGCGCAGCTCAAGGGCATCTACATTCTTTCGGAAAACGCCCAAGGCCTGGTGCTGGTAGACATGCATGCCGCCCATGAGCGGATCATGTACGAACGGCTGAAAGTCGCCATGGCCAGCGAGGGGTTGAGCGGTCAGCCATTGCTGGTGCCGGAATCCCTGGCGGTCAGCCAGCGCGAAGCCGACTGCGCCGAAGAAAACGTCGCCTGGTTCCAGCGTCTGGGTTTTGAATTGCAGCGCCTTGGCCCGGAAACCCTGGCCATCCGGCAAATCCCTGCGTTGCTGAAGCAGGCCGAGGCCAACCGACTGGTTAGCGATGTGCTGGCGGATTTGATGGAATACGGCACCAGCGACCGGATTCAGGCGCACTTGAACGAACTGCTCGGCACCATGGCCTGCCACGGCGCGATTCGCGCGAATCGGCGCCTGGCCTTGCCGGAAATGAACGGCCTGCTGCGGGACATGGAAAACACCGAGCGCAGCGGTCAATGCAACCATGGCCGACCGACCTGGACCCAACTGGGCCTGGACGATCTGGACAAACTGTTCTTGCGCGGTCGTTGATGAGCCAGTTCCCTCCCGCGATTTTCCTGATGGGGCCGACGGCCGCCGGCAAGACCGACCTGGCCATCGAACTCACCAAGGTCCTGCCCTGCGAGCTGATCAGTGTCGATTCGGCGCTGGTTTATCGCGGCATGGACATCGGCACCGCCAAACCCTCCAAAGAGATCCTGGCCGAATTCCCGCATCGTCTGATCGACATTCTCGACCCGGCCGAGAGTTATTCCGCCGCGGATTTCCGTCGCGATGCGTTGCAAGCCATGGGCGAGATCACCGCGCGGGGCAATATTCCGCTGCTGGTGGGCGGCACAATGCTCTATTACAAGGCTTTGCTCGAGGGGCTGGCCGACATGCCGGCGGCCGATGCGGACGTTCGTGCGCAAATCGAAGAAGAGGCTGCACGCCTTGGCTGGCAAGCCCTGCACGATCAATTGGCGGTGATTGATCCGCAATCCGCGGCGCGAATTCACCCGAACGATCCGCAGCGCCTTAGTCGTGCACTGGAAGTTTATCGCGTCAGCGGCCAGAGCATGACTGAGCTACGCTTGCGACAATCTGCGCAAAGTACTGAAGCAGCCGCTTCGGGACTGCAACAATTGCCCTATACTGTCGCGAACTTGGCCATCGCTCCGGCAAATCGCCAGGTACTGCACGAGCGCATTAAACAAAGATTCACAAATATGTTGGAACAGGGATTCGTCGATGAGGTCGTAGCCCTGCGAGATAGAGGTGACTTGCATTCCGGGTTGCCGTCTATACGTGCAGTAGGTTATCGACAAGTCTGGGATTACCTGGATGGCAAGCTGACGCAAGCCGAGATGCAGGAGCGTGGAATCATTGCCACGCGCCAATTGGCGAAGCGCCAGTTCACCTGGCTGCGCAGTTGGGCTGATTTACACTGGTTGGACAGCCTCGATTGCGACAATCTGCCGCGCGCCTTGAAATACCTCGGGACCATCTCCATATTGAGCTGAGTCCTTGCAATTGCCGTCTATCCTTGGGGGTGTGACGGCCCCAAGCCATCTGTTTACCTATTTTTTATATTGAATCCTTAAAGGAGTGCGGCACATGTCAAAAGGGCATTCGCTACAAGACCCTTACTTGAATACTTTACGTAAAGAGAAAGTGGGGGTTTCCATCTACCTGGTCAACGGGATCAAACTGCAAGGCACGATCGAGTCTTTCGACCAGTTCGTTATCCTGCTGAAAAACACCGTCAGCCAGATGGTTTACAAACACGCTATCTCTACAGTGGTGCCAGTTCGTCCAATTCGTCTGCCTAGCGCAACCGAATCCGAAGCAGGCGACGCTGAGCCAGGTAACGCCTGATAGGAGTCTCCTTTGTTCTTTGAGCGCCACGGTGGTGGTGAGCGGGCAATTCTCGTTCACTTGGATGGTCAGGACCCTGAGGCGCGCGAAGATCCGCAGGAGTTTCAGGAGTTGGCAATTTCGGCTGGTGCCGAGACCGTCGCGTTTTTTAACGTGCCGCGTCATCGGCCAACCGCCAAAACCCTGATCAGCAGCGGCAAGGTCGAAGAGTTACGCGACCTGGTCAAAGCCGAACAGGTCGATCTGGTGATTTTCAATCACATCCTCACGCCCAGTCAGGAACGTAACCTCGAACGTATTTTCGAGTGTCGCGTGATCGATCGCACGGGTCTGATTCTCGATATCTTCGCCCAACGCGCCCGCACCCATGAAGGCAAGCTCCAGGTCGAACTGGCCCAGCTTGAGTACATGAGTACGCGTCTGGTTCGCGGCTGGACTCACCTTGAGCGGCAGAAGGGCGGTATCGGCCTGCGCGGGCCGGGTGAAACCCAACTGGAAACCGACCGGCGCCTGTTGCGGATTCGTCTGCGTCAGATCAAGGGACGCCTGGAAAAGGTCCGCAGCCAGCGCGAGCAGTCTCGTCGCGGGCGCAAGCGTGCTGACATTCCGACGGTTTCACTGGTGGGTTATACCAACGCCGGCAAATCGACGCTGTTCAACTCGGTCACCGATTCCGACGTCTTTGCCGCCAACCAGCTATTCGCGACCCTCGACCCGACCTTGCGCCGACTAGAGCTCGAGGACCTCGGGCCGATCGTGCTGGCCGACACCGTGGGCTTCATTCGTCACCTGCCGCACAAACTGGTCGAGGCATTTCGAGCTACGCTCGAAGAGTCGAGCAACTCCGACCTGCTGCTGCACGTGATCGATGCGCACGAGCCTGATCGTATGGCCCAGATCGAACAGGTCATGGTGGTGCTCGGGGAGATCGGGGCACAAGACTTGCCGATCCTTGAGGTATACAACAAACTCGATTTGCTCGAGGGGGTTGAGCCGCAGATCCAGCGCGATGCCGATGGCAAGCCGCAGCGGGTCTGGTTGTCGGCCAAGGACGGTACCGGCCTGGACTTGCTCAAGCAGGCAGTGGCGGAACTGTTGGGCAGCGATTTGTTTGTTGGCACCTTGCGCTTGCCGCAACGTTTTGCTCGACTGCGTGCGCAGTTTTTCGAACTCGGTGCGGTGCAAAAAGAAGAACACGACGAAGAAGGCATCAGCCTGCTGGCCGTTCGCTTGCCACGGATCGAATTGAATCGACTCGTGAGCCGCGAAGGTCTGCAACCGATGGAATTCATCGAGCAACACACTTTGCAATAAAAGCCTGAGAAAGCGGTTGTGCCGCGGTGACAGGCATTCTGTAGCATTGGTCGGCGCGCCGTGGGTGCGTCTTTGCTTTATCAGATGGAGAGCGCTATGGCTTGGAATGAGCCGGGTGGCAACTCGAATAATCAGGATCCTTGGGGTGGCAAGCGCCGCAATAACGGCGACCGCAAGGGACCACCGGATCTCGACGAGGCCTTCCGAAAGCTGCAGGAAAGCCTGAACGGGTTGTTCGGTGGTGGCAAGAAACGCGGTGACGAGGGCGGTGGTCCGGGCAAGAGTGGCGGCTTTGGCGGTCTGCTCGGCATCGGTCTGACCGTGCTGGCGGCCGTGTGGCTGTACAGCGCTGTCTACGTGGTCGACGAGCAGGAGCAGGCCGTGGTGCTGCGCTTCGGCAAATATTATGAAACCGTCGGCCCGGGCCTGAACATCTATTTCCCGCCGATCGATCGCAAGTACCTGGAAAACGTCACGCGTGAGCGTGCCTATACCAAGCAGGGTCAAATGCTGACTGAAGACGAAAACATCGTCGAAGTGCCGCTGACCGTGCAGTACAAGATCAGCAACCTGCAGGACTTCGTGCTGAACGTCGATCAGCCGGAAACCAGCCTGCAGCATGCGACCGACAGTGCCTTGCGCCACGTGGTGGGTTCTACCGCCATGGACCAGGTGCTGACCGAAGGTCGTGAATTGATGGCCAGCGAAATCAAGGAGCGTCTGCAACGTTTCCTCGATACCTATCGCACCGGTATCACCGTCACTCAGGTCAACGTACAGAGCGCTGCTGCACCGCGTGAAGTCCAGGAAGCCTTCGATGACGTGATCCGCGCCCGTGAAGACGAACAGCGTTCGCGTAACCAGGCTGAAACCTACGCCAACGGCGTCGTGCCGGAAGCCCGTGGTCAGGCCCAGCGCATCCTCGAGGATGCCAACGGTTACCGCGACGAGACCGTCTCCCGCGCCAAGGGTGAGGCTGACCGCTTCACCAAACTGGTGGCCGAGTACCGCAAGGCGCCTGAAGTTACCCGTCAGCGTCTGTACCTGGACACCATGCAGGAAATCTTCAGCAACACCAGCAAGGTTCTCGTGACCGGCAACAAGAATGGCCAGAGCAATCTGCTGTATCTGCCGCTGGACAAGATGGTCGAGGATGGCCGCCGCACCAGCACTCCGGTGACCGGCGCAGCAGCCAGCAGCAATGAAGTGAATGTGCGTGCGGCGGCTGATCTGCAGCAACAGCAGGCACGTACCAGGGAGAGTCGCTGATGAGCAATAAATCGCTGATCGCCCTTATTGTCGGCGTCGTCGTGGCGATCGTTGCCTGGAACTGCTTCTACATCGTGGCTCAGACCGAGCGTGCGGTGTTGCTGCAATTCGGTCGCGTGGTCCAGGCCGATGTTCAGCCAGGCCTGCATGTGAAAGTGCCTTACGTTAACAAGGTGCGCATATTCGATGCGCGCCTGATGACGCTGGATGCACCGACACAGCGCTTCCTGACGCTGGAAAAGAAAGCCGTGATGGTCGATGCCTACGCCAAGTGGCGCGTGAAAGATGCCGAGCGCTTCTACACCGCGACTTCCGGCCTCAAGCAGATTGCCGACGAGCGTCTGTCCCGTCGTCTGGAGTCGGGCCTGCGTGACCAGTTCGGTAAACGCACCCTGCACGAAGTGGTATCCGGTGAACGTGATGCGCTGATGGCAGACATCACCGCTTCGCTGAACAAGATGGCGGAAAAAGAGCTGGGCATTGAAGTTGTCGATGTCCGGGTCAAGGCCATCGACCTGCCGAAGGAAGTGAACCGCAGCGTGTTCGAGCGTATGAGCACCGAGCGTGAGCGTGAAGCTCGCGAGCACCGCGCCAAGGGTAACGAGCTGGCCGAAGGCATCCGTGCCGACGCCGACCGTCAACGCCGCGTGCTGCTGGCTGAAGCCTATCGTGAATCCGAAGAGGTTCGCGGTGATGGTGATGCCCAGGCTGCTGCGATCTACTCCAAGGCATACGGCCAGGATCAGGAGTTCTACGCGTTCTACCGTAGCCTGCGTGCCTACCGTGAAAGCTTCGCGAACAAATCCGACGTCATGGTCCTGGACCCGAGCAGTGACTTCTTCCGTTACCTGGAAAAAGCCAAGCCTTGATACGACGTTGACCTGAATCATCCCCCCGCCTGGCGGCTAAAGCCTCGGGCGGGGTGATCCTTTGGGAAAACGTGTGTATGATGCGGCAGCCGGGAAATTCCCGGCTTTTTTGCGTCTGCACGTTTGATTGCTGTTTTTATGCAGGCGCCCGAGTTGAATGACTCGACAGGTTTTTCGAGGAAAGTGGTTGGCGAAGCCGGTTCCAGGCTTTTCGCCACGTTGTTCATGCGCGGGGTTTATGCACATGAGCCGATCATTTTCTGCTTCACTCAAGGCTCGCCCAAAGGCTTGCTGCCCGGATCATAGGGGAATGGCGTAATGGCAACGGTAGACCGCTGGCTGCTGCCAGATGGCATCGAAGAAGTACTGCCACCGGAGGCTGCGCGCATCGAAGTTGCGCGTCGCCAGGTGTTGGATCTGTTCCAGAGCTGGGGTTACGAGTTTGTCGTGACTCCCCATATCGAGTACCTGGAATCCCTGCTGACCGGCGCAGGCCAGGACCTCGATCTGCGCACCTTCAAGGTCATCGACCCGCAGTCGGGCCGGCAGATGGGTTTCCGTGCCGACATCACGCCGCAAGTGGCGCGCATCGATGCGCACACCCTGCGTCGCGAAGGCCCGAGCCGTCTGTGCTATGCCGGTAGCGTGCTGCATGCTCAGCCACGTGCGTTGTCGTCCTCGCGCAGCCCGATTCAACTGGGCGCCGAGTTGTACGGCGATGCCAGCCCGAGCAGCGACGTGGAAGTCATCAGCCTGATGCTGGCCATGCTGCAACTGGCCGATGTGCCGGATGTGCACATGGACCTCGGGCATGTCGGCATCTACCGCGGCCTGGCCCGCGCCGCCGGTTTGTCCGGCGAAGTCGAGCAACAGTTGTTCGATGCATTGCAACGTAAAGCCATCGACGAGGTCATTACCTTGACCGAAGGCCTGCCTGCCGATCTGTCGGGCATGCTGCGAGCGCTGGTCGACCTGTGTGGCGGTCGTGAAGTGTTGAGCGCTGCCCGCGAGCGTCTGGCCAATGCGCCGGCGCCTGTTCTGGCGGCCCTGGACGATTTGCTGGCGATTGCCGAGCGTCTGTCCACGCGTTTCCCGGAGTTACCGCTGTACTTCGACCTGGGCGAATTGCGCGGCTACCACTACCACACCGGTGTGGTGTTCGCCGTGTTCGTGCCGGGTGTTGGCCAGTCCATCGCTCAGGGCGGTCGTTACGACGATATCGGTGCCGACTTCGGTCGCGCCCGTCCGGCGACAGGCTTCTCCACCGATTTGAAAACCCTGGTGACCCTGGGGCGTGCTGAGATCGAGCTACCGTCTGGCGGTATCTGGATGCCTGACAGTACGGATGCAGCACTCTGGCAGCAGGTTTGCCAGTTGCGCAGTGAGGGTCAGCGTGTCGTTCAGGCATTGCCTGGGCAACCTTTGGCCGCCGCCCCTGAAGCGGACTGCGACCGGCAATTGATTCAGCAGAACGGGCTTTGGCAAGTATCGCCACTGGCTTCTTGAGTTTTCCTGCCGGCCGCCGCCGGCACCAAGTTTGCGCGAATGAGGACAAGTGTTATGGGTAAGAATGTCGTAGTCCTGGGCACCCAATGGGGTGATGAGGGCAAAGGCAAGATCGTTGATCTGCTGACCGAACATGCTGCCGCCGTAGTGCGCTACCAAGGTGGCCACAACGCTGGTCACACTCTGGTGATCGACGGCGAAAAAACCGTCTTGCACCTGATCCCGTCTGGCGTGCTGCGCGAAGGCGTGCAGTGCCTGATCGGTAACGGCGTGGTGGTTGCACCCGACGCCCTGCTGCGGGAAATCAACAAGCTGGAAGAGAAAGGCGTACCGGTGCGCGAGCGCCTGCGTATCAGCCCGTCCTGCCCGCTGATCCTGTCCTACCACGTAGCACTGGACCAGGCCCGTGAAAAGGCCCGTGGCGAGCTGAAGATCGGCACCACCGGTCGCGGCATCGGCCCGGCTTACGAAGACAAGGTTGCCCGTCGCGGTCTGCGCATCGGTGATCTGTTCCATCGTGAGCGTTTCGCCGCCAAGCTGGGCGAGTTGCTGGATTACCACAACTTCGTACTGGTCAATTACTACAAAGAGCCAGCGATCGACTTCCAGAAGACACTCGACGAGTGCATGGAATACGCCGAGCTGCTCAAGCCGATGATGCTCGACGTCACCGCAGAGCTGCACAACCTGCGTCGTGCCGGCAAGGACATCATGTTCGAAGGCGCCCAGGGCTCCCTGCTGGACATCGACCACGGCACCTACCCGTACGTCACCAGCTCCAACACCACCGCTGGCGGCATCGCCACTGGTTCGGGTGTTGGTCCGATGTTCCTGGATTACATCCTCGGCATCACCAAGGCTTACACCACGCGCGTCGGTTCCGGTCCGTTCCCGACTGAGCTGTTCGACGACGTTGGTGCGTTCCTGGCCAAGCGTGGCCACGAGTTCGGCGCCACCACCGGCCGTGCCCGTCGTTGCGGCTGGTTCGATGCCGTGATTCTGCGTCGCGCTATCGATGTGAACAGCATCTCGGGCCTGTGCCTGACCAAGCTGGACGTGCTGGACGGCCTGGAAACCATCAACATCTGCGTAGGCTACAAGAACGAAGACGGTGCAGTGATCGACGCACCGACCGACGCCGACAGCTACATCGGCCTGGAGCCGGTGTACGAGCAGATGCCGGGCTGGAGCGAGTCGACCCTGGGTGCCAAGACCCTGGAAGAGCTGCCTCAGGCCGCGCGTAACTACATCAAGCGCATCGAAGAGTTGGTCGGCGCGCCGATCGACATTATTTCGACGGGCCCGGACCGCAACGAAACCATCGTTCTGCGTCACCCGTTCGCTTAATAAGTCGTTGATGTAAAACACAAAGGCCCCTTAATCGGGGCCTTTGTCGTTTATGCCTGTTGGACGGCATGACCTTTGCTGTGAATATCGCCTTCAGAATGCCATCAATTTAATGGCGTTAGAGTAGAGGGATTTCCTGTGTCGGCCGTTCTCTCACTGTTACAAAGCCGTTTGTTGCGGCCCGTGTTCGTTACCCTTGGTATCGCCCTTTTGGTGCAGGTGCTGGTGGCTGTCGCTCTGACCCGGAGCACGGTGACTGCGCTGGAAACCGATCTGGGCGTGCGCCTGGGCGCCGATAGCCAAAAGCTCTCCGGTGAGCTGGAGCAGGCGGGGCGTGAAGTCACGTCGAGCCTGGATAACCTGTCCAGCAGTACCCGTCAGCGCCTGACCGCTGGGCTGTCTTCACGTTTGAAAGACGAGCAGGCTCAACTGCGTACGACGCTGGAGAAGGATTTGAAGGAGTCGGCCAACGACATGGCGCAACTTCTGGCCTCGGTCGCACCCCGCGCCATGTGGGATAGCGATATTCCTACCCTGTCCGAATTCGCTCGCCGCGCCCAGCGCAATCCCAACGTGTTGTTCGTGGTCTATGACGACGCCACGGGCCAGCACCTGACGCGCTATCTCAACCGGGAGAACCCGATCAACAAGGGGCTGCTGGAGAAAGGCCAGGGCGAGCGGGCGCTGGACAAGGTGCTGGATGCAGCGAAGAGCGATCCGTCGGTCTACTACCTTGAAGCCTCGATCAGTCCCAATGGGGTGGAAATCGGCAAGGTCTTGATGGGGGTCTCAACTGCCTCCGTGGAAACCGATCTTGCGGCGCTGGACAAGCGCTTCTCGGCGCTGATCGCCAGCAGCGATCAATTGGTGGGTGACAGCCTCAAAGGTGCGGCGGCCGACAGCGCAACGGCGATGCGCGGACGTCTGCAATCGGCGCAGTCCACTGCTTCTGAAATGAAAGCCAACACCACGGGCGCCGTGCAGGAAGCCGCGGGGGCTTTGCGCTGGCGCATCGGCATGGGCCTGGCGGTGGTGGGTTTCGGTGTGCTGCTGTTACTGGCGGTGGTGCTGGGGCGTCGAGTGGTCAAACGCCTGAAAATGCTTATTGTCGCGATGGATGACCTGGCAGCGGGTGAGGGCGATCTGACCAAGCGCGTGCAGATAAACAGCCAGGACGAGATCGGCGACATGGCCTCGGCGGTCAATCGCTTTGTGGATAAATTACAGCCGATCGTGCGCGAGGCGGGCGATGTGGCCCAGCGTACCGGCGTGGAAATCGGCGCCATGACCCTGCGCAATGCCGGTGCTGATGCAGCGGCTGGCATGCAGCGCGATGAAGTGGCCGAAAGCCTGCGCGCGTTGTCGCAAATGGCTGACGAGGCTCAGTCTGAAAGCCACGCCATGCAGGCCGCTTTGCAGCAGGTGGTGGACATTCGTCAGGCCACGGATGAGAACACCCGGACTTCGGCGAAAGTCGGCAGTCTCATCGAGGCATTGGCCGGACAAGTCGACACCGGTGCGAAAGTCATCGAGCGTCTGGCACAGCAGAGTGAGCAGATTGAAGTGGTGCTGACGGTGATTCACGGGATCGCCGAACAAACCAACTTGCTGGCGCTGAACGCGGCCATTGAAGCGGCGCGTGCCGGCGAGACCGGTCGCGGGTTTGCCGTGGTGGCGGACGAGGTGCGGGCGCTGGCGAGCAAGACCCAGAGCTCCACCGGCGATATTCAGGCGCACATTGTTGCGCTGCAGCAGGGTGCGCGTGAGGCGGTTGCGGCAATCGGGCAGGCTGGGCGTCAGGCCAGCGAAGGCCTGCTGGTGTTGCGCGATAGCGCGCGGTTGCAACAGTCGGTGCAGGCGTCGGTCGAGCAGGTGCATGCGGCGATCGGCCTGGCGACCCAGGCCGCGGCGCATCAGGCGCAAGGTGCGCAGGCCGTGCGTGGGCGGGTTGAGACCATCCATGCTCAAGCTGAGAAAGCAGCTCAGGCGGTCGTGGAGACCACGGCCAGCGGCAAGGTGCTGGATGGGTTGGCGGCGCAGTTGAAGGCGAGCCTGGGGCAGTTCAGGGCTTGATCTTCAGGCAGGACAATCGCCATCGCGAGCTGGCTCGCGATGGCGCTCTCAACGGCTCAAATACATTCGTGTCGTCAGCAGGTACACCGGTAATCCCGACACTAATATCAACAACGCCGCATAAGGCGCCGCCGCCGCGAACTCCACATTCGCGGTATGCGCCCAGACTTCCGTCGCCAGCGTATTGAGCCCGGTCGGGCTCAGCAGCAGCGTCGCCGTCAGTTCCTTCATCGCATCCAGAAACACCAGCGCAAACGCTGCGCCCAGGGCAGGAAAGATGATGGGCAGGGTCACCCGACAAAACGCGCTGAAAGACGACGCCCCCAGCGTGCGTGCGGCCTCTTCCAGTTGCGGTGCGGCCTTGTTCAGTGCGGTGCGAATCGGTGCTTGCGCCAGTGGCAGAAACAACAGCGCATAGGCTATCAGCAACAGCGCCGAGGTCTGGTACAGCACTGGCACATAATGCAGGGCGAAATACACCAGGGTCAGCGCAATCACCAATCCCGGCAGTGCATGCAGCAGATACGGCAAGCGCTCGGCCCAGATTGCCAGTCGGCCTTTATGGCGCACCACCAGCAACCCCACCGGCACCGCCAGCACCAGGCACAGCGCAGCGCCACCGAGCGACAGTGCCAGCGACGAGAGCAATGCCTCGCTGATCGCGGCCACCGGGAACGCTGCCGACGAACCCACCATCAGCCAGTACGCCAGCATTCCCAGTGGAATGCCGCTGCCGATGATCGCCAGCAGCAGGCAGTAAAGTTGTCCCACAGCCGCCCATCGCCCCAGACGAACCTGCTCCGCATGCCGCGCAGCGCCCTGACCGGTGCGTACGTGACGGCCTTTGCCGCGCACGCGTAACTCAAGCCATAGCAGCACCAGGCACAGCGCCAGCAACACCGCAGAAAGCATCGCTGCATTGGCGTTGCTGAATTCCAGTTCGAACTGCTGATAGATCGCCGTGGTAAAGGTTTGCAGGCCGATGATCGACAGCGCGCCGAACTCCACCAGCATGTGCAGCGCAATCAACAGTGAACCGGCCAGCAGTGATGGCCAGAGCAGGGGCAGGGTGATTTTGAAGAATACACCCCAACGATTCTGCCCCAGGGTGCGGGCAGACTCTTCAAGAGAGGGGTCGAGATTGCGCAGCGTTGCCGCGACCGGCAGAAAGATCAGCGGGTACTTGGACAGCGTCATCACCAGAATCGCCCCGCCCAGCCCTTCGAAGTGAGCACTCAGGGAAACCCAGGTGAAGCTGCTGACAAATGCCGGCACCGCGAACGGCAGGCACAGGATCACGCCCCATAACCGCCGTCCCGGCAGATTGCTGCGCTCCAGCAGCCAGGCGAGTGACAAGCCAATCACACCGCAGGCCAATGTGACGCCCAGCATCAGCGCCAGGGTATTGCGCAGCAGGCCAAACACGTAGGGCCGCCACAGCAGATGCAGTGCCTCGGCCCAGCCGGCTTGCCAGGTTTTGAGGCCGACATAGGCCAGCGGCAACAGGCTGAGTACCACCAGCAGCAGAACCGGTAGCAGTAGCCAGATCGACGGCCGCTTGCGCCTTGGCATGTAACCCCCATGCGAAGCGGGGGCGGATAACGAGGCGCTCATCAGTTCAAGCCAACGTCACGTTCCAGGTCCAGGGCTTCTTCGGCGTTGCCGAGATCGGCTGGCGTGACGTTCGGCGCTTGCAGTTCGCTGAACGGCTTGAGACCGCGATCCGATTCCATGCCCTTGTGCAGTGGGTATTCAGCGGTGGTCTGGGTGATCACGCGCTGACCTTCTTCGCTGGCCATGTAGGCGAGCAATTGCTGGGCTTCTTTTGGATGTTTGCTGGATTTCAGTACGCCAGCGCTGGAAACGGTGATCAGTCCGCCGACGTCGCCACCGGTGAAGTAATGCAGTTTCGAATCGAGTTGGCCTTTTTCACGCTGCAAGGCGAACCAGTAATAGTTGTTCACCAGCACGGTGGCGACTTCGCCATTTTCCACGGCTTTCAGTGCAACCATGTTGTTGCTGTAGGTTTTGCCGAACGCACGCAGGCCGGTCAGCCATTCTTCGGCGGCGTCCATCCCGTGGACCTTGATAATCGCCACGGCCTGTTCCTGGAAGGCGCCGCTGCTAGGCACGAAGCCGACCTTGCCTTGCCATTTTGGATCGGAGAATTCCATCACGGACTTGGGCAGGTCTTTTTCGTCGATCAGTTTAGGGTTGAAGGCGACGACCCGGACCCGCGCGGTGATGCCGATCCAGGTGCCGTTGCCGGCAACGTAGTCCTTGGGCAGAACTTCAAGTGTGGCGGCATCGGCTTTCGCCAGCAGGCCTTGTTCGCCGAGCTTGTTCAGCGGTGGCGATTCTTCGGTGTAGATCACATCGGCGGGGGAGCGATCGCCTTCTTCGACGATCTGGCTGGCGAGTTGGTTGCTGCTGCCCTTGCGCACATTGACGTGAATCCCGGTCTTGGCTTCGAAGGCTTTGGCGACGGCGTCGCCGACTTCCTTGTGTTGACCGTTATAGAGTGTCAGGGAAACCGGATCGGCGGCTTGGGTGAGGGGCGTGGCGAGTGTCAGGCCGAGGAGGGTGATGGTCAGGCCGCGGCGCAGGGTATTTCGAAGCATCATTCGCAGGGTTCCTCACTGTCGCATTGCAAAAACTTGAAACAATGATAAACGATATTGCTTCTCAAGTGCGCCTTGCGGGTCTGAGGAGTGTTTGCTAATGGGCTGGCGCTGGACTCTGTGGCGAGGGGGCTTGCCCCCGTTCGGCTGCGAAGCAGTCGTAAATCCTGAAGTTACGGTATGACTAACGAGTGATGAGGGCCGCTTCGCGACCCAGCGGGGGCAAGCCCCCTCGCCACGGGGAAGTAATGGCTTGGGGTTTTCAAAGGCCAGAAACGCAAAAACCCGCTTTCGCGGGTTTTTGTGAAATTCAAGATCGTGACCTTGAATTTGAATTGGTGCCCAGAAGAAGACTCGAACTTCCACGACCTTGCGGTCACCAGCACCTGAAGCTGGCGTGTCTACCAATTTCACCATCTGGGCATGATCTTCAGCGTTGCCGCTGTTGATGTGGCGCACTATACGGAGAGCATTTTGATCTGTAAACCCCTGATTTAATTTTAATAATTCAGAAGCCTGAAATGCAAAAACCCGCTTTCGCGGGTTTTTGTGTGAGCCTTGAAATTGATCTAATCTCAAGCTCGAAATTGGTGCCCAGAAGAAGACTCGAACTTCCACGACCTTGCGGTCACCAGCACCTGAAGCTGGCGTGTCTACCAATTTCACCATCTGGGCAGTATCGGCAGCGCTAGTGCGTCGTCGATGGCGCGCACTATACGGAGCGTCTTTTTAACTGTAAACCCCCGTCATCAAAAAAACCTGGAAAATTTTACCGGCGGCATTCAAATCAGCTTCGCGGTGTCGATAAAGGGCTTTAGATGGGCTGTCATAGCCTGAAATTTCCCGTTTCATTACGCCTATGCCAAACTAACCCGCATATAGACAAGGTGAAAACTCTCTAATGGCCGATTGGCAGTCCCTCGATCCCGAGGCCGCTCGTGAAGCGGAAAAATATGAAAACCCTATTCCTAGCCGCGAACTGATCCTTCAGCACCTTGCTGATCGAGGTTCGCCTGCTAACCGCGAGCAGCTGGTCGAAGAGTTTGGTCTGACCACAGAAGACCAGATCGAAGCCCTGCGCCGCCGCCTGCGCGCCATGGAGCGCGACGCTCAACTCATCTACACCCGTCGCGGCACTTATGCGCCGGTGGACAAGCTCGACCTGATCCTGGGCCGCATCAGCGGTCACCGTGACGGTTTCGGCTTCCTGGTCCCGGACGACGGCAGTGACGACCTGTTCATGAGCCCGGCGCAAATGCGCCTGGTGTTCGATGGCGACCGTGCCCTGGCACGTGTTTCCGGCCTCGACCGTCGCGGTCGCCGCGAAGGCATGATTGTCGAAGTGGTGTCCCGTGCCCACGAGAGCATCGTCGGTCGTTACTTCGAGGAGGGCGGTATCGGTTTCGTCGTCGCAGACAACCCGAAGATCCAGCAAGAAGTGCTGGTGACGCCAGGTCGCAACGCCAACGCGCAGATCGGCCAGTTCGTTGAGGTGAAGATTACCCACTGGCCGACGCCACGCTTCCAGCCGCAAGGCGACGTGGTCGAGGTGGTGGGCAACTACATGGCGCCGGGCATGGAAATCGATGTCGCCCTGCGCACCTACGATATTCCGCACGTCTGGCCTGAAGCGGTCTTGAAAGAAGCCGCCAAGCTCAAGCCTGAAGTCGAAGAGAAAGACAAAGAGAAGCGCATCGACCTGCGTCATCTGCCGTTCGTGACCATCGACGGCGAAGATGCGCGCGACTTCGATGACGCGGTCTACTGCGAAGCCAAACCGGGCAAGCTGCGCCTGTTCTCCGGTGGCTGGAAGTTGTACGTGGCGATTGCCGACGTTTCCAGCTACGTGAAAATCGGTTCGGCGCTGGATAACGAATCCCAGGTTCGCGGCAACTCGGTGTACTTCCCCGAGCGCGTGGTACCGATGCTGCCTGAGCAGTTGTCCAACGGCCTGTGCTCGCTGAACCCGCACGTCGATCGCCTGGCCATGGTTTGCGAGATGACCATCTCCAAATCCGGCGAAATGACCGACTACTGCTTCTACGAAGCGGTGATTCACTCCCATGCCCGCCTGACCTACAACAAGGTCAGCGCCATGCTGGAAACGCCGAAAGCCACCGAAGCGCGTCAGCTTCGTGGTGAATACACCGACGTCCTGCCGCACCTCAAGCAGCTGTATGCGCTGTACAAGGTTCTGCTGGCGGCTCGTCACGTGCGCGGCGCGATCGATTTCGAAACCCAGGAAACCCGGATCATCTTCGGTTCCGAGCGCAAGATTGCCGAAATCCGTCCGACCGTTCGCAACGATGCTCACAAGCTGATTGAGGAATGCATGCTGGCGGCCAACGTGGCCACCGCCGAATTCCTGAAAAAGCACGAAATCCCTGCGTTGTATCGCGTCCACGACGGCCCGCCGCCGGAGCGTCTGGAAAAACTGCGCGCCTTCCTCGGCGAGCTCGGCCTGTCCCTGCACAAAGGCAAGGACGGTCCGTCGCCGAAGGATTACCAGGCTTTGCTCGCGGGCATCAAGGATCGTCCGGATTTCCACCTGATCCAGACCGTCATGCTGCGTTCGTTGAGCCAAGCGGTGTACAGCGCCGATAACCAGGGCCACTTCGGCCTGAATTACGAAGCCTATACCCACTTCACTTCGCCTATTCGCCGCTACCCGGACTTGCTCACGCACCGGGCGATTCGCAGCGTCATCCATTCGAAAATGGACACCCCGCACGTTCGCCGTGCCGGTGCGATGACCATTCCGAAGGCGCGGATCTATCCGTACGACGAAGCGACCCTGGAGCAGCTCGGCGAACAGTGCTCGATGAGCGAGCGCCGTGCCGACGAAGCCACCCGCGACGTAGTGAACTGGCTCAAGTGCGAGTTCATGAAAGACCGTGTGGGCGAATCGTTCCCGGGGGTGATCACCGCCGTGACCGGTTTCGGCCTGTTCGTCGAACTGACCGATATTTACGTCGAAGGCCTGGTGCACGTCACCGCGCTGCCGGGTGACTACTACCACTTCGATCCTGTGCACCATCGCCTCGCCGGTGAGCGTACCGGTCGTAGCTTCCGCTTGGGCGACACCGTTGAAGTGCGCGTCATGCGCGTCGACCTCGACGAGCGCAAGATCGACTTCGAGATGGCCGAAAAAACCATCAGCGCACCGATCGGTCGCAAAAAGCGCGGCACTGAAACCGCAGCGCCTGCTATCAAAACAGCTGCCGAGCCAGTACTGGCCAAGGCCGGGCGTCGTCCTGCCAAGGAAAAGGCCGTCGAAGCCTATCGTCCGAGCGATGCGGCGGCAAAAAATGCCGAGTTGCGCAAAAGTCGTGAAATGAAACAGGCATTGCTGTCTGAAGCGAAAAGCGGCGGTAAAGCGGCGTCTGGGGGAAAGACCGGGCGGTCGGCGCCTGAGAAGGCCTCCGGCGGCAAGCCAGCCAAACCGAGCAAACACCGTAAAGGCCCGCCAAAAGCGGGTTCCGCTCCAGCCGCCAGAAGCGGCGGGGCGCGTAAACCTAAGGCCAAGTCATGAGTCAGTTGGAAAAGATCTACGGCGTGCACGCAGTAGAAGCGTTGCTGCGTCACCACCCAAAACGCGTCAAGCAGATCTGGCTGGCTGAAGGCCGCAGCGATCCGCGCGTTCAGACGCTGATCGAACTCGCTGCCGAAAATCGCGTGGCCGTCGGTCAGGCAGAGCGTCGCGAGCTGGACGCCTGGGTTGAAGGCGTGCACCAGGGCGTGGTGGCGGACGTCAGCCCGAGCCAGGTCTGGGGCGAGGCCATGCTCGACGAGCTGCTCGATCGCACCGAAGGCGCGCCTTTGCTGCTGGTGCTCGACGGCGTGACCGATCCGCACAACCTCGGCGCTTGCCTGCGTTCGGCCGATGCGGCCGGCGCGCTGGCGGTGATCGTGCCGAAGGACAAATCAGCCACGCTGACCCCGACGGTTCGAAAAGTTGCTTGTGGCGCGGCGGAAGTGATTCCGTTGGTCGCCGTGACCAACCTGGCGCGCACCCTGGAAAAACTCAAGCAGCGCGGCTTGTGGGTCGTCGGTACGGCGGGCGAGGCTGAACAGGATCTGTATCAGCAGGACCTGACGGGCCCGACCATCCTGATCATGGGTGCCGAAGGTAGCGGCATGCGCCGCCTGACTCGCGACCTTTGCGACTATTTGGTGCGCCTGCCGATGGCTGGCAGCGTCAGCAGCCTCAACGTGTCCGTCGCCACCGGCGTCTGCCTGTTCGAAGCGCTGCGCCAGCGTGGCGTCAAAGCCGCCGGGACCGCCAAAAAGTCCTGAGACTCCTCTGCAGGAGTCGCCGCAGGCGGCTCCTGCAAGTGTTCGGCTTTCCAGTCGAAGTGATTGTTCAAATAATCACCAATTGCCTTGCACCTCCCTCGACCCTTCTCTACAATTGCGCCCCTTGCTGTGACGGCAGGCACGCATGTGTCTATCGCAAGCAAGTCCATAAGTGTCATTCACTCCTTGTCTGACCGCTTTTGAGCGGCAGGCTACAACCCGTAAGGAGCATTCATGCGTCATTACGAAATCATCTTTTTGGTCCACCCGGATCAAAGCGAGCAAGTCGGCGGCATGGTTGAGCGTTACACCAAGCTGATCGAAGAAGACGGCGGCAAAATCCACCGTCTGGAAGATTGGGGCCGTCGTCAACTGGCCTACGCAATCAACAATGTTCACAAGGCTCACTACGTGATGCTGAACGTTGAGTGCACTGGCAAGGCCCTGGCCGAGCTGGAAGACAACTTCCGCTACAACGATGCAGTGATCCGTAACCTGGTCATCCGTCGCGAAGAAGCCGTTACCGGCCAATCCGAGATGCTCAAGGCTGAAGAAAACCGCAGTGAGCGCCGTGAGCGTCGCGACCGTCCTGAGCACTCCGACGCTGAAGGCGTTGACAGTGATGACAGCGACAACAGCGATAACGCTGACGAGTAATCCACGGACCTTTTGAGGAGCCTATTACATGGCACGTTTCTTCCGTCGTCGTAAATTCTGCCGCTTCACCGCTGAAGACGTGAAAGAGATCGATTACAAAGATCTCAACACTCTGAAAGCTTACGTATCCGAGACCGGCAAAATCGTTCCAAGCCGCATCACCGGTACCAAAGCACGTTATCAGCGTCAGCTGGCCACCGCTATCAAGCGCGCCCGCTTCCTGGCCCTGCTGGCCTACACCGACAGCCACGGCCGCTGAGACCGGGCAGTCGACACGTAGCAAAGGATTGAATGCATGCGCGCCTTAGCTGAGTTCATCATGCGCGGCCGTATGCAGGCCACTCTGGTAGTGGCCGGATGCGCAACATTGCCGTTGTTGTATTGGTTGGGTGCTGCCGCTGGATGCCTTGTGCTCCTGCGGCGCGGATTGAAGGACGCCGTTGGCGTACTTGCTCTGGGACTGCTGCCGGCGTTGATCTGGTGGCTTTTCTTCGATGATCCACGGGCACTTCTGGTGCTGCTGGGGTCTTCGAGCCTTGCGTTGGTTTTGCGCGCAAGCGAGTCCTGGAACCGCGTGCTGCTGGTCAGCATAGCGATGGGGTTGGTGTTTTCAGTGGTGCTGGGGGCGGCTTTTGCGCCCCAGATCGAGATGCTGGCGCAGGCTTTGATAAAAGTCATGCCGTCGCTACTCGGTGAGGTCTACCAGCAATTGTCGGTAGACGAGCAAGCGCGCTTTGCGTCCCTGATTGCACCGGTCCTGACCGGCCTGATTGCGGCCTTGTTGCAAATCGTCAGTGTGCTGAGCCTGATTGTCGGGCGCTACTGGCAGGCGTTGTTGTACAACCCGGGTGGTTTTGGTCGCGAGTTTCGCGCCATCCGAATCCCGCTGGGACCGGCGATGTTGCTGCTGGCGTTAATGCTTCTGGGGCCAAATCTTGGCCCGCAGATGGCCATGTTGACGCCGTTGTGCAGCGTACCGCTGGTGTTCGCCGGGCTGGCCCTGATTCACGGGCTGGTGGCGCAAAAGCGACTGGCCAAGTTCTGGCTGGTGGGGTTGTACGTCACGCTGTTGCTGTTCATGCAGCTGATCTATCCGTTGCTGGTGGTTCTGGCCATCGTCGACAGCCTGATTGATTTTCGCGGTCGTTCGGCACCGAAAGATGCCGATAGCGCGAACGGTGAAGGTTAAAAGTTAAGAGGATTTTCACATGCAACTGATCCTTCTGGAAAAAGTCACCAACCTGGGCAACCTGGGTGACAAAGTGAACGTTAAGGCTGGTTACGGTCGTAACTACCTGCTGCCATACGGCAAAGCTACCGCTGCGACCCCAGCCAACCTGGCTGCGTTCGAAGAGCGTCGCGCTGAGCTGGAAAAAGCCGCAGCAGACCGTAAAGCATCGGCTGAAAGCCGCGCCGCCCAACTGGCTGAGCTGGAAGTGACTATCACTGCCACCGCCGGTGACGAAGGCAAGCTGTTCGGTTCGATCGGCACCCACGACATCGCTGATGCACTGACCGCCTCTGGCGTTGAAGTTGCAAAAAGCGAAGTTCGTCTGCCGAACGGCACTATCCGCAACGTAGGCGAATTCGACGTAGCCGTGCACCTGCACGCCGAAGTTGAAGCCACCGTACGCGTTGTCGTGGTAGCAGCTTAAGCAGCACTTGTCGGCTGGCACCCTCGGGTGCTTGCCGGTAACATCGGGCACGATCCTGTTTACAGGTCGTGCCCTTTGTCTTTCTGCAGTTCCTGATTTTCACAACCTCTGCTTCTCCTGAATAAACCAAGTGGCCATGAACGATATCTCCGCTCCCGAGCAATACGATCTGCAAACCGCTGCCCTGAAGGTGCCGCCGCATTCCATCGAGGCCGAACAGGCCGTGCTCGGTGGGTTGATGCTGGACAACAACGCCTGGGAACGCGTGCTCGATCAAGTCTCCGACGGCGATTTCTATCGGCATGACCACCGCCTGATCTTCCGTGCCATCGCCAAACTGGCGGACCAGAACCAGCCAATCGACGTCGTGACCCTGGCCGAGCAATTGGACAAGGAAGGTCAGACGTCCCAGGTCGGCGGTCTCGGTTACCTTGGCGAACTGGCAAAAAACACGCCGTCCGTCGCCAACATCAAGGCCTATGCCCAGATCGTTCGCGAGCGGGCAACCCTGCGCCAGTTGATCGGCATCAGTACCGAAATCGCCGACAGCGCTTTCAATCCTGAAGGCCGCACCGCCGCCGAGATTCTCGACGAGGCCGAACGGCAGATCTTCCAGATTGCCGAGGCTCGTCCGAAAACCGGCGGTCCGGTCAGCGTCAACGACCTGCTGACCAAGGCCATCGACCGCATCGATACCTTGTTCAACACCGACAACTCGATCACCGGCCTGTCCACCGGTTACACCGACCTCGACGAGAAGACCAGTGGCCTGCAACCGGCCGACCTGATCATCGTCGCCGGCCGTCCGTCCATGGGTAAAACCACCTTTGCGATGAACCTGGTGGAAAACGCCGTGCTGCGCAGCGAGAAGGCTGTCCTGGTTTACTCCCTCGAGATGCCAGGCGAATCGCTGATCATGCGTATGCTGTCGTCCCTCGGTCGTATCGACCAGACCAAGGTCCGGGCCGGTCGCCTGGAAGACGACGACTGGCCACGCCTGACGTCGGCGGTCAACCTGCTCAATGATCGCAAGTTGTTCATCGACGACACGGCGGGTATCAGCCCCTCGGAAATGCGCGCCCGGACCCGTCGTCTGGTGCGTGAGCACGGTGAGATCGGTCTGATCATGATCGACTACCTGCAACTGATGCAGATCCCGGGGTCCAGTGGTGACAACCGGACCAACGAGATTTCCGAGATCTCCCGGTCCCTGAAAGCCCTGGCCAAGGAATTCAACTGCCCGGTGGTGGCACTGTCCCAGCTCAACCGTTCCCTGGAACAACGCCCGAACAAGCGCCCGGTGAACTCCGACTTGCGGGAATCGGGAGCGATCGAGCAGGACGCCGACGTGATCATGTTCGTTTACCGGGACGAGGTGTATCACCCGGAAACCGAACACAAAGGCATTGCCGAAATCATCATCGGCAAGCAGCGTAACGGCCCGATCGGCTTTATTCGCCTGGCCTTCATCGGCAAATACACCCGATTTGAAAACCTGGCGCCGGGTAGCTACAACTTCGACGACGATGAATAACTGTGGCGAGGGCTTCTGTGGTGAGGGGGCTTGCCCCCGTTCGGCTGCGAAGCAGTCGTAAATTCTGAATACACAGTCTCGCCAAATGAATGCTGGGGCCGCTTCGCAGCCCAGCGGGGGCAAGCCCCCTCGCCACAAGGGTTATATGTAGCCCCGGGATTTTTGCGAAAACAGCTCCACCGATTTCCGACCATAGCCGTCGGAATTGGTCAAAATTTGTGCTATATTCCGCGCCCGCGAAATTCAATGAAAGCCAACACCGGTTATCGACATGCAAGCAGCCAAGCCGTTATTTGACTATCCCAAGTACTGGGCCGAATGTTTCGGGCCAGCGCCATTCCTGCCCATGAGCAGGGAGGAGATGGATCAGCTCGGCTGGGATTCCTGCGACATCATCATCGTCACCGGTGATGCCTACGTCGACCATCCGTCGTTCGGCATGGCGATCATCGGCCGGCTGCTGGAGGCCCAGGGCTTCCGCGTCGGGATCATCGCGCAGCCGAACTGGCAGTCCAAAGACGACTTCATGAAGCTCGGCGAGCCGAACCTGTTTTTCGGTGTCGCGGCCGGCAACATGGACTCGATGATCAACCGCTACACCGCCGACAAGAAAATCCGTTCCGACGACGCCTATACCCCCGGTGGCCTGGCAGGCAAACGTCCGGACCGCGCGAGCCTGGTTTACAGCCAGCGCTGCAAGGAAGCCTACAAGCACGTGCCGATTGTGCTCGGCGGCATCGAAGCTTCCCTGCGCCGCATCGCTCACTACGATTACTGGCAGGATCGGGTGCGTAACTCGATCCTGATCGACGCCTGCGCCGACATCCTGCTCTACGGCAACGCCGAGCGTGCGATCGTCGAAGTCGCCCAGCGCCTGTCCTACGGCCACAAGATCGAAGACATCACCGATGTGCGCGGCACCGCGTTCATCCGCCGTGATACGCCGCAAGGCTGGTACGAAGTCGATTCCACGCGCATCGACCGTCCGGGCAAGATCGACAAGATCATCAACCCGTACGTCAACACCCAGGACACCGCCGCCTGCGCCATCGAGCAGGAAAAGGGGCCGGTTGAAGACCCTGGCGAGGCTAAGGTCGTACAGATCCTGGCCAGCCCGAAAATGACTCGCGACAAGACCGTCATTCGTCTGCCGTCGGTTGAAAAAGTCCGTGGCGATGCGGTGCTTTACGCTCACGCCAACCGCGTGCTGCACCTGGAAACCAATCCGGGCAACGCCCGCGCTCTGGTGCAAAAGCACGGCGAGGTAGACGTCTGGTTCAACCCGCCGCCGATTCCGATGACCACCGAAGAAATGGACTACGTGTTCGGCATGCCTTACGCGCGCGTTCCGCACCCGGCGTACGGCAAGGAAAAGATCCCGGCCTACGAGATGATCCGTTTCTCGGTGAACATCATGCGTGGCTGCTTCGGCGGCTGCACCTTCTGCTCGATCACCGAGCACGAAGGCCGGATCATCCAGAACCGTTCCGAAGAGTCGATCATTCGCGAAATCGAAGAGATCCGCGACAAGGTTCCGGGTTTCACCGGCGTCATTTCCGACCTCGGCGGCCCGACCGCGAACATGTACCGCATCGCCTGCAAGACCCCGGAAATCGAATCCGCGTGCCGCAAGCCTTCATGCGTGTTCCCAGGCATTTGCCCGAACCTCAACACCGATCACTCGTCGCTGATCCAGCTCTATCGCAGCGCCCGGGCCTTGCCGGGCGTGAAGAAGATCCTGATCGCCTCCGGCCTGCGCTACGACCTCGCGGTCGAGTCGCCGGAGTACGTCAAGGAGCTGGTGACCCACCACGTCGGTGGTTACCTGAAGATCGCCCCGGAACACACCGAGGAAGGTCCGCTCAACCAGATGATGAAACCGGGCATCGGCAGCTATGACAAGTTCAAGCGCATGTTCGAGAAGTACACCAAGGAAGCCGGGAAAGAGCAGTACCTGATTCCGTACTTCATCGCCGCTCACCCGGGCACCACCGACGAAGACATGATGAATCTGGCCCTGTGGCTCAAGGGCAACGGTTTCCGTGCCGACCAGGTGCAGGCGTTCTACCCGTCGCCGATGGCCACCGCCACCGCGATGTACCACTCGGGCAAGAACCCGCTGCGCAAGGTCACTTACAAGAGTGACGGCGTGACCATCGTCAAGAGCGAAGAGCAGCGTCGCCTGCACAAAGCGTTCTTGCGTTATCACGACCCGAAAGGCTGGCCGATGCTGCGTGAAGCGCTGACCCGCATGGGCCGCGCCGACCTGATCGGGCCGGGCAAGAACCAGTTGATCCCGTTGCATCAGCCCGCGACCGATAGCTACCAGAGCGCCCGTCGCAAGAACTCGACGCCGGCTGGCAGCCACAAAGTGGCCAAGGAAACGACCACCAAGATCCTGACCCAGCACACCGGCCTGCCACCGCGTGCCAGCGATGGCGGCAACCCGTGGGACAAGCGTGAACAGGCCAAGGCGGCGGCATTCGCCCGCAACCAGCAGGCAGCCAAGGAGCGCAAGGACGCGGCTAAAGGCAAGGGGCCGAAGCCTGCGCGCAAGCCGGTCGTGCCGCGCTAAACGTCGCTTGAGCTGAACAGAACGCCAACCTCCGGGTTGGCGTTCTGCGTTTCAGGAACAACGAATCTCATTGTGGCGAGGGAGCTTGCTCCCGTTCGGCTGCGAAGCAGTCGTCAGCTTTTTAGGGCCGCTGCACGCCCCAGCGGGAGCAAGCTCCCTCACCACAGAGACCGCGTACATTCACGTCCTCGCCACATTTGCGTGCAACTGCGCCAAACCAATTTTCCGCATCGCCCGATTTTGGTGCTGTACTGCCTCAAGCAATTGGAGAAAGCGCCAACGCCGCTGGGCTGGCATAAGTCTTGCGCGCTTTCCTATAAGTTTAAGGCTCGCAGGAGGCACGCCGTGTCGATTCATGTCGCATTGCATCACGTCACGCATTACTGCTACGACCGCGCCGTCGAGCTCGGTCCGCAGATCGTTCGCCTGCGCCCGGCTGCCCACAGCCGCACGCGGATACTGTCCTATGCGCTGAAAGTCTCGCCCGAGCAGCATTTCATCAACTGGCAACAAGACCCTCAGGGCAATTACCTGGCGCGGTTGGTGTTCCCGGAGAAAACCGATGAACTGAGGATCGAGGTCGACCTGCTGGCCGAGATGGCGGTCTTCAATCCCTTCGACTTCTTCCTCGAGCCCTACGCCGAGAAGATCCCTTTCGCCTATGCAGCGGACGAGCGCAAAGAGCTGGCGCCGTACCTGGAAACCTTGCCCCTGACGCCGACATTCAAGGCCTATCTGGACGGCATCGACCGCACGCCGCTGCCCAGCGTGGATTTCCTCGTCGCACTCAACCAGCGCCTGAGCGAAGACATCGGTTACCTGATTCGTATGGAGCCGGGCGTACAGACTCCGGAATACACCCTTGAACAGGCCTCCGGCTCCTGCCGCGACTCGGCGTGGTTGCTGGTGCAATTGCTGCGCAACCTTGGCCTGGCGGCACGATTCGTCTCCGGTTACCTGATCCAGCTGACTGCCGATGTCAAAAGCCTCGACGGTCCCTCGGGCACCGAAGTGGATTTCACTGACCTGCATGCCTGGTGCGAAGTCTATTTGCCCGGTGCCGGCTGGATCGGCCTGGACGCAACCTCAGGGTTGTTTGCCGGTGAAGGACACATTCCGTTGGCGTGCAGCCCCGACCCATCCTCTGCGGCACCGATCAGTGGTTTGGTGGAACCGTGCGAGTGCGAATTCACCCACGAAATGTCGGTCGAGCGGATTTGGGAAGCGCCAAGGGTTACCAAACCCTACACCGAAGACCAATGGCTGGCGATTCAGGCATTGGGCCGGCAGATCGATGCTGATTTGCTCGAAGGTGACGTGCGCCTGACCATGGGCGGCGAGCCGACGTTCGTTTCCATTGATGACCCGGACGGCGCCGAGTGGAACACCGCCGCGCTCGGGCCAGACAAGCGTCGGCTGTCAGCCGAACTGTTCCAGCGCATGCGCAAGCATTACGCGCCCAAGGGCCTGGTACATTTCGGTCAAGGCAAGTGGTACCCCGGCGAGCAACTGCCGCGCTGGTCGCTGAACTGCTATTGGCGCCGCGATGGCGTGCCGATCTGGCATAACAGCGCGCTGATTGCCGACGAGCGGGAAGATTACGGTGCCGATGGCGAACTGGCCGGGCGTTTCCTGGCGAGTGTCGCCGAACGCTTGAAGATTCCGACACGCTTCGTGTTCCCGGCCTACGAAGACAATTTCTATTACCTCTGGCGCGAAGGAACGTTGCCGCAGAACGTCAGCGCCGAAGACTCACGCCTGGAAGAACCTCTGGAGCGTGCGCGCCTGCGCAAAGTCTTCAGCCAAGGCCTGGACAAGGTCATCGGTCAGGTCCTGCCGCTGGCGCGCACCGCCAAGGGCGATCAATGGCAGAGCGGTCGCTGGTACCTGCGCGAAGAACACTGCCGACTGGTACCGGGGGATTCGCCACTGGGTTATCGCTTGCCGCTCGGCTCGCAGCCTTGGGTGAAAGCCGCGGAGTACCCGTTCATTCACCCCACGGACCCGAATCAGGACTTCCCTGAGCTGCCGGGTACCGACCAGCTACGGAATCACGCTCAACCGAAAACGGCTGACGAACGTGTGCCCGAGATCGACCAGTCCGCCGACTGGCTGACCCGCACCGCGTTCTGCGCCGAAGCACGTGAAGGTCGGTTGTACCTGTTCATGCCGCCACTGGAGCGGGTCGAGGACTACCTGGAACTGGTCGCCGCCATCGAAGCCACCGCCGAGGAACTGCATTGCCCGGTATTGCTGGAAGGCTATGAACCGCCGAGCGATCCGCGTCTGAGCAACTTTCGCATTACCCCGGATCCGGGCGTGATCGAGGTCAACGTCCAGCCGTCCGCTACCTGGGACGAGTTGGTGGAACGTACCGAGTTTCTTTACGAAGAGGCGCGCCAGACCCGGCTGACCACCGAGAAATTCATGATCGACGGCCGGCACACCGGCACCGGCGGCGGTAACCATTTCGTCCTGGGGGGCGCGACCCCGGCTGACTCACCGTTTCTGCGCCGTCCCGACCTGCTGCGCAGCCTGATCAGCTACTGGCATAACCACCCGTCCTTGTCCTACCTGTTTTCCGGGCTGTTCATCGGCCCGACATCCCAGGCACCGCGGGTGGACGAAGCGCGCAACGATTCGCTGTATGAACTGGAAATCGCCTTCGCCCAGATGCCGGAGCCGGGCGAAGAATGCCCACCATGGCTGGTGGATCGCTTGTTGCGCAATTTGCTGATCGACGTGACCGGCAACACCCACCGCGCCGAGTTCTGCATCGACAAACTCTATTCACCGGACGGCGCCACCGGACGCCTTGGCTTGCTGGAACTGCGAGCCTTTGAAATGCCGCCCCATGCGCGCATGAGCCTGGCTCAGCAGTTGTTGTTGCGGGCGCTGGTGGCGCGGTTCTGGCGCGAGCCTTATGCACCGCCGAAACTGGCGCGCTGGGGCACCGAACTGCACGACCGGTTCTTGCTGCCGCACTTTATCGAGCAAGATTTCGCCGATGTGATCGTCGACCTGAATGCCGCCGGTTATCCGGTGCAGGCAGAGTGGTTCGCGGCGCATCTGGAGTTCCGTTTTCCCAAGGTCGGCGACTACGCCGTCAGCGGCATCGAATTGGAATTGCGTCAGGCGCTGGAGCCCTGGCATGTGTTGGGCGAAGAGGGCAGCGCGGGCGGTACGGTGCGTTATGTGGATTCGTCCCTGGAACGTTTGCAGGTCAAGCTGACGGGGTTGCCGCCGCAACGTTATCTGCTGACCTGCAATGGCATCCCGGTGCCGTTGCAACCTACCGGTCGGGTCGGCGAGTTCGTCGCCGGTGTACGTTTCCGTGCCTGGCAACCGTACAACTGTCTGCAACCGACTATCCCGGTCCACGCACCGCTGGTGTTCGACTTGCTCGACACCTGGATGGGGCGTTCGCTGGGTGGTTGTCAGTACCACGTCGCCCATCCGGGCGGGCGCAACTACGACAGCCTGCCGGTGAACGCCAATGAAGCCGAGAGCCGGCGGATGGCGCGTTTCTTCCGCATCGGACACACGCCTGGGAAACTTCCTGTACCGAAACTGGAAATCAACGACGAGCTGCCGATGACACTCGATTTGCGACGCTTTTAAACCGTACGCGACGCTCGGATTTTTCGTCTATCCGGGCGTCATGAGCCTGCGTTAGTCTGACCGTTCTTTGCTGTCTGACGAGCTTTCCATGCCTGACCTGCTTGACCGCTACCCGTTGACTGCGGGCACCTATCACGAACTGCTCGACAACAGCGGCGCCGTGCGCCCGCACTGGCGGCGGCTGTTCGATCAATTGCAACGCAGCACGCCAGCGCAACTGGTGCAGCGTCAGGCGCTGCTGACCCGGCAGATTCAGGAAAACGGCGTGACCTACAACGTCTACGCCGACCCCAAGGGCGCTGATCGGCCATGGGAGCTGGATTTGTTGCCTCATGTGATTGCAGCCGATGAGTGGCAGCAGCTTTCGGCCGGGATCGCTCAACGGGCGCGTTTGCTCAATGCTGTGCTGGCGGACCTGTACGGTCCTCAACGCTTGATCGCCGAAGGCCTGCTGCCGGCTGAACTGGTGTTCGGTCATAACAACTTCCTCTGGCCTTGCCAGGGCATCGCACCGCCCGACGGGGCCTTTCTGCATCTGTATGCCGTGGATTTGGCGCGCACGCCTGACGGTCGCTGGTGGGTGACCGCCGACCGGACTCAAGCACCATCCGGTGCCGGTTACGCCCTGGAAAACCGCACCATCGTGTCCCGGGCCTTCCCCGAGTTGTATCGCGACTTGAAGGTGCGGCACCTGGCCGGGTTCTTCCGCACACTTCAGGAAACACTCGCCCGGCAGGCGCCGAGCGACGATGAAGCGCCGCTGGTGGTCCTGCTGACACCGGGGCGTTTCAACGAAAGCTATTTCGAGCACTTGTACCTGGCTCGTCAGCTCGGTTATCCACTGGTGGAGGGCGGTGATCTGACCGTGCGCGATGCCACGGTCTATCTGAAAACCTTGAGCGGGTTGCGCCGGGTTCACGCGATCATGCGTCGGCTCGACGATGATTTCTGCGACCCGCTGGAGCTGCGCACCGACTCGGCCCTTGGCGTGCCGGGGCTGCTCGAAGCGGTGCGTCAGGGCCGGGTGCTGGTGGCCAACGCCCTCGGCAGCGGTGTGCTGGAGTCGCCGGGTTTGCTGGGCTTCCTGCCGAAAATCAATCAATTCCTGTTCGGTGAAGAGTTGATCCTGCCGTCCATCGCAACCTGGTGGTGCGGCGAAGCGCCGGTGCTGGCCCAGGCCCTGGAAAAACTGCCGGAACTGTTGATCAAGCCGGCGTTTCCGTCGCAGAGCTTTGCACCGGTGTTTGGGCGTGATTTGAGTGAAAAACAGCGCCAGGCTCTGGCCGAGCGCATGCAGGCACGGCCTTATGCCTATGTTGCGCAAGAATTGGCGCAACTGTCCCAGGCGCCGATCTGGCAGGCCGAAGGCGGACAGTTGCAACCGCGAGCCATCGGCATGCGCGTGTATGCGGTGGCCAGTCGGGAGGGTTATCGAGTGCTGCCCGGTGGCTTGACCCGGGTTGCCGCCGAGGCCGATGCCGAAGCGGTGTCGATGCAACGCGGTGGCGCGAGCAAAGACACCTGGGTGTTGGGCGATCGCCCACCCAGCGGCGAACAATGGAAAGCCCAGCGCAACATTGGCGTTCACGATCTGGTGCGCCGTGATCCGTATCTGCCATCGCGGGTGGTCGAGAACCTGTTCTGGTTCGGCCGTTATTGCGAGCGCTGCGATGACAGCGCGCGGCTGCTGCGGGTCATGCTCGCGCGCTATGTCGATGGCGATGACCCGCAAGCCCTGGAGGCGGCGGTCGATCTCGGTGAACGCCTGAATCTGTTGCCGGAGGAGGGTGAGTTGCCGGAACGATTGCTGGCGGCGCTGCTCGGCGATGATTGGCCGTTCAGCCTGCGTTCCAATCTGCAGCGTTTGCAGTGGGCGGCGTCGCAAGTACGCGGCAAGCTCTCGCGAGAGAACTGGCAAGCGCTGGTGGAGTTGCAGCGCGAGGCCATGGAGCTGGAAACCGAAGAGCCGGATTTCGGCGAGTTGCTGGACTTCCTCAACCGGTTGGTAATGTCGCTGGCGGCGCTGTCCGGCTTTGCCCTCGACGACATGACACGGGACGAAGGCTGGCGTTTCCTGATGATCGGTCGGCGGATCGAACGGCTGCAATTTCTCAGCGGCAGTCTGGCGGCGTTTTTGCGCGGTGCCGGGGCTTTCGATCAGGCCGGGCTGGAATGGCTGCTGGAACTGGGTAACAGCAGCATCACCTACCGCTCGCGGTACCTGGCGGTGGCGCAATTGATCCCGGTGCTCGACCTGTTGCTGCTCGATGAACAAAACCCGCACGCGGTGCTGTTCCAGTTGAAACTGGTGACCCGTACGTTGAAGCGCTTGAATGACGACTTCGGCGCGCCGCGCGAAACAGGTCTGCTGCAGTTGGTGGAGCGGCTGGCGCACTTCGATCTGGGCTGCCTGGAGAACTCGCTGTTCGGCGAGGCCAGTGTTCATGCCGCCGTAGAGGGGCTGGCGGATCTGCTGCAAGAGATTGCCGATGCCAGCGGACAGGTGTCGGATCGCCTGGCCTTGCGCCATTTCGCCCATGTCGATGATGTCAGCCAGCGCACGGTGTCCGTCTGATGAGTGCCCATTACCAGATCTTCCACGACACCCATTATCACTACGACAGCCCGGTGTCCCTGGCCCAGCAACTGGCACATTTGTGGCCGCGGGCCTGTGCCTGGCAGCGCTGCACCGAGCAGCAGTTGCAGATCAGTCCCCAGCCGACTTCACGCCGGGATGAGCTGGATGTGTTCGGCAATCCGCTGACCCGGTTGGCGTTCGAGCGCCCCCACGATGAATTGCTGGTCAACGCTCGGCTCACCGTCGAAGTGCTGGAACGGCCGTCGTTGGACTTCAATCAATCGCCGGCCTGGGAAGCGACCTGCAACGCGCTGACCTACAGCGGTCAGCCACTCTCGCCTGCGTTGCTGGAAGCCTGCCGTTACCGCTTCGAATCGCCCTACGTGCATTTGAAACGCAGTTTCGTCGAGTTCTCCGAAAGTTGCTTTCCTGCTGGCCGGCCATTGCTGCTGGGGGCTCAAGCGTTGATGGAGAAGATCTTCAGCGAGTTCACCTTCGACGCCGAGGCGACCCAAGTGGCGACGCCGTTGGTGGAAGTGCTGGAGAGGCGTCGTGGGGTTTGCCAGGACTTCGCGCATTTGATGCTCGCTTGCCTGCGCTCCCGTGGGTTGGCGGCGCGGTACATCAGTGGCTATCTGCTGACACAGCCCCCACCGGGCCAGCCAAGGCTGATCGGCGCCGATGCATCGCATGCATGGGTATCGGTGTTTTGCCCGGTGTTGGGTTGGGTGGATTTTGACCCGACCAACAATGTGCAACCGGCGCTGGAGCACATCACCCTGGCCTGGGGCCGGGACTTTTCCGATGTGTCGCCGTTGCGCGGGGTGATTCTGGGCGGTGGCAGCCATGATCCCGAAGTTCGGGTGACAGTGATGCCATTGGAATAGCGCAGACCCCATGCGGGAATGTGTTTTTTGGAGGAGGGTTTCAAATTGGCCTGTGAGGGCCAGCAACATCGTTGCTGACCCTGGACACAGATCCGGTGGGCCTGATCAGATCATCGGGCCCTGAGGGTCTCAGGCGTCGGGCGCCTGATCTTTCGGTGCTTCAACATCATCTTCTGCCGCCACTTCACCTTCTGCATCCGGGTTCAGTGCTGCTGCTTCTTCTTCAGCTGTAGCTTTCTTGCGCTGAAGCTTTTCCTCTTTCTTCTGCTCCTTGGCCAAGTCTCTCTGACGTTTGGCGAAGGAATAATTAGGTTTAGCCATGGGCGATCCTCTGGGGTCGAAGGTGAGGTTGAGCGGCGCATATTCTGCCCTGTATCGGCACCGAGCCGTTAGCTGGGTTTTTGCTCGGTCCATTTTGGCGGTACCGAGGGTTGCCAGGCGTCCAGTGCATCGAGCAGGGTTTGCGGTGATTCGCTCATTTGCAGCATGTCACGGTGCTGCCCGCGAACGAAGCCTTCGCCGACGATATGATCGAGAAAAGACGTCAACTTGCTGTAGAAACCGTTCACTTCCAGCAAACCCAGCGGTTTGCCGTGATAACCGAGCTGGCCCCAGGTCCAGACTTCGAACAGCTCTTCCAGCGTGCCCAGACCGCCGGGCAGGGCAATGAAGGCATCGCTGAGCTCGGCCATTCGCGCCTTGCGCGCATGCATGCCGTCGACCACTTCCAGGCGGGTCAGGCCACTGTGGCCGATTTCCTTGTCCTTGAGGCTCTGCGGAATGATCCCGATCACTTCGCCGCCGGCCGCCAGTGCGGCATCTGCCACAATTCCCATCAGCCCGACGGCGCCCCCGCCATAGACCAGGGTCAGCTTGCGCTCGGCCAATGCTCGCCCCAGGGCGACAGCCGCCTCACGATAAGCCGGATTGGTGCCGGTGCTGGCACCGCAAAATACACAAACGGACGTTAAAGACATGCCTTGCTCCATGGTCAATCAGGACCACAGAGTAAAGGCAGGCTCGTATCGTTCCAAGGGTTAAACCGCGCGTTCAGGTGTTTCGTAAGTGCCACTGGCGCCACAGGCGTAGGCGGCCAACAAACTGCTCAACAAGCTGCTGAAAGACATGACAGGCGCTCCAGGTGAGTAATGATGGCCCTGATGATAGGGCCGTCCCAGACGTCTGGCTGGTAGATTGTTTCGATGGGTGTCATAGCCCGAAAGTTGTATACAATTTTTGATTCAGGTCATAGGAACTTGCGAAGATTTCAGGCAGTCTTCTGTCCATTCGCACTTTCGTTAACCCTGCCTTGGAGATTCACCATGTTTGCCAAACTTGTTGCGGTATCCCTGCTGACACTGGCCAGCAGCCAATTGATGGCTGCCGAGTGCAAAACGACCATCGACTCCACCGATCAGATGTCCTTCAACACCAAGGCCATTGAAATCGACAAAAGCTGCAAGACCTTCACCGTTGAACTGACCCACTCCGGCAGCCTGCCGAAAAACGTCATGGGCCATAACCTGGTGATCAGCAAAGAGGCTGACATGCAGCCGATCGCCACCGACGGCCTGTCGGCTGGCATCGACAAGAATTACCTGAAAGAAGGTGATACCCGTGTCATCGCTCACACCAAAGTCATCGGCGCTGGCGAAAAGGACTCTCTGACCATCGATGTGTCGAAGCTCAATGCAGCCGAAAAATACGGCTTCTTCTGCTCGTTCCCGGGCCACATCTCGATGATGAAAGGCACGGTTACACTGAAGTAATCGATTCAAACGCATAAAAAAAGCGTCCACCCGGGACGCTTTTTTTGTGCTCATTTCTACAGGGGACAGAATCAAGGCGCGAACGGCATCACACGCTTGTGATGTGTTTTCTTGTACGTATCACAAATGATCTTGAACGCTTCCTCGCGCACCGGTTCGCCGTGCAGGAAGGCGTCGATCTCGGCGTAGGTCACGCCGTGGGATGCTTCGTCCGGTTTGCCCGGCGACAGGTCTTCGAGGTCGGCGGTCGGGATTTTCTCCACCAGCGACTCTGGCGCGCCGAAGCTGCGGGCAATTGCCCGGACCTGGTTTTTCACCAGGCCGCTCAGCGGTGCGAGGTCGCAGGCGCCGTCACCGAACTTGGTGAAGAAACCCATCACGGCTTCTGCCGCGTGGTCGGTGCCGATCACCAGGCCATGAGCCGCACCGGCGATGGTGTATTGCGCGACCATGCGCATCCGCGCCTTGGTATTGCCCAATACGAAATCCACCCAGACGGCCTCTTTGCCTTCGAAGGCTGCCACTTCGCCGGCCAGGGATTTGACTGCGGGGCCGATGTTCACCGTGTGGCGTTCGTCCGGGGCGATGAAGTCCACCGAGGCCTGGGCATCGTGTTCATCGAACTGCGTCTGGTACGGCAGGCGCACGGCGATGAACTTGTAGCTGTTATCACCGGTACGCTCACGCAGTTCACGGATGGCGCGTTGGGCCAGTAGGCCGGCGGTCAGGGAATCGACGCCGCCGCTGATACCGAGCACCAGGGTCTTGAGCCCGGAATTGACCAGGCAATCCTGAATGAAGGTGATTCGCCGGGCGACTTCAGCCTCAAGGGCGAGTTGATCCACGAACGGCGGTTGGACCTTGAGCTGTTCAGCAATCTCACGCTGTACGGCTTGCATGAATTCACTCCTTGCTTGATGTACTGGAAAGGGTGGCAGGTACTTGGAAAACGTGTCGCAAATAGGCGACGAAATTCGGGTCTTTGCAGTGAGTCTTGCCAGGCTCATCAGAAATCTTGGCCACCGGTTGGCCGTTGCATGCAGTCATTTTAAGCACGATGCTCATCGGTTCGACACCCGGAATATCGCAGGTCAGGTTAGTGCCGATGCCGAAACTGACATTGATCCGACCACGTAACGCCCGAAAAATCTCCAGAGACTTGGGCAACGTCAGGCTGTCGGAAAACACCAGGGTCTTGCTCATCGGGTCGATGCCCAGCTTGTGGTAGTGGGCGATGGCCTTTTCCGCCCAGAGCACCGGGTCACCGGAGTCGTGACGCAAGCCGTCGAAGAGCTTGGCAAAGAACAGGTCGAAATCGCCGAGAAACGCATCGGAAGTGATGCAGTCGGTCAGGGCGATCCCCAGCAGGCCACGGTACTCTCGGACCCAGCAGTCGAGGGCGGCGATCTGGCTGTCGATCAACCGCGGACCGAGTTGCTGGTGGGCCATGATCCATTCGTGGGCCATGGTGCCCAGCGGCTTCATATCCAGCTCGCGGGACAGGTGCACGTTGCTGGTGCCGACGAAACGACCAGGGAAGTCGTGCTTGAGCACGTTTACCACTTCTTCCTGCACGCGATACGAGAAGCGCCGGCGAGTGCCGAAATCGGCTACCTGCAACTCGGACAATTCATCGGTGCTGGCGTTGGCGGTCAACCAGTCGAACTTGCGATAGAGCTGCTCACGGGCCTGTTCCAGGACGATTTCCCGGTAGCGATAGCGGTTGCGCACTTCGCTGACCATGGCCAGCAACGGCACTTCGAACAGAATCACGTGCAGCCACGGCCCGCGCAGGCGGATGAACAACTCGCCGTTTTCAATGCCGGTGTGGATATAGCGCAGATTGAAACGGAACAGCCCGAGAAAGCGCAGGAAGTCCGGTTTCAGGAAGCTGATGCGCTCCAGGAAGCTCAACTGATCGGCGCTCAGGCTCAACTCGGCCAGGCGCTCGATCTGGAAACGGATCTCTGCCAGGTACGGGCGCAGATCCTCGCTGTTACGGCAACGAAACTCCCATTCGACTTCCACGTTAGGGTAGTTGTGCAGCACCGCCTGCATCATCGTCAGTTTGTAGAAGTCGGTGTCGAGCAGGTTCTGCACGATGCGATCGGCAAACACACTCTCGCTCATAACGGGTCTCCAGGCGGGTCGCGGCCCGTGGCAGCGACGTTGCAGCTGTTTCAATGAATGGGGCTAGTGGCGCATATCAGCGGTGAGGATTGCCAGCAATTTTTTAGACGCTAGAGATTTCCGTGGCGAGGGGGCTTGTCCCCGTTCGGCTGCGCAGCGGTCGTAAATTCGGTATGCACGATCTGTCTTAGGGGCCGCGATTGCAGGTTTTGGGGTCGCTACGCGACCCAACGGGGGCAAGCCCCCTCGCCACAGAGGTCGCGTGATATTTCAACTTTGCGGTGCATTCGGATTGTCCATCTGCTCCAGCATCCACTTCACAAAATCCCGCACCTTGGGCACTTCTGCCGAATGCTCCGGATACGCCAGGTAATAGGCGTCGGTGCTGGGCATTGCATGCTGCCAGGGAATGACCAACTTGCCGTCGGCCAATTCCTCTTCCACCAGAAACTTCGGCAACAGCGCCACGCCGCAGCCGACCTGGGCGGCGCGGATGCACATATAGAACGTTTCGAAACGCGGGCCGTGGTAGCTGTGTTCGGTGTGGTAGCCCTGGCTGTCGAACCAGTCGTGCCAGGCCTGGGGGCGGGAAGCGTTTTGCAGCAGGACCAGGTCGGTGAGTTGGGTCGGATCGGTGAACGGCGTGTCCGGCAGACTGCCCGGGGCACACACAGGAACAAGCTCTTCGCCGAACAGCTTCAGGCATTCGGTGCCGGGCCGTGAGCCCTGGCCGAAGTAGAACGCCAGGTCGCTGCGACCTTGCAGCAGGTCGTCGGCTTCCTGTTCGCTGCACAGGTCCAGATGGATTGACGGATGACGTAGGCGCCAGCCTTTCAAGCGTGGCACCAGCCAGCGCGCGCCGAAGGTCGGAGGCGTGGAGACGCGCAAGACTTCGGTGTCTCCGCCGTAGGAGCGCAGGTAATGGGTCGACATTTCGACTTGGGTGAGGATTTTTCGCACCTCCACCAAATACAAATCGCCAGCGGGGGTCATTTGCAGGCGTCGGCGCACCCGGCGGAACAACAGGTGCTGCAACAACTCTTCGAGTTGCGCGACCTGTTTGCTCACGGCGCTCTGGGTCAGGTTCAGCTCTTCGGCGGCGCGGGTGAAGCTCAAATGCCGGGTCACGGCCTCGAAACACTGCAGCGCAGTGATCGATGGCAAGTAGCGTTTATTCAGCATCGGTTCTCCTTGTTCTTGTCTCTCTACGTGGCACGCGTGTTACCGGCAGATTCGCAGCATGAATAAACGGAATGATATCTCGCTTAATCGTCGTTTGTTGGAGAACCTCGGGAGCGCTAAAACTACAGGTCAGATCAGTCGAATCAATCCGGCTGCACGTTTTCTGTTTCTGCTCGAGGAGTGACCCATGGTTGCCGCATTGCTTGATCGTCTTGGTGTGAACCCGGCTCTGTACCAGAACGGCAAAGTGCCGGTGCATTCGCCCATCGACGGTAGTCGGATTGCCGCCGTGAACTGGGAAGGCGCCGCTGAAGTCGAGCAGCACATCAGTCGCGCAGATCATGCGTTCGAATTGTGGCGCAAGGTGCCGGCGCCGCGCCGTGGCGAACTGGTTCGTCAATTGGGCGACATCCTGCGCGAGTACAAGGCCGATCTCGGTGAGCTGGTTTCCTGGGAAGCCGGCAAGATCACTCAGGAAGGCCTGGGTGAAGTTCAGGAAATGATCGACATCTGCGACTTCGCGGTCGGTCTGTCCCGTCAGTTGTACGGTTTGACCATCGCCTCCGAGCGCCCTGGCCACCACATGCGCGAAACCTGGCACCCGCTGGGCATCGTCGGCGTGATCAGCGCGTTCAACTTCCCGGTCGCCGTCTGGGCCTGGAACGCGACGCTGGCGCTGGTGTGCGGCAACCCGGTGATCTGGAAGCCGTCGGAGAAAACCCCGCTGACCGCGCTGGCCTGTCAGGCGCTGTTCGACCGTGTCCTGAAGAACTTCAGCGACGCCCCGCCGCACCTGAGCCAAGTGATCATCGGTGGTCGCGATGCAGGCGAAGCCCTGGTCGATGACCCGCGTGTCGCGCTGATCAGCGCTACCGGCAGCACCCGCATGGGCCGCGAAGTGGCGCCGAAAATCGCCGCACGTTTCGCCCGTAGCATTCTGGAACTGGGCGGTAATAACGCGATGATCCTCGGCCCAAGTGCCGATCTGGACATGGCCGTACGGGCGATTCTGTTTAGCGCCGTCGGCACTGCCGGTCAGCGTTGCACCACCTTGCGTCGCCTGATTGCCCACGAATCGGTGAAGGAAGAAATCGTCACCCGCCTGAAAGCCGCTTACTCCAAAGTGCGCATCGGCCATCCGCTGGAAGGCAACCTGGTCGGGCCGCTGATCGACAAACACAGCTTCGACAACATGCAGGACGCGCTGGAGCAAGCCTTGAGCGAAGGCGGCCGGGTGTTTGGTGGCCAGCGTCAGCTGGAAGACAAATTCCCCAACGCTTACTACGTTTCGCCAGCCATCGTCGAAATGCCGGAACAGAGCGATGTGGTGCGCGACGAAACCTTCGCGCCGATTCTGTACGTGATCGGTTACACCGATTTCGAAGAGGCATTGCGCCTGAACAACGCCGTGCCACAAGGCCTGTCGTCGTGCATCTTCACCACCGACGTGCGTGAAGCCGAGCGGTTCATGTCGGCGGTGGGCAGCGATTGCGGCATCGCCAACGTCAACATCGGCCCGAGCGGCGCGGAAATCGGCGGCGCGTTCGGCGGCGAGAAGGAAACGGGCGGCGGTCGTGAGTCGGGGTCCGATGCATGGCGCGGGTACATGCGCCGCCAGACCAACACCGTGAACTATTCGCTGGAGTTGCCGTTGGCTCAGGGGATTACGTTCGATTAAGCAGCAAGCTACAAGCTGTTGATCGATCGTTCCCACGCTCTGCGTGGGAACGATCGATGGTGTGTTGGTTAGGTTTCATTTTCGGAGTCTGGCAATGCCGTTACGCGAAGAGTGTCTGTGGGAAAAACTGACGCCGCAAAGGCCCGACAATGCGGCGCTCAAGGGTGAGGTGACGGTGGATGTCTGCGTCATCGGTGCCGGTTTCACCGGGCTGTCGGCGGCGGTGCATCTGCTGGAGCAAGGCAAAAGTGTCTGTGTGCTGGAAGCGCATCGCGCCGGCCATGGCGGTTCGGGGCGTAACGTCGGGCTGGTCAACGCCGGGATGTGGATTCCTCCGGACGAAATCGAAGCCGGTTTTGGCAAGGCGGTCGGCAGTCAGCTCAACCGTATGCTCGGAGCGGCGCCGTCGCTGGTGTTCAGCCTCGTCGACAAATACAACATCGATTGCCAGTTGCGCCGCGAAGGCACGCTGCACATGGCGCACAACGCGCGTGGCGAGGCGGACCTGCGCAGTCGCGAAGAACAATGGAAACGTCGTGGGGCACCGGTGGAATTGTTGACCGGAGCTGCCTGCGAACAAGCCACGGGCACCCGGAAGATCGCCGCCGCGCTGCTCGACCGGCGTGCCGGCACGATCAACCCGATGGCCTACACCACGGGGCTGGCCAACGCGGCTATCGGCCTTGGCGGTCAGTTGTTCGATCATTCCCCGGTGACCCGACTCGAACGTCAGGGCCAGCGCTGGTCGGTGCAGACCGTCCAGGGTTCGGTGCTGGCCGAACAGGTGGTGATCGCCTCCAATGCCTATACCGAAGGCGACTGGACGGAGCTGCGTCGCAACTTCTTCCCCGGTTATTACTATCAAGTGGCTTCGGTGCCGCTGACCGAAGACGCCGCGCAGCAAATTCTGCCCGGTGGTCAGGGTTCCTGGGACACCCGGCAAGTGCTCAGCAGCATCCGTCGTGATGCCGAGGGGCGGTTGTTGCTCGGCAGTCTCGGCAATGGCAACCAGAAACCGACCTGGTTCCTCAAAGCCTGGGCCGATCGGGTTCAGCAGCATTACTTCCCCTACCTGAAACCGGTGGAATGGGAATGCACCTGGACCGGTTGCATCGCCTTCACCCCCGATCATTTGATGCGCCTGTTCGAGCCGGCACCGGGTCTGGTGGCCGTTACTGGTTACAACGGTCGAGGCGTGACCACCGGCACAGTGGTCGGCAAAGCCTTCGCCGACTACTTGTGTAACGGAAATCCTCAAGCCCTGCCGATTCCCTTCGCACCCATGCAGCCATTGGCGGGCGTGGGGCTGCGAAGCTGCCTGTATGAGGCCGGTTTTTCGCTGTATCACGCGGGCCAGTGCCTGCGGATCGTGATCTGATTGTTGAAATATGTTGCTGGAAGCAGCGCTTTTCAGCGAAGCGGCTAGCCTGTAATGGTGCGGGTTGTAGCAGTTGTGCACCGGCAGTGTGCAGTTCGGTGACGCGGGCTGTTACAGGCAGGTTGCACATCGTTTGGCGCTGCGGTTGCAATGATGGCGCATGCGGGTTGCGCCTTTTGAAATAAATGGTTTCACCTCCCGCGGTTTAGACGGTTGCACGCCCAATGAAAATGGGATCGAAACAGTCGAAATAACAAGAAAGCAGCGACTTTTTTCAGAATAAAAAACCGATGGCACGGCCCTTGCTCTGAGCATTCAGTGAAGTCGCAGTGCCAACTAAAAAAAACCTTGGAGCACCACCTCATGTCCCAGACGTTTTACAAGAAAGGCTTTCTGGCCCTCGCAGTGGCAGCTGCGTTGGGTGTTTCTGCGTTTGCACAGGCTGATGTGAAAATCGGTGTGGCCGGCCCTATGACAGGCGCCAACGCGGCATTTGGCGAGCAGTACATGAAGGGTGCACAGGCAGCCGCTGATGCGGTCAACGCCGCCGGCGGTGTCAACGGGGAAAAAATCGTACTGGTCAAAGGCGATGACGCCTGCGAGCCGAAGCAGGCTGTGACGGTCGCCAAAGACCTGACTGAAAAGAAAGTCGTTGGTGTGGTAGGTCACTTCTGCTCCTCGTCGACCATCCCTGCCTCCGAGATCTACGATGAAGCCGGCATCATCACGATCACCCCAGGTTCCACCAACCCCAAGGTGACCGAGCGCGGCCTGAGTGCCATGTTCCGCATGTGCGGGCGTGACGACCAGCAAGGTATCGTGGCTGGCGACTATATCGTCGACGTGCTCAAGGGCAAGAAAGTCGCCGTGCTGCACGACAAGGACACCTATGGCCAAGGCTTGGCAGATGCCACCAAGGCTCAACTGATCAAGCGCGGCGTAACGCCAGTACTGTATGAAGGCCTGACTCGCGGCGAGAAAGACTTCAGCGCCGTCGTCACCAAGATCCGTGCGGCCGGTGCCGACGTGGTCTACTTCGGCGGCTTGCACCCGGAAGCCGGTCCACTGGTTCGGCAACTGCGTGAACAGGGCCTCAAAGACGTCAAGTTCATGTCCGATGACGGCATCGTGACTGACGAACTGGTGACCACCGCCGGTGGCCCACAGAACGTTGATGGCGTACTGATGACCTTCGGCGCCGACCCACGTCTGCTGCCAGACAGCAAGACCGTGGTAGACGCCTTCCGCAAGGCCGGCACCGAACCTGAAGGCTACACCCTGTACGCCTACGCTTCGGTCCAGACCCTGGCCGCAGCGTTCAATGGCGCCAAATCCAACAAGGGCGAGGACGCTGCCAAATGGCTGAAAGCCAACCCGGTCAAGACCGTCATGGGCGAGAAGACCTGGGACAGCAAGGGCGACCTGAAAGTCTCCGACTACGTGGTTTACAAGTGGGACAAGGACGGCAAATACCACCAGCTGGAAAAACAGAAGTGATATGAGCGGTTGATCTGCCCGGCGCCTTGCGCGCCGGGCAGTCCTGAAACATGTCCGTGCAGTACCTGTCTTTTCTCGTAGAGCTGCACACAACCGAGTTGCGCCGGCGGCTGAACCCCGGTCCGTCGCACCCGGCTTCTGTGCAGTCTCTCAAGTGCGTGAGATTGCGTTATGGATGGTATTTTCCTGCAGCAACTGGTCAACGGCCTGACCCTCGGGTCGGTCTATGGCCTGATCGCCATCGGCTACACAATGGTCTATGGCATCATCGGCATGATCAACTTCGCCCATGGCGAGGTTTACATGATCTCTGCGTACCTCGCGGCGATCAGTCTGGCTCTGCTGGCTTACTTCGGTATTGAATCCTTCCCGCTGCTGATGCTCGGCACCCTGGTTTTCACCATCATCGTCACCGCGGTGTATGGCTGGGTCATTGAGCGTGTCGCTTACAAACCGCTGCGCAACTCCACCCGACTGGCACCGCTGATCAGCGCCATCGGTATTTCCCTGATCTTGCAAAATTATGCACAGATCAGTCAGGGTGCCCGTCAACAGGGTGTACCAACACTGCTGACCGGTGCATGGCGAGTTGAAGTCGGGAGCGGCTTCGTTCAACTCACCTACACCAAAATCTTCATTCTGGTTGCCGCATTCGTCGGCATGGGCTTGCTGACCTATGTCATCAAGTACACCAAACTCGGCCGCATGTGCCGCGCCACCCAGCAAGACCGCAAGATGGCTTCGATCCTGGGGATCAACACCGATCGGGTGATTTCCTACGTGTTCATCATCGGTGCGGCGATGGCGGCCCTGGCCGGTGTGCTGATCACCATGAACTACGGCACGTTCGACTTCTACGCAGGCTTCGTCATCGGGATCAAGGCGTTCACCGCGGCAGTGCTCGGCGGGATCGGCTCACTGCCCGGCGCCATGCTGGGGGGGATCATTCTCGGGATCTCCGAGTCGCTGTTCTCGGGGCTGGTCAACTCGGATTACAAAGACGTTTTCAGCTTCTCGCTGCTCGTTCTTGTTCTGGTCTTTCGGCCTCAAGGCCTGCTTGGCCGTCCTCTTGTGTCGAAGGTGTAAGCGATGTCTTCAACCACTAAAACCATTGATGTCAAAAAAAGCCTGGTTGACGCGATTCTTGCCGGCCTCATCGCCCTGATTGTGTTCGGCCCGATTGTTGGTGTGGTCCTCGACGGCTACGGCTTCAACCTGCAGCCGACGCGCGTGGCATGGATAGTCGCCATCGTCATGGCTGGCCGCTTTGCCCTGAGCCTGTTCTTGCAAACCCCCAAAGGCCTGAGAATTCTCGAAGGCTTCGAGAGCACCGGTTCCGGGGTTCATGTTCTGGCGCCTGATTACAAATCCCGGTTGCGCTGGGTCGTCCCGCTGGTGATCGTTGTCGCCGTGGTATTCCCGTTCTTCTCCAACTCTTACCTGTTGGGCGTGGTCATCCTTGGGTTGATCTACGTGCTGCTGGGCCTGGGCCTGAACATCGTGGTCGGCCTGGCTGGCCTGCTCGACCTGGGTTATGTGGCGTTCTATGCCATCGGCGCTTACGGCCTGGCGCTCGGTTACCAATATCTGGGGCTGGGCTTCTGGACGGTGCTGCCTTTGGCGGCGATCACTGCCGGGCTGGCGGGGTGCATCCTGGGTTTCCCGGTGCTGCGTCTGCACGGCGACTATCTGGCAATCGTGACCCTGGGCTTTGGTGAAATCATCCGGTTGATCCTCAATAACTGGCTGTCCCTGACCGGTGGCCCGAATGGCATGGCGGCGCCGTTGCCAACTTTCTTCGGTCTCGAATTCGGTAAGCGGGCGAAGGACGGCGGGGTACCTTTTCATGAGTTCTTCGGCATCGCCTACAACCCGGACGTGAAGTACTACTTCATTTATGCGGTGTTGTTCCTGGTGGTGCTGGCCGTGCTGTACATCAAGCATCGCTTGACCCGCATGCCGGTCGGTCGCGCATGGGAAGCCTTGCGTGAAGACGAAATCGCCTGTCGCTCCATGGGTCTGAATCACGTACTGGTCAAACTGTCGGCGTTCACCATCGGCGCATCGACGGCGGGCCTGGCCGGCGTGTTCTTCGCGACCTATCAGGGCTTTGTGAACCCGACCTCGTTCACCTTCTTCGAATCGGCATTGATCCTCGCCATCGTGGTACTTGGCGGCATGGGTTCGACCATCGGCGTGGTGATGGCAGCATTCGTGTTGACCGTCGCCCCGGAACTGCTGCGCGGCTTCGCTGAATATCGCGTGCTGCTGTTCGGCATCCTGATGGTGTTGATGATGATTTGGCGACCGCGCGGCCTGATCCGGATCAGCCGTACCGGTGTGACCCCGCGTAAAGGAGTAGCGCCATGAGTGAAGTCGTACTCTCGGTCGAGAACCTGATGATGCACTTCGGTGGCATCAAGGCGTTGAGTGACGTCAGCCTGAAGGTCAAGCGCAACTCGATCTTCGCGTTGATCGGCCCCAACGGCGCGGGCAAGACCACTGTGTTCAACTGCTTGACCGGGTTCTACAAAGCGTCCGGCGGGCATATCGAGCTCAACACCCGTGGGGTGAAGACCAACGTCATCAAAATGCTCGGGGAGCCGTTCAAGGCAACCGATTTCGTTTCGCCCAAAAGCTTCATCAGCCGGCTCCACTACAAGATGTTCGGTGGCACGCACCTGATCAACCGTGCCGGTCTGGCGCGGACTTTCCAGAACATTCGCCTGTTCAAGGAGATGTCGGTACTGGAAAACCTGCTGGTGGCCCAGCACATGTGGGTCAACCGCGGCATGCTGGCCGGCATCCTCAACACCAAGGGTTATCGCAAGGCCGAAAGCGATGCACTGGACCACGCCTTCTACTGGCTGGAAGTGGTGGACCTGGTGGACTGCGCCAACCGCCTGGCTGGTGAACTGTCCTATGGTCAGCAACGCCGTCTGGAGATCGCCCGGGCCATGTGTACCCGGCCGCAGATCATCTGCCTCGACGAACCGGCCGCCGGTCTCAACCCTCAGGAAACCGAAGCGCTGAGCGCGATGATCCGGCTGCTGCGTGACGAGCATGATCTGACCGTGGTGTTGATCGAGCACGACATGGGCATGGTCATGAGCATTTCCGACCACATCGTGGTGCTGGACCACGGCGTTGTCATCGCCGAGGGCGGGCCTGATGCGATCCGACACGATCCGAAAGTGATTGCCGCCTACCTGGGCGCCGACGAAGAGGAACTGGTATGAGTCAACCGATCCTCGAACTGAAAGAGATCGACGTGTTCTACGGACCGATCCAGGCCCTGAAGAAAGTCTCGTTGCACATCAATGAAGGGGAGACCGTCAGCCTGATCGGCTCCAACGGTGCCGGCAAGTCGACCCTGCTGATGTCGATTTTCGGTCAGCCACGGGCGACTGACGGGCAAATCGTCTATCAGGGTGTGGATATCACTCACAAGTCGTCCCACTACATCGCCTCCAACGGTATCGCTCAGTCGCCGGAAGGCCGTCGGGTGTTCCCCGACATGACCGTCGAGGAAAACCTGCTGATGGGCACCATCCCGATCGGTGACAAGTACGCCGCCGAGGACATGGAGCGCATGTTCGAGCTGTTTCCGCGGCTCAAGGAGCGGCGTAACCAGCGGGCCATGACCATGTCTGGTGGCGAGCAGCAAATGCTCGCCATCGCCCGGGCGTTGATGAGCCGACCCAAGCTGTTGCTGCTCGATGAGCCGAGTCTGGGGCTGGCGCCGATTGTGGTGAAACAGATCTTCGCGACCCTGCGGGAACTGGCCAAGACAGGGATGACCATTTTCCTGGTGGAGCAGAACGCCAACCACGCCCTCAAGCTCTCGGACCGGGCGTACGTGATGGTCAACGGGCAGATCCGCCTCACCGGCACCGGCAAGGAGCTGCTGGTGAACGAGGAGGTGCGTAACGCCTATCTCGGCGGGCACTAAACCGAAGAGCCTGGAAAACGCCCTGACGAACTCAGGGCGTTTTTTTATGCCCGCACAATCCCTACACGAGGCTGTGGTTTGAGGTAAAGGGAAATTGTGGAAAACAATATTCATGACCTCTCAAAGCGCGACATAAAGCCGCTGCAAATTGCTGTTTTGTCACGGTTTTGACTTGTCCCCGTTTGCTGTGGAGCTGGCTGTGAATAACGTGGGAGTAGCTGGCTGTAAGCCTTTGAATCCGTGGCCTGCAGAGTGGTGATTGTTTTTTGATCAGGTGTTTTTGGCGAGCCTCAAGCCGGCTTTGTCAACCTTTTTGTTATGAGCGAACACGGTATGAGCCGAGGTGGACAAGCCTGTGGATAAGTCTGTGGTTAAACTCTGGAAAGACTCGGCTGAGGGCCGTGGTTGCTGGCTTGGCGCCATCGTCGCTCTGACCGCTCGGTCGTGCAAATTGCCCTGGGTTACACAGCGGGTGCCTCAGGGTCAAGCAAAAAACTTTCTAATCTGCCCGCAAAGCCTTGTGGATAGCGGCTTGCAGCTTTTCCACTTGCCCCCGGAAACTGTGGACCGGCCTGTGGATAAGGTGCGCGTACATGGCTGCAAGCCACGGGGCATGGGGTGTTGCCAGTATTGATCGTTTTTTGTACGTTTTTTGCCATGGTTGCCGCTGTGGAAAAGGCCGGGCATGCTGCCGGTTGATTTTCTATTCCAAGGGCTGACTGTCAGCCGACGCAAGGAGAACACGATGTCCAACACCCTGTTTATTACCGGCGCGACCTCCGGTTTTGGTGAAGCCTGTGCCCGTCGTTTTGCCGAGGCCGGCTGGAAACTGGTGCTGACAGGTCGTCGTGAAGAGCGCCTCAATGCCCTGTGCGCCGAGTTGTCGAAACAGACCGAGGTCCATGGCCTGGTGCTCGACGTACGGGACCGCAAGGCCATGGAGGAGGCGATTGCCAACCTGCCGCCATCCTTCGCCAAGCTGCGCGGGCTGATCAACAACGCCGGCCTGGCCCTGGGTGTGGACCCGGCGCCCAAGTGCAATCTCGATGATTGGGACACCATGGTCGACACCAACATCAAAGGCCTGATGTACAGCACCCGCCTGTTGCTGCCACGTTTGATCGCTCATGGTCGTGGCGCCAGCATCGTCAACCTCGGCTCCATCGCCGGCAACTACCCGTACCCGGGCAGCCACGTGTATGGCGCGAGCAAGGCGTTCGTCAAACAGTTCTCCCTGAACCTGCGCTGCGACCTGCAAGGTACGGGCGTGCGGGTCAGCAACATCGAGCCGGGCCTGTGCGAGAGCGAGTTCTCGCTGGTGCGTTTCGCCGGTGACCAGGAGCGTTACAACGCCACTTACGCCGGTGCCGACCCGATCCAGCCGCAAGACATCGCCGAGACCATTTTCTGGGTGCTCAACGCACCGGCCCACATCAACATCAACAGCCTTGAGCTGATGCCGGTGAGCCAGACCTGGAGCGGGTTTGCCATTGAGCGTAATGGCGGCAAGGCGTAATTGTGGCGAGGGGGCTTGCCCCCGTTCGGGTGCGAAGCAGCCGCCTGCGATGCAACTGATAAAACACTAGGGCTGCTGCGCAGCCCAACGGGGGCAAGCCCCCTCGCCACAAAAAACTCAGCAGAGATACTCGGCCAATCCGCGATAGCAGGTTGCCAAGTGATAAGGCGTGGTCGAAGGCATGTCCTTGCGGCTCACTTCGCCCTGCTCATCGCGACACTCATACCAACCGCCCGCATGCAGAAAGCTTTGTTGCAACGCCTGCAATTGGCGTTGCACCGATGCTTCGCTGTCCGGGCGCAAGGTCAGGGCGCGCAGGTATTCGGCTTGAGCCCAGATGCGTTGGGTTGCGTCACGAGGGTGATCATCCAGTTCCAGCATCGCTCGCACGGCACCGGTCTGCTGATCGACACCCCATTGCTCGGTGAACGCAAACGCGCGCTCCAGCGAGGCATGCAGTGTCGAGCCGCGCAGCAATGGCGAGGATTGCAGCAGGAAATACCATTCGAACTGATGGCCCGGCTCGAACCAGTTATCCACAGCTCCCAGCGGCTTCTCCATCAACACCGCATGTCGCGGGTCGATGAAACGCTTTTGCATGGCTGTGCATAACTCGATGAGTGCGTTCTGCACAGCCGCGTCTTCGCGCACCGAAAGGGTGGCGAGGAAGGCTTCGGCCAAATGCATCAGAGGGTTCTGCAATGGCCCGGAGTCGAGCGAGGACCAATCACGGTCCAGGCTGGCTTCGTACAGGCCGTCGCCCGTGGCGAAACGCTGCGCTACCACTTCCAGCGCGGCGTTGAGTACCGACTCCACCAGCGGTTCGCGAACCTTGTCCCAATAATGGGCGCAGGCGAACAGGATGAAGGCGTGGGTGTAGAGGTCTTTGCGCTGGTCCAGCGGCGTACCTTGCGGGTCGATGCTGTAGAACCAGCCGCCATGCTCGGCATCGTGGAAATGCCGTTGCAAGGAACGAAACAGCGCCGCCGCGCGCTCTTCAGCCTTGGGCACCTGGCCGATCAGGCTGGAGAACAGGTACAGCTGCCGCGCGCAGGCCATGGCCCGGTAGCGCTGAGGGGGCAGCGGTTTATGCTCGGCATCCAGCGCCTCATAAGGCAACGCCATGTCGGCGTTCCAGCCGGGGCCCTGCCAGAGCGGCACGATCACGTCCTGGAAGTGCTGGTGCACTGAGGCGAACAGGGCGGTCAATTCAGGCTGGGAGGCAGAGCGGGAAGCATGCGGCATTGGCTGGCGTCGTCACGGCAGGGTTAATTGCGCGACATGTTAGCAGGCCTTGGAGATGCGGTGTCTGTCAGGCCGCCTTCGCGGGCAAGCCTCGCTCCTACAGGTTTCGTGTCATGACACGAATTGCGGGGTCAAACACAATCCTGTAGGAGCGAGGCTTGCCCGCGAAGAGGTCAGTCCAGACGCTAGAGAATTAACCCGCTAATAACCAAGCTCCGGTTACCGCCGACGCCGCACCCGCCAGCCGAACCAATGGTGCCGCGGCCTGAGGCAAGACGCGAACCATCGCATAACCCGCGGCATGCAACGCCGCTGTCGCTGCCACAAACCCTGCGGCATACGCCCAGGGACTGGACATGTCCGGCAATTCCAGACCATGCGCCACGCCATGAAACAGCGCGAACAACGCGGTCGCCGCCACCGCCAGGCTCAGCGGCGGACGCACTGCCAACGCCACCGCCAGGCCCAGCGCCAATACCGATGCCGCAATCCCGCTTTCCAGCGCCGGCAGGTTCAGCCCTTCAAAACCCAGCAAGCCGCCGATCAACATGGTGCCCACGAATGTGCACGGCAGGGCCCAGCGCGCAGCGCCTTTCTGCTGCGCCGCCCACAACCCCACGGCAACCATCGCCAGCAAGTGATCGAGGCCGCCGATCGGGTGGCTGATGCCGGCGATCAAGCCGTTGTCGCCATGGCCCGGGTGGGCGAAGGCAATGGCTGGGGTCAGCAGCAGGGCCATGGCGCCCAGAATGCGTTTCAGTGTCATGGATAAGCTTCCTTGTTGATAAGTGTGATCAGGCCGCAGTCAGCAGGCCCTGGCGTTCGATGAAGGCGATGATTTCTTCAAGGCCCTGGCCGGTTTTCTGGTTGCTGAAGACAAACGGCTTACCGTTGCGCATGCGTTGGGTGTCGCTGTTCATCATCTCCAGCGACGCGCCTACCAGCGGCGCCAGGTCGATCTTGTTGATCACCAGCAGGTCGGATTTGCAGATGCCGGGGCCACCCTTGCGCGGCAGCTTGTCGCCGGCGGAGACATCGATCACGTAAATGGTCAGGTCGGACAGCTCCGGGCTGAAGGTCGCCGAGAGGTTGTCGCCGCCGGATTCCACCAGGATCAGATCCAGCCCCGGAAAGCGCCGGTTCAGTTGGTCCACGGCTTCGAGGTTGATCGAGGCGTCTTCGCGGATCGCCGTGTGCGGGCAGCCGCCGGTTTCCACGCCGATGATCCGCTCCGGTGCCAAGGCTTCGTTGCGCACCAGAAAGTCAGCGTCTTCGCGGGTATAGATATCGTTGGTCACGACGGCCAGGTTGTAGCGTTCGCGCAGGGCCAGGCACAGGGCCAGGGTCAAGGCGGTTTTGCCGGAGCCGACCGGGCCGCCGATGCCGACGCGCAGGGGTTGTGTGTTCATGTGATTCTCCAAACTAAAAGGCCCTAGGAACGGAACAGACGGCTGTACTGGCGCTCATGGGCCATGCACGCCAGGGACAGACCGAAAGCGGCGCTGCCAACGTGTTCGAGATTGATTCGGCTGGCGTCTTGCTGCGCCTGTTGCAGCAACGGCAGCAGTTCGCTGGTCAGGCGTTGTGCGGCTTGCTGGCCCAACGGCAGGGTTTTCATCAACACCGCCAGTTGGTTTTCCAGCCAGCTCCAGAGCCAGGCGGCCAGCGCATCTTGCGGGTTGATGTTCCAGGCGCGAGCCGCCAGCGCCCAGCCGAGAGCCAAGTGCGGTTCAGGGCGTTGCTCGAGAAAGGCGCGAGCAGGCTCGTCCAGCTCCGGCAAGCCGTTGAGCAGTTGCTGCAGCGAATAGCCCATCTGCCGGCTCTCCTGATGCAGCTCACGGGTTTCGCGGCTGGCGCGATGCTCTTCGCAGCGTTGCAGCAACTCGGCCCAGTTTTCTTCGGCTGCGGCGGTGCAATGGGCGAGCAGTAGCGGTGCTTCGAAACGCGCCAGGTTCAGCAGCAATTGATCGCTGATCCAGCGTCGCGCGCTGTCGGGATCATTGACCCGGCCGTTATCCACCGCCATTTCCAGGCCCTGGGAATAGCTGTAGCCGCCAATCGGCAGCTGCGGGCTGGCCAGGCGCAGCAGCGCCCAGGCGGGGTTCATAAACGCACGCCGAACTGGTGCAGTTTCGGCGGGTAGTTGAAGTCCTCGTCACCGTGGCGCGAGTGGTGATGGCCACCACCGTAGGCACCGTGTTCCGGCTGGAACGGCGCTTCGATGTTCTCGGCCTTGGCGCCAAGCTGTTCGAGCATGGCCTTGAGCACGTAATCGTCGAGCAGGCGCAACCAGCCGTCGCCGACTTGCAGGGCCACGTGGCGATTGCCCAGATGATAGGCGGCGCGGGTCAGTTCGAACGCATTGGCGCAGGTGACGTGCAGCAGTTGTTCGGGGCGAGCACAGACGCGAACGACGCGCCCGTCTTCGGCTTGCAGGCATTCGCCGTCATGCAGCGGCGGCTGGCCGCGCTCCAGAAACAAGCCGACGTCTTCACCCTCGGCACTGAAACAGCGCAAGCGACTTTTGCTCCTGGCTTCGAAGGTCAGGTGCAACTCGGCGGCCCAGACGGGTTGAGGGTCGATTCTGCGATGAATCACCAGCATCGGAAGGCTTCCAGCAATGAACAATGTTCAGGCTAGAGCAAGGGGCTTGCCAATCGGGTGAGAGGTAGGAAATGCCTGTCAGAGCGACGGGGGAGACTCACAATGTTGCAGGACTTTGATTGAAGTTGGTGCGTGGCGGGTGTTTACGCACCAATTTGCAGCGCACAAAAAAAGATCGCAGCCTTCCGCCGAAGGCTGCGATCTTTTTCTAACGGGTTACTCGGTACTGCCGAGTCCCTGCCAATGCTTCAGCCCGATAAAGATAAACCGCAACTGCTGGGTAATTTTCGCCTGGGGTGTCAGGTGCTCGGGCAATGCTTCGGCCGGCGGATCGATGATGTCCGGCAGGGTCGCGAACACGCTTTTGACGATCAGATCGGCCATGACGCTCAGGCCGGCGATGTCCAGATGCTGCAGTTTGGGCATCAGCGACAAATCGGCCGCCAGGTCCGAGCTGATGTCCTCGCGCAGGCGGCCGATGGCCTGGCGCACCGGCAGCGAGCCGCCGTACTGCTCGCGGGCAAGAAACAGGAACTGCGAGCGATTGGCCGTGACCACGTCGAGAAAGATCCGCACCGAGGCATCGATGATACCGCCCATGACGAATTCGTTATGGCGCACCAGGCGGATGGTTTCGCGGAAGGTCTGGCCGACTTCGCACACCAGCGCCAGGCCCAATTCGTCCATGTCGGCGAAGTGCCGGTAGAAACCAGTGGGCACGATCCCGGCGGTTCGCGTCACTTCGCGCAGGCTCAAGCTGCCGAATCCTCGGCCGCTTTCCATCAGGTGGCGGGCAGCGTCCATCAGGGCGTTGCGGGTCTGTTGTTTCTGTTCGGCGCGGGGCAGCATCGCAAGGGTGTTTTCTGGACAGGGACAGCGGCGCACTCTAGCAAATCGGCTTCGCTGGCGTCGAACGGACTGTCGGGGGATCACGCGGGGGAAATGCAGCTTCTATAAAGTCAAAAGCCCAATCCGGGGATTGGGCTTTTTTTCCAGGCCGCCATGGGCTTAGCTCACAGCGCTGTTGCGTTCGATCACACGGTCACCACCACCTTCAGCAAGGGTTTGGCCTTGTGGAGTGCGATCGGTACCGTCAGCGGCCAGGGTTTGGCCTTGTGGAGTGCGATCGGTACCGTCAGCGGCTAGGGTTTGGCCTTGTGGGGTACGGTCGGCACCGTCAGCAGCGAGGGTTTGGCCTTGTGGAGTGCGGTCAGTACCGTCAGCAGCCAGGGTTTGGCCCTGTGGAGTGCGATCCGAGCCATCCTGGGTGATCAGGCCTTTTTCTTTCAGGCGCTCGTTACCGTTGGCACCATCGGCAACGGTCTGGCTGAACACCGAGTGGCTGTCTTTGACTTGTGGAGTGGCCTGATCGGCAGCCGGCAGAGCAAAAGCGGTGCTGGCTAACATTGAGAGGGTCAGGCTAAGCAGTAATTCGCGTTTCATGATGGGTTGCTCCTTGGGAGGGCGATAAAGTGGGTACGAGTTCAATGCTACTCTCGATAAGTCGATATAAAAGTTCATAAACGCAATGGTAATAATCAACGGAATTGATTGTTTGGCCGAGCGGCTCTAGAACGGGCGTTTCCGGCGAACGTTTTTGCACTGAGGTGGGTATTTTCGACTCATTTTCGCCTCGCAAAAGTGCGGGGTCGGTAACGCTGAAAAGGGAGGGGCGAGACGGCTATTTGCGTTCGAATCGGCCTTCGGGTTAAACCTGCGGGCCGTTTTCCAGTCGTACATTTCATGGCAGGCCGGTTCTGGCCTAACGTTTCATCAGTGCGTCGCTGTCAGGGCGCTCAGTCGTATTCAGGAGCTCTGTGCAATGACGCGCACTCGTAAAATGCTTGCCTGGACCTCCGCCAGCCTCGTTGTGCTGCTGGCCGTCCTGGTGCTGATCATCGCGTTCTTCGATTGGAACCGGATCAAACCGCCCCTTAACGCCAAAGTCTCCGAAGAACTGCATCGTCCGTTCGCCATCAATGGCAACCTCGCGGTGGTCTGGCAGCGCGAGCCCGACGAAGGCGGCTGGCGGGCCTGGGTACCGTGGCCGCATGTGGTGGCCGAGGACCTGAGCCTGGGCAACCCGGACTGGTCGAAGCAACCGCAGATGGCCACCCTCAAACGCGTCGAGCTGCGTATTTCACCGCTGGCCTTGCTGACACAGCGGGTGACGATCCCGCGCATCGACCTGACCGAGCCCAATGCCGACCTGCAGCGTCTGGCCGACGGCCGCGCCAACTGGACATTCAAGTTCGACCCCAAGGACCCGAATGCCGAGCCTTCTAACTGGGTGCTGGACATCGGTGCCATCGGCTTCGACAAGGGCCATGTCACGCTCGACGACCAGAGCCTGAAAACCCGCCTCGACTTGCTGATCGATCCGCTGGGCAAGCCGATTCCGTTCAGTGACATCGTCGGCGACAAAGCGGCGAAAACCGCGCTTGAGAAGGGCGGTTCGCCGCAGGATTACGCGTTCGCGTTGAAGGTCAAAGGCCAATACCACGGCCAGAATCTGGCTGGCCAAGGCAAAATCGGTGGTTTGCTGGCCCTACAGGATGCCGCCAAGCCGTTCCCGCTTCATGCGCAAATGCAGATTGCCGACACCAGCGTCGAACTGGCCGGCACGCTCACCGATCCATTGAACCTCGGCGCCCTGGATCTGCGCCTGAAACTGGCCGGTGCCAGCCTGGGCAATCTCTATCCGCTGATCGGCGTGACCCTGCCGGATACCCCGCCGTACGCCACGGATGGGCATTTGACCGCCAAGTTGCATGAGTCGGGCGGGGCGGTGTACCGCTATGAGGACTTCAACGGCAAGATTGGCGAGAGCGACATCCATGGCAACCTGGCTTATGTCGCGAGTCAACCGCGGCCCAAGCTCAGCGGGGCGGTGGAGTCCAATCAACTGTTGTTTGCCGACCTGGCCCCACTGATCGGCGCCGACTCCAATGCCAAGCAAAAGGCCCGCGGCGGTGAAAGCAAGCAGCCGGCGGACAAGATACTGCCGGTCGAGGAATTCAAGACCGAGCGCTGGCGCGATATGGACGCTGACGTCGAGTTCACTGGCAAGCGCATCGTCCACAGCGAAAAACTGCCGTTCAACGACCTCTACACCCATTTGGTGCTGACGGATGGTGTGCTCAGTCTCGAGCCCCTGCGTTTCGGCGTGGCTGGCGGCAATCTGGATGCGCAGGTTCGTCTGAACGGGCGCGCTGAGCCATTGGAAGGCCGGGCCAAACTGACCGCGCGCAAGTTCAAGCTCAAACAGTTGTTCCCCTCCATTGAACGGATGAAAACCAGTTTCGGTGAGCTCAATGGCGATGCCGACCTTGTCGGTCGTGGCAACTCGGTGGCCAAGCTGCTGGGCACCGCCGACGGCAATTTGAAGATGCTGATCAATGACGGCGCGATCAGTCGTGAGTTGATGGAGCTGGCCGGGCTCAATGTCGGCAACTATGTGGTCGGGAAAATCTTTGGCGACAAGGAAGTGAAGATCAACTGCGCGGCGGCCAATTTCGACATCAAGAGCGGTCTGGCGACCACGCAGTTGTTCGTCTTCGATACCGAGAACGCGATTGTCTACATCGATGGCACCGCGAACATGGCGACCGAGCAACTGGACCTGACCATCAGCCCGGAATCCAAGGGTTGGCGCTTGATTTCGTTGCGTTCGCCGCTGTATGTGCGGGGCAAGTTCATCAAGCCGGATGCGGGGGTGAAAGCGGTGCCGCTGATGCTGCGCGGGGCCGGGATGGTGGCACTGGGTGTGATTGCCGCGCCGGCGGCGGGTTTGCTGGCGCTGATCGCGCCGAGCGCTGGCGAGCCGAATCAATGTGCGCCGTTGCTGGAGCAGATGAAGGCGGGCAAGGCGCCGGTGACGGTCAAGCCCACCCGGTAGATCAAAAGATCTCGGCCTGCGGCCGCTACATTGGAACGCGTTCCCCTGCAGGAGCTGCCGCAGGCTTCGATCTTGGCAATAGACCAGACAATCGAGCTTCCTCCTGCAACCACGCAAAAAACGCCCGCACCGGCGGATGCCGTTCGCGCCCTGGTACACACAGTGCGCTGTATCCGGCCCCGTCGACCTGAATCTCACCCCGGTAAGGCAGCAATAAGCCGCTGGCCACACTCTCCGACACCAGAATATTGCTCGCCAGCACCAAACCTTGCCCGGCGATGGCGGCTTGCAGGGCGTAATGTTCTTCGTCGTATTCACGCACCGCTGGCTGTCCGGCCAGCCAGGTTTCGCCGGATTGCGCGCACCAGGCTTCCCAGCCGTGGGCATACAGTTTGGAGTTATGCCACTGCACGCTGATCAGGGTAGGTACCCGACGGGTCGCCAGGGCCACTTGTTCAGGCGAGCCATAGACCCCGAAGGACTCGTCGAACAGGCACAACCCATACAGGTTCGGGTAATCGTCGAGGCTGTAGCGCAGCACCAGATCGACGCTGGCGTCCTGATGCAAATCGATGACTTCGCAGTGAGTGTCCAGCCGCACGTTGATGTTCGGATGCCGGGCATAAAACCGTCCCAGCCGAGGCACCAGCCAGAGGGCGGCGAAAGCGGCGGTGGTGGAGATCGTCAGGCTCGTGCCGCTGCGTTGCGGGCGCAAGGTATCGACGCTTTGCGCCACTTCCAGCAGGGCGCCATGCAGGCTACGGAACAGCCGTTCGCCGCCCTCGGTCAGGCGCACCTGGCGTGGCAGTCGTTCGAACAGCGGCACGCCGAGCCAGTTCTCCAGGGAGCGGATCTGGTGGGAAACCGCCGTCGGCGTCACGGACAGCTCTTCGGCGGCAGCCTTGAAACTCAGCAGGCGCGAGGCGGATTCGAAGGCCCGCAGGGCGGTCAATGGCAACGAGGCAAACATTTAAAACTCCATGGGTGAAATAGATTCATCCAGACTGATTTTTGCTCATTTGAAGGCAGGTGGCTGTGCGCTTCAAGCTGCAACCACAAGCCGTTTCAGTTTAGCCCTTAAGGAGATTCAGATGAGCACAATTCTTGCCATTCACGCCAGCCCCCGTGGCGAACGCTCTCACTCGCGGCGGTTGGCCGAGGTGTTTCTTTCAGCCTGGCAGGTCCGTAACCCGCAGTCGCAATTGACCCGCCGTGAAGTCGGCCGGGCGTTGATCCCGGCCGTCAACGAAGCCTTCGTAGCGGCTGCTTTTCATCCGGAGCCTCATGCGCGACCGTTGTCGATGCAGGCCGACCTGGCACTCAGCGATGAGTTGGTGGGGGAGTTGCTCGGTCATGATCTGCTGGTGATTTCCACCCCGATGTACAACTTCAGCGTGCCCAGTGGCCTCAAGGCCTGGATCGACCAGATTGTGCGGCTCGGGCTGACGTTCAATCACACCCTGGACAACGGCATCGCGCAGTACGAACCGCTGGTGCGGGGCAAGAAGGCGTTGATCGTCACCAGTCGCGGCGGGTTTGGTTTCGGCCCCGGTGGCGAGCTTGAAGCGATGAACCATGCCGACCCGTTGCTGCGCACGGCACTGGGGTTCATCGGCATCACTGACGTCACGGTTGTCGCTGCCGAGGGCGAGGAGTCCGCCGAGCGCACCTTCCAGGTTTCCGTAGCCGAGGCCGAACAGCGTTTGCTGGCGCTGGCCAGGGAGTTCTAGATGGCCTGGCTGTTCCTGCTGATTGCCGCCGGGTTCGAGGTCACCTTCGCCATGGGCATGAAGTACGCCGAAGGCTTCACCCGGCTCTGGCCTTCGGTGATCACCGTGGTGGCGGCCGTGGGTGGGATCTATTTCCTGACCTTGGCCATGCGCGAATTGCCGGTGAGCATCGCCTACCCGATCTGGACCGCCATCGGTTCATTGGGCACGGTGTTCCTCGGCTTTGCGCTGCTGGGCGAAAGCCTGACCGCGCTCAAACTGGTGTCGGTCGGGCTGATTGTGGCGGGCGTGGTGGGGTTGAAGTAGGGTGGATGTCATAGATTGGTCACCGGGTTGTCATCTTGGGTGGCGATGCTTGGCTGAGGCCTTGCATCCAGCCTTGCTTCATCTCACCGACCACAAGGATGTTCATCCATGTCGCAAGGCTCTGCCACGCGTTACCCGTTGGTGCTGGTCCCGGGGATGCTCGGGTTTATTCGTCTGCTGCTCTATCCGTATTGGTTCGGGATCATTTCGGCGTTGCGCCGGGACGGTGCAACCGTGATCGCGGTGCAGGTCTCGCCGCTCAACTCAACCGAGGTGCGTGGTGAGCAATTGCTGGCACGAATCGAGGAAATCTTGCGCGATACCGGGGCCGAGAAGGTCAACCTGATCGGCCACAGCCAGGGCTCGCTGACCGCTCGGTATGCTGCGGCAAAACGCCCGGACCAGGTGGCTTCAGTGACTTCGGTGGCCGGGCCCAATCACGGTTCGGAGCTGGCGGACTACCTGCACGATCACTACCCGGCAGACAGCGCCAGGGGCCGATTGCTCACCTTTTTTTTGTGGTTGATCAGCGCGTTGATGTGCCTGCTGGAAACCGGTTATCGCGGGCCGCGACTGCCGGTGGATATCCCGGCTTCGCATCAATCGCTGACCACGGCCGGCGTGGCGCTGTTCAATCAGCGTTATCCACAGGGGCTGCCTGACACCTGGGGTGGGCATGGCCCGGAAGTGGTCAATGGCGTGCGCTATTACTCCTGGTCCGGGACTTTGCAGCCGGGCAAGACCGATCGCGGGTGCAACCTGTTCGACGGCACTAACCGCAGTTGCCGGTTGTTTGCCAGAACCTTCGTGCGTGAAGCGGGGCATTGCGACGGGATGGTCGGGCGCTACAGCTCGCATCTCGGGACGGTGATTGGCGATCAATACCCGATGGATCACTTCGATATCGTCAACCAATCCCTGGGGCTGGTGGGCAAAGGGGCGGAGCCGGTGCGGTTGTTTGTCGAGCATGCCGCGCGGCTGAAGGCAGCAGGCGTTTAGACCGCGTTATCGTTCTTCGCGGGCAAGCCACGCTCCCACAGGTTTGGCGTCGTGCCCATTGCCAGCGTCCGACACAAAACCTGTGGGAGCGTGGCTTGCCCGCGAAGGCGTCCGGTCAGGCAACGCTGTTCTTGCGGCCCAGCACGGTAGTCCAGCGCTCCGACAAAATCACCCCACCCAGCGTCAACACCCCACCCACCAGGTGATACAACGCCAACTGCTCATGCAGCACCACCGCCGCAATCAGCGCGGTGATCAACGGCAGCAGGTTGAAAAACAGCGTGGTCCGGCTCGGGCCCAGGCGCACCACGGCCTGCATCCACGCCAGCGGCGCAAGCATCGAGGCCAGCAGACAGGCGTAAAGCACCAGCGGAATGTTATGCAGGGTCGGGCCGATTTTCGGTGAGGCGAGGAACAGCGGAAACAGCACCACCACCGCCACCAGCACCTGTAAATACAGCAACACCAGCGGCGGCAAGCGCAGCTGCCATTTTTTCAGCAAGGTGCTGTAAACCGCATACGCCAGCGTGGCGATCAGCATCATCGCGTCGCCCAGGTTCACCCCGTGCTCCAGCAACGCGCCAAGGCTGCCGGACGACACCACCACCAGAACACCGGCAAACGACAATACCGCGCCGACCAGGGCTCCGGCGGTCAGGCGTTGGCCGAGGCTGACTATCGCCATGGCCAGCGACATCAACGGCATCAGCGACAGAATGATCCCCATGTTGGTGGCCGACGTCAGTGTTGCAGCGAAATAGGCCAGGCTCTGATAAACCGCCATGCCGAGTACGCCGAGGATGAAGATCCTCCCCACGTTTGGGCGTATTACCGGCCAATGGGCGATCACCGGCTTAAGCATGAAAGGCGTGAACAGAATCCCGGCCAGCAACCAGCGGTAGAAGCCGATTTCGGCGGGAAAGATCGCGCCCACCGCGAGTTTGTTGATCACGGTGTTGCCGGCCCAAATGAAAATGGCCAGCAGGGGATAAGCGTATTGCATCGGGAAAAAGCCAGAACGTTAATGAGGGGCAATTATCCGTCTGTCTGGATGCAAGCCTATACTGCGATCCAGACAATCTGCCTCTGATTCCGGACAGCATGAACAGTAAACACATCGACCTGCTGGATTTCAGCGAACTGCCGTCGGCGGTGTATTTCCGCTATGCCGACTTCAACGCCCACGAATACGCTGCGCCTCACCGGCATCCGTGGGGCACGCTGGAGTACGCCGCCCATGGTGTGTTGCACATGGATGTCGACGGCAGCCGCTTCATGTCACCGCCGCAATACGCGGTATGGGTGCCGCCCGGGACCGAACACAGTTTCTATAGCCATCAGCCGATCAACTATCGCGCGGTCTGCCTCGCGCCGACGCTGTGCCGCAATCTGCCGCAACAGGCCTGCACCCTGGCGATCAGCGACATCCTCAAGGCGATCCTGAAAGACTTCGCCGCCCGCGATGTGAAAATTCCCGAGCACGACGCGGACCAGCGTCTGGCTCAAGTGCTGGTAGACCAACTGCAACAGGCGCCCATGCATGAGTGCTATTTGCCCTACGCCAGCAGTCCCGGGTTACTTGGCATTCTGGAAGCCTTGCAGGCCGAACCTGGGGATAACCGGCCGTTGGCGTATTGGGCCGGGCAGGTTCACGTCAGCGAACGCACGCTGGCCCGGCAGTTTGTTCGCGAGTTGGGCATGAGTTTCGGTGAATGGCGGCAACGGTTGCGGTTTCTGGCAGCGATCGAAGCGCTGGACAGCCACCGCAGCATTCAGGAAATCGCCTTCGACATGGGTTACAGCACCGGCTCGGCGTTTATCGCGATGTTTCAGCGCCAGGCCGGGTGCACGCCGGAACAGTATCGGCGCAGCCACCTTGATAGGAGATGAAGGTGTAACAGGCTTTGTCTACACTCCAGAGCGAGGCCGTACCCATCGGTGCGGTAACAAGGAGAAAACTCCATGAAGATGTTGCGTGCCCCGTTGTTGATGATCGGTCTGCTGCTCTGCTCCCAGGGTTTTGCTGCCACTGCCCAACAGAACAAAATGACTACCTGCAATGCCGACGCTACCGCCAAGAGCCTCAAGGGCGATGAGCGCAAAGCCTTCATGAGCACCTGCCTCAAAGCCGCGCCGGCCGCCGATGCCGCCAAGCCCATGACACCTCAACAAGAAAAGATGAAAACCTGTAATGCCGATGCCACTACCAAGGGCCTCAAGGGTGATGCGCGCAAAGCGTTCATGAGTGAGTGCCTGAAGAAAAAATAAGCAGTGTGGGGGCGAGCCTGCTCCGGACGGCGATCCGATGATGCAGGCGACTCGGTATCACGCAGAAGCGCGTTGATGCTATCGCGAGCAGGCTCGCTCCCAAGGTTCGTGTTTGCTCGCTTCGGCGCCGGAACGCTGGCAGACTGCCAATCCTTTCACGTCGTTCGTTTTGAGGCTGTATGTCAGCGTTTTCTCAGCGTCAGGTCTTGTTGCTCATCAGTTGGGTCATTATTTTTGGCGGTTTGCTGCTGGTGATCCCTCTGCGATTGCTGCCCAGCCTGCTGGCCGGGTTGTTGGTGTTCGAACTGGTCAACATGCTTACGCCGCAATTGCAACGGCTGATCGAGGGCCGCCGTGCGCGCTGGCTGGCGGTGGCGTTACTGGGGACTTTGGTGGTCAGTGTGCTGGCGCTGATCTTTGCCGGTGCGATCAGTTTTCTGCTGCACGAGGCGGAAAACCCCGGTGCTTCCCTCGATAAATTCATGGGCGTGGTCGACCGCGCACGCGGGCAGCTGCCGCCGTTCATCGACGCTTATTTGCCGGCCAGTGCCGCCGAATTCCGAGTGGCCATCGGCGAGTGGATGAGCAAGCACCTCAGCGACTTGCAACTGGTGGGCAAGGACGCGGCGCACATGTTCGTGACGCTGCTGATCGGCATGGTACTGGGGGCGATCATCGCCTTGCAGCGCGTGCCGGACCTGACCAAGCGCAAGCCCTTGGCCGCGGCGCTGTTCGACCGCTTGCACCTGTTGGTCCAGGCGTTTCGCAACATCGTGTTCGCGCAGATCAAGATTTCCCTGCTCAACACTTTCTTCACCGGGATTTTCCTCGCAGTGGTCCTGCCGATGTTCGGGATCAAGCTGCCGCTGACCAAAACCCTGATCGTGCTGACCTTCCTGCTCGGCTTGTTGCCGGTGATCGGCAACCTGATGTCGAACACCTTGATCACCATCGTCGGCCTGTCGCTGTCGATCTGGGTGGCGGTGGCGGCATTGGGGTATCTGATTTTTATCCACAAGCTCGAATACTTTCTCAACGCGCGCATTGTAGGCGGGCAGATCAGCGCCAAGTCGTGGGAGTTGCTGCTGGCGATGCTGGTGTTCGAAGCCGCGTTCGGCCTGCCGGGGGTGGTGGCGGGGCCGATTTATTACGCGTACCTGAAGAGTGAGTTGAAGCAGGTGGGGATGGTTTGATCCAGTGTTGATCTAATTGTGGCGAGGGAGCTTGCTCCCGTTGGGGCACGAAGCGGCCCCCCTTATCTCCAAAAGAAGGGACTGCTGCGCAGTCCAACGGGAGCAAGCTCCCTCGCCACAGGGTTTCAGGTCAATCCATCGGGCCGTAACGCTTGGCCGCCTCGATCGCCAACCCGCTGCCGATGCTGCCGAAGATGTTGCCTTCCACATGCTGCGCCTTCGGCAACATCGCCGAGACGCTGTTGCGCAGCGCCGGAATCCCGCTCGAACCGCCAGTGAAGAACACCGTATCTACCTGATCGACCCGCACATTCGCGTCGTTCAGCAATTGGGTCACGCTGTTGCGCACCCGCTCCAGCAAGTTGTCGATGGCTGATTCGAACAGCGCACGAGTCAGTTCCACACTCAAACCGGGCTCGATGCGGTCCAGCGGCACATGGCGGCTGTCGGCGTGGGTCAGCTGGATTTTGGTCTCTTCCACTTCCATCGCCAGCCAGTGCCCGGCGCGCTGGTCGATCAGCTTGAACAGGCGATCGATGCCGCCGGTGTCTTCAATGTCGTAACGCATGCTGCCCAGGGCCAGGGTCGATTTCTGCGAGTACACCGAGTTGATGGTGTGCCAGGTCGCCAGGTTCATGTGGTGGCTGGTGGGCATGTAGGCGCCGCTCTTCATCCGGCTGCCGTAGCCGAATAGCGGCATCAGTCCTTGCAGGCTCAGCTGTTTGTCGAAATCGGTTCCGCCGATGTGCACGCCACCGGTGGCGAGAATGTCGTCGTGACGGTTGTCGTGCCCGCGTCGCTCAGGGGACAGGCGCACCAGCGAGAAGTCCGACGTACCACCGCCGATGTCGACAATCAGTACCAGCTCTTCCTTTTCGATGGTGGATTCATAGTCGAACGCCGCTGCAATCGGCTCGTACTGGAACGAGACGTCCTTGAAACCAATGGCGCGGGCTACGTCCACCAGGGTGTTCTCGGCTTCCTGGTCGGCCAGTTCATCGTCATCGACGAAAAACACCGGACGGCCCAGCACCACTTCCTCGAACTCCCGACCGGCAGCGGCTTCGGCGCGCTTTTTCAACTGGCCGATGAACAGCCCGAGCAGGTCCTTGAACGGCATCGCCGTGCCGAGGACGCTGGTGTCGTGCTTGATCAGCTTGGAGCCCAGCAGGCTCTTGAGCGAGCGCATCAAGCGGCCCTCGTAACCTTCCAGGTACTCGTGCAGCGCCAGCCGGCCGTACACCGGGCGGCGTTCTTCCATATTGAAGAAGACCACCGAGGGCAGGGTTATCTTGTCGTCCTCCAGCGCGATCAGCGTTTCCATGCCGGGGCGCAGCCAGCCGACGGTGGAGTTGGACGTGCCGAAGTCGATACCGCAGGCACGGGCTGGAGATGCGTTTTTCATGTCTTTCAAGTTCCGGTTAAAAAACGGCCGCGCAGTGTATGTCAGTGCGGCGCAGATTCGAAGGCCGACTATCTGTTAAATCGCATTGATCTACGCTTGAAAGATGCGCCATCACCCCCAAACTTCCCTGCATAGGTTTGGCAATCCTTGGGCGACAGCAAGAACTGCGCCTGGCTGCCGATAAACTACTGATGCGCTGCCCGGTCACAAAATTGAGATTGATCAATCAAGACGCTGTAAACCAGAGCATGCTGTACCGAGTGGCGCGATTTCGATAATGGATGGTGATTCCCTCGATGGACTTCAAAGACTATTACAAGATTCTCGGCGTGGAGCCGACTGCGGACGATAAGGCGATCAAGGCCGCCTATCGGAAGCTGGCGCGCAAATACCACCCCGATGTCAGCAAGGAAAAGGACGCCGAGGCCAAGTTCAAGGATGCGTCGGAAGCCTATGAAGCGCTGAAAAGCGCCGACAAGCGCGCCGAATACGACGACTTGCGCAAATACGGTCACCACGGCCAGCCGTTCCAGGGCCCGCCGGGTTGGCAGAGTCGTGGTGGTTTCGGAGGCGGTGGTCAGGACACGGGCGATTTCTCGGACTTCTTCAGTTCGATCTTCGGCAACCGTGGTTCGGGTTTCGGTGGTGGTGGACGGTCGGGCCATAGCGCCGGTCGTCGAGGGCAAGACGTGGAAATGGAATTACCGGTTTTTCTGGAAGAAACCCTCTCGACCGAATCGAAGAAGGTCAGCTTCCAGGTGCCGCAGTACAACGCTGCCGGCCAGCATGTCAGCAACACCAGTAAAAGCCTGAACGTGAAAATTCCCGCCGGCGTGACCGACGGCGAGCGCATCCGCCTCAAGGGCCAGGGCGCTCCGGGCATCGGTGGCGGGGCCAATGGCGACCTGTACCTGACCATTCGTTTTGCGCCGCACCCCAAATTCGATGTCGAAGGCGAGAACCTGATCATCACCTTGCCACTGGCGCCGTGGGAACTGGCACTGGGGACCGAAGTCGCGGTGCCGACCCTGACCGGCAAGATCAACCTCAAGGTTCCGGCCGGCAGCCAGAATGGCCAGCGCATGCGCGCCAAGGGCCACGGCCTGATGCACAAGGCCGGGCACCGTGGTTACCTGTTCGTGCAGCTCAAGGCGGTGATGCCGAAAAAACTCGACCATGACGTCAAGGCGTTGTGGGAGGAGTTGGCGAAAAAAGCCGCTTTCGATCCGCGAGAGAATTTTTGATTCCGAGATAAGGAGGAGCCCAATCATGAGCGACCCCGTGATCGTTCTATTGGACCTGGCAGAATTCTGTGAGGCGACCGAGTTGTCGGACGTGCATGTGATCGAGATCGTCGAACACGGCATCCTCGAACCACAGGGTACAGAGCCCAAGGATTGGCGTTTCACCGACTACGAACTGGTTTTGGCCAAGCGCGCCGCCAAGCTGCGGCGCGACCTGGAGCTGGAATGGGAAGGTGTCGCCCTGGCGCTGGACCTGCTTGACGAGGTCCAGCAACTGCGGGCCGAGAACCGCATGCTCAAGCAGCGGTTGGGGCGCTTGGTGATCGAATAGCTGTAAACACTAAACCTGTGGCGAGGGGGCTTGCCCCCGTTGGGTTGCGTAGCGACCCCAAATCCGGTCATCGCGGTTTTTCAGACTGACCGCATGCGTCGATTTTACGACTGCTGCGCAGCCGAATGGGGGCAAGCCCCCTCGCCACAGCGGTCCCAAGGCGTTACACCTTCCTGGGCAACACCACGCTAAACAGTGTGCCCTCAGCCTCGCTGGAACTGACCTCGATCGTCCCTTGATGGGCATCAACCACTTCCTTGACGATGAACAGCCCCAGGCCAAGGCTGGTGCTCGGCCCGCCGAGTTCTTCGTCGGCACTGCGTACCAGTGGATCGAAGATTGTGCCGATGACCTCGGGCGGAATCGGCGTGCCGTCGTTGTGCACGGTGAGCCGAACGCTGTCCGTTTCACCCCTGAGGCTCAGCTTGATCACGCTGTGGTTCGAACCGTGCTGCAAGGCATTGCCGATCAGGTTCTGCAGCATTTGAGCGAGCCTTCGGCCATCCCATACACCCCGGGTATCGCCTTCGACGCTCAGTGTCGGATCGCATTGCGGATGAGCAGCGCAGGCTTGGGCAATCGCTTCGCGCGCCGCCTCGGCCAGGTCCATGGGCGCCGGTTCGATCGGCAGGCGCTTGCCCAGGCGACTGCGCACCAGTTCCAGCAAATCGCTGACCATCACCGCCATGTGCCGCGCGCCATCCTTGATATTGTTTGCACAGGTCAGCGCATCGCCTTCAAGCGTTGCTTTACGCAGCAGTAACTCGGTGGACATGCTTACTGCCTGCAATGGCGCTCGCAGGTCATGCCCGAGTATCGCCAGAAACAGATCCCGCGAATGGTTGACCTGTTCGGCATAGGCGGCGGTGGATTCGGCGAGGGCTTCATCGATGGCTTCGTTGAAACGGATCATGTCCTGGAAATAGGTCAGGTCCGGTGACTCCAGGCTGTCGACCCACAACCGAATCACACAGGCCCGCAAATGGCGGAACTCGCTGGTCATTTGCACCAGGTCGAAGCCCACGGTATGCCGCAGTTCGCCATGGCTGGCACCCGCTTCATCCAGGCTTGGGGTTTTCTCCGGGCCTTCGCCCTTGGCCTTGGCGAGCTGTTCGCTGGCGGTTTGCGCGGTGCTCATGTCCCGCGCTGCCGCCAGCAGAATGGCCTTGGCGTGATCGCGCAAGGCTGCTCGATCCATGCACTCGGCCGCCGGGGTGATCGTTCTGGCGAACTGTTCCCATTCATCGACGATACGGTCCACGTGTTGCCTGATGAATTCGGATAAGCGCATGGCCGTTACCTGCCTGGAGAGTCTGGGCATCTTAGCCTCTTTGTCGATCGGTAAAAACTACCGCTGACACACCGGATCATGCTTGCAGGTCTTGCAGGTCTTGCAGGTCTTGCAGGTGGTACTTATTTGTTTTTTAGATTCTTAAGTTGGAAGGTGTTGTTTGTTTTATCGCTATTTTCCAACAGTTATTTAATCTTTTGTTTTTGCAGGTATTGAATAAGCTTGGCGTTCTTCTTAAATGCATAGGGATACATGCGCAATGAATGAATTGTCAGAAGGGGGCGTTTCCAACATTTCTCAAGAGATGACAGCTGGCGCCAATGTTTATTTGAATTATCTTGCAACCAAAGTTCCCGCATTCATAAAGAAACCATCTGTATCAAGTTTTGTATCAACGACTGATATGAAACCGGACGTTCCCGAGTGGTACATCAAGGCGAGCGCTATCAACCGTCAATATCTCAACGAACTCATCAGTGAGCGCTGGCGGTTGCAAGACAGCCTGGATGACACACTGGGCGATTTACAAAAGGACATCAATAAGTTCGCCGAACCCTTGCTTGTTCAGGCCCTGAAAGAAAAGCTGAACCTGGATCTGGATGTTCATGCGACATCGGTACGGCTTTATATTCCGGCCCTCCTGGGTTTTGGCGTCGACACCAATGCCAGTCGGCTCAGGCAGTCAACACTGCTGGAGGCCGCCCTCCATAACTTCGAGGACTCTGAAACCCGTGCTGGCGCCTTTCGTGATGGCTCCGGCATTTTCATTACCGACGCCGAAGGAGCCCTGACGCGCCATTCATTGACCATCGAAAGTTTTGCGAGCCTTTGCAGGGATCTGGATCTCGGTGCGCAATATCAGCGGCACATCAAAGGGTTGCTGGCCCCTTCGGCGGTTGATGCCAAGGCCTCGCTTGAACAGCACTTCATCGGGACCGAAAAGGCCGCGTTCAATGAGTCAGCCCTGATTGCCTATTTGAAGAGTGATATCACTTCTTATGCATATGGCAAGTTGCAGCAACTGCGAGACAACCAGACAAACGTCACGATGGGCAATCGCCCGTTACAGTCTCATCGGCTGACTCTTTTGGGCGTGAAGCTGTCGGGTATCGTGTTGTTCAGTGCAGTGGCTGATCCGACACGAGTAAAGCGAATCTACAACAGCCTGGTTCCGGCAGACCAACGAACAATGATGGAGTGGTCGCGCAAACTGGCCATTTTACCCGGGCAGGAGTTTGATCAATTCAAACTGCTCAAGGCCTTTTTTGCCAACGGGCCAAGCGGTGTGGTCGACGAGGTGCTGGGCAGGAACGATATTTTTACGCAGAGCCGGCTCGATGGCACCTTGATCGCCTACGTCCCTGATGACCCTGAACATCCCTTGAAGGAATATCCGTCCTTCACCGACTTCATGAAGGAGCTGACGAGCCAGTTGCGCTCGTCGGACTATCAGCAGTTCTTCAGTCGGTTCGTACCGCAAAAAGACCAGAGCAGGTTTTTCGCTCGCGTCAGGGAGCGCTTCAGCACCTTCACCTGGCAGCAGCGGGAACCGTTGAACATGGGGCCATGGTGGCGGGAAACCGCAGTGGAAAACCCCGACGCAGAACCGATCACCCATGTGATCGAAGGCGCGCTCTGGCCTCAGTTCAGTCGATGGCGGCGCGACAAGGCCATCGCCGATGCGCGACATATCGCCGTGCCCACTGGCGATGAAGATGCCAATGCCCGCTGGGCGCGGCTGAGGAGTTACGCGAACATCGGCTGGAATGTGTTCAACTTCGGCGCAATGCTGGTGCCTGGCCTGGGGGAGGCCATGTTGGGTGTGATGGTCGGGCAAATGCTGCTCGAAACCATGGAGGGCATTGAGGACTGGAGCAAGGGAGACAAGGAAGAAGCGTCGGCGCTTCTGTGCGGTGTCCTGATCAATGCTGCCCAGTTGGCAATCATGGCGGCAGGGCATGTTTTACCCACGGGCGCAGCGCCAGCGGTCCGGCCTTCATCTTTTGTCGATCAGCTGAAGCCGGTGGTGCTCGCTGACGGCAAGACCCGTCTCTGGAATCCGGACCTGAGTCCGTATGAACATCAAGTCAGTCTGAGTCCGGGTACGAAGCCAAACGAGCGAGGCCTGTATCTGCACAACGATCAGGAATTCCTGTCGATCGGCGGTAAATACTTTGCGGTGCAAGACGATCCACTCACGGGGCAACCGCGGATTCTCCATCCGGATCGAGCGATGGCCTACCAACCGAAGCTTGAACACAATGGCGCAGGCACCTGGCATACCGAGCTCGACCGCCCTGTCGAATGGACCTCGACCGAGCTCATGCGGCGGTTGGGGGCGAGGGTAGAAACGTTCGACGATGCAACGCTTGAGCAGATCCGGATCGCCAGTGGCGTCGAAGCAGATGTGCTGCGTCGGCTGCATGTCGAAAACGAAGCACCGCCGGCGTTGCTGGTCGACACGATCGAACGGTTCAAGACGTGGTCGGACACGGGGAAGCTGCCACAGAGCGGTCTGTCGCCATCAGACAATGCCAATGTGCGGGTGCTTCAGGATGCTTTTGCACAATTGCCCGACGGCGTGGCCGAGGAACTGCTGGCCGCCGCTGCTCCGGCGGATTTGCGAGCACTGGCCGAACAAAAGCGCATTGCCTTGCATCTGCGGCAACAGGTGCGGGCGGCCTTGCTGGAAGTACGTTTGGCGCGCGCCTATGAAGGGCTGTTCCTTGACTCGATGCACGCTCCGGATACGGAACGGCTGGCGCTGCACACCCTGGAAACCTTGCCGAACTGGCCGGGCGACGTGCGCATTGAAGTTCGCGAACATTCGTTCACCGGGCACCTGCGCGACAGCATTGGCCCGGAGAACGCACGTACGCGCAAAGTGCTGGTCAGCACGGACGAGGGCTATGAAGCGCGGGATGCCGAGGATAACCATCTGCGGGGTGCCGACGATCTTTTTTCATCCGTCTTGCACGCTCTGCCCGACGCCGAACGCAAAGCGCTGGGGTACGAGATCTATCAAGGCGCGAACCTCAAACGCAGTGTTCAAAATGCCCCGTTGGCGCGTGACAAGCTGCGTCCGATGCTGGCGGACAACCCTCTGCGCAAGCCCGCCTACGATCCCGAAACGATGAAGTTGCGCGGTGGCATGTTTGCCCCCCAGGGCATTCGACAACTGACCGGCCGAGTGACGCCGCAGGAGCGGGTCAGGAGTGTGCGCCCCGGGTGGACGGAAACCGAGGCCCAGGCTTACCTGGACGGCGGGGGCGACGACGTTACTCCGGAACAGCGGGCAAGCGCATTGGAGGCGGAGTTCGATCGTCTCAATGCCAATTTCCGGCACTGGCTCAATTTACCCACCGAAGCGTTCAGGTACAGCCCTGCCGGCATTGCCGAATGGCAGACCCGAAACTCGATCTACACAACCATTCGCCAGTGCTGGCAGCACACCGGGCCCAGGGATGTGGACCCTTTGGGAAATATGTACGGGACAGCGCTTGATTTCAGAAACGTTCCCCTGGGGCGACACTTGGGAAGCATGCCTCTGTTGGAAGCCGATTTTCAGCACGTCACCAGCCTGAACTTGCTGGGCACTGAAATGAGCGATGCCCACGTCACGTTTCTGGTTCATTTCCCGAAACTCCGTTCGCTGAATCTCACCGGTAACCAGCTCACGCAATTTCCTCGTGCGGTGGGGCGAATGCGTGGGCTGACCGAACTGAACCTCGGCGATAACCGGATAGTGCTGGATGCCCAGGGAGCTACCTATTTGAGATGGCTCTCCCGGCTGAAAAGTCTGGATCTGCAAGGAAACCCGTTGGGGAGAGTGCCCGATATCGGTGGGATGCGCATGCTGCATACCCTGATGCTGGGTGACACCGGGATTGATACCTGGCCGGACGGGCTGTTCGCTCAACCCAGGTTCCGGCATTTTTACCTGAACCTGCAGCGCAACGAACTGACCGTTATCCCGCAGGTTACGCCCGGCTCAGCCTCCGCGGAGCTGTTGGCGCGCACGGTATTGAATCGCGATCCGCCGTGGTTGTCGGCCGAGAACCTGGAAACGCTCAGAGGTTATATCCGGTCCGTCGGCCTGGACCCCGATCGTCCGTATCCGCCTCGCGGCGTGCGCGACAGTCTTGATTGGGAGGAAGGCATGACGCGGCCTGATTGGGTCGCTAAACAGGAGATATGGAACAGCGTGGAGGATGAGTTCGGTTCGGTGCCTTTTTTCAATCAGATCAGGAAGCTCACCCAATCAACCGCCTTCAGAACTGACAAAGCCTTCAGGGTGGACATGACGCAAAAGCTCTGGCGAATGCTGGAGGCCATGTCCAAGGACAGCGAGCTGCGGCGCAATCTTTTCGTCATGGGCAGGGAGGAGGTCACTAACTGTGTTGACGCCGGGGCGCAGTTGTTCAATGCGATGGGCGTAGAAGTGCTGATCCATGAGGCTTACGCATTGGCCAACCCGGGCCTGGTGGAGGCCGAACTGGTGCAGCTGGCCAGAGGCAAGTCGCGGCTGGACGAGTTGAGCCGGATCGCCCACAAAGTGGTTGCCGAGCGCCTGGAAAATGGTGAGCAATTCAGGACTGTCGATGCTGAGGGCGCAGTGTCGGGAAGTATCGATGAAGTCGAGGTCCACCTGGCTTACATGACGGATCTGGCAGAGCGACTGGACCTGCCCTGGCAGTCCCGTGATTTGCAATTTCGCACGCACACCGGTGTGACTCCCGAGATGATCGAGAGTGCGTATCAGCGGGTCATGGAGCTGGAAACCGGCGATTTACTGCGTGATTCGATCATCGAACAACCGTTCTGGGAAACATACCTACGGGGCACAAATCGAAGCGCCTTCAAGGTTTTCAGGCGCCGAATCGATGCAACGACTGAGTTTTACATGGCGCTTGAAAAGAGGGCCTCCGAACCGAACCTTTCGTTGCAGGCAAAGGCCGATCTGAAGCAGGAGCTCCGGGTACTCGCCGCTGAACTGGGTAAGCTGGAAAGCGAAATTGCTCCGGGCCAGGTCATGACTGACCAAGCCTATGCCGCCGAGTTGAACCTGATCGATATCGAGATGAAAACGCTGCTTAAAACCCTGACCCAACAGGCGATGGATCGGGCGAAACTGCAAAGGGTGGACATCGCCTTTATGAACGCACCAGCAACGGATTGACCTGAGAAACAGCTAACCCGGTACGAAGAATGACACCCCTCGTGCCGGGTTTATGCCTGACCGAATCTCAAAACAGGAAGTAACGCTGAGCCATCGGCAACACATCCGCTGGCTCGCACCAGAGCAAGACACCGTCGGCCTTGACCTGATAGGTCTGCGGATCGACGTCGATGTCCGGCAGGTAGTCGTTGTGAATCAGGTCGGTTTTCTGCACCTCGCGGCAGCCTTTGACCACCGCGATTTTCTTCTTCAGCCCCAAGGCTTCAGGCAAGCCCGCCTCCTGCGCGGCCTGGCTGATAAAGGTCAGGCTGGTGGCATGCAACGAGCCGCCGTAACTGGCGAACATCGGGCGGTAGTGCACCGGTTGCGGCGTTGGAATAGATGCGTTGGCGTCACCCATCAGGCTGGCCGCAATGGCACCGCCCTTGAGGATCAGCGTTGGCTTTACCCCGAAAAACGCTGGACGCCAGAGCACCAGATCCGCCCACTTGCCCACTTCGACCGAGCCCACTTCATGGCTGATCCCGTGGGTGATCGCCGGGTTGATGGTGTACTTGGCGATGTAGCGTTTGGCGCGGAAGTTGTCATTGCCTTCGCCATCTTGTGGCAGCGGACCGCGCTGCTTCTTCATTTTGTCGGCGGTCTGCCAGGTGCGCGTGATGACTTCGCCGACGCGGCCCATGGCCTGGCTGTCGGAGCTGATCATCGAGAAGGCACCGAGGTCATGCAGGATGTCTTCGGCAGCAATGGTTTCGCGGCGGATGCGGCTTTCGGCGAAGGCCACGTCTTCGGCAATGCTCGGGTCCAGGTGGTGGCAGACCATCAGCATGTCGAGGTGCTCGTCGATGGTGTTGCGGGTGAACGGCCGGGTCGGGTTGGTCGAGCTCGGCAACACGTTGGCGAAACCGCAGGCCTTGATGATGTCCGGGGCATGACCGCCACCGGCACCTTCGGTGTGATAGGTGTGGATGGTGCGGCCCTTGAAGGCGGCGAGGGTGGTTTCGACGAAGCCGGACTCGTTGAGGGTGTCGGTGTGAATCGCCACTTGCACGTCGTACTGGTCGGCCACGGTCAAGCAATTGTCGATGCTCGCCGGGGTGGTGCCCCAATCTTCGTGCAGCTTCAGACCAATGGCGCCAGCCTTGACCTGCTCGATCAACGGCTCCGGCAGGCTGGCGTTGCCCTTGCCGGTGAGGCCGATGTTCATCGGGAACGCATCGGCGGCCTGGAGCATGCGCGCCAGGTGCCACGGCCCGGAGGTGCAGGTGGTGGCGTTGGTGCCGGTGGCCGGTCCCGTGCCGCCGCCGATCATGGTGGTGACGCCGCTCATCAGCGCTTCTTCGATCTGCTGCGGACAGATGAAGTGGATGTGGGTGTCGATGCCGCCGGCGGTGAGGATCATGCCTTCACCGGCGATCACTTCGGTGCTGGCGCCGACCGCGATGGTGACGTTGGGCTGGATGTCCGGGTTGCCGGCCTTGCCGATGGCCGCGATGCGTCCGTCCTTGAGGCCGACGTCGGCTTTGACGATGCCCCAGTGGTCGATGATCAGCGCGTTGGTGATCAGGGTGTCGACGACATCGCGTGCCAGCCGTTGGCTTTGGCCCTGGCCGTCGCGAATGACTTTGCCGCCGCCGAATTTCACTTCTTCGCCGTAGGTGGTGAAGTCCTGTTCCACTTCGATCCACAGTTCAGTGTCGGCCAGACGGACCTTGTCACCGACGGTGGGGCCGAACATGTCGGCGTAGGCTTGTCTTGAGATTTTCATGCGCTTGCCTTGAAAGTGAAGTGCGGTAGTCCGCGGTCCATTGTGGCGAGGGAGCTTGCTCCCGTTCGGCTGCGCAGCAGTCGTAAAATCTGCCGCTCCGCTTATTCAGATAGATCGCACCAGCTGTGTTGCGAGCGCTTCGCACTCGAGCGGGAGCAAGCTCCCTCGCCACAGGGTTTGCGTGTCAGTCGAGGTCGCCCATGATCCTGCCGGCAAACCCGAACACCCGGCGATGCCCGGCCAGGTCCACCAGCTCGACCTCGCGGCTCTGCCCCGGTTCGAAGCGCACCGCGGTGCCGGCGGGGATGTTCAGGCGCATGCCGCGGCTGGCGACGCGGTCGAAGGTCAGCGCGTCGTTGGTTTCGAAGAAGTGATAATGCGAGCCGACCTGGATCGGCCGGTCGCCGCTGTTGGCCACCTTCAGGCTGACAGTGCGTCGGCCCACGTTAAGCTCGATGTCGCCGGGCTGGATCTGGTACTCACCGGGAATCATCACTGGGCTCCTTGGAGAATCTTGTAGTAGAGGGCGGTCGGTTTGTAGCGCCCGTTCGGGTCGCAGGCGTAGTCCGGAATTTCGCCGGCACGGGTGTAACCCAGGGCCTTGTAGAAGTCTTCGGCGGGGGAGCCGGCCTCGGTGTCGAGGTAGAGCATGCCGCGCTTGTGCTGGCGGGCGGCGAGCTCCAGGGCATGCATCAACTGCTGGCCCAGGCCGCGACGACGGGCGTGTTCACGCACCAGCAGTTTCTGCACTTCGGCGCGATTCAGCCCATTGGCTTTCTGGCACAGGTTCAGTTGCACACTGGCCTGCACCTGTTCGTCCTTGACCACCACCCATAGCAGCACGTTGCCTTTGTTCAGGTTGTCCTGGACTTCATCGAAATGGGCTCGGGCCTGGGTGGCGTCCAGATCCGCCATGAACCCGACGCTGGCGCCATAGCCGACGGCGTCGAGCAGTAGATCAATCAATCCCTGACGATAGTGCGCAAAGCTTTCAACATTGACGCGTCGCAGTTGGGCGGCGTTCATGGGGCATCACTCCTTGTGGGGATCGGGTGGAATTGCGCCCGGATCGAGGATCAGTTGCATGAAGGTCAGGTCCAGCCAGCGGCCGAACTTGGTACCCACCTGCGGCATTTGGCCGGTGACGACAAAACCGGCCCGATCGTGCAGCCGGATCGAGGCGCTATTACCGCTTTCGATGGCGGCGACCATCACGTGTTTGTTGCAGCCTTTGGCGCGCTCGATCAGCGCTGCCATCAGTTGCGGGCCGAGGCCATTGCCACGCTGGTCGTTGCGCACGTACACCGAGTGCTCGACCGTGTGGCGGAACCCGTCGAAGGGGCGCCAGTCACCGAATGAAGCGTAGCCGAGTACGTTGTCGTCGCCGTCGACGATTACCAGAATCGGATAGCCCTGGGCTTGCCGCGCGCTGAACCAGGCCTGGCGGTTGCCCAGGTCCACGGCCTGTTCATTCCAGATCGCCGTGGTATTGAGCACCGCGTCGTTGTAGATGTCGCGGATCGCCGGCAGATCGGCGTGCAGCGCATCGCGGATGTGGTAAGTCATGGCGCAGCCTCAGGCGATCGGTTGGTGAACGGTGACCAGTTTGGTGCCGTCGGGAAACGTCGCTTCGACCTGGATCTCCGGGATCATTTCCGGGATGCCTTCCATCACTTGCTCGCGGCTGAGCAGGGTGGTGCCGTAGTGCATCAGCTCGGCCACGGTCTGGCCGTCACGCGCGCCTTCGAGCAGCGCCGCGGAAATGTAGGCCATGGCCTCCGGGTAATTGAGTTTCACGCCGCGAGCCAAACGCCGCTCGGCCACGAGGCCGGCGGTGAAGATCAGCAGCTTGTCTTTTTCGCGTGGGGTCAGGTCCATCGTAGAAATCCATAATCGGCAGTTAAAGGTGTACTCAACCTGTAGGCGCGAGGCTTGCCCGCGAAGGGGACGCCTCGGTTTAACGGGAAGACCGCGTTATCGTTCTTCGCGGGCAAGCCTCGCTCCTACAGAGTGGATCGTGTTCAGGTGGCCCATATTCTGGGCGGAACGGCTTCGCGGCCGAGCAACGCAGGCCGGAGCAATCGCCACAATTCAATTAGCCAACCCCGTGCCAACAACGCCTCGCTGGCCAGGCACCGGGCGACCAACAGCCCCGGCAGCTGCGTCAGATCCCCGCGCACCTCATTGGGCAGCGAGCGGCACTTCTCCAGCAATTCACTATCAATCTCTCCGGTCACCAGCAACGTCGCAAACACCGGTTGCCCATCCAGCCCGATCGGCGAGTCCAGCAAACCGTCATCCCCGGTAATGCGCTGGCGTTCGTGCCAGAGCAACTGGCCGTCGCGGCGGATATCCAGGTGGGCCTGGAAGTGCCCGAGGTCGAAGCGCTCGCCACTGGCCGGACGCCCCAGCGCTACCACGTCCCAGTAGAACAACCGGGCATCGCCCTCAAGATCAATGCTCGTGCTGAGTTCAGCCTGAGCGGCGCTGAAGATAATCGTCTCTTGCGGCAGCCACTCCAACGTAGCACCGGCGGCAACGCGCAAGTCGAGTTTCTGATAAGCCGGCCCGGCCGCGCGATACCACTTGGCAGCGCCGGGGCTGGTGATTTGCGCCCAGGCGTGGGTGCCGACGCTGGCCGATATATCCAGCCGATCACCGCCGGCAATCCCCCCCGGCGGGTGGACGATGATGTGCTGACACACCTCGGGGCCTTCGGCATACAAGTGCTTCTGCACCCGCAGCGGGCCTTGATGACGGCGCTGTACCGGGCGGGTGCTGGCGCCGAAACGGGCGTAGCCCAGCTCCAGCTCGGCATGCCAGCTCGGGGTAAACAGCGCAGTGGGGAGAGGTAAATTCATATCGTCTAATTTATCGTCAGAAGGCTGCAGGTTAGATCGTAACCAGCCCGCGCACACCTTCGGCTTCCATATTTTCGCCACGACCCTGCTGCACGATCTCACCCCGGGACATCACCAGGTACTGATCGGCCAGCTCGGCGGCGAAATCGTAGAACTGCTCCACCAGCAAAATCGCCATGTCGCCACGGGCCGCGAGCTTTTTGATCACCGCGCCGATTTCCTTGATCACCGACGGCTGGATGCCTTCGGTGGGCTCATCGAGAATCAGCAGCCGTGGACGACTGGCCAATGCCCTGCCGATCGCCAGCTGCTGTTGCTGACCGCCGGACAAGTCACCGCCACGCCGTTGCTTCATTTGCAGCAACACCGGGAAAAGCTCGTAGATGAACGCCGGGACCTCTTTGGCTTCGGAACCCGGAAACCGCGACAGGCCCATCAGCAGGTTTTCTTCCACGGTCAGCCGGCCGAAGATTTCCCGGCCCTGAGGCACGTAGGCGATCCCGGCGTGAACCCGTTGGTGCGGCTTGAACGTGGTGATCGGTTTACCTTCCCAGTTAACCGCGCCCTCCTTGGCCGGCAGCAAACCCATCAGGCATTTGAGCAAGGTGGTCTTGCCCACGCCGTTGCGCCCGAGCAGGCAGGTGACTTCGCCGACCTTCACCTCAAACGTCAGGCCCCGCAGGATGTGGCTACCGCCGTAGTACTGGTGCAGCTTGTCGACTTGCAGCATCTTCAAATTCCTCTCATTCCCTGTAGGAGCGAGGCTTGCCCGCGAAGGGGACGCCACGGTTGAACTGAAACACCGCGTTATCGTTCTTCGCGGGCAAGCCTCGCTCCGACAAAGGCAAAATCATCGACCGAGGTAGACCTCGATCACCCGCTCATTGTCCTGCACCTGCTCCAGCGACCCTTCGGCCAGTACGCTGCCCTGGTGCAACACGGTGACGTGGTCGGCGATCGAGCCGACGAAGCCCATGTCGTGTTCCACCACCATCAGCGAATGCTTGCCGGCCAGGCGCTTGAACAGCTCGGCGGTGAATTCGGTTTCGGCGTCGGTCATGCCCGCCACCGGCTCGTCGAGCAACAGCAGTTGCGGGTCTTGCATCAGCAGCATGCCGATTTCCAGAAACTGCTTCTGCCCGTGAGACAACAACCCTGCCGGGCGATTGACCGAACTGGTCAGGCGAATGGTTTCCAGCACTTCACTGATGCGATCTTTTTGTTCGCCGCTCAGGCGAGCCCGCAAGCTGGCCCACACCGACTTGTCGGTTTTCTGCGCCAGCTCCAGGTTTTCGAACACGCTCAGGGCTTCGAACACGGTTGGTTTCTGGAACTTGCGACCGATACCGGCCTGGGCGATTTGCACTTCGCTCATCTGCGTCAGGTCCAGGGTTTCACCGAACCAGGCCTTGCCGTGGCTGGGGCGGGTCTTGCCGGTGATCACGTCCATCAGCGTGGTTTTGCCCGCGCCGTTGGGGCCGATGATGCAGCGCAATTCGCCAACGCCGATGTACAGGTTCAGATTGTTGAGTGCCTTGAAACCATCGAAGCTGACGCTGATGTCTTCCAGGGTCAGGATGGTGCCGTGGCGCGTATTCAGGCCGGGGCCGACGCGTTGGCCGAGGCCAATGGCATCGCGGCTGCTGCCGGCATCCTTGTTGGGCTGCGGTGGAAAAAAGGCCGGTTCGAGCATGAATTCCGCAGTCGCTGTGATTCTCATGATTCACCCCTTTTCTTCAGCAGACCGATCACACCCTTAGGCAGATACAACGTCACGACGATGAACAGCGCGCCGAGGAAGAACAGCCAGTATTCCGGAAACGCCACGGTGAACCAGCTCTTCATCCCGTTGACCACGCCGGCACCCAGCAGCGGGCCGATCAGCGTGCCGCGCCCCCCCAAGGCAACCCAGACCGCCGCTTCGATCGAGTTGGTCGGCGACATTTCGCTCGGGTTGATGATCCCGACTTGCGGCACATACAACGCCCCCGCCAGGCCACACAACACCGCACTCAACACCCAGACAAACAGCTTGAAGCCGCGCGGGTCGTAGCCGCAAAACATCAGGCGGTTCTCGGCATCGCGCAACGCGGTCAACACCCGGCCGAACTTGCTTTGCGCCAGCCGCCAGCCGATGAACAGACTCGCCACCAGCAACAGTACCGTGGCGAAAAACAACACCGCGCGAGTCCCCGGTTCCGTGATGCCAAACCCGAGAATGCTGCGGAAGTTGGTGAAGCCGTTGTTGCCGCCAAACCCGGTTTCGTTGCGGAAAAACAGCAGCATCCCGGCGAAGGTCAGGGCTTGGGTCATGATCGAGAAATACACGCCCTTGATCCGCGAGCGGAAGGCGAAGAAACCGAATACCAATGCCAGCAATCCCGGCGCCAATACCACCAGGCACATGGCCCAGAGGAAGCTGCTGGTGCCGGTCCAGTACCACGGCAATTCGGTCCAGGACAGGAACGTCATGAACGCCGGCAAGCCGTCACCCGAGGCTTGGCGCATCAGGTACATGCCCATCGCATAACCGCCGAGGGCGAAGAACAGACCGTGACCGAGGGACAGGAGGCCGGCGTAACCCCAGACCAGATCGAGGGCGAGGGCGACGATGGCGTAGCAAAGAATCTTGCCCACCAGTGTCAGCGTGTAGGCCGAGACGTGCAGCGCGCTGTCGGGCGATAACAACGACAGCAATGGCAACGCCAGTAGCAAAACCAGAATCACCGCGCCAACAGTGATGGTGACTTTGGGGCCGGCTTTTTTTGTCGCGGTAACGAGCAGAGGCTGGTTCATCAGTCGATCACCCGTCCTTTCAGTGCGAAGAGGCCTTGCGGACGTTTCTGGATGAACAGAATGATCAACGCGAGGATCAGGATCTTTCCGAGTACCGCACCGATCTGCGGTTCAAGAATCTTGTTGGCGATGCCCAGCCCGAATGCGGCCAACACGCTGCCGGCCAATTGACCGACACCGCCGAGCACCACCACCAGGAACGAATCGATGATGTAGCTCTGGCCGAGGTCCGGGCCGACGTTGCCGATCTGGCTGAGCGCCACGCCACCGAGGCCGGCGATGCCCGAGCCTAAGCCGAAGGCGAGCATGTCCACGCGCCCGGTCGGCACCCCGCAGCACGCCGCCATGTTGCGGTTCTGGGTGACGGCGCGCACGTTCAAGCCAAGGCGCGTCTTGTTCAACAGCAGCCAGGTCAGCACCACCACAAACAAGGCAAACGCGATGATCACGATGCGGTTGTACGGCAGCACAAGATTGGGCAGCACCTGAATTCCGCCCGACAACCACGCCGGGTTGGCCACTTCGACGTTCTGCGCGCCGAACACCAGCCGCACCAACTGGATCAGCATCAGGCTGATGCCCCACGTGGCGAGCAGGGTTTCCAGCGGGCGGCCGTAGAGGTGGCGAATCACCGTGCGCTCCAGCGCCATGCCGATGGCGGCGGTAACGAAAAACGCCACCGGCAGCGCAATCAGCGGATAGAACTCGATGGCTTGTGGGGCGAAGCGCTGGAACATCAGCTGCACCACGTACGTCGAGTACGCGCCGAGCATCAACATCTCGCCGTGGGCCATGTTGATCACCCCGAGCAGGCCGAAGGTGATCGCCAAGCCCAATGCTGCGAGCAGCAGAATCGAACCCAGGGACATGCCACTGAAGGCCTGACCGAGCATCTCACCGATCAGCAGTTTGCGTTTGACCTGGGCCAGGCTGGTTTCGGCGGCGGTGTGCACACTGGCGTCGGCTTCGACGCCGGGTTCGAGCAAGCCTTCGAGGCGGGTGCGGGCCAGTGGGTCGCCGGTTTCGCCGAGCAAACGCACGGCGGCGAGGCGCACGGCGGGGGCACTGTCGACCAGTTGCAGATTGGCCAAGGCCAGGCTCAGGGCGGCGTGAACGGTTTCGTCTTGTTCGCTGGTCAGCTGTTGATCGAGGAATTTCAGCTGCGCCGGTTTGGCGCTTTTCTGCAATTGCTGCGCGGCGGCCAGACGGATTTTGGCGTCGGCGGCGAGCAATTGGTGGCTGGCCAAAGCGGTGTCGATCAGACCCCGCAGGCGATTGTTCAGGCGCAGGGTTTTCGGTTGGCCATCGATGGTCAGCTCGCCTTGTTGCAGGGCGTTGATCAGTTCGATGCGGGCCGGATCGGGCTGCGCGGCCCAGGCTTCCAGAAGCTTGGCTTGCTGCACGGGATTGGCCGCGACGAAGTCTTCGGCGTCGCCGGCGTGGGTGACCATCGGCAGTAACAGTGCGATGGCAAGGATCAAGCGGTAAAAGGCAGTGGGCATGTCAGTGTCCTTGCGCGGACTAAGTGTGGGAGCAAACTTTGTGGCGAGGGAGCTTGCTCCCGCTGGACTACGCAGTAGTCCCGTTTTTTGGGGCCGCTTCGCAGCCCAACGGGGGCAAGCCCCCTCACCACAAAGCCCGCTCACACAGGAGTTGTGTCGGGCCTGAGCTCCATGCTCAGGCCCCAGTGGCTTAGTTGCTCTTCACCGCATACTCCGGCTTCTTGTCGTTGCCCGGAATGAACGGGCTCCACGGTTGGGCGCGGATCGGCCCTTCGGTCTGCCACACCACGTTGAACTGACCGTCGGCCTGGATCTCGCCGATCATCACTGGCTTGTGCAGGTGATGGTTGGTCTTATCCATGGTCAAGGTGTAGCCGGACGGTGCGGCAAAAGTCTGGCCGGCCAGGGCTTCGCGGACTTTGTCGACGTCGGTGGATTTGGCTTTCTCGGCGGCTTGCGCCCACATGTGGATGCCAACGTAGGTGGCTTCCATCGGGTCGTTGGTCACCGCTTTGTCGGCGCCCGGCAGGTTGTGTTTCTTGGCGTAGGCTTTCCAGTCATTGACGAACTTCTTGTTCACCGGGTTTTCCACCGACTCAAAGTAGTTCCACGCCGCGAGGTTGCCCACCAGCGGTTTGGTGTCGATGCCGCGCAGTTCTTCTTCACCCACGGAGAACGCCACGACCGGTACGTCGGTGGCTTTCAGGCCCTGGTTGGCCAGCTCTTTATAGAACGGCACGTTGGAGTCGCCGTTGACGGTGGAGATGACCGCCGTCTTGCCACCGGCAGAGAATTTTTTGATGCTGGCCACGATGGTCTGGTAATCGCTGTGGCCGAACGGGGTGTAGACCTCTTCGATGTCCTTGTCCGCCACACCTTTGGAGTGCAGGAACGAGCGCAGGATCTTGTTGGTGGTGCGCGGGTAAACGTAGTCGGTGCCGAGCAGGAAGTAGCGCTTGGCGCTGCCGCCTTCTTCGCTCATCAGGTATTCCACTGCCGGGATCGCCTGTTGGTTGGGCGCCGCGCCGGTGTAGAACACGTTTGGCGACATCTCTTCGCCTTCGTATTGCACCGGGTAGAACAGCAGGCCGTTGAGCTCTTCGAACACCGGCAGCACCGATTTACGCGATACCGAGGTCCAGCAACCGAACACCACCGCCACTTTGTCCTGGGTCAGCAACTGCCGGCCCTTTTCGGCGAACAGCGGCCAGTTCGATGCCGGGTCCACGACCACAGGCTCCAGCATCTTGCCGTTCACGCCGCCCTTGGCGTTGATTTCGTCGATGGTCATCAACGCCATGTCTTTGAGCGAGGTTTCGGAGATCGCCATGGTCCCGGACAACGAATGCAGAATACCGACCTTGATGGTCTCGGCGGCCTGGACAGTCCAGGTCATGCCCATCGCGGCAATGCTTGCCGTGAGTGTGAAAGCCTTGATCAAACTGCGACGCTTCATTGTGCGATCTCCATGAACGTTAAAGTTTTTTATGGTTGGCAGATGCGGACGACTGAAGGCTGTTTTGCAAGGGCTGTGCCCGGTCGGGGACGGGCAAGGAAATGTCGTATTAGAGTGGTTGCGGGGTTTGCGTGACGCACCATGAAGGGACGGGGCTGGCGCGTTGGTGCGAGAAGATGCGCCACATTGGGGCGAAGGATTGCCCCAATGCCGGTCAGTTAAGGTAAAGGCGCTGTGAATACAAAACCTGTGGCGAGGGGGCTTGCCCCCGTTGGGTCGCGAAGCGGCCCCAAAACCTGCAACTGCGGTGTATCGGGTACACCGCGTGCAATGGTTTTACGACTGCTTCGCAGCCGAACGGGGGCAAGCCCCCTCGCCACAAAGGCTCTTTCCCAAAGAGCGGGGGATTACGCTGGGTCGACGTTATCCAGTGCCCGGTTTACCGCCAGCTCCGCCAGCATGATGCTCTGTTGAATCGCCAGCGCCGTGTAGCGCTGTGGGGCGGTCAGGTCGTTGGCGAAGTCGCTGGCCAGGACACTCGCCGTGGCTAACGATTCACAGGCGTGGGCCAGCAGGCTTTCGGTATCCATATTCGGTGCGACGATGAACATGGTGCTGGGGCGGCGGGGTTTTTCGGTGTAGGGCGCCGGGGGATCGAGATAGTAGTCGAGGGCGCGTTTTATGGCTTCGCGGTCTTTGAGCAGGTCTTCAGCGCGCAAGGTTTCGGGGTCGGGAGTGCTGGTGTTGACGGGTGGATCGGGAACAATTTTTTTATTCATTAGGGGCACCAAATCAAATGGAGCCACCACTTATCGTTTCTCACGCGATGAAGGGGTGGCAGCTATGTGCGGAGTGAGAAACCGGTCGTACCCCAAACCCGGCCGGACCGAAGTCCGCCCGCACACAGCCGCCATAGAGCATTGCACGCAGCGGTAAGCTGGCGGCAATTATGGTGGTACTGATGTTGGATTAACAGGGCTACCGGGTTCTCACGCCCGATCGCTGAGTTGTCAGCGACAGCCAAAGACTAGAGAGCCCGCTTCCGACGGACAACCTGAAAGATGCGTGGGAAAGGTCTGCGTTCTGATACATCCGTTAAACATTCAAAGCGGAGCGCGGAGCGTCCCTGGCGGCATTCCCACGCAGGAGCGTGGGAACGATCACCCTGTGGGAGCGGTGAGTCGGCGCCGGCGCATAAGACCGATGAAGAACAGCCCGCCAATCGCGGCGGTGGCGACGCCGATGGGCAGGTCTTCCGGGGCGATCAGGGTGCGTGCGGCTACGTCGACCCAGACCAGGAACAGGCTGCCCAACAACACGCACACCGGCAGTAACCGTCGATGCTCGGCCCCCACCAACCGTCGTGCAATGTGCGGCACCATCAACCCGACAAAACCAATCGAGCCGCTGATGGACACCAACACCCCGGTCATCAATGAGGCAATCAAAAACACCCGCAGCCGCACGGTGCGGGCATTGAGGCCCAGGGTCACGGCGGTCTGCTCGCCGGCCATCAACGCATTCAACGGCCGGGCCATGCCCAGCAACAACACCAACCCGAGCAACACACTCGCGGCGGGCACGGCGAGCAATTCCCAACGCGCCAGCCCGAGGCCGCCGAGCATCCAGAACATCACCGCCGAACTGGCGCGATGGTCGCCCAGAAACAGCAGCAGGTTGGCGATTGCCATCATCACGAATGACACCGCGACACCGCACAGCAGCAGCCGATCACTGTCCAGCCGCCCATGACGGTTGGCGATCATCAGCACGACCAGCATGCTCAGCAGCGCGCCGATAAACGCCGCGATGGGCAAGGTCAGCAGGCCGACGATTTCACCGACATGCAACACCACGATCACCGCGCCGAGGGTCGCGCCGGAGGTCACGCCCAACAAGTGCGGATCGGCCAATGGATTGCGCGTCACCGCTTGCAGCACCGCACCGATCAGCGCCAGGCCGGCGCCCACCAGCGCGCCGAGCAACATGCGCGGCACGCGGATCAGCCAGACGATGTGTTCCTGGCCGGCCGTCCAGTTCTGCTCGCCAACACCGAACGCCTTGTGCAGCAGAATCCGCCACACCACGTCCACCGGCACCCGCGCCGGGCCAAAACCCAGCGACACCACACACGACATCAGCAACAGCACGCCGAGGCCGATCAGCAACAAGGCATAGCGACGGTCGATCATTCGCCGTGGAAACCCTTGGCCAGGGTTTCGACCGCCAGCACGTTGTCGATCCCCGGCGTGGCTTGTACGTAAGGAATGACGATGAAGCGCTGGTTCTTGATCGCGTCCACCGATTGCAGGGCCTGGTTGTTCAGCAAAAACTGCTCCTTCTGTTCAGCGGTGACTTCGCCGTAATCGACGATCACGATCACCTGCGGATTACGCTCGACCACGTTTTCCCAGTTGACCCGGGTCCAGCTCGCCTCGACGTCGTCGAGAATGTTGCGCCCGCCGGCCGCGTCAATCAGCGCCTGGGGCATGCCCAGGCGCCCGGAGGTCATGGCCCGGTCTTCACCGCTGTCGTAGAGAAATACCCGAGGCTTGTCCGCTGGCAGATCCTGGCGCACCTCGGCGACTTGCGCCTGCATCCGGGCGATCACGGCATTGGCGCGATCCTGCACGTCGAAGATTTTGCCGAGGTTGCGCAGGTCGTTGTAGGTGTCATCCAGGCTGGCCGGTGGGCGCTTCATCACGAACGCGCAGGACTCGGTGAGCTCGTAGACGTTGATGCCCAGCGGTTGCAGGGTTTGCGGCGTGAGATCACCACCGACGCGCATGCCGTAATCCCAACCGGCGAAGAAGAAATCGACGTTGGCGTTGAGCAGGGTTTCCACCGACGGGTACTTGGCTGCCAGTTCCGGCAAGCCATCGAGGATGGTCTGCATCTGGGGCGTCACCGATTTCCATCCGGTCACGCCGCTGTAGCCGGCCATCCTGGGTTTGAGACCGAGGGCGAGCATCATCTGGGTCATGTTGATGTCGTGGCTGACCGCGTGTTTCGGCGCTTGCTTGAAGGTCACTGCGCGGTTGCAACTCTGGACAGTCAGCGGGTATTTCGTGGCCTCGGCGAAGGCATGGGCACTGCCCAGCAACAACGCGACGCAAAGCAGGGAACGCAAAGTCATGGTTGGGTTATCCAGGTGATTCGTGGGTAGCCGTGCAAGGGATGGTCATCGATCAGGGCGTCGACGCCGAACACGTTGTGCAATAGGTGTGTGGTCAGGACTTCTTTGGGGGTGCCACTGGCCACGATGCGACCGTGATGGATCACGTACAGCCGATCGCAGAAGGCTGCCGCCAGATTGAGGTCGTGGATGCTCGCCAATGTGCCGATCTGCAGGCGTTTGACCAGTTGCAGCAGTTCCAGTTGATAGCGCGGGTCGAGGTGGTTGGTCGGCTCATCGAGGATCAGCAATTGCGGTTGCTGGGCCAGGGCGCGGGCGAGGATCACCCTCTGCTTTTCACCGCCGGACAGGGTGGCGAAGGCGTGGTCTTCGAAGCCCTTGAGGCCGACTGATTCCAGGGCGTGGGCCGCGAGGTTGCGGTCGTGCACGGTGTCGCCGTCGAACAGTCCTTTGTGCGGCGTGCGGCCCATGGCGACCACTTCATCGACGGTCAGGCCGAAGGCGTCGGGAAATTCCTGCAACACCACGGCGATGCGTTGCGCACACCAGCGTGAGGACTGCTTCCAGACGTTGTGATGGTCGAGTTTTATCTCGCCATGTTCCGGTTTGCTGAAGCGATAAGCGCACCGCAGCAGGCTGGTTTTACCGCTGCCGTTGGGGCCGATCAACCCGACGAACTCACCGGCAGCCACGTGCAAGGAGGCGTCACGCAGCTGGAACTGGTGATGGCAGTGGCCGTGGCCCAGGGGTGTCCAGGCGAGGTTGGTGAGGTTCAGCGAAGTCATTTCATTCCTGATGATCGTTCAAGCCAGCACACAGAACTGTGGCGAGGGGGCTTGCCCCCGTTGGGTTGCGCAGCGACCCCAAACCTGACACCGCAGTTTCTCCGGGTTTACTGCGTTGTCGGGTTTTACGACTGCTGCGCAGCCGAACGGGGGCAAGCCCCCTCGCCACGCCAAGGATTCAATGCTGGCCCGCATTGTATTGGCTTTACGCGTACGCGTATCTCGCCTGTTTCATGATGAAGGTGAGGTGGATTCAATTTGCCGGCCCAGGCGTGACAGCAGCCCCCAATCCAATAGCCACACGACAACCAGCGAAGCCCCCACCAACGGAAACATCACCGCCAGGGCGAACATGATGACCATTGCGGTTTTCCATTTCGGCAGGTCGTGACGCAACGGTGGCACACCGAACTTGCCCTGTGGCCGACGCTTCCACCAGATCACCACGCCGCTGACGGCGCTGAGCAAAATCATCAGGCAGATCAGCAGCACGATGATCTGATTGAACGGGCCGAACATCTTGCCTTCGTGCAGCATCACGCCGACTTCCGTGGCGCGGGCGACGTTGCTGTAATGCTGCCAGCGCACGTCGGCGAGGACGTCGCCGGTGTACTGGTCGACGTGCAGGGTGGCATCGTTGCGCGGGTCATCGGCGAACACCGCGATGGTGAACACACCGGTGGCGGTGGTCGGGAAGGTGATGCTGTAGCCGGGCTCGACCTTGCGCTGCACGGCAATGTTTTGCACGTCTTGCAGGCTGATGGTCGGCGCCGCCGGGCCGGCTTGCGTGCTGGCGTGAGCCATGTGTTCGGCGTGGTCGCCGGACATTGGCATCGGCGTGTTCTCCATGGCCCACGGCACGGTCTGGCGTGTGGCGCTGTTGAGGCTGCGGGCCTCGACGTCGGACTTGGGCACGTCATTCCACATGGCGACCGGAAAGCGGTTCCAGAGGTCGGCGTATTGCTTACCCCAGAAGCCGGTCCAGGTCATGCCGCTGAGCAGCATCACCAGCAAAAACGCCGCGCCCCAGAAGCCAGTCACTGCGTGCAGATCACGCCACAGCACGCGGCCGCGACTGTTCAAGCGCGGCCAGAGAATGCCGGCGCGCTGGCCACGCGGCCACCACAAAAATACCCCGGAGACCACCAACACCACACCCCAACCGGCGGCCAGCTCCACCAGCCGATCACCGACGGTGCCGATCATCAACTCGCCGTGAATCGAGCGTGCGAGCGCCTGCAGATTGTTCTTCGCATCCTGCTCGCCGAGGATGTCGCCGTGGTACGGATCGATGAACACGTTTAGTTCATGACCTTCATTGATCACCACGAATTGCGCGCTGCGTTCAGCGTTGACCGGCGGCAGGTATTGTTTGATCCGGGCCTGTGGATACGCCTCTTTCACCCGTTTGAGCAGGTCGTCGGCGGCCACGGTGTGATGACCGGCCGGGATGTTCATCAGGCTGCCGTACATCAATGGATCGAGTTGCGGTTTGAACAGGTAGACGATGCCGGTCAGGGCCAGCATCACCATGAACGGCGCGACGAACAGGCCGGCATAGAAATGCCAACGCCAGGCCAGGTTGTAGAAATTCGGTTTGGGCTGTTTCACTTCGAGTGCTCCGCTAGGCTTGGATCTTTTGTCATTGTCTGGTGACTGCTGCGCAGTCATTCGCGGGCAAACCCGCTCCCACGGCGGTGTTGAAGCTGTGGGGACGGGCTCGCCCGCGATGCTCTTAGAAGCTCATGTCGACCTTGGTCCAGAGCGTGCGCCCCGGTTCGTTGATGGCTTGCGGATCATTGGCAGGGAAGCCGAAACCGGCGTTACCGGCCAGGTTCAGGTGTTCGGCGTAGGCCTTGCCGAACAAGTTGTCGACGCCGCTGCTGACCTTCCAGTTCTTGTTGATCCGGTACGCGCCGTTGAGCGAGAACACGCCGAACCCCGAGCTTTTGTCGAAGTCTTTGCCGACCACGTTGCCCTTGTTCCGATCGATGCGGTTTTGCGCCGCGACCACCCGCCACAAGGCGCCGGCGCTCCAGTTGTCTTCGCTGTAGGTCAGGCCGAAACGTGCATCCAGCGGTGGCATTTGCGGCAGGGCAGTGCCGTCGCTGCTGTTCTTGCCCCAGGCATAGGCCAGGGTCGCGTCGGCTTTCCAGTTGGCCGTCAGTTTGTAGGCTGCACCGAGTTCGCCGCCCATGATTCGCGCGTCGATGTTCTCGGCTTGCGAGGTCATGCCCATCATTCCCGGCGTGTAGTTGAACAGGATGTAGTCACGCACCTGCCCGACATATCCCGAGGCCCAGGCTTCGAGGTCGGCGGTCTTGTATTGCAGGCCGAAGTCGAGCTGGGTGGTTTTCTCCGGCTTGATCGCGTCGAACGCATTCACCGAACCGGCAGGGCCGGACTTGGGTGAAAACAGCTCCCAGTAATCCGGGAACCGCTGGGCATGGCCGAGGCCCGCATACAGCGTGGTCGGGCTGTCGGCCAGGTCATGCTCGTAACGCACGAAACCGCTGGGCAGGGTGTCGGCGCGGGTGTCGTCGGCGGTCGGGTTGGGGCGGGCCATCATCCCGGAGCCGATGGTCTGCCGATAATCCTTGGCCGAAGCACGGTCCAGTCGTGCGCCGGTGATCAGCCGATCACGGTCGGCGGCGTACCAGGTCAGTTCGCTGAACACGCCGTAGTTGTGGAAGTCGGCGTCCTTGTTGCGCGGCACATCCTTGTAGGCGTCGACGCCCATGGCGCTGCGTTGGCGGTGTTCGTTGGTTTGCGCGTCCAGGCCACTGATCAGTTGCACATCGGCCCAGCGCCAGGTGGCTTTGATCCGCGCGCCGAGGGTTCGGCGATCGACATTGGAGGCCATGGGACCGGCCATCATCCCGTTGCCGGATGGCGTGCGCAGGGTGTAGTTGTCCATCACGTGGTCGGCGTAGTTGTAGTAGACCTGCGCCTCGACCTTATCCAGCACCTCACCGATGTTCGACTGCTCGAAGCGCAGGCCCAGGCTTTCGCGCAAGAACTGCGAACCGTCCATGCCGCGCCCGGCGTAACGGGCTTCGCCGTCGCCCTTGCCGGCAGTCAATTCCAGCAGGGTGTCGGCGTTCGGCGTCCAGCCCAGCGCTATATCACCGTTCCATTTGTCGTAGCGCGAGGGCACGGTGTCGTTGTTGCCGTCCTTGTAGTCATCGGAGTGCGCGGTGTTGCCGATCACGCGCACGTAACCCAGCGGCCCGCCAGCGGCGGCGTCCACCACTTTGTCGAAGCGGCTGTTGGAGCCGGCCAATACGCTGGCATTCACCCGGGTGCCGAGTTCGCCGAAGCTTTCCGGCTCCCGGTCGAACAGGATGGTGCCGGCCGATGCGCCGGGGCCCCAGAGCACGGTTTGCGGGCCTTTGATCACGGTGAGTTTGTCGTAGGTTTCCGGTGAGATGTACGAGGTCGGCGCGTCCATCCGGCCGGGGCAGGCGCCGAGCATCATGCTGCCGTTGGTGAGGATATTCAGGCGCGAACCGAACATGCCGCGCAGCACCGGGTCGCCGTTGGTGCCGCCGTTGCGCACCAGCGCGAAGCCGGGGATGGTCTTCAGATAATCACCACCGTCGCTGGCCGGCACCGGTTGGCGCGGCTCCTTGGGGTTGGTGACGACAGTCAGCGGCGAGCTCGGCGCGATGGCGGTGATCACCGTCGGGCTCAGTTCTTCGGTGTGGCCGGCGTGTTCATCGGCCAGCACCATTGGCGTCAGCAACAAGCCGCAAAGAGCGGCGGTGGCGTGCCTGAAGCGAACGCGGGATGGATTCAGGGCAAAAAAAGCCTGGGCAGCGCCCAAACGTGTGTCAGCAGAAAACCTGGACATGAAAATTTCCATCGAACAGTCGTAAACGACACGGCCCGGAACCGACGCAATCCGTGTGGGAGCGAGCTTTGTGTGGCGAGGGGGCTTGCCCCCGTTCGGCTGCGTAGCAGTCGTAAAACGTTGCACGCGGTGTACCTGACACACGGCGATTGCAGGTTTTGGGGCCGCTTCGCGACCCAACGGGGGCAAGCCCCCTCGCCACACAAGCTCACTGCCACAGGTTGCTTGGGTTGACTTGCGGACCGTGTGGGATCGGAGGTAGGTGTTTACGCGGCGATGGGCGGGGCGCGGGTGCGGGCGCCGGGGAAGAAGGTTTGCCGGGCGTGGCCCAGGCGGGTGGCGGGTGTGGTGAAGGTGGGGGCGGGCGGGGTGTCGAACGCGGTGAATGAAGCGCCACCGGTGAGTGCCGGGCAATTGAACAGCAGGCTGCAATAGCCGCATTTTTCCCACAGCGCGTGATGCTCGGCTGTCGGCCGGCAGTGTTCGGCAGCCGGTTGTGCGTCGTGGTCGGCGTGCTCCATCGCCGACATGTCCGAGCCCATGTCCATCGACATGTTCATGGACATGCCTATCGCCATGCTCGAAGCAGCCGCGCGCGAATCCATCGGCATCGACTGAGAAATCAGTGGGCCGATAAAGATCATCAGCATGGCGAACAGGCTGATCCAGCTGCCGCGGGTCAGGCTCATTGGCTGACGGCGGCGCACGGATGGCCTGGCGCTATGCGGGCGCATAGGCGTTTTCAACGGGGGCGATTACTGGGCGTGCATGTGCGCTTGCATGCTGTCCGGTGCCTTTTTCTGCACCGAGACCTCGACCGTTACATCACCGGACTTCTCGAAGTGCAGGGTCAGCGGGAAGCGCTTGCCGTCGCTCAACAGGCTGCGGTCTCTGAGCTCCAGCAGCATCACGTGGTATGCCATCGGGGCGAAGGTGACATCGCCGCCAGCCGGAATCTCGACGCTGGGCACTTGCTGCATTTTCATCAGATCGTTTTGCATCACATGTTCGTGCAACTCGGCCTTGCCGGATATTGGCGATCCGACGCTAAGCAGCCGATCAGCGGTTTTGCCGCTGTTGTGAATCACGAAATACGCCGCGACGGTGGGCGCGTTGGGCGGCAACTCCTGCGACCACGGATGGGCGATCTCAAGTTCGCCAACCTTGTATTCGTGGGCATTGGCAAAACAGGCAGGCAGCAGCAACACAGCCAGGACGATGAGTTTGTTCAACATGGCAGTTCTCCAGAACGATTCAAAACGCAGGTCAATTGCGAGAAGGAATCACACCAGAGGGGACGCGCGGGGGTTGAGACTCGGCCATTGCTGGCGCGGTGTCGGTGTGTCGAGCGTGGCCGGCGGCACGCTTCGATTGGCCTCGAATCGCGCGTAATACAACTGCGGCGTATGCCCCGGCAACGCCACCAACGGCGCGGAGCCCGAGCAACACCAGCAATGCTGCATGTTGGAATGATCGTCGTTCTGCGGGGCTTTCTGCTCGATGTCGCCCAGGGAAATCGCCACCAGCTTCGTGCCGCTGGAAGAGCAGAAACTGCCCCACAGCAACTGTTCGGCCGGCGATTTCGCCGTTTGCGCCATCGCTCCGGACATCGGCATGGCGAGCATGTTGAACAGCACTGCAAAGCAGGCGATCCAGGCAAATGCGAGCCGTTGTCGGGACATGGGACAGATCCGTTTGAGTGGGCGATCAGGCGCGGCTATTTAGCCTGATCAGGGGCGATAAGTAAAAAGACCGCGTGCGGTGTGGTGTCGCAGCGAGTCAGTCAGCATATCGAGCAGCCGGCGTGCAAGCTCAGCCTCGCCGTTTTGAAAGAGTGTAGCGACTTCGACTCTTAATGCCTGAGCGAATTGAGGGTCACTTTGGATTCTTGCCCGGATTGTGTTTGACATCTCTGAGCGCTACACGATTGAAGCTTCCATCGCCCGGGTCTTCCTCTTCGCAGGCCTTGATGTAGTGCCACATATCGGCAGACGTCAGGAGAAACTCAGTGATATCGAAGCGAGTGAATTTTTCAGTCATCCGCCATTTCCCGTTACATGGGTGGGGCTTGAAATATGGGGGTTGGGTTGTGAGCCCACAAGTCAGTCGATTTGGATGATGTTGTGCGTTAGGTCCGATGGATATGTAGGGGATTGCGCATTTTATGTAGCAGCTGCCGAAGGCTGCGTTCGGCTGCGTAGCGGTCGTGATCCCATGCGCCGCAGTCAACCTGGCAGACCGTGGTGTTTGATTTTACGACTGCTGCGCAGCCGAACGCAGGCTTCGCCAGCTGCTACCAGTTTTGTGTGAGGGCCGTTAAAACCTCAGTCACCGCCCCAAACTCCCGCTCAACCCCCGGCAACACCGGCCGCTTCAACACCAGCACCGGCACTCCACGCTCCCGCGCCACTTCGAGTTTCGGCTCGGTGGCAGTGCTGCCGCTGTTTTTGCTGATCAGCACATCGATCTGCCGACGTTCGAACAGCTCACGTTCATCCTCGATCAGAAACGGCCCACGGGCGCCGATCACTTCGCAGCGCGCGTTGCCCGGATAAACGTCCAGTGCACGCAACGTCCAGAATTGCTCCGGCGGGATTTCGTGCAGGTGCTGCAATGGCTCGCGACCGAGGGTGAACAGCGGTCGGCGAAAAGGTTTCAGCGCTTCGATCAGCTCGGCCCAGTCGCTGACTTCGCGCCAGTCATCTGCGGCTTGTGGCTGCCAGGCCGGACGGCGCAAGGCCCAACAGGCAATGCCGCTCAACTTCGCGGCGGTGGCGGCGTTGTGGCTGATGCGGGCCGCGTAGGGGTGGGTCGCATCCAGCAGCAGGTCAATGCCTTCGTCACGAATGAACTGCGCCAGACCTTCGGCGCCACCATAGCCGCCAACGCGGACCTGACAGTTCAGATCCGTCGGTACACGACCGACGCCAGCCAGGCTGTAGATGTGCTCCGGCCCCAGGGTTCGGGCGATGGCCAATGCCTCAGTGACGCCGCCGAGCAACAACACGCGCTTCATTGAACAACTCCCGCATGGCCGACAATCCCGCCCTGGCGATCGATGGCGAAGACTTCGACCTGAACCTGTGTCGGCACCACGCTGCGGGCAAAGTCGAGGGCGTGCTGGCACACCGCGTCGCCGAGGGCGATTCCGGCGGCGCTGGCCATGGCCAAAGCTTGCTGACTGGTATTGGCTTCGCGGATCGCCTGTTGCAACGCCGCATTGGCACCGACCGCCGCGGCCCATTCGGCCAGTTGCGGCAGGTCGATGCTTGAATGCCGACTGTGCAAATCCATGTGCCCGGCTGCCAGTTTGCTGATCTTGCCGAAGCCGCCGCACAGGCTGAGTTTTTCCACAGGTACTTTACGCAAGTGCTTGAGCACCGCGCCGACGAAGTCGCCCATTTCGATCAGGGCGATTTCCGGCAAGTCGTAGATCCGGCGCATGGTGTCTTCGCTGGCGTTGCCAGTGCACGCGGCGATGTGCAGGTAACCGTTGGTTTTGGCGACGTCGATGCCCTGGTGGATCGAGGCAATGTAGGCGGCGCAGGAGAATGGCCGGACGATGCCGCTGGTGCCGAGGATCGACAAGCCGCCGAGAATGCCTAGCCGCGGGTTCATGGTCTTCAGCGCCAGGGCTTCGCCGTCCTCGACGTTTACCGTGACCTCGAAGCCGCCCTGGTAATTCAGTTCCTCGGCCAGCAACGTCAGGTGATCAGTGATCATCTTGCGCGGCACCGGGTTGATCGCCGGTTCGCCGACGTTCAGCACCAGCCCTGGCCGGGTGACGGTGCCGACGCCACGGCCGGCGCTGAAGCGGATACCCGGTTCGCTGTGCAGGCGCACCTGGGAAAACAGCAGGGCGCCGTGGGTCACGTCGGGGTCGTCGCCGGCGTCCTTGATCGTTCCGGCTTCGGCGCCGTCGTCCGTCAGTCGACAGAATTCCAGGCGCATTTGCACCCGTTTGCCTTTGGGCAGAATGATCTCGACGGCGTCCGCTTCCACGCCGCCGAGCAGCAGGCGGGCGGCCGCGAGGCTGGTGGCGGTGGCGCAGCTGCCGGTGGTCAGGCCGCTGCGCAGCGGGGCGGGTTGTTCGGCGGTTTCGTCACGCATCGAGGGGTTTCGTCACGTCCAGCAAGGTAATCGGCAGCGCCTGACGCCAGGTATCGAACTCGCCCAACGGTTGCGCCTGGGCGACGTGAATGCGGGTCAGCTCACCGCCATGCCGTTCACGCCAGGCCATCAAGGTCACTTCGCTTTGCAGTGTCACAGCGTTGGCGATCAACCGGCCGCCGGGTTTGAGTTGCGCCCAGCAAGTATCGAGCACGCCCTCACGAGTGACGCCACCGCCGATGAAAATCGCGTCCGGGCGTTCGAGTCCGCTCAGGGCTTGCGGCGCACTGCCGCGAATCAATTGCAGGCCGGGAACGCCCAGGGCATCGCGGTTGTGTTCAATCAACGCCTGCCGTCCCTCATCCGCTTCGATGGCCAGCGCCCGGCAACTCGGGTGAGCGCGCATCCATTCGATGCCGATCGAACCGCTGCCGGCGCCGACGTCCCACAGCAGTTCGCCGGGGATCGGGGCGAGGCGAGAAAGGGTGATGGCGCGCACGTCGCGTTTAGTCAGTTGGCCGTCGTGCTGGAAGGCTGAGTCTGGCAGGCCGGCCAGGCGCGACAGGCGCGGCGTGTTGGGTTCAGCGATGCATTCGATGGCGATCAGGTTCAGATCGGCGATCGCCGGGTCGCTCCAGTCGTTGGCAGCGCCCTCGATGCGCCGTTCGGCTTCGCCGCCCAGATGTTCCAGCACGGTCAGGCGACTCGGCCCGAAACCGCCCTCACGCAGCAGCGCCGCAATGGCCGCCGGACTCTGGCCGTCGTTGCTCAACACCAGCAAGCGCACACCACTGAACAAATGAGCGTTGAGCGCGGCGACGGGACGGGCGACCACCGACAGTGTCACCACATCCTGCAACGGCCAGCCCAGGCGAGCGGCCGCCAGTGACACGGAGGATGGGGTGGGCAGGATCAGCATTTCTGCGCCGGGTAGTTGCCGCGCCAGGCTGGCACCGACGCCAAAGAACATCGGGTCGCCGCTGGCCAGCACGCAAACCGGCTCGCCCCGCAGCGCCAATAGAGGTTCAAGTGAGAATGGACTGGGCCAGAGCTGGCGCTCACCGCGAATGCACACGGGCAACAAATCCAGTTGCCGTTGGCCGCCGAATATCCGCGAAGCGCCCAGCAGGGCGCGACGGGCGTTCTTGCCCAGCCCCTTGAAGCCGTCTTCACCGATACCTACTACTGTCAGCCAGGGCGACATCTGCAGTCCTCAAAAAATGCCTCAAACGGGGTGTTCCGACGGGCAGGCTTTTCATGCCGTCGGACAAAGCAGGCATAATACCGCGCCTTCGCCCGCGAAGCGCCTTTCCCACACAGCCGGTCGCCCCTTTGAACGAACGCCCGATGTCTACCGCCTTACGCCCCTCGGCCTGCCCGGGGTTGCTGCGTATCGTCCCGGCGCTGGATGGCGGTATCTGCCGGATCAAATTGAACGGCGGCTCGATCAGCGCGGCCCAGGCTGAAGCGGTGGCCAGCGCGGCCGAACGGTTTGCCGGGGGCGTGATCGAGGCGACCAACCGGGCCAACCTGCAGATTCGCGGAATTGGCAGTGAGCAGACGGCTTTGATCGACAGCCTGCTCGCCGCAGGGTTGGGGCCGCGTACCGCGGCGGGCGACGATGTGCGCAATCTGATGCTCAGCCCGTCTGCCGGGATTGACCGGCACATGCTCTTCGACACGCATGCGCTGGCGGAGCAGATCCTCACCACGCTGCAAAGCCACGAACGTTTCCACGAGCTCAGCGCCAAGTTTGCCGTGCAACTCGATGGCGGCGAGGCGTTGGCGATGCTCGAGCACCCGCATGATCTGTGGTTGTCTGCTGCTGAGCGAAACGGCGAGCTGCTGCTGGCGTTCGGTCTGGCGGGTTGCCCTACGGACAGGCCCGCAGGCGCGGTGTCACTCGAGCAGGGGCACGCACTGGTGGTAGCGGTGCTGGAGTTGTTTCTCGACCTGGCGCGTCCGGATCAAACACGAATGCGTCATTTGCTGGCCGAGTATCCACTCGCAGAGTTTCTCGCTCGCCTGGCCGAGCGTGTGCCCTTGAAGTCGATTACCGATTGGCAGCGCTTGTTGACCCCAGGTGCCCTGCACATCGGCGATCATCCACAGGCTGGAACCGAATACGTCTATGTCGGCGCCGTACCGCCTTTGGGGCGGCTCGATCCCGTCATGCTCAGGGGCGTGGCGCAACTGGCGTGGGAATTCGGCGACGCGAGTCTGCGTTTCACTCCATGGCAAAATCTGTTGCTGCCCAACGTTCGCAAAGAGCGGGCGCCTGAAGTGATTAGGCGTCTGGAGCAACTGGGCCTGCTATGTGGCGCTGATCAGCCTGTGTCACGGTTGATCGCCTGCACCGGTTCCGCTGGCTGCGGCAAGGGCCTGGCCGATACCAAGAGCGACGCCATGCAATTGGCTGCGCTGTTGCAACGTCACGATCAAGCAGTGCATTTGTCCGGCTGCCAGCGTTCCTGCGCCGCGGCCCATGTGGCACCGATCACGCTGCTGGCTGTCGCCCCCGGTCACTACGACCTCTATCTTCGCGATGCAGGGCAGCCGGGTTTCGGCGCCCTGCACGCACACAACCTTACTATTGAAGCGGTCGCAGCCTTGCTCGACGCCCGCTCACGGAGCCCCCTTGATGCTTGATTACATCCGCGACGGTCAGGAGATCTATCGCAACTCCTTCGCGATCATTCGCGCCGAGGCCAACCTTGCGCGTATTCCGGCCGATCTGGAGAAACTCGCCGTGCGGGTGATCCACGCCTGCGGCATGGTCGAGGCCATCGACGGTCTGCAGTTTTCCGAAGGCGCCGGCAAGGCCGGGCGCGATGCGCTGGCCGCTGGCGCGCCGATTCTGTGCGACGCGCGGATGGTCAGCGAGGGCGTGACCCGCGCGCGTTTGCCGGCCAACAACCCGGTGATCTGCACCCTGCGCGACGACAGCGTGCCGGAGCTTGCCCGTGAGTTGGGCAATACCCGTTCCGCCGCCGCGCTGGAGCTGTGGCGTCCGCATCTGGAAGGCAGCGTGGTGGTGATCGGCAACGCACCGACCGCACTGTTTTATCTGTTGGAAATGCTCGATGCCGGCGCGCCGAAGCCGGCGCTGATCCTCGGCTTCCCGGTGGGCTTCGTCGGCGCCGCCGAATCCAAGGCGATGCTCGCGGCGGACAGCCGTGGCGTGCCTTTCGTCATCATGCAAGGCCGGCTCGGCGGTAGCGCCATGGCCGCCGCCGCCGTCAATGCCCTCGCCACGGAGATCGAATGATGCAGCAACCTGGACGTTTGATTGGCCTGGGCGTCGGCCCCGGTGATCCGGAACTGATTACCGTCAAAGCCTTGCGCCTGCTGCGCGAATCGCCGGTGGTGGCGTACTTCGTCGCCAAGGGCAAGAAGGGCAATGCATTCGGCATCATCGAAGCGCATCTGCAAGATGCACAAACCCTGTTGCCACTGGTTTACCCGGTGACCACCGAAGCGCTGCCGGCGCCGTTGTCGTATGAACAAGTGATCAGCGATTTCTACGATACGGCCGCTGAACAACTTGCCGCGCATCTGGACGCGGGCCGTGATGTGGCGGTGATCTGCGAAGGCGATCCGTTCTTCTACGGCTCCTACATGTACCTGCACGATCGACTGGCCGAGCGTTACGAAGCCGAAGTCGTGCCGGGTGTCTGCTCGATGCTCGGCGGTGCCTCGGTACTCGGTGCGCCGCTGGTGTATCGCAATCAGAGCCTGTCGGTGTTGTCCGGCGTGCTGCCCCACGAAGACCTCAAGCGTCGCCTGGCCGATGCCGATGCGGCAGTGATCATGAAACTGGGGCGCAACTTTCCCAAGGTCCGTCAGGTGCTGGAGGAACTCGGTCTGGCAGAGCGTGCGCTGTATGTGGAGCGCGCGACCATGGCCAACCAGAAAATCGTGCCGCTGGATCAGGTCGAGCCGATGTCCTCGCCGTATTTCTCGCTGATCATCGTTCCCGGCGAGCGGTGGCAAGGCTGATGACTCATTCCACGCCCGCAATCGTCATTCTCGGTCAAGGCAGTCTGGCCACTGCCCGCCGTATTCAACAGGTGTATCCGGCTGCGTTGATCCACGGCCTGGCCGGACGGGTCGAGGGCGCCGACCGCACTTATCCCGAATTCGGCGCGACCCTGCGCGAGCTGTATCAGCAGGACACGCCGATCATTGCCCTGTGCGCGGCGGGGATCGTCATTCGCACCCTGGCTGCGCTGTTGCTGGAAAAGGGCGCCGAACCGCCGGTGCTGGCCGTGGCCGAAGACGGTAGCGCGGTGGTGCCCTTGCTCGGTGGCCTCGGTGGCGTGAACGTCATGGCGCGCGAGATCGCTAGCGGGTTGCAGGTCGCTGCGGCGATCACCACCAGCGGCGAACTGCGCTTTGGCACCTGCCTGCTCAATCCGCCAAGCGGTTACGCCCTTGGCGATCTGGAACTGGGCAAGCGTTTTGTCTCTGATTTGCTTGCCGGGCACAGCGTGCGCATCGAAGGCGCGGCGCCGTGGCTGGAGCAGGCGCAGTTGGTGGAAGATCCACTGGCGCAGCGTTCGATCCATGTCGGCAGCGACGCCCGTGAGGCAAGTGCCAATGAGCTGGTGATTTATCCGCGCAGTGTTGCGGTGGCGATTGGCGCCGCCGCCGCAGATTTGCCGAGCACTGTTCGCGCGGCGTTACAGCAGGCGAACGTCGCGGTGCAGGCGCTGGCCTGCCTGGTAGCGGCTGACACTGAAATGGCCAGCCCGGTGTTGCATGCAGCGGCCGTTGCGCTGGGTGTGCCGCTGCGTTTTGTCGCGCCGGCGAGCGATATCGGCGCGTTGGCCCGTAGTGCGGTGCCCGAGGCGACGATCATCGCAACGACAAACAATGTGGCTGTGGCCGTGACCGAACAACCGCTGGACCTCACGCAAGTCGGCCGCCCACGCGGGCGTCTGGCCGTGATCGGCCTCGGCCCGGGCGCCGCCGAACTGATGGTGCCCGCCGTCAAGGCCGAATTGGCCCGGGCCACCGATGTGCTCGGCTACGAAACCTACGTGCGCATGGCCGGTCCCTTCCGCGCGGATCAGGTGCTGCATTGCACCGACAACCGCGAAGAAATGCAGCGTGCCCGTCACGCCTTCGAACTGGCGGCCCGGGGCCGTTCGGTGATCGTGGTGTCCTCAGGCGACCCGGGCGTGTTCGCGATGGCGGCGGCGGTGCTTGAAGCCTTGCACGAGTCGAGTGACCCGGCCTGGCACACTGTCGAGCTGGAGATCCTGCCGGGCGTCTCCGCGTCGCTCGCCACCGCTGCCCAGGCCGGTGCGCCGCTGGGGCATGACTTCTGCGTGATGTCCCTGTCGGACAATCTCAAGCCGTGGTCGATCATCGAAAAGCGTCTGGACCTGGCCGCCGAAGCGGACCTGGCCCTGGCGTTCTATAACCCGATCTCACGTTCACGGCCATGGCAGCTGGGGCGTGCGCTGGAGATCGTCGCGCAGCATCGCAAACCTGAAACGCCGGTGGTGCTGGGGCGGGATATCGGCCGACCGGGACAGACCTTACGCACGACCACCTTGGGGGCGTTGACCCCGGATCAAGTGGACATGCGCACCATGGTGCTCGTCGGCTCTTCCACTACCTGCGCATTCCCTCGCGCGGAGGGCGGCGATTGGGTGTATACGCCACGCTGGTACGGTGAAAAACCGGCGTCCTGATATCCAGCGGCCCTTCGGGGCCGCAGTCTTTTCCGTCACTTCACAGCACTGGAATCCCAGTGGTCGGGTTGGTTTTTTCCACGTTCGAACGTGTCGTCCTTTTCAGCGGCTGTCATGGGATTTGGCGCGGTAGCCTGTGGTCTTTTTTCTGTCGCTAATGTCTTGTTTTATTTATTCGGAAATATTAAATATTTTGCATTGTTGAGTGTGTGACAGGTTTGTTTGAAGTGGCAGTGGTTTAATGTTTGCTCGTGGTGTGTTAAGTAACTTTTGGTGTCGTTAGAGTGTGTTGTTAAGTTTTTTTGTTTCTGCTTTATTGAAATTAATTGAATTTCTTCCTGTTTGAGCTTGCCTGTTTCAAGGCGTAGTTTTCAACTTCCAGGTCAAGACTTTAGATGCCCTGTTGTTTGAGTGTCTGTGTTTATTGGCTGGCCTATTCGTTGATAATTAAACCGAAACAGTAAACGGGATACGCATGCACGATATTGAACGCCGAAACAAGGATGGTTATGTTGATTTTGTCAGTCTTTTCAAACTGGCGGATCTTGAGCGCGGATTGTCGTCGCATAAAGACAGTCCACACTACGAGGAACTATTGCGTTATTACTTTGCCTGTGTGGGGCTGCTGGAGTCGCCAAGACTGCTCGAACCGTTAGGGTTATTCAAACACACGCTGACACTGTTGCTGGGCAACAAGCGAGTCAAACGCAATCTTGATTCGCAGACGCCGGGCAATGCTGACGACACCGCGATGCAACTATCGCAGATACATGACGAAGTCGAACGGTATGAGTCGCGTCTTCGGTTCAGTGTGGAGCAGATGAACACAGTGGCGACGGAAGTTCCCAAGGTGTTGCATTTTGTCTGGCTCGGTGGCGGTCTCGGCGCCATTCAGCGCGATTACCTCAACCTATGGAAACAGGTGTTGGCCGAGCATGGCTACACCCTCAATCTCTGGTATGACAGCGATGCGCTGCTGGCTTATCAAACCAACAAACTGATTGTTGACGCCGCCAAGGCGCATGCCCTGACGCAGGTTGCAGACAAAAGTATCTCCGAAGATGAACTGGCAACCCTGTACGAGGAGCGCGCCATTGTTCTGAAGCAACAGATGTACGCACACATCAATGCGGCAGTGGCTAACGGTGAATCAGCCGATGAGGCACGGATGGATCTGCTGACTCGGGCCTACGGCCAGGATGCGGCGAAGCTGCAAGCGTTGAAGGAAAGCAATCACCGCAGTGTGCAGGACATGAACGGTTTCCAATTGCGCGATCTTGATGCGGCCGAGGTGCCGTTGCAATTACAGGGCATCTACGAACAGGAAATGCGATTACGCGGCAATCTGGCGGCGGCGTCCGATGTGGTGCGTGTTGAAGTTCTGTTTGGCGAAGGTGGCATCTATGCCGATGTGGATAACCTGCCGCCGTTATCGAGAACGCTGGGCGGAGTCGATATCCACGGTTTCGGTTCCGATGCGCATTTGGGGATTTTGCAGTTATTGCTCAATGACAATCCTGAATGGATGCCTGGGCGTCGGGCATCCTCCAGTTACATCGAGACGATTCCCCCTGAGCATTTGCCGGCACTGGAGGCTTTTGTAAAAAGCCGGCCGGGCCTGAGTGAGGTATTTCAGCCACCGGCAGATCGGTTGGCCCGACCCTTTATGCTGCGAGCGGCGTCGGAAGGCAGTTCGATAACGAATGCATTTCTGATGGCGCATCCCCGCTCGACGATTCTGCAAACCGTGCTCGAGCGTTTCCGGTTCAACTATGAGGTGATAGAGGCTTCGAACCGGTTGGCCGCCCGACGAGGCGTTGCTTTGAGCGATGTTGATGCCATGGCACCGCTGGTGCAGGAAGTGGTGGAAGGAACGTATGGGCCGCTGATTGAGCTGTCGATGGAAGAGGAGATATTTGCAGGGTTTCTGATCGATGCCATTGCGACCTACTTTCGCGACGGCATTCGGCTTCAGAGCGAAGGGACTATCTACCTGACCGGCCCTGGAGCCGTGCGTGATGGCATGGCCGATTACGCAAGAGCCCACTTTACCCCCTCGGTGGCTGAGGCCGTGCGCAAGGAGGCCGCCATTGCGCGCTACACGTCGGTCAACCGCGCCACCGAAGAAGAACTGGACCATTCCTGGAAGGACAATGAAACCGACCCTGATAAATGGGTCAGTAATGAGCAGAAACGCTGGCAGGAAGGCCAATACAAGACCCGTTACAGCGGCGATATCGCGCAATTGCTCAAAGGCCCGACGATTGAGTTCGAGCAAGGCTGGCCGGTGATCGAAGAGCGGCCGGTGCTGCTGACCCACGTGCTGGAGCGTTTGGTCGAAGGGCTGGGCGAGCCGTTCATGGCGGCGATGAGTCGGGGACACACTGGCGCTATCCGCTTCGAAGATCCACTGCCGCTGAGTTTTGATGATCGCCAGGCCATTCGTAATCAGCCCCTCGAATCGCAAGCCCCTGCTTTCCTGAACGATGGGAAAAGCCACAACCCGGGTGTCGATGAAGTGCTGAGCGACATCGCCAATGGCACCCGTCACTTCGTCGAGACGACCCCCTTGCAGAGGCTGTCGCTGGGGGTGTTGTTGGGGATGGACTCACTGCATAACCAACGCTTTGTGGAGTTCACCGGTGAGCTGGACAATCTGGCCAACAGCATGGTCGGGCAGGGCGCTTCAGGCCGTTACGCCGTCATTGAGCGGCAACTGTACAAGCGCGAGGCACCGGGATTCATCGCCAGTCTGAACAGTGATTCAGAACCGGCGCCGAGGGCAGCCGGCAGCGCACTTGAACTGAAAAAGGCTGCATTGACACAGGCGCGGACGGCGGGCCAGTGGGGGCGCCGTGTGGCGCAAATCCAGCAAGTGGCGACCCTTGAACATCGCATGCAGATCGTCGAGAAGGTGGGGCAGATACTCGACGAGATCGAAGCCAGCAGCATCAAACTGGTTCCCCAGGATCTGCTGCTGCGCAGCGGTGGCGAGGCGGTTGGCGGCCGGTGCTACCCGTTGGCCCTGGTGATGAGCGCGGCACTGCTGCAGGACGACGTGGCCTCCCGGCAGTTGCGTGAACGTTTCTATCTGTCCGCCATCGATCCCGAGCAAGCTGATTCGGCAACCTTCCTTCAAGCGCTGGAAGAGCTGCGGGATGTGCAATTGAACGATGTAGGGGCACCGCTTGACCGCGCGGACCTGGATCAGGTCACTGCCGCTCTCGAGCAACATGAAGGCAGCCGCGCGCTGATGCTTAACTCCGACAATCATTCGATGCTGGTGGCCAAGACCGTAGAGGGCGATCACACCACTTATCATTTTTACGACCCCAACTTCGCGTTGTTCGAATTCGAGCAACCGGCCATGTTCAAGCGGGCGCTGGAATACTTTTTTCTGAAGCAAGGCATGGCACGGCATTACGCGGCCTATGGTTCGCAAGCCCGGCCGGAGTTTGACCTGATTGACCTGCATGGGGGAAAGGTGTCTGACTTGAAGCTGTCTGCCGGATTTGCCGTGGAGCAGCTACTGAAGTCCGAACCGTTACCGGGAGCACCGCTGCGTCCGATTCGCCAGCGCCTGAACAGTGCCCGTGGGCAATCGCTGGTCAACAATTGGCATCTGGGCAGCAGTTTGCTGGAGCTCGATAGCCACTGGTGGGGACAGCAGATCGCACACGCCAGCGTCGGTTTGCAGGAGTTGCATGCGTCGGTAACGCCGCTGGTGCCGTTGTTCGAAACGCTGGAAATTACGCCCGAGGGTAAATATCGGGTGAGTCTGATCAATCCGTCAGACCCGGAACACGAGGTTCAGGTGATCAGCGGCGATCACCGTCTGTTGCGGATCAAGAATTGGCTGTCGGAACAGTTTTCAACCCTGGCGCGTAAACCGGTCGAGACGGGCGGTGTCGTGGATCCGACCGAGATCGGCAGTGTTCACACCCTCAACGCAGGGTTCGCCATTCAGGCGTTGATGAACGCGTTGCGTGGACGGGAAGGGGAGGGCCGGACATTGACCACCGCCGTGCGCCTGCACGCTTACGTCAACTATGCCCAGTTGGTGCATGGCACCGTCGTGGATGTGGTTGGCCTGGTGCAGTTGGTTCGCACCGCGTTGAGAGAAGAGAAAATCATCGCTCGTACTTGCGCTCCGGTAGTCGGCGAAGCTTTGGGGCATGCAGCCGGTGAAGGTGTCGGCGCCGTATTGGGGCTGGCCAACGTCGGCTTTGATATTTATCAGCTGTCGACGGCGCAAAACGAAGTCGAGAAGGCCCAGTTCGGTACTCAATTGACATTCGATACCGCCAGCCTGGCGCTCACGGCAGGCGGTATCGGTGCAGGACTGGCCGGCGCATCGACCGCCGCTGCGGTGCTCGGTGGCGCCGGGGTGATTCTTGGTGGCCTGGCCATTGGTGTTGCTGCACTGGCCCAAGGGTTTGCCAGCATCTTGCGAGACGCTGAGGAGGTCGGCAAGTTCTTCGACGACATGGATCGGGGGTATCGCTCGCACGGCTACCGGTTCGATCACACCGTTGGCGCCTGGGTCGTGCGGCCTTCGCTGATCGTCCAGCGCATAGATCTGAGTGCTGGCAAGTTGCTGCTCGACAGCCCGAAGCTGTTTCCACTGCACGACCACTTTGGAGTGCCGGGTTTCGATGTTGATTACACGCGGGCGATCAATATCCGCCAGGAATTGAACCTGCCCGGTCAAAAAGAATTTGCGCCGCCCACAGGGCAAGCCATTGTGCTGCCATGCACACCGCAAACCTTTTACGGCTATGAGTACAAGGCGCTGCCGTTCGCCTCCGCATTTCACGACCCTGGTTTTGACACGGCCCGGCGCCTTGAAAAAAAGCAAGCGGATGGTCAGCGGCTATTTCTGTTTACGTTCTATTCCTTTCCGTCGCATTACATCCTTCATCGCCTGAATCCGGTGTATCGCGAAACAGTCATCGAGGTGCAACTGGATGCGGTGGATCGTTCACTGGTGGTCCCCGTTTTGCCGGATGCCTGGCACGGCAAGCTGTCGTATGAGCTGACAGGCGCGGGGGGGAGCTGTTCATTGATGCTCAATCCCGGTGCAAGTATCCGTCTTGTCTCTCCAAGCCTGAAGCAATGCCGCTGGGTGTTGCAGGCAAGCTGGGCGAGTGAAAGTGATATCCGCATCGAGCCTTACGGCGAACTGTACATCGGTACTGTCCATGTGAAAATTTCCGGCAAAGGTCGTCATGAGGTGCTGATCCAGGTGGCGGATAAACAGTTGTTCAGCGTTGACCCTGGCAAACGCCAATTGGACATTCTCCAGCAGACAGCGCCTGAAGGACTCGATGAACAGGCATTGCTGGCGCACTACAAAGGCCTCGCGCAGGAGCATCGACTGGTATTGCCGTACACGCAGATCCATCGTTACCTGATTCCGTACGAGGCGCCGGACGAACCCCGTTACACCAATGCCTGGTATGACTGCGCTGAAGATCGTTTCCTGTATATCCGCAACGAGACCGTCCTTGAGGCCGACGAGGCGCAGCTGTCGATGGTGGTCGAGGGTTCTGCTTATTTCTACCAACCGGAGGGCCACCAGATCTGGCAAGTCGATGCCGCCACAGGCTTGCTCAAGAATCGCTATCGCTTACTGCTAGAGGACAGCAAAGGCACCATTCGCAGTATCGAAGCGGATGCTCATGGTGTGATTCATGTCGTGCAGGAGTACGTCACGGGCAATCAGGCCGCCAGGCAGTACCGTTACCTGATTCATGAAGGTCGATTGCTGTTGAGTTCCGTGACTCACGATATGGCGCGGGAACTGCAGGCGTTGGTGTTTGCCAGCGAAACGCTGGCCGACTGGTCATCGGTGTTCGGCAAGTATGTGTCTTTCAATCCTGTTCCTGAGCGGGACGGCTTCACAACGGTCGACTGGCAGCCGGCGCCTTACGTTTCGATCTGTTGGAAGTTTGACCCGGATCGGCGAGACATGGCGTGGGTTCGCAGTCGCGATCAATTGCTTATTCATCCGCTGCCCCGACCTCAACACGCGCGTGGCTGGGCCGATTCGATCAAGCACCTGAACGATCTGATGCTGTTGCCGATGGCCGATGACAGCGACATATTCTTCATATACGACCGGCTCGCCCAGACCCTTTGCCGACTGCAACGGACCGTGACAGAGGGCAAGGGACAATGGGCCCACCAATGGGTGCAGCCCGCCGGTCTCAAGCAGGTCGTGGCCGTCGAGAGCGGCTATGTGGCACTCGATGAGGAGGGGCTGTTTTTCAACCTGACCGCGCAAGGCGAGGTGCAGCTGGGCGGCCTGAGCGAGCAGTGGCTCAACGGCCGCGCCCAGTGGTGGCAGGCGCTGGAGCCGATTGTCGAGCGTTACCCGGGCAAAAATATTGCCATTGTCGGCCTGCGCAATTTCGCCGATAACGGCAACGTGGGTGCCTGGTATGTGAGTAACCGCCTGGTGCTGTGCGATCCGGGACTCGACAAGGAAATTCGCCTGCTTGGCGTTACCCCGGACAATCAGGCGGTCTGGCTGTTCGATCTGTCCAGCGGTGAAATCTGGAATCAGACGTTCATCGATCCGCAGCAACTTGATCAGGCATTCGGCACGGGCTCGCGATTGTTACTGGGCGACAGGTTGCCGGCTCATCAACCAGAGTGGGCGGATTGGCGTTTTGCCGACGTGACCATCGAGGGCGCCGGCTTGCGTGGGACAACCGTTGACGGCGTACTGCTCGAACTCCGCCATCAAGAGGTGGAGATCATCACTGGCGTCAGCCACGACTGGGTGAACGCCCATGGCGAACACTTGATCGAAAGTCTCCAGGCGTTACTGGAAACGGCGGAACATGCCGAATTTGTATCTGTGGAGTCCGAACCCGGCAGCTTGCAGTGGTATGCCGTCCAAAGCGCCCGGTTGATCCGGATTACCGGTAAGGATCTGCCGCAGATTATTCGCTGCTGGGCACTCAAGGCCAGGTCAATGTGTTGCTGCATGAGGCCCGGGAAGGACGGGTGCGTGTGTATCCGGACAGGCGAAGCATCGGGCCGTTCGATTATGTCCAGCGCAACGCCGAAGTGCTGGTTGTCGAAGGAGAAAAGACCTTGGGTGATCTCCTGCCGCTGATTCCCGATGACGTCAATACGTTGATTCTGCGATTGGGGCAGGGTGCCGTGACTTATCACCTGACGAAGGCTGTCTGGCTGAGGCTCGACTCAGTCATCGTCGACTGCCGGCACGCACTGGGTGAAGTGCCGGCCATTCCAGGCAAATTGATCTGGGCCTTCGATGATCCGCAAAGATTGCTGTTCGAGATTGTTCAGGAACATCTGGTCATCGTTGACCCGGACAGTGAGCACAGTTTGATCTTCCGTGATGTGTGTTCCGTCGACCCGGCATTGCGCGGTGATGTGTTCCTAGCGTTTGAAAAGCTGCAATCCCATCCGGTATCGATGTTCGTGGCGCGGTTGCGCGACAGGAAAGAAAAAAACGGTAGTGCAACGCTGCAGGAGTTGTTGGCGGAGCCGGCAGTCGCAGGATAAGCAGCGACTGGCGCCGGGTTCATGAAAAAAGGCCGCGAACGATTCCGTTCGCGGCCTTTGACATGATGGGGTCGGTGTGGCGATCACCACGTTCACGGGATGACGGAGTTGTTCGCCTATCAGGGCACCAGATAGCCTTTTACGCCGGTAAAGATGATCTGTGCTGCCAGCGCACAGACAAAAAGTCCCATCAAGCGACTGACGATTTGCAGGCCCTGATCGCCAAGAATCCGCTCGATACGGTTCGACAAGTAAAGCACCACCCCCACCGTGAAACTGGCCAGGGCAATGCTGAGGATCGCGGTGAGTTTGTCGTCCCAGTGCGGTTGGCTGACACCCATCACCAACAGCGCACCGATGGTGCCCGGGCCGACGGTCAGGGGGATGGTCAGCGGGACGATGGTCACGTCTTGCTGCACGTTGTCGGTTTGCACCACCGACTTACCCTGGGCCATGCCCAGCGCCGAGATGAATAGCACGCTGCCGGCGCCGATGCGAAATGCATCCACGGTAATGCCGAACACGTCAAATATCACCCTCCCGAACAGGTACAGCAAGACGCTGGAAACCAGTGTGGCAATTGCCACTTTCCAGGCCAGGCGACGTTGTTCCTTGCGCGAATAACCGCGGCTCAGACTGATGAAACAGGACAACACGAAGAACGGGCTGTAGAGCACCAGCATCTTCAGATAAACGCTGAATAACACGTGGAGCATAATATCGGCTCGCGGCAGGAGATTGTTGGAGCGGAGTCTATCAGCCGGTTTAGAAAGTTGTCGGCGCGCGACGGGAGATTGCTCAGAACGTCGAAGCCGTACGATTCTGATGATCGCGCTGGGCAACCCAATGCTCGATCAGGTCGCGCAACTGCGACAGCTCGACCGGTTTGGCCATGTGCCCGTCCATGCCGGCCTGACGCGCGCGCTCTTTGTGCTCGGCGAGGATGTGCGCGGTCAACGCCACCACGGGGGTGCGAATCCGCTGGTTGCCGACTTCCCAGGCACGCAATTGCTGGGTGGCGGAGAAGCCGTCAAGGATTGGCATTTCGCAGTCCATCAGCACCAGGTCGTAACGCTGGGCCTTCATTGCCACCAAGGCTTCTTCGCCATTGCTGGCGGTATCCGGTTGCAGGTTGAGCTTGCCCAGCATGCCGCGGATGACCTTGGTCGAGATGCTGTTGTCTTCGGCCACCAGGATGCGGAAGTCGCTGGGCACCTTGACCGGAAGGGTAGGGCCGGTGGGCAGGTGCTGCGAGGTCGCCGGGCCGTTGTTGCGCTGGTTCAGTTCGTCCGCCAGGGTGGTCTTGAGGGTGTAGCCGGCCACTGGCTTGGCGAGGATGCGCTTGATCCCGGAGTTGCGCGCGATGATCTTGCTCGGCGCGTTGCTGATGCCGGTGAGCATGATCAGCAGAATGTCGTGGTTCAGGCTCGGGTCTTCCTTGATCTTGGCGGCCAGTTGCATGCCGGTCATACCGGGCATGTTCTGGTCCAGCAGGACCACGTCGAAATAATCGCGCAGGTGGGCCTTGGTGCGCAGCAGCGCCAGGGCCTCCTTGCCGGACGGTACGGCGCTGACGTTCAGGCCCCAGGCGCTGCACTGCTGCACCAGCACCTTGCGACAGGTGTCGTTGTCGTCCACGACCAGTACGCGTGCGCCTTGCAACGGACTGTCCAGGTCCGAGGTCGGATGCTCGAGACGGTCCGGGTCCAGTGGCAGGGTCAGCCACAATGTGCTGCCTTGGTTGGCGCCGCTCTTGATGCCGAATTCGCCCTGCATCAAACGGATCAGCTGACGGGCAATCACCAGCCCCAGATTGCCCCCCAGGCTGGTGGCCGAGAGGAAATGCTTGCTGTGCAGCTCGGCGTGCATCAGTGCGTCGCGTTCTTCAGCCTCCATCGGCTGGCCGCTGTCCTGCACGGCGATGCGCAGCCGCGGTTTGGCGCTGCGTTCATCCAGGGCGACAACGATCAGAATCTCGCCTTCGTCGGTTTTCTTCAGGGCGTTTTCCAGCAGGCTCAGCAGGGTCTGGCGCAGGCGCGTCGGATCGCCGCTGATGACGCGCGGTACCTGTGGCTGGATAAAGCTGATCAGCTCGATGTTCTGTTGTTCGGCCTTGGCGCGGAAGATGCTCAGGCAGTCTTCGATCAGGGCATTGAGGTCGAACTGCACATCGTCCAGCTCGATCTGTCCGGACTCGAGCTTGGAGATGTCGAGAATTTCGTTGATCAGTGTCAGCAGTTCGTTGCCGGCGCTATGGATGGTTTGCACATAGTCGCGCTGCTTGACCGACAGCGGTGTGCCCAGCAGCAGCTCGGTCATGCCCAGCACACCATTCATCGGGGTGCGGATTTCGTGGCTGATTTTCGCCAGGAATTCAGCTTTGGCGTTTATTTCGGCATTGCTGGCAGCCAGGTCGCGACTGACGCTGAAACGGTCTTCGGTGATGCTACGCTGTCGCTCGCCCAGGGCCACACTCATCAACAGGCCACTGATACAGATAAACACCAGCAGGGTGATGATCAGGCCTTGCGGGGCGACAAGGGTCAGCCCCTGCAGCGCCGGCAGGATAATCAACGTGCCAAGGTTGAACACCACCATGGCCGCCACGAACAGGCGAGCCGGGCGATAACCTTTTTGCCAGTGATGGGCGCTGACGAACAACATGCTCAGGCCGGCCAGGGCAACCAGTGCGTACGTGATCAGGTTCAGCGGCAGGGTGTTGACGAACAACAGCAGCAGGCCGCAGGCCACGATGAACAGGATGTCCCCCAGCAGCAGCTTGTTCAGCGGGTGCGGGCCGAGCGGGGCGAAAAAACGGTAGGCGAACATCAGGCCGCAAGGTGCGGTCAGCAGCAAGGCAAGATAGGCACCGGGTGTTTGTACGACGGACCAGTTCGGCAACCATGGTCGGGCCAGGTTCAGCAGCAGCACCAGGCTGAGCAGCAACAACCCTTCGCACGCTGCCAGCCAGAGGCTGCTGCGCGAGCGGGTGTAGGTGTAGCGGGTCAGGTTATGCAGGATCAGCATCCCGAGACAGCCAAAGAGCAGACCGTAGATCAACGTCTGGTTCTGAGTGGCTGCGCTCATGACCGCCGATTGCAGGGTGATGTAAGGCCGAAACTGGTGTTCGGAGACCAGTCGCATATAGACGTCGAGGGTTTTGTCGCTTTGCGGCAGCGGCAACATGAAGTCGTTGCCGGGCAGGGGGCGCTCAGCCTGAGGCTGCCCGGTGCCGGTATTCAATTGATCGATCAGCTGGTCGCCATCGAGCACATACAGATTGAGGTGCGACAGGTCGGGAGCGAACACCCTCAGCAACTGTTCGTGTTTGCCGGGTGCCAGCCTGAAACGCAGCCACAGCGCACCGTCAGGCCCGGCTGCGGTGAGGCGGTCGAGTTCAACGGGGCTGAATTGATTGGTGTAGCGGCCGGAGCGGATGTCGCTCAGCTGCAGATCGCCCTGTTCGTCGAGCAATACCGCCCAGCCACTGCCTTGCGAGGCCTGGGCCGGGAGCATGCAGAGCAAGGTCAGCAGAGTGACGGTGAAGCCTATGGCAATCCTGAGCCAGCGCACGGCGAAATCCCTTCGTAGGTTGATGCCAGAATATAACTATGCGCGGCGCCGGAATAGTCCGGCAAGGGCTGCAAGCCCTTGCCTGGCCGAATGGATGGCTTATTCCTGATTTTCGCCACGCTCGCGGGCAATGGCGCGGTAGCCAATGTCCTTACGATAGAAGCAGCCTTCCCAGTCGATTTTAGCCGCCAGTTTGTAAGCCTGCTGCTGGGCTGCGTCGACGCTGGTGCCCATGGCGGTTGCGCACAGTACACGACCACCGGCCGTCACCACCTGACCGTCCTTGAGTGCAGTGCCGGCGTGGAAGACTTTGCCTTCCAGTGCCGCGGCTGCATCCAGACCGTTGATGGCAACGCCTTTGGCGTAGTCACCCGGGTAACCGCCAGCGGCCAATACGATACCGACGCTCGGACGTGGATCCCACTGTGCTTCGACCTTGTCCAGCGCTTGCGCCAGGGCCGCTTCGACCAGCAACACCAGGCTCGACTGCAAACGCAGCATCACCGGTTGGGTCTCAGGATCGCCGAAACGGCAGTTGAACTCGATAACTTTTGGGTTACCAGCCTTGTCGATCATCAAGCCGGCATAGAGGAAACCGGTGTAAACATTGCCTTCCTCGGCCATGCCGCGCACGGTTGGCCAGATCACCAGGTCCATGACCCGCTGATGGACTTCGGCGGTGACGACCGGTGCCGGAGAGTAGGCGCCCATGCCGCCGGTGTTCGGACCGGTGTCGCCGTCGCCGACGCGTTTGTGGTCCTGGCTGGTGGCCATCGGCAGCACGTTCTTGCCGTCGACCATGACGATGAAGCTGGCTTCTTCGCCGTCCAGGAACTCCTCGATGACCACGCGGGAGCCGGCATCGCCAAACGCGTTGCCAGCGAGCATGTCGCGCACCGCGTCTTCAGCTTCAGCCAATGTCATGGCCACGATCACGCCTTTGCCGGCGGCCAGGCCATCGGCCTTGATCACGATCGGTGCGCCTTTTTCACGCAGATAAGCCAGGGCCGGCTCGATCTCGGTGAAGTTCTGGTAGTCGGCGGTCGGGATCTTGTGACGCGCCAGGAAATCCTTGGTAAAGGCTTTCGAACCTTCCAGTTGCGCGGCACCTGCGGTCGGGCCGAAGCAATCCAGGCCACGGGAGCGGAACAGATCGACAACGCCTGCAACCAGCGGCACTTCCGGGCCGACGATGGTGAGGGAAACGTTTTTCTCCGCGAAATCTGCAAGCTGCTCGAGGGCGAGCACGTCGATGGCGACGTTCTCGCACTTGGCTTCAATGGCGGTGCCTGCGTTGCCCGGGGCAACGAACACTTTCTGCACGCGCGGATCCTGAGCCACTTTCCAGGCCAGGGCGTGTTCACGGCCACCGCTGCCAATGATCAAAACATTCATTTCAAAAACCTCGGATGACGCTAATTCTGTTTTGGAACCTAAAGCGCTTCACGCCGTAGGAGGTCGCAATGAAGCCGGTAGATGCAAGGCGGAGTCGACCTCGATGAGCGGAGTTGCCTTTTGGCAATGAGCGTCATCGAGGTCGGCTCCAACGCAGCAGGTACCGGGTTCAGTGCGGCCGTTGTCTTATTAGTGACGGAAGTGACGCATGCCGGTGAAGACCATGGCGATGCCGGCTTCATCAGCTGCCGCAATCACTTCGTTATCACGCATCGAGCCACCTGGCTGGATCACCGCAGTGATACCGACCTTGGCTGCGTTGTCGATGCCGTCGCGGAACGGGAAGAACGCATCCGACGCCATGACCGCGCCCTGCACTTGCAAGCCGGCATGTTCAGCCTTGATCGCGGCGATACGCGCGGAGTTCACGCGGCTCATCTGGCCGGCGCCGACACCGATGGTCTGACGGTTCTTGGCGTAGACGATGGCGTTGGACTTGACGTACTTGGCGACTTTCCAGGCGAAGATCAGGTCGTTGATTTCCTGCTCGGTTGGCGCGCGCTTGGTCACCACTTTCAGGTCTTCGCTGCCGATCATGCCGATGTCGCGGCTCTGTACCAGCAAACCGCCGTTGACGCGTTTGTAGTCCCAGGCTGGAACGCGGTCAGCCGACCACTCGCCGCAGGCCAGCAGGCGTACGTTGGCTTTGGCGGCCACGATGGCGCGGGCTTCTGCGCTGACGGATGGGGCGATGATCACTTCGACGAACTGACGCTCGACGATGGCCTTGGCGGTTTCAGCATCCAGCTCGCGGTTGAACGCGATGATGCCGCCGAACGCCGACTCGGTGTCGGTGGCGTAGGCCAGCTCGTAGGCTTGACGGATGCCGCCTTCGGCGTCCGGGCTCACGGCCACGCCGCACGGGTTGGCGTGCTTGACGATCACGCAGGCCGGCTTGACGAAGCTCTTCACGCATTCCAGCGCGGCGTCGGTGTCGGCCACGTTGTTGTACGACAGCTCTTTGCCTTGCAGTTGGGTCGCGGTGGCGATGCCGACTTCGGCAGGCTTGGCTTCAACGTAGAACGCCGCGCTCTGGTGCGGGTTCTCGCCGTAGCGCATTTCCTGAGCCTTGATGAACTGGCTGTTGAAGGTGCGCGGGAATTCGCTGCGGCCGGAGGTCGAGAGGGTTTCAGCCGCCTGGTTCACGGTGCCCATGTAGTTGGCGATCATGCCGTCGTAGGCGGCGGTGTGTTCGAAGGCCTTGAGCATCAGGTCGAAACGCTGAGCGTAGGTCAGGCCGCCGGCCTTGAGGCTTTCCAGAACGTTGGCGTAATCGCTGGCATTCACCACGATGGCCACGTCTTTGTGGTTTTTTGCCGCCGAACGGACCATGGTCGGGCCGCCGATGTCGATGTTCTCGATAGCGGTCGGCAGGTCGCAGCCTGGCTTGTTGATGGTGGCTTCAAACGGGTACAGGTTGACCGCTACCAGATCGATCGGCTTGATGCCGTGCTCGCTCATGATGGCGTCGTCGATACCGCGACGACCGAGGATCCCACCGTGGATTTTCGGGTGCAGGGTTTTCACCCGGCCGTCCATCATTTCTGCGAAACCGGTGTAATCCGCGACTTCCACTGCGGCAACACCGTTGTCGCGCAGCAGCTTGAACGTCCCGCCGGTGGAGAGGATCTCTACGCCCAGGGCTTCGAGCTCTTTGGCGAATTCAAGGATCCCGGTCTTGTCGGAAACGCTGATCAAGGCGCGGCGGATCGGCAGGCGGGTAGTCTGGTCGGTCATCTCAATTTCCATCAAAAGCAAAGGAGTCAGCAAAAAAGGCGACCGGTTTTACGTGGGCGCCTTTCTGGTTTGATTGAATGCTTACAGCAAATCGTACTGCTTGAGTTTCTTGCGCAGGGTGCCCCGGTTCAGTCCGAGCAGCTCACTGGCTTTGGTCTGGTTGCCCTTGACGTAGTTCATCACGCATTCGAGCAGGGGGGCCTCGACTTCGGAGAGCACCAGGTTGTACACATCCGTGACGGCAGCGCCCTCAAGGTGGGCGAAATAATTGTGCAGCGCCTTCTCGACACTCCCGCGAAGGGTCTGACCTTCTTCGCTCGGTGTATTGAGGTGCTGTTTCAAATTCACGTTGTCGCTCACGGGTGTTGTTCCACTCACTAAAGTCTCGGTCATCATCGTCATGCGGCCACCCCTTCTCCGTCCCCTGTCAGGCTCTTGTAACGTTCGGCGAAGAAGCCTCGAACGTAGGCGCATTGTGCTTCCGTATCTTCCAAACGATTGAAGTGGGCGCGAAACTCCCTGGCGCCCGGCAAGGTTGCGAGATACCAGCCCACATGCTTGCGAGCTATGCGCACGCCCATGACGTCGCCATAGAAGGCATGCAGCGCGGCCAGATGCTCAAGCAGAATACATTCCACCTCGATCAGTTCCGGTGCCGGGAGTTTTTCACCGGTACGCAGATAATGGTCGATTTCACGAAAAATCCATGGCTGCCCCTGGGCAGCCCGGCCCACCAACAGGCCATCGGCACCGGTCGCGTCGAGCACGTACCGGGCTTTCTCGGGCGAATCGATATCGCCATTGGCGAAGACCGGAATCGACACCGCCTGCTTGATCGCGGCAATGGTGTCGTACTCGGCTTCCCCGGTGTACAGGTCGGCACGGGTGCGGCCATGTACGGCCAACGCCGTGATGCCTGCCTGTTCGGCGATCTTCGCCACCGTCAGGCCGTTCTTGTTCGCCCGGTCCCAGCCGGTGCGGATCTTCAGGGTGACCGGCACATCGACCGCAGCCACCACGGCTTGCAGGATCTCGGTCACCAATGCTTCATCTTTCAACAGTGCGGAACCGGCGGCCTTGTTGCAGACCTTCTTCGCCGGACAGCCCATGTTGATGTCAATAATCTGTGCGCCCAGTTCGACGTTGGCCCGGGCCGCATCCGCCAGCATCTGCGCATCTCCGCCGGCGATCTGTACCGAGCGGGGCTCGGGATCGCCTTCGTGGATCATGCGCATCCGCGATTTGCGGGTGTTCCACAAGCTCATGTCGCTGGTGACCATTTCCGAGACTACAAGTCCTGCGCCCAATCGTTTGCACAGCTGACGAAAGGGCTGGTCGGTGACGCCCGCCATGGGGGCGAGGATCAAGCCGTTGTGCAATGTATATGGACCGATGCGTACCGCCGACATAGGACTTCCCTGTTGTGGGGCCGGATCATGAGAGTTCGAAAAAGGGTTGGCATGATACCCGCTCTCGATGACTGGATAAAGGCTGAATTGAACAAAATCTGAACAACTAATTCGTTATCGCCAGCGGTTTGGTTTGAACGGTCAAAGTCAGGAAACCGCCGTCAAGCCTGCAACGCTTGAGTGTTTTACTCGGGCGAATGGAAGCTCAGGCTGTAGTTCACCGCTTTGGGGCCTGGGTCGAGAATGTCCAGCGCGATGTGGATCGGCGTTTGCGGCGGCATTTCGGCCAGGCCTTCGAGATCGCCGTTGAGGTACTCGCCGGGCTTGAAGCGACGGCTGGCGATCAGGTGGCCGTTGAGGTCGGCAAAGCGCAGCTCCAGCAGCGGGAACGGCTGGGAGAAGGGCGCACGGTTATAAATGATGGCATCGACCACCAGCGCCCCGTTGAAGTCCGGGTGGCTGCGGACCACCAGATTGCTGCTTTTGACTTTCGCGATGTCGACCTTGGACGGCACTGTGCAACCGATGTGCGGGCACAGTTGCTGGAACCACGGACGATACTGGTCCTGGCGCGCCAGTTCGTCGAAGTGGTAGGCGACGTACTGGCCAACGAGGCCGGCGGCACCGATCAGGATCAGCAGCAGCCAGAAAAAGCGCCGACCCCAGGGGGAGCGGCGTTTTTGCCAATCCAGTTGCAACGGATCGTCGGTCAGGTCCTGTAGCACTTCAGCGCGCATGGCCGGTTCGCTGCGTTCGCGTCGCTTGCGCAGGGGCTCGACGGAGGGCAGGTCATCTTCGATCTCATCGTCATCGGTTTTCGCCGACAGGCTGCCAAAAGGGATCGGGGCGTCGAGCGGGTCGTGCAGGCGCAGCTGCTGTATCTCGGGCTCATCGTCCAGTGGCACGGGCTCCATGGACAGCGAAGGCTCGGTGCGCGAGTGTTTGCTTGGCTCGATCGTCGGTTCGACCATCGGTGATGGCGTCTGCGCGTCGGCGGCTTGCGCACGATCGGCGGCCGACTCACTGAAGAGACTGTCGGGCCAAGGGGCTTCGTCGTGTTCGGTGCTGTCGCGACGAGCACTGAGGCTGTCTTCGCGGGGGTGACCGAACTCCGTCGTCGGCTGGATTTCCCGCTGTTCGAGCCGGGCGAGTTCTTCGTCCAGGTCCAGGCTGTCCAGGTCCATCTCGGCCGCGGTCCATTGCTTTTGGCTGATGGCCCGCTGCACGGGCGGTTCTACGGGCGCCGATGCAGCCGGTTTTACCGCTTCCTTGCCGGCCCGTTGCTCAAGCAACTGCCTGGCGGCGTTGAACACCTGCAAGCACGAGCCGCAACGAACCACCCCACGGGCCACGCTCAACTGAGCGTGGCTGACGCGGAAGCTGGTTTGGCAATGCGGGCATTGGGTGACGAAGCTATCGGTCATGCGGCAATCCGGTTTATGCAGGCGCTCATTCTAGCGCCGACGGCCAGTGATGCGTACCCAGCCGTCGCGATTGGCGATCGGATCCAGATCGAAGTCCCGGGCATAGGCAGCGGCAACCTCTTCGCCCTGTTCGGCGAGGATGCCCGACAGTGCCAGGCGACCGCCGGGCTTGACCAGGCTGGACAGTTGCGGCGCCAGGGAAACCAGCGGGCCGGCGAGGATATTGGCGACCAGTACGTCGGCTTGAACCTGCGGCAAATCTTCCGGCAGATAGAGCGGGAACAGCTCGTCGGCAATGTTGTTGCGTCCGGCGTTGTCGCGGGAGGCCTCCAGGGCTTGCACATCGATATCGGTGCCGACGGCTTGTTTGGCGCCCAGCAACAGGGCGGCAATCGCCAGAATCCCCGAGCCGCAGCCGAAATCCAGCACGTTGCAGTCTTTCAGGTCCTGGCCATCGAGCCATTCCAGGCACAGCGCGGTGGTCGGGTGAGTGCCGGTGCCGAACGCCAGGCCCGGGTCCAGCAGCAGGTTCACCGCGTCAGGCTCAGGGGCGGCGTGCCAGCTCGGGACAATCCACAGGCGCTGGCCGAAGCGCATCGGCTGGAAGCCATCCATCCAGCTGCGTTCCCAGTCCTGGTCTTCGATCACTTCGCTGTGATGCTCGGGCAGCGGGCTGCCGGTCAGCAACTCCAGGTGGGCCAGCACGCTGGCGGCGTCAGTGCCACCTTCGAACAAGGCCAGCAGGTGTGTGTGCGACCACAGCGGGGTGGTGTTGAGTTCCGGCTCGAAGATCGGCTGATCTTCGGCGTCCATGAAGGTCACCGATACGGCGCCCACTTCAAGGAAAGCGTCTTCGTAGGTTTCGGCTTGTTCTGGGCTGATGGCGAGACGGACTTGCAGCCAAGGCATGGCGGGCACCTTTGAAAAATATAGATTGCAGCCTAGCGGGCTGCGAGAAGCGCGCAAGTTTACGCGAGCGCGCGGCAGAAGACGACCGGGTTGCCATCCAATAGCGGAGACGTCGGTCTCTGTGGCGAGGGAGCTTGCTCCCGCTGGAGCGCGAAGCGGTCCCAAAATGGCAGATACGGCTCTGTCTGACACAACTCGGATGAATGGTCTTGCGGCTGCTGCGCAACCGAGCGGGAGCAAGCTCCCTCGCCACAAGGTTTCCGGGCGGCATCTCCAGAAACAACAAAGCCGCCCGAAGGCGGCCTTGTCATGTTCCGGCTGAAGCTTAGTGCTTCTCGCCAGCCAGCTTGTGCTCGAGGTAGTGAATGTTCACACCCCCTTTGCAGAAGCCTTCGTCACGGGTCAGATCACGGTGCAGCGGGATGTTGGTCTTGATCCCGTCGACAACGATCTCGTCCAGCGCATTACGCATGCGCGCCATGGCTTCGTCACGGGTTGCGCCGTAGGTGATCAGCTTGCCGATCAACGAGTCGTAGTTCGGCGGAACGGCATAGCCACTGTACAGGTGCGAATCGACGCGAACGCCGTTGCCGCCTGGTGCGTGGAAATGCTTGACCGTGCCTGGGCTCGGCATGAACGTTTTCGGGTCTTCGGCGTTGATCCGGCATTCCAGCGCGTGACCGCGGATGACCACGTCATCCTGGGTGAACGACAGCTTGTTGCCGGCGGCGATGCTGAGCATCTCCTTGACGATGTCGATGCCGGTGACCATTTCCGATACCGGGTGCTCTACCTGGACACGAGTGTTCATCTCGATGAAGTAGAAGCGGCCGTTCTCGTACAGGAACTCGAAAGTGCCGGCGCCACGGTAGCCGATGTCGATGCAAGCCTTGACGCAACGGGCGAGGACTTCCTCGCGCGCGTTCTCGTCGATGCCCGGTGCCGGCGCTTCTTCGAGAACCTTCTGGTGACGACGTTGCAGCGAGCAGTCGCGGTCGCCCAGATGGATGGCGTGGCCCTGACCGTCGGAAAGCACCTGAACTTCCACGTGACGTGGGTTGGTCAGGAATTTTTCCAGATAGACCATCGGGTTGCCGAACGCTGCGCCCGCTTCGGAGCGGGTCAGTTTCGCCGAGGAGATCAGGTCTTCTTCTTTGTGCACCACGCGCATGCCACGACCACCGCCGCCGCCAGCGGCTTTGATGATCACCGGATAACCGACTTCGCGACCAATGCGCAGAGCGGTTTCTTCGTCTTCAGGCAGTGGGCCGTCGGAGCCCGGAACGGTTGGAACGCCAGCGGCGATCATGGCGTGCTTGGCCGATACCTTGTCGCCCATCAGGCGGATGGTATCGGCTTTCGGGCCAATGAACGCGAAACCGGAGTTCTCGACCTGTTCGGCAAAGTCGGCGTTTTCCGCAAGGAAGCCGTAGCCTGGGTGAATGGCGGTAGCGCCGGTCACTTCAGCAGCGGCGATGATGGCCGGAATGTGCAGGTAGGAGTGAGCGGCGGAGGCCGGACCGATGCAGACGGATTCGTCTGCCAGGCCCAGGTGCATCAGCTCTTTGTCGGCCTTGGAGTAAACGGCGACGGTCTTGATGCCCATTTCCTTGCAGGCACGCAGAATCCGCAGGGCGATCTCACCGCGGTTGGCGATCAGAACTTTTTCCAACTTCGCAGTCATCAAAGGCTCTCCGCGATTCAAACGATGGTGAACAGCGGTTGGTCGAACTCAACCGGCTGGCCGTCTTCGACGAGGATGGATTCGATCACACCGCTGTGGTCAGCCTCAATGTGGTTCATCATCTTCATGGCTTCGACGATGCACAGGGTGTCGCCTTTCTTCACGGTCTGGCCAACTTCAACGAAGGATGGCGAGGACGGCGAAGATTTGCGATAGAACGTGCCGACCATCGGCGAACGGGCAACATTGCCGTTCAGCGTTGGAGCCGCTGGAGCCGCAGGCGCAGCGGCAGCAACCGGAGCGGCGGCAGCAACTGGAGCCGGTGCCGGCGCATGCATCGGAGCCGGTGCGTAGTACTGCTGAGCCGGCGTCTTGCTGTGACGGCTGATGCGTACGGACTCTTCGCCTTCCTTGATCTCAAGCTCGTCGATGCCGGACTCTTCCAGCAATTCGATCAATTTCTTAACTTTACGGATATCCATGAATCATCAACTCCCAAGGGTCGGTCAGGGGCGTTTAACGCTTGTTGTTCAAGCCGTTGCCTGTCTTTCAAGCTGCTCTAGTGCGGCCTCCAGGGCCAGTCGATAACCGCTGGCGCCAAGGCCGCAGATCACTCCCACCGCTACATCGGAGAAGTAAGAGTGATGGCGGAAAGGTTCGCGTTTATGCACGTTAGACAAATGCACTTCGATGAATGGGATGCTCACCGCCAGCAGCGCGTCACGTAACGCGACACTTGTATGCGTAAAAGCTGCTGGATTGATCAGAATGAAGTCCACACCTTCGCCGCGAGCAGCGTGGATGCGGTCAATCAATTCGTACTCGGCGTTGCTTTGCAGGTAAAGCAAATGGTGGCCGGCATTGCGCGCCCGCTGTTCCAGGTCCTGGTTGATTTGTGCCAGGGTGGTTGCACCATAGACGCCCGGTTCCCGGGTGCCGAGCAGGTTCAGGTTAGGGCCGTGCAAAACCAATAGGGTCGCCATCTGCTGCTCCTTTGTGATCCGTGTGCAATTGTCAGAACCAGGCGACTATGCCGCAAAGACTTTGTGACTGTCCAGTTCTATGCAATAGGCAGCACGATGGCCGATGTTTGCGCGAAATATGTGACCGGGTGATTAAATCCGGTCATTTGCTTTCGCAACACGTTCGGCGAAGTCCGTGGCGTTTATCTCGCCGATCACTCGCACATCGGTGCGTTCGACGCCGTCCCTGCCGAAAAACATCAGCGCTGGAGGGCCGAACAGCTTGTAGCGGTCGAGCAGGGCGCGCTGTTCGGTGTTGCTGGCGGTGATGTCGAAACGGATCAGTCGATAGCCTTTAAGACGTTCGACGACGTTGGCATCGTTGAGCACTTCGTGTTCGATGACTTTGCAACTGATGCACCAGTCGGCGTACCAGTCGAGCAGCAGCGGCGTGCCGGAGGATTTGGCTTCGGCGAGGACACGATCCAGTTCTGCTGGAGAGGTTATGGTTTGCCAGGTGCTGGCGATTGGCGCTTGCTGCTCGTTGCTGGCGACGAGGCGCGTCTGGCCAATGGGGTTGAATGGATCGGACTGACCGCTGAACGCACCGTACCAACAGGCCAGTGCATAAAACAGCAGAAACATCCCCAGCAATTGCCCCAGGCGTTTTCTCGGCGGCTTATAGACAAACTCCAGCGCGCCCATGAACAAACCGACGCCACCGGCGAGCAAGCCGATCAACAGTAAAGTGATCTGGCCTGGCAATACTCGGCTGAGCAAACCGATCGCCAGCCCCAGCAGGAGCACACCAATCGCGTTTTTCACGTAGATCAGCCACGGCCCGCTTTTCGGCAACCAGGCCGCGCCGCCAGTCGCCACTAGCAACAGCGGTGCGCCCATGCCCAGGCCAAGCATGAACAGTTTCAATCCGCCGCCCAAGGCATCGCCGCTGGCGCTGATGTACAGCAGCGCACCGGCCAGGGGAGCCGAGACGCAGGGCGAAACCAGCAGGCTCGACACCACGCCCAGCACCGCCGCGCCCCACAGTGAGCCACCTTCGGTGCGCCCGGCGATCCGGTCCAGACGGCTGCTGATGGCGTAGGGAAGTTTCAGTTCGAACACCCCGAACATCGCCAAGGCAAACACTGCGAAAAACATCGCGAACGGCACCAGCACCCAGGCCGATTGCAAGCGCGCCTGAAGATTAAGCTGTGCGCCGAACATGCCCATCAAGGCACCCAACAGGGCGAAGCAGATGGCCATCGGCAGCACATAAGCCAGCGACAGGTTGAAGCCACGTAAACCGCCGATCTGCCCGCGCAGGACTACCCCGGAGAGGATCGGCAGCATCGGCAGCACACAGGGGGTGAAGGTCAGGCCGAGGCCTGCGAGGAAGAACAGCGCCAGTTCGCGCCAGCCCCAGGCTGTGGTCGTGGCACCGCTGCCATCAATACTCAGGCGCTCGGTCTCGGGCGGGTAGCACAGGCCTTTGTCGGCGCAGCCTTGATAGGTCACGGCCAGCGTAAAGGCGCGGGAATCGGTGCGTGGCAGTTCTACATCGAGAATGCCGTGGTAAACCTCGACATCGCCGAAGTATTCATCGTGCTTTTGTTCGCCCTTGGGCAGTTGAGCCGCACCGAGGCCAACGTCGGCCGGATCTGCGCGAAACTGGAAGCGATGGCGGTAGAGGTAGTAACCCTCAGTGGCGACGAAACGCAGCTTGATCGATTGCGGCGTACTTTCTACCAGGCTCAACTGAAAGGCTTCGCGCACCGGCAGGAAGTCGGCGCTGTTGTTGATCGAACCCAGGGTGGAACTGGGGCGACTGTCCAGCAACCCGGCGGCGGAGGCCGGGAGGGCGAGCACTAAAAACAGCAGGCAGAGCAAACGGCGCATGACAATCTCGCGTATTGGAGGTGCGGGCATGATAGCGGACGATGGGCTGGTGTGCAGAATGGGGAATGGGTGGTGAACATGCCCGCGATGGCGATTTATCAGACGCGGAAGGCTTGAACGGCGGTATGCAACCGTCCGCCCAGCACCAGCAAATTCTCTCCTTGCTCCCGCCCCTCGCCGATGCGCAGCAAGTTATCCCCACCCAATTGATGAATCCGCTCACTGTGATCGCGGATTTCGCTGACAGCGCCGCTCTGCTGGGCAGTGACATCGGCGATGCGCACGGCGGTGTCGGAAATGGTCTGGATCGCTCCGACGATTTTATCCAGCGCACCGTCGGCGGCCTGGGCCTGGTTGGCCGTGGCTTCGGCGTGTTCGACCTGGGCGCGCATGCCTTCGACCGATTGTCGCGCGGCGGTTTGCAGGCCGGCGATCAGTGTCTGAATCTCGGCGGTGGCACCGGCGGTGCGCTGCGCCAGTGAACGAACCTCTTCGGCCACCACCGCAAATCCCCGGCCCATCTCCCCGGCGCGGGCCGCCTCGATGGCGGCATTCAGCGCCAGCAGGTTGGTCTGGTCGGCAATCGAGCGAATCACCGTCAGCACGCCGCCGATAGTCGCCGACTCTTCGGCCAGATGTTCGATCATCTGCGCGTTGCCTTGCACTTCACCCACCAGCGCATGCAGCCCGGTGAGGCTCAGGCCGATGACCTTCTGACCATGCTCCACCGCCAGCCCTGCATGACGACTGGCGTCCGCGGCCTGGCTGGCATCACCAGCGACTTGTTGAATCGTCGCCTCGAGTTCACCGAGGGAGTCGCGGATCAGCGCGGTGTCGCCGGCCTGATGCTCGGCGCCGCTGTGCAGGTCATTGCTCAATTCGGCCAGCGTCCGGCTGCTGCCGGCGACTTGCTCGGCATTGAGGCGAATGGTCCCCACCAGGTCGACCAGATAGGCACGCAAGCGATTGAGCGAAGCTTGAATGTCATGCAGTTCGCGGTTGGTCGCACCCAGTTGAATGTCGCGACTGAAGTCGCCCTCGGCCCAGATCGAAAGGGCTGGCGCCAAATTGGTCAGGGTTCGGGCCAGGCGTCGCTGCAAGGTATCGATGAGCAAGGCGATCAGCAGAATCAGCCCGATCATCACGCCCTGCATCAGCCGCACTTCGCCCTGGATTTGCCCGTGCTGGGCGCGCACTACCGGTTCCAGCCCGGCGATGGCCTGCTGCACGGCGGTGATTTTCAAGTGAGTCGCGGCGCCGAGGTCGGCGCGTTTCTGGATCTGTCCGCGGGTGCGTGCCAGTTCAGTCGGGTAGCGGGTGAGCAGGCTGTTGAGTTCACGCTTGAGGCTGACGCCGGCGTCTTCGGCGACGGCTTTCTCGGTGTTCTCCAGGCCCATCATGGCGGAGAAGTCATCGGTGTTCGATTCACTGCTGGCAGTCACCCCCAGCAGCGGCAAGCTGTTCAATTGTTCAGACTGAACGCGGATGCTGGCGACTTCGCGCTCGACATCGGCGGCCAGTTCACTGCGCCCGCTGCTGACCAGTTTGTCCCGGGCCAAAGACAACTTGCCCAGATGCTGGGAAGCTGCGAGCAAAGGCGTCAGGTACGCCGCGTTGCCGTTGGCGTATTGGCTGAGCTGATCGAGGCTGGCACCGAGCTCGCGCTCGGCTTGCAGCAGCAGGGCTTGTGGATCGCCGGCGAGTTTGCCGGCGGCCAGCAGGTCCGTCTTGCTGAACTCCTCCAGATTCGACAGGCTGGGGTGCAAGGTATCGGCCAGGGGCGGAGGTAATTCGCCGAGCTCCTTTTGCAGGTTGTCGATGGCCTGGCTGGCGCTGCTCAGACGCAGGGCATCGCCGCTGGCCAGGTAATCCTCGACGTTGCGCGCCACTTCATTTTGAAACTGCTGGGACAGGCCCAGGTAACGCTCCATCAACAGATAGGGGCGTTCCAGGGCTTTTTGCGACCACCAGAGGGTCGCGCCGAGGGCCACGCACACGGCGACCAGAAGGAGGGTATTGAGATTGGTCAACAGCTTCAGGCGCATTGCGGACTACCAATGGCAGAATGGTAAGTGCCTGAAGTTATTGCGTTTCTGTTACAGCGTTATGACCGAATCGGTCGATTCCGATGAAAAAGTGGCACTTTGCTTTGACTCCCGCGCGGCTTGCACGCGGTTGCGTCCGGCGTCCTTGGCGCGGTACAGCGCCTCGTCTGCCTGTGTGGCCATCATCAGGCTGTCGGAGCCTTCGTGCAGTTCGACGACGCCGGCACTGAAGGTGCACCAGAGGTCCTGGGGCTGCGCGGGGTAGTGAATTTCGGCAAAGCGCTGACGGATTTCATCGAGCACCTTGTAGGCCGATTCAATATCGGTGTCCGGCATGACGATGGCGAACTCTTCACCGCCGTAACGGCCGATGAAGTCGCTCTTGCGCAACCGTTGCTTGAGGAACAGCGCCAGGCTCTTGATCACCCGGTCGCCCATGGGATGGCCGTGGCTGTCGTTGACCCGTTTGAAGTGGTCGATGTCGAGCATCGCAAAGCTCAGCGGCTTGTTTTCGCGACGGGCGCGGAATGAACAGTCTTCGAGCAATTGCAGGATATGGGTGTGGTTGTACAAGCCAGTCAGGCTGTCGCGCACCATCCGCGCTTTCAGATTGCGCGCCCGCGCCGCGCGGTTGCGCACGGTGGTGATCAGGTGGCGCGGCTTGATCGGTTTGGTCAGGAAGTCGTCGCCGCCCTCACTCATGGCGTCGAGCTGCTTGTCCAGATCGTCTTCGGCCGACAAATAAATGATCGGCACGCTGACATAGCGGTCGTTATGGCGGATCACCTTGGCCAGTTCCGTACCGGTGCAGGCCGGCATGTACATGTCGAGGATGATCAGGTCCGGCTGGAAATCCGCCAGCTCGGCCATGGCCTGGATCGGTTCGATCAAGGTCCGCGTGACGATCCCGGCGCTGTTGAGCAGGCGTTCGGTGTGCAAGGCCTGTGCGCGGGAGTCGTCGATGATCAGCACTTTATAAGGTTCGTACTGGGCGACGCAGGTCAGCACTTCGATCTTTTCCAGCAGGCTCGAGGCTTCGAGGGTGCCGGTGAGAAACTCCTGGCCGCCGGCGCGCACGGCAGCGAGGCGAGTCGGGGTGTCGGTTTCGTGCAAGCTGAAAAACAGCAACGGCAAGGGCTGCTCCAGGCCTTGCTGGGCTTCGGCCGCCAGTTTCAGGCCGATGCCGGCGCCGCTGAAGTCGACATCCATCACGATCGCCGCCGGCAAACGCTCGACCATCGAGGCGCGGAACGCGGCGACGCTGTCGAGGGCTTGGGCGCTGAGCCCGAAGAATTCAAGTTGCTTGGCCAGCCGTTCGGCCCGGTCGTGATCTTGCAGCATCACGTAGATCGGTTTGCGCAGCGGTGGCAGAAAGGTGTGTTCGAGCTGATCGCCATGGCGCAGGCCGGTGCGGGACAAGCGCTGCATCAGGCGGTTGAGGTCAGTGATCAATCCGCTGCTCAGGCGTCCGCGATTGGCGTCGACGGCCTCCAGCGACTGGCCGATATGACGGGCCAGCAGGGTGTGTTCCGGTTGTTCGAAACGTTCGGCAAAGCGCAGCAGGCGCAGATTGGCCTCGCTCAGCTCCGACAGGTCGGTGATGGACCATTCATTGCGTTGCAGACGTTGCCATATCTCAAGAATCTGACGTGCCTGATGAATTACCCGCTGGGCAAAGTGGTGCTTGAGGCGCTCACGGCTGGGGTCTTCTGGCTCGGTCATATCCTGACTACTAGTTAGGGTGCATGCTGAGATCGACTGGTGGCTCTATGCTAGCATCTCTTTTCAATTGCATGAGTGTCCTGCGTCAATAATCTGTAAAGCGACATCATTCAGTTCCCGACCGACTGGTCGCATAGGCTCAACGCTGTGCTTCATTTATAGTGATGGCTTCGATTGCAGTCATTGTATGGCTCGCTGTGTCCCGCAGGATTTAATGCGCGGCAAATAAGGCACGATGGCGTAGGGTTGTAGTCGAACCGATGAACTCAAGTGATTGAAAGGATATCGCCATGCTGGACTGGAAGAACCGCACGGGCAGCGCGCCTGAGCGTGCCGCTGAACCGAAATCGGCCACCCGCAGTTATTTTGGTGGCCTGTTGTTCAGCCGGGCGCTGGCCACTCTGATTTGCCTTTACTTGTTGGTGGCTATCGCGCTGGGCTGGTACTGGAGCCAGGAGCCCGCGCTGTTCCCGGTTCAGCAGAATGCCCAGATGGCAGCTGAGAAAGAAGGTAAGCAGATGGTGGTCGGGTACACCACGGTGGAAACCCTCAAGACCGTCGCTGGTACCTTGCTGACCAAACCGGGTGGCTATATTTCCAACGACCGTTTCCCGCCGGGCCTGTGGATGGACAATATGCCGAGCTGGGAATATGGCGTGCTGGTCCAGGTCCGCGACCTGAGCCGTGCGCTGCGTAAAGACTTCGCCCGTTCCCAGTCGCAGTCCGCCGAAGACGCCGACCTGGCCAAGGCCGAGCCGCGCTTCAACTTCGACAACAAGAGCTGGGTGCTGCCATCCAGTGAGTCCGAGTATCAGGAAGGCATCAACTCCCTGAGCCGCTATCAGGCACGCCTGTCGGGTCCTGACCAGAAGAGCGCGCTGTTCTACGCCCGCGCCGACAACCTGAACAACTGGCTGGGTGATGTAGGGACCCGTCTGGGCTCGCTGTCGCAACGGCTGTCGGCCAGCGTTGGCCGGGTCAAGCTCAACACTGCGCTGAAAACCGAAGTCCCGGCGCTCGGCCAGGTGCCGCAGGTTGACGAAGAAGTCGTTGAAACCCCGTGGATGCAAATCGATAACGTGTTCTACGAAGCCCGTGGTCAGGCCTGGGCATTGTCCCATCTGCTGCGCGCCATCGAAGTCGACTTCGCCGATGTGCTGGCGAAGAAGAACGCTACGGTCAGCGTGCGCCAGATCATCCGTGAGCTGGAGGCTTCGCAAGAGCCGGTCTGGAGCCCGATGATCCTCAACGGCAGCGGTTTCGGTGTGCTGGCCAACCACTCGCTGGTCATGGCCAATTACATCTCCCGGGCCAACGCCGCGGTGATCGACTTGCGTCAACTGCTCAATCAGGGCTGAGTCATGGTAGATAGCGCTAAAGAGGCCGCCCACCGCGCGGCCTCCGATGCCGAACAGATCGCCTGGGTCGACGAGCAGGACAACCTGCTCGGCGCCCTGGTGCGCTCCGACCTGCGTGAGCGTGGGCTGATCGGGCGCGGCACCTACATCATGCTGTTCAATTCTGCCGGTGAGCTGTGCGTTCACCGGCGCACCCTGAGCAAGGCGATTTATCCCGGTTATTGGGACGTGGCGGCCGGCGGCATGGTGCTGGCCACCGAGACCTACGCCGAATCGGCGGCCCGTGAGCTGGAAGAAGAGCTGGGGGTGAGCGGTGTGGAACTGACCGCCCACGATCACTTTTTCTTCGAGGACACCGGCAACCGGCTCTGGTGTTCGGCGTTTTCGGCGGTGTGGGACGGCCCATTGATCCTGCAGCCGGAAGAGGTGCTGGAAGCGCGCTTTATCCCGATCGATCAGGTCCTGCTGGAAATCCAGCAAAAGCCGTACTGCCCGGACTCTTTGGCAGCCCTGAAGCGCTATCTTCGCGCCCAAGGGGATGACGTCGCAAAAGAGCTGTAAATTGGCGCCGATTGGCTCTTAGCAAGTCGGCTTTTTGCCGTTACACTGCGCGACCTTTTCAAGCTGAACCGGCAGTGCCCGGCTCAGTAGCGCTGCCCCTGCCTGAGTGGGGCTTCGCGGTCGATAACCTTGCCCAAGGTTGCGATCAGTCTTTGTCCTCCCAAGAGGATTGCCGGTGGCCAAAAAAGCCGCATCCTTCGCCGCCCTTGGTGGCCTGGTATTTTCCACCGACGCAGGTCGTCATTGCCCGGAATGCAGTAAACCGGTGGATGCCTGCATCTGCAAACAAACCGTTATCCCGGCCGGCGACGGCATCGCTCGCGTGCGTCGTGAAAGCAAGGGCCGTGGCGGCAAGACGGTGACGACCATCACCGGCGTGCCGCTGGCCGAAGACGCGCTCAAGGAACTGGCCACCACGTTGAAGAAACGTTGTGGGACCGGTGGGGCGTTGAAAGACGGGATCATCGAAATCCAGGGCGATCATGTCGAGCTACTCTTGGCTGAGCTGATCAAACACGGTTTCAAAGCGAAGAAGTCCGGCGGCTAGCAGCCTCTGTGAAAACCACCCGCGGCTTGATCCAGTCCTGATTTCATTCTGGTCTGGCGTCGTCTCCATGGTTTTCACAGAGCCTGTTCATGACCGGTTTCTAAACTCACTGCGGTCAGCGAGGTCTACCCCCTCGTTGACGAAACGTCATTTTCATTCTTTAGACTGCGCCGGCCTGAACTCAAGGCGACGCTCTATGACTTCTTTATAGGGGACTTCGATGTCCGTAAGACGCACACGCAAAGACGATGGCAGCCAATGGACAGTTGCGGACAGCCGCAGTGTTTACGGGATTCGCCATTGGGGGGCCGGGTATTTCGCGATCAATGACGCCGGTCGCGTCGAAGTTCGTCCGAACGGCCCGACCAGTTCGCCTATCGACCTGTTCGAGCAAGTCGACCAACTGCGCAAAAGCGGTTTGTCCTTGCCGTTGCTGGTGCGTTTCCCAGACATCCTGCAAGACCGCGTGCGTCAGCTGACCGGTGCGTTCGACGCCAACATCGAGCGCCTGGAATACCAGAGCAAGTACACCGCGCTGTACCCGATCAAGGTCAACCAGCAGGAAGCGGTGATCGAGAACATCATCGCCACCCAGAACGTTTCCATCGGTCTGGAAGCCGGCTCCAAGCCTGAGCTGCTGGCGGTACTGGCGCTGGCGCCGAAGGGTGGCACCATCGTCTGCAACGGTTACAAGGACCGTGAGTTCATCCGTCTGGCGCTGATGGGCCAGAAGCTGGGCCACAACGTGTTCATCGTGATCGAGAAAGAATCCGAAGTCGGTCTGGTGATCGAAGAAGCGGCGTCGCTCAAGGTCAAGCCTCAGGTCGGCCTGCGTGTGCGTCTGTCGTCCCTGGCGTCGAGCAAGTGGGCAGACACCGGTGGCGAAAAATCCAAGTTCGGCCTGTCGGCGGCGCAACTGCTGTCGGTGGTCGAGCGTTTCCGTGCCGCTGGCCTGGACCAGGGCATTCGCCTGCTGCACTTCCACATGGGTTCGCAGATCGCCAACCTGGCGGACTACCAGCACGGCTTCAAGGAAGCGATTCGTTACTACGGCGAACTGCGCAACCTTGGCCTGCCGGTCGATCACATCGACGTCGGCGGCGGTTTGGGCGTGGACTACGACGGTACTCACTCGCGTAACGCCAGTTCGATCAACTACGACATGGACGATTACGCCGGTGTCGTGGTCGGGATGCTTAAGGAATTCTGCGACGCGCAGAGCTTGCCGCACCCGAACATCTTCTCTGAAAGCGGCCGCTCCCTGACCGCCCACCACGCGATGCTGGTGGTGCAGGTGACCGACGTCGAGAAACACAACGACGACGTGCCGAAGATCGACAACAAGGAAGAACTGCCGGAAACCGTGCAGTGGCTGGTTGACCTGCTCGGCCCGACCGACATCGAAATGGTCACCGAGACCTACTGGCGCGCCACGCACTACATGAGTGACGTGGCCACCCAATACGCCGATGGCAAGCTGACCCTGGCGCAAAAAGCCCTGGCCGAGCAATGCTACTTCGCCGTTTGCCGCCGCCTGCACAACTCGTTGAAGGCCCGTCAGCGTTCCCACCGTCAGGTGCTCGACGAACTCAACGACAAGCTGGCCGACAAGTACATCTGCAACTTCTCGGTATTCCAGAGCCTGCCGGACACCTGGGCCATCGGCCAGGTCCTGCCGATCCTGCCGCTGCACCGCCTCGACGAAGAGCCACTGCGCCGTGCCGTGCTGCAAGACCTGACCTGCGACTCCGACGGCAAGATCAAGCAGTACGTCGACGAGCAGAGCATCGAGACCAGCCTGCCGGTGCACGGTCTGAACGAGGGTGAAGACTACCTGCTGGGGATCTTCCTGGTCGGTGCCTACCAGGAAATTCTTGGCGACATGCACAACCTGTTCGGTGACACCGACTCGGTGAACATCTATCAGAATGCTGACGGCAGCGTGTACCACGCTGGTATCGAAACCCACGACACCATCGAAGACATGCTGCGTTACGTGCACTTGTCGCCGGAAGAGCTGATGACTCACTACCGCGACAAGTGCGCCAGTGCCCGCATCAGCGCCAGCGAGCGCACCCAGTTCCTTGATGCCTTGCGTCTGGGCCTGACCCGTTCGTCTTACCTGTCTTCTTGAGGTAGGGCACCGCGCCCATCAGGTTGTCTGAAATTTCTCCGTAGGTTGCGGAAATTTCAGATGACCTGGTGCGGGGCTTCTCTTTTGTCCCGCGAAATAGCCCACATGCCGAGCAATCCAAGTGATGTGGTCTTCTTTTCACGTAGGTCATTTCCTAAGTTGTACTTCGGCACTCTACTCGGCCATGTCTCTCAGCGAGAATCCCCGGCCGCCCCTCCTGTAGAGAATCGCCGATGTTCGATTCAGTCAACGAGCCGTCATTTCGTCTGGATATAGCGGGTCTTGCCGACCCCTTTGAGGTCTTGGCCTTTACCGGTAGTGAAGCGATCAGCGAGCCTTTTGCGTTCGACGTGGACCTGCTGAACGATGACCCGACACTGGACCTTGCAAGCCTGCTGTACCGCTCGGCCTTTTTGCACTTCGGGCCGCAGGGGGAGGGTATTCACGGACAGTTGCTTGGCCTCGTTCAACCCGGCCATGGCAATGAGCCCAGGCTTTGTCGCGTGCGTCTGGGCCCCAGGCTTGCTTGCCTGGCCCAGCGCTTCAACCAGCGAATTTTCAGCGATCGCTCGGTGCCGGACATTCTCGCCCAGGTTCTCAAGGAGCACGGCATTGCCGGCAAGGATCGTCGTTTCGACCTGAACGGCGATTACCCGTCCCGTGATTTCTGCACGCAGTACCGGGAGTCGGACCTGCAGTTTTTCCAGCGTCTATGCGCCCAGGAGCGGCTTCATTACTACTTCGAGCACCGTACGCGCGGGCATTGTCTGGTCTTGGGCGACGGTCCGGGGCAGTTTCGCCGTGGCGAAGAGAGGGTCTTCGAGGATGTGAGCGAACGACCGGGAGTGCATCAGTTCAAGCTTCATGGCTGCGGGCAGATTGCCGAGGGGCAGACGAACCTGCCAACGCTGCGCAGCGGTCAACTGATGCCGTTGTCCGGTCATCCGTATGCGGACTGGAATCGTCTCTGGCTAGTGACCCATGTCGAGCATCAGGGAGGACAACAGCCAGATTTTTTGTATCGCAACCAGCTGCGCGTCGTTGCGCAGGAGGTGCCTTACATCGCGGCTCATCCCGTTGTGAAACCCAGGATGCACAGCCTGCAAAGGGGATGGGTAGTCGACGTCGGTGAATCTCGCCCCGATCCCGGCAGATCGGTCGCCGTGCAGTTTGACTGGCTATATCAGGGCGAAGGCGCAGCCCCCAGCCACTGTTGGTTGCCGTTGTCTGGCGAGCTGGAAAGCGCGGGTGTCATGCCCTTGAGTGAGGGCACGCAAGTGCTGGTGAGCTTTATCGAAGGTGATCCTGATCAACCGTTGATCAGCGGATTTCTTCCCGGAGCACCGTCCAGCGCAGAGCCGGGCATGGTCGAGCTGCTATCCGCCTCGACCACTGAAGCCAGCCGCGCGGTTGATGGTTTATTGGGCTTGCTGCAATCCAGCGAACCCTTGGTACTCCTGTGTTTGCTGCCAGGTGGGGGCAGTTTCAGTCATTGCGCGCAATCCTTATGCACTTGCCGGGCAGCGACGCAGCTTGGCCAGAGCGGTGCGGCATGATTGCCGTTCAGGCGCCCGACTCGACCCCGCAATGGCTGTTGCTCGATGTGCCGGGCGTGCCTCAGGCCGGTGCGATGTTGCGGCAACAGTTTGCTCATGTCCGATGGTTCTGGCTGTTCGAAGGCAGCGAGTTTCATCCGTTGCGTGAGCACGGGCCAGTGTTGGTCGACCTTCGCGAATGCCCTGCACTCGCCGAGCTGTACTCAAGCGAGCCGCATACATGGGGCGGGTTGCTGCTGGTCAGTGAAGCCTCTTCATCACAACTGCTGGAGCATTTGCGCCGCATGCTCACCGTCTCCTTCAGCCTGCATCACCGGGCCTTGTTGAGTTACTACAACCCTCAAACGGCGAGTTACTTTTTCGATGCCTGCGATGCGCAGGAGCTGAGTCGCTGGCTCGGTCCGATCGATCAGTTACGCTGGTTCGGCGGCACTTGGGCCGATCGGGCCATTGGCTGTCTGGGCTGGCAACAGTTGTTCAATCCACGGCTTGCCGTCAGGCCGCTGGCCATCGAAGAAAACCTCAGCTCGCGTCAGCGAGACAGCTTGCAGACCTGCCTGCTGGAGCAGCATGCCTGGCGCTGGAGCCGATCCACCGGCACCGACTACAACAGCTTGTGGGCTCACCTGCAGGAAGGGCTGGCGCTGGGTTTCAGTGAGCGCTCGGTGCTCGATGGCTGGTTATGGCTGCGCTTGCAGCACCCTGACGCCGTGCCAGGGCAGTCGTTATCGGGAACCACCCAGCAGGAGCGTCTCGATAGCCTGCGCAACCTGTGGCAGAACGATCAACCCTGAACGGGTTGAAGGTATGTCGCTCGTCATCCTTTTAACCAGCCGTCGTTCTTGCGCAAGTACCAGGCGAATGTGCCAAGGGTCAGGCTGCGCAGCACCATGAACAGCAGGAAGGTTATCCACAGTCCATGGTTGCCCAAGCCTTGCAGTATCCAGGCGAAGGGCAGTAGCAGGATCACGGTCAACAGCATGCCGTTGCGCATTTCCCGGGCGCGGGTGGCGCCGATGAACAGGCCGTCGAGCAGGTAACTCCAGACCGCAATCAGCGGCAGCGCGGCGAGGTACGGCAGGTAGATGAAGGCGGTGTCGCGCACGCTCTGGATGTTGGTCTGCATCTGGATGAACAGGTGCCCGGCGTACAGAAACAGCAAGGCGAACCCCAGGCTTGCCAGCAGCGACCAACCGCACGCCACCACCAGTGAGCGGCGCAGGGCATCACGGTCGCGAGCGCCGATGGCGTGTCCGCACAGGGCTTCCACGGCGTGGGCCAGACCGTCCAGCGCATGGGCGGTCAGCAGCAGGCCGTTGAGCAGCAGCGCATTGGCGGCGACCGTGGCATCGCCCAGTCGCGCACCCTGCACGGTGATCAGGAAGAACACCGACTGCAACGCCAGGCTGCGGATGAAAATATCGCGGTTGACCGCCAACAATGGGCGCCAGCTCTGCCACAACGCCAATGCGGCCCAGGCGATATGGCCGGGATAGGCGCGCAGGGCTTTGCGGGTCATGAACAGGCCGATCAATGCGCCGGTCCACTCGGCGATCACCGAGGCCCGTGCCGCGCCGACCACTCCCCACTCCAGGCCAAGCACAAACCACAGGTTGAGTGCGATGTTGACCAGGTTGGTGCTCAGCAGAATCGCCAGCGGAGCCCGGGCATTCTGGGTGCCGAGAAACCAGCCGACCAGCGCATAACTGGCCAGCGCCGCCGGCAGCCCGAACAGCCGTGTGTGGAAAAACTCGCGGGTCAGTTGATCCAGCTCCGCCGACGGTTGCATGAAGTGCAACGCGACCCCGCTCAACGGCACGCCCAACGCTCCCAACAGAATGGCCAGGCCCATGGCCAACAACAGACCTTGCAGCAAAATCTGCCGCAACGCAGCGCCATCCCCACGCCCGGCCGCCTGGGCGGCAAATCCGGTGGAGCCCATGCGCAGAAAGCCCATGGCCCAGGCAAGAAAGGTATACAGACTGGCGCCCACCGCGACGGCGCCGAGCTGATGAGCATAGGGCAGGTGACCGATGACGGTACTGTCGACCAGCGCCACCAGCGGTACGGAAATGTTCGAGAGAATCATCGGGGCGGCGAGCGCCCAGACGCGGCGATGGGTCGGACGGTCGCGCCAGTCGGCAATCAGGTTGGACATGCAGGCTCCTTGGGGGCGCCTGCATTGTAGCGACGAACTCGGAATCCGCATCGATCCATTGTGGAAGCGAGCCTGTGTGGCTGCCTTAGTGAATGATCCAGCTCAGTAACCACAACCCCAGCAGCAACCAGATAATCCCCATGATGATCGACGCGTTCATGAAGGCGCGGATCGCCGACCACAGCAGCATCAGCCCGAGGATCAAGGTGATGATGCTGATGATCGAGGTTTCCATTCCCAATGCCTGGGCCAGCCCTTCGACAAAATTGCTGCCGGCGTTGCTCAACAGGTTGAACAGGCCACTGAGGGTGTCGATGATAAAACGGATGACCGAACCGATTGCCTGGCCGAGCCATTCGAAAAAGCTGTCTACCTGCATGTGTACGTCCTGATGGAGTGGTGGCGTGGTTGCCGGATCCGAGCCTTGGGCTATTGATCGTGCTCCCGGGTTCCCGTGGAAGCTGCCGAAGGCTGCGATTTTTTTGAGTATGGCGCAAGTACGCAGGCACAACGCTGCCACTTGCCTTCACCCGTCATCCCCCTGAAGCTATACGCCTTCAGGAGAGCCCGATGAACCTTGTTGAACTGACCGAACGCCTGCACGCCATTCGTGACCGCAATGACTGGCGGCAATTTCACAGCCCGAAAAACCTGGCCATGGCCGCGAGCGTGGAAATGTCCGAGCTGGTGGAAATCTTCCAGTGGCTGACCGAAGACCAGTCGCGCCAGTTGCCGGCGGACAAACTGGCCCATGCCGGGCAGGAAATCGGCGACATCGTGCTGTATTTACTGCTGCTGTGCAGCGAGTTGGGACTGGACATGAATGAAGTGGTACGTAACAAGCTCGCGGACAGCGAACGGCGGTTCAGCTGATGAGCGACCGTCATTTCGATCAGTTGGCGACCCGCTTCGCTGAAAAAATCTACGGTGGCGCCAAAGGGGCGATCCGCCTCGCGGTGCTGCAGGCCGACCTGGCCGAAACCCTGCCGGACCGCCCGTTGCGCGTACTGGACATCGGTGCCGGCCTGGGCCACATGTCGTTGTGGCTGGCCCAGCGCGGTCACCAGGTGACCCTGGCCGAACCCGCCGAGCCGATGCTTGAAGGCGCTCGCCAGCGTTTTGCCGAAGCCGGGCAGACCGCGACATTCATTCAGGCGCCGTGGCAGGAGTTGCTTGGTCAGCTCACCGAACCCTACGACCTGGTGCTGTGCCACGCCGTGCTGGAATGGCTGGCCGAACCCCATGCGATTTTGCCGGTACTGCATCAATTGACGAAGCCGGACGGCTGGTTGTCCCTGGCGTTCTACAACCGCGATGCGCTGATCTACCGTAACCTGCTCAAGGGCCACTTCCGCAAGATGCGCAAGAACGACATGGCCGGCGAGAAGCAGAGCCTGACGCCGCAACAGCCGCTTGATCCACGGGAGCTGGCAGCGCAACTTGAGGGGCTGTGGCGGGTCGAAACCCAGAGTGGAGTGCGGGTTTTTCATGACTACATGCCGGTGGAATTCCAGGCCCGCGCCGAACTGCTCGACTTGCTGGAAATGGAACTGGCTCACCGCCGTCACCCAAGCTTCGCCGGGCTTGGGCGCTACTTGCACTGGATCTGTCGGCCGATCTGACCGGAGTGCGCAATGAATAGTCGTTCAGGTTTACTGGTGATCTGTCTCGGGTTGGCGGCCTGTCAGGGCAGCAACCCTTACATCGCGACGTCCAATCCCTTGCCACCGGCACCGCCCCAGGCCGCCGGCACTTTCGACCGCAGCGCCTACCCGGCGGCGCCACGGGATTACGGTCGCTACCGCAGCTGGGCCTGGCTCAACGGGCGCCTGCCTGCGGGCACGGCCTGGGCCGATTCGGAGCAGGTGGCCGAAGTCGTCAGCAATGCCCTTGACCAGCGCGGCTTGCGCCCACTGCACGACAACCGCCCGGCGGACCTGTTGGTCAGCGCCGACCTGCATCTGGAAACCCGCTTGCGCCAGGTGCAGGACGGCTCTGGTTACGGTGGCGGCTATGGCGGTGGGTATTACGGCGGTGGTTACAACCGCTACGGCACGGGTTACGGCATGTACAACAGCGTGCCGGTCGTCCGTACTTATCAGGTACAGGTTGTGGTGGTGCGGGTCGATCTGTTCGACGCAAGCACCGGTCAACCGGTGTGGAGTGCCAGTGCCGAAACCAGCAGTCAGGGCAACCAGAGCGAACGTGCCGATGCCCTGCGCGAAGCTGTCGAAAAGGCTATGTCGGCGTATCCTCCTAGTTAGCTTCCTGTTCAGGAAGCCTCCCGCAGGTGCATGTCTTCAATCGGAGAAAAATCATGTTCCGCCGTCTCGTTTTACTGGCCATCGCCGCGCTGCTCACTGCCTGCGCCGCCAACGAGGTCAATCATGACTTCGATGCCAGTCGCGACTTTGCCGCCTATCGCAGTTGGAGCTGGAAAGAGCCCGCCGTGCAATACCGTCCCGACGACCCAAGGATCAAGAGTGACCTGACCGAGCAACGCATCCGCCAGGCCGTTGCCGATCAACTGGATCAGCGTGGCTTGCGTCCGGCCGCCGCCGGCGCCAAGGCAGACCTTAAGGTGCAGACCTACCTGATCGTTGAAGATCGCCAGCAACAAGTGACCACCTCCTATGGTGGCGGTTATGGTGGCCCATGGAACGGTTATTGGGGCGGGCCGATGTACAACGAAACCCGCAACGTCAGCTACAAGGTGGCGACCATCCAGATCGACCTGCTCGATGGCAAGGACGGCAAACTGGTGTGGCGTGGCAGCGACGAGCAAACCCTCAGCCGCACACCCAAGCCAGAGGACCGCAGCAGTACGATACGCCAGACGGTCGGGCGCATATTGGCTAACTATCCACCGCGCTGAACCCTGAACTAACCAACACCACAGCCCCCTGTAGGGCGAGCCTGTGGCGAGGGGGCTTGCCCCCGTTCGGCTGCGAAGCAGTCGTAAAACCAGTCACCACTTTCTAAGTTCAAGATTGTGGTTGCTGGTTTTAGGGGGGGGCTTCGCGCCCCAACGGGGGCAAGCCCCCTCGCCACACACGCCCCACAATAAGCCCATTCCCACAGGGAGTTTTTGTTGGTGGGATGGCTAGTTGCCAGCAATCCGGCAAACCCTTGTCTACACTGCTCTTCATCAATGGAGGTAGCCCTCGGCGGTGCGCCGGCAAAGGAGTGCGCCATGTCTCCCTGCTTGCAGTTTCGTAGCCCGGCCCGGCAACGGGGAGCGATCGGTTTGATGGCAGTGCTGACCCTCGGCATGGCCCTGGTGTTCCTGCTGATCGTGGTCGACAGTGGCCGCTTGTACCTGGAAAAGCGCAGCTTGCAGCGGATAGCCGACATGGCCGCACTGGAGGCTGCCACGCGCAACGGTGATTGCGCCGTGGGTGCCAGCGCTACCGCCTATGCCACCGCCAGCGTAAATCGTAACGGCTTCACCCTTCCTGACCCCACGCGCAGCCTGGCGGTAGCCTGTGGCACCTTGAGCCTGGACGCCAACAGTCTTCGGGTTTTTGTGGCTAACCCAAGCAGCAGCGAAGCCATTCGGGTGATCGTCAGTCATTCAGTGCCGCAGAGTTTCGCCGGTGGCGTTGGCGCCCTGTTCGGCGGTGCGCCGGCCGGGGCCACCCTCAACCTGACGGCGACCGCCGTTGCGGCGCTGCCGCCACCACTGGCATCGCTGACCCTGCGCACCACAGCGCTGAGCATCGATAGCAGCAAGTCGGCCACCCTCAATGCGCTGTTCGGCGGTTTGCTCGGCGGCAGTCTGAACCTGTCCGTGGCAGGGTGGGATGGGTTGGTGAACACCAACATCAGCCTGCTGGGTTACCTTGATCGACTGAAGGTCGACCTTGGCCTCAACGCCGCCGGGTATAACCAGGTATTGGGCGCTTCGGTGGCCGTCAGCCAGTTGATCCAGACCGCCGTCAATGTGCTGGACCCCGGCGGCACCCTCGGCGCGACGGCGACCATTGTCGGTCTGCAAGCCCTCAAGGTGGCCGCTGGCTCCACGACCGTGGTGTTGGGCAATCTGCTGCACGTCGAGAACGGCAGCGACGTCTCAACGTTCGCGACGACTGTGAGTGTGTTCAACCTGATCGAAGGCGTCGTGCAACTGGCCAACAAGAAAAACGGTGTGGTGGCGACAGTGCCGATCAATCTGGCAGGGCTGGCGCAAATCACCGCTCGAGTGCAGGTGTTGGAGCCGCCGCAACTCTCCGCGATCGGCAATCCGAAAAACGCCGCGCTGGATCCGCTGGGGCCCAATCGGATCTACGTGAGAACCGCACAGCTTCGCACGTTGTTGTCGATCGACTTGCCGGCGCTGGACGCCATCGCGGCGCTGGTCAATGCCGCGGCGGATCTGGCAGGACCGCTGACCAACACCCTCAACGCCTTGCTCAATCTCGACCTGGTGGCGGTGCTCAATTCACTGACCTGTGCCATCGGCGTGCCCTGTCAGACGCCCGACGTCATCGTGCTACCGGGGCCGATACGGCTCGACGTGGCGCTGGACGTCGCCAGTGCCGATAGTTACGTCACGGCTTACAGCTGCATCAGCAACACCAACAAAACCCTGACCACCAACACCAGCGCATCGCTGGTGAACCTGAAAATCGGCCGGATCGATGCCGCCAGTATGTTCGGCAGCAACACCGTACCACCGACGGTCACGGTGCAGCCGTTGAAGCTGATCGATATCGGGATCAAAACCTGCCGCAGGTTTTTGTTCGTGCCCATAACCTGCGATCCGCGTGTATCTGGCGTCGGTGGTGGCATCGATGTCGTTGCCGACACCAGTGTGGCGGCGAACACCAACATGCCCCATGTCTACTCCGCACCACCGGCCAACAGCCTGCCGGACATCAGCCAGCCGCCGTTTTACTACTCATTTTCCACCAGCAGCATTGTCAGCAACTTGCTCAACACCCCGGTCAACCTTCACGTCGATATGTATGGCCCGTCAGGCAGTCTCGTCGGCGGTCTGGGGGCGATCCTGAGCAGCGTGACCAGTTTGCTGGTCAGCGCAATCAACGGCGTGCTCAACCCGTTGCTCGACAGTCTGATCAACACTGTGCTGATAAGCCTTGGGGTCGACTTGAACAAGGTCGACGTCGGCGCCAACCTCAGTTGTCACTCAGGGCGCGCGTCGCTGGTGATCTGATCGCCCGTGACAATCGGCAACTCGATGCAGAAGCGGGCGCCCTCGGCCGAGTTTCTTACGCTCAACCGTCCGCCCATGTTCTCGACGATGCCGTAACTCACCGACAACCCGAGCCCGGTGCCGACGCCCACCGGTTTGGTGGTGAAGAATGGCTCGAAAATCCGCTCCAGCAACCGTGGGTCGATGCCGCCGCCGTTGTCCTCGACCCACAGCCGCACTGAATGCTCATCACGTTCGGCGTACAGCGAAATCCACGGTTTGAACGCCGGGTCGGCCTCGCGTTTGCTCAGCAACGCATCCCGTGCATTGACCATCAGGTTGATCAGCACCTGTTCCAGCTGATCGACGTAACCGCGCACCTGCACATCAAAACCGCTCTCGCTGACCCGCAGCTCAATGCCTTTGCCGCGCAAGCCTTCGGACAGCAGTGCCAGCGTGCCCTCGATGGCTTGAACCGGATTGAACGGCTGCTGCTCGACCTCCGAACGCCGGCCGAACACCCGCATGTGATCCACCACCTTCGCGGCGCGCTGGACTTGTGCGTCGATGCGATTGAGCTTGTCAGTCAGGTAATCGATTTGCGCATCGCCATTGCTCAGACGCTTGAGCACATTGACGATGGCCATGCGCATCACGTTCAGCGGCTGATTGATTTCATGGGCAAGCCCGGTGGCCATTTCGCCGAGGGTGGCCATTTTCGCGCTCTGGGTAAGCTGCTGCTGGGCGCGCCTGACCTCAGTGTTGTCGCGGCCCACGGCCTGAATTTCCAGCAAACGACCCTGGTCGTCGAACACGCCGCGATCCGACCAGACCCACCAGGCATGTTCCCGTCCCGGCAGTTGCAGGTTGATCTCCGCAGTGCTGACCGGGAACTCCGGGCTCAGTCGACTGAGGCGCTGGAGGAACGCTTCGCGCTGCTCCGGCGACATCCAGCTGCCCAGGTTCACCCCCGGCAACTGCTCGGGCTGGCATTCCAGGTAGGTGGCCAGCGGTCGATTGCCAAAGGTCAGCGTCAGGTCGGGGCGATAGCGGCAGATCATTGCCGGAGAGTCTTCCACCAGGATCCGATAGCGCTCTTCACTTTGTTTGACTTTCTCGCTGGCCAGAGTCGCCTCGGTGACATCCAGCCACAGGCCCACGGCTTCCACCGGCAGCCCGAGGTCATCGCGCAGCAGTTTGGCTTCGTCGAGCAGCCAGTGGTAATCGCCGCGACTGTCGCGCAGTCGATATCGGGCGCTCACCGAACCCTCGCGCAGCAGTTGCCGGGTACGCTCGAAATAGCCGTCGCGGTCTTCGGGGTGGACCCGTTCCACCAGCGCACCGGCGGCGCAGTCGGCGAGCGACCAGCCGAGCAATGGCAACAGGCTGTCGCTGAAAAACGTCGGTTGCAGCGCCCCTTCGACATAGCGCTGCACGTAGATCACCGCCGGTGAACTGGCGATCAGGTTGTCCAGCCGGGCATGGGCGGCAGCGGCGTTCTGCTGCTGGTTCTTGATGTCGCTGATGTCGAGCATGAAGCCCACCAGCCGGCGGTTTTTGCCGATGCCCAGGGCCTGGCCTTGCAGTCGATACCAGATCGGTGTTTGCGCCGAATCGGGGCGATGCAGGCGCACGCACAACAGCAGCGGCGAGCCTTCGTCCTGCAAGGATTGCAGGCGAATCGTCAGCTCTTCACGGTCGGCGGGGTGGATCTGTTCGAGCCAGTCATGCAGCGGCAAGCGGGCGCTCGTCAGGTTCAGTGTATTGGCAAGCGACGGCGCCAGTTGCACCTGGGCCTGGTCACTGAAGATTTCCCACCAGCCAGTGCCGAGCAAGGCTTGTAGAGATTCCAGCCGCTCCAGTTGCAGGTGGTGCTGATGCTCGCGCAAGCGCTCAAGCAGCGGGCCGGCCAGGGCGGCGGTGAGTTGCAACCAGTCGCGCTCGCTCAAGTCGGGGGCACGTTCTTGCACCGGGTAGAAACCACAGAGCAACCACGCGACCACGCCCAGGGCATTGCGATAGGGCACCGCGAACCCTTCGGCATTGCCGAAGATGCTTTGCAGGCGTGGGTGCTCGCTGGGTGTCAGCTGTTGGGGGACTGAGCCATTCAAACTGTCGAGGCCGGTGCCCAGGCGTTGATGGGTTTCCCACAACCTTGGTGCATCGAAGGCCGCGTACTGCTGGTGAATCAACCAACCCTCGGCCTGTTCATCGAGCAAGGCCATGGCCATGCACGGGATCTGAAAACGCTGGGCCAGGCCTTGCAGTTGTTCGGCCAGTACCTCGGGCAGGCGCGTCAGGCTGCACAGGCGCAACTGCTCGCTGACCTGCGCCGCGAGCAACTGGCACTGTTCACGACTGCGCGCTTGTCGACGTTCGAGCAACAGATCGCCGATGTCGATCAACTGCAATAACCATCCTTCGCCCAACGGCTGCACCCAGCCGCGCAAGTGCAGCGGTTGTCCGGCGAGGCTGAAAAAATCCAGGTCCAGGTTTTGTCCTTGCCACTCGGCCGGTGTGCCTTCGACCGACAGGGCGCTATGGGGCATGAGGTAATCGAGCAGGTGCGGTGACTGCGCGTCGGGTATCTGTTGCGCCAGCAGATGCCGCAACGGACCGCTCAGCTGAATCACTCGACCTTCATCATTCAGATGCAGCTGCAAGCCGACACGCTGCACGCTCGCAGGCTCTGGCGTGTTCGGGGTCTGTGGCGGGTGACGATTGAGCAGACGCCCGAAGAGTTTGTCCCCGGAGCTCAAAACTGCAGGCTCGATTGGGCCGTGAGGGTCGGCGGCAGATTGGGCACCGAACCGATTCCCGGCAGTACCAGAAACGGCAGCACTTGATTCAGTTTACTGGTGGGGTAGTTGATGCTGACCGTCAGCACGCCGCCGGTGTAGGTGGCGCTGGCGTCGGTGGCCACGTTGAAGTTCAGCGCGGCGGGAATCCAGGCCAGCTGCCGGGTCAGTTCGGTGGTCGCGATGTTTCTGACCGCCGTGTCGTAATTGGCGGTGCTCGGGTCCAGCGCCACACTGCGACGCACCGCTTCGGCCGTGGACTTATTGAACGATTGCATCAGCAACAGCGGCAGGCTGTAACTGACCAACCCATAAAACACGGCGAAAAAAATCACGAATACCAAGGCGAACTCAATCGCCACGGCACCTTTTTGCTTGCGGGGGAGGCCTGTTTTCATGAGTGCGTCTACCCTGACAATTACTGCGTAGTGTCAGCATAGAATCATTCAGCCAAAACGGACGTTTTTTACCGGATGCAGAGCCTTGTCCTACTCATCTGGCTGACGCTTTGCGCAGCACAGGATGCCCGAGAGCGCCACATCGCCAATGGCCTGACCGTCGGTGCAGGGGTGCTGGCGCTTATCTATCTGTTGTGGACAGGGACTACGTGGCTGGGGGCCGAGGCGGTGCAGGGCGGCTGGGCTTTGTTGTTGGCATTGGCCTTCACCTTGCCCGGTTATGCAGTGCGACGCATGGGGGCAGGCGACGTGAAGCTGATGGCGACGCTGGGTCTTGCGACGGACGGTACGCACCTGCTCGGCGGTTTCATCGGCGCCGGGGTGGCCAGTGTGCTCTGGCTGCTGCTGGCGCCAAGACTCTGGCTGCATATGGGGCAGAGGCTTAGAGCGCGTCTTCGTTACCTGGAGCCTGGCGCGTCAAAAAAGCAGCCCTTTGCGCCGTTCGTGTTGGTGGGTGTGCTGCTCACACTGGCCTGGATGCATTAATCGCAGGCGTCCCCTGTTCTATGTACATAGTTGGAAAGTGCGTCTACTTTCAAAATTGTTGTTGTACAGCCTGTGGTGTCGGTGCAGGAGCAGCCAAGCCAGACTTGGCATGGAGTGGCACGTGAACAAGCTTACCTCGGCAGTAAAAGTTCTTGTGGTTGATGATGAGCCGTTGATTGTCGAAGAGCTTCGCGAGTTCATCGAGCTCAATGGTTATCGCTGTGTGCCTTGTGTCTCCGGCCATCAGGCGATCGAGCGTTTCAGCGAAGACGTGAATATCGGCTTGGTGCTGTGTGATTTGCAGATGCCTGACATGGATGGCATCCAGCTTGTCCAGGCGCTGCAGCGGTTGTCCGGCAAGCATCGGGCATTCGAGGCGATCATGCTCACCGGGCATGCGAACAAGCAGGATGTGATCAAGGCTTTGCGTATCGGGTTCGCCGATTACTATCAGAAGCCGATTGATCTGGCTGAGTTGCTCGAAGGTTTGCAGCGTCAGGAGGTGGCCTTGCAGGAGCGGCAGAGAAATCTGCAGTTGGGGCATTTGAGTCAGAAGCTGCAGTATCTTTGTGAATCGATCGATGAGCTTTATCAGGATCTGGACAAGGTTCGTCGGGGGGCGTCTCCGGAACCTGTGTCAGGTTCAGTTGACGGTGTGGTCGGTGAACCGGAGCGGGTGGTGGGGATGCCGGCGGTGTTCAATCAGTTGTCGCCGCGTCAGTTGGAGGTGGCGCAGTTGGTGGGCAAGGGGCAGACCAATTATCAGATTGCCTGTGAGTTGGGGATTACCGAGAACACGGTGAAGCTTTATGTGTCGCAGGTGTTGCGGTTGACGCATATGCATAATCGTACGCAGGTGGCGTTGGCGTTGTCGCCCGGGAATGCTGGGGGGCGGCGGGTTTCTGCGCATTGATCTTGGCGGCCTTTGGGCCGACCATGTTCTTGTTGACCGGGTACATATCCATTTCTGCGGTAACGGCTGCTTAGGGTTCCGCTCTTACAGCGGGTCACTTTTGGCAAACGCCCCAAAAGTAACCAAAAGGTCTCGCCCCGAACGTACGGCCCCTCGCTAAGGCTCGGGGTTCCTTCGCTCCGGTATTCATCTGGGGGCATCGCCCTACGGTTGGCTTCGCTTCAACCTACATGCGATGTGTTCGACTGCGTCGAACGGCGCTACGCGCCAATCCCCAGATGAACACCTCCACTCAGCCTCCCGAAGGGGCGGGTGGATCAAGATCAAAAGCGGCAGGCGAGCTAACGCTCGGCCTGTTGAGTGGTGAGGGGCGGGTGTACGCCGCTCCATTGTGGGAGCGGGCTTGCTCGCGATGGTGGCCTTACAGGCAACGATGTTTATTGGTCGGTAAAAACGTCAGAACCTTCCCACATGTTTTTCAGGTTGCCCGTCGGAAGCGGCGTCTCTAGCCTTTGTCCGTCGCTGGCAATTCAGCGTCCGGGCGTCGCGGCCTGAAACAGCTTACTTGGTGCATAATCACCGTCCCCAACCGACGTTCCTTCGGAGCGTGTCGTTTGGTCTCATGGTGGCTGTGCGCGGGATACCTTTGGGTATGCCGGGTTTCCAAGTAGCTCGGTCCGCGAACCTGCGTACAGCTGCCACCCTATATCGCATCGCGGCGATCAGTGGCAGCTCCATTACTTACTTGGAACTTCACTATGTTCAAAGCCACACCGAATCCCCCTGAAACTGACGACGTTTCGCCCTACGAATCCCTCGATTCGAAAAAACTCAACGAAGCCGCCGAACGCGCGCTCGACCACTACCTAAAACCACCACCCAAACAACCCGAAGGCCGCAAGCCAAGCAGGATGTTTCAGGTCGCCCCGGACATGGACAACGAAAGCCTGCTGGCCCATGTCTGCGAATCACTGGCCTCGGCCAGCGTCATGACCAGCGATATCGCCGCCTATGTCGACGCCCCGCAGCGGCATACGCTCCTGGCGATTCAGCAGGTGATCATGCTGGCCGAGCTGGCGGTGAATCGGGTGCTGGATAACGTCGACGTACCAAAACCCGCGCCACACAGCTGACCCCTTGTAGGAACGACCTGTGGCGAGGGGGCTTGCCCCCGTTTGAGTGCGTAGCACTCACAAGATCTTTGGACCACCAGAGATTTTTGGGCAGCTTCGCAGCCCAACGGGGGCAAGCCCCCTCGCCACAGGCTCGCTCCTACAGGATCGTCAGTCTTTCAAGAACCAAAAGCCCGCGCCAGCGCGGTGAAGCTCGGTCCGGCCAGCACGATCAGCAACGCCGGGAAGAGAAACAACATCATCACCACGGACATTTTCGCGGACATTTTGGAGATGTATTCCTGCAAGCGTGTCAGGCGTCGGTCATCGAGCAGCAGCTTGAGCGCCAGCAGTGATTTCATCGCGCCGCCGCCTTGGTGAATCAGTTGTTGAAGGATCACGCAGGTGTCGGTGAATTCGTCCACCGCGAGCAATTGGGTGGCCTTGTTCAGTTCTTCGCCCAGTTCCAGACCGGAATCGACCCGCGCCAGTATCAGGCGCAATTCGTGGGTCAGGGTCGGTAGCAGTTGTTTGCTTTCGATGCTCAACACTCGCAGGGACTGTTCCACCGCCATGCCGGATTCGAACAGGATGCGCAGCAGTGGAATGAAGGTTGATACCTCGATCGCCAGTTGTTTTTGCCGCTGCTGCGCGGCGGCGGCCAGTAAGCGTTTGGGCAGCAGGTAGCCGAGGGCTGTGGCGAGGGTTGGAGTGATCCAGTGGTTGTTCACCTGCGGGAAGAACAGGCCCTGAATCAACAGGCACAGGGCCAACGCCAGCACCGGTGTGCCGATCTGGCAGGCGGCGAACAGCGAGCGTTGTCGGGCGCTGCGCCAGCCGAGGCGGTTGAGCAGGGTCTGGGTTTCGTTGTCCAGTTGGATCGAACGCTGACCGATGCGGCTGTCGCCCAGCAGTTGTAGCCAGTGACTGACGCGATGGTCGCTCAGCGGTTTGCCGTCCAGCCGTTGGGCTACCTGGCGCGCACGCCGGTGCTGGTCCAGCAGGCCACTGAGCAGCAACAGCGTGGCCGCCAGAAACAGCAGTGCGCTCAGCAGCAGGGCGATTTTCATACGCTTCGCAACATGCGCCACAGCGCCAGGCAGCCCACGACCTGCAAGCCGAACGCGGTCGCCAGCATCATTTGTCCCGAGCCGCTGTTCCACATGGCCAACAGGTATTTCGGATTGGACACCAAAAAGTAACCGGCAAGCCCCACAGGCATCAGCCCCAGCACCACGGCCGTGACGCGGGTTTCGCCGGTCATGGCGCGCAGTTGGCGCGCCGCCTGGTCTCGTTCGCGGATCATTTTGATCAGGTTTTCAAACAGCTCACTGGCATTGCCGCCGTAGCGGTGATTGACCTTCAGGCCCAGGGCGAACAGGCGAAACTCGTCTTTCTCATACAGCTCGGCGAGGTCCGAGATGGCGTCCGGCAGGCTGACGCCCAAGTGCACGTTGCGTTGAACCCGACCCATGGCGTCTTTCAGTGGCGCTTCGGCGGCGTTGATGGCGCCCAGCACTGCATCGGCCAGGGTGCGTCCGGACTTCAGGCTGCGCACGGTGTGGTCGAGCAGCGTCGGCAGTTGTTCGATCATGCGCTTGAGTCGGCGCTGATATCGCCAGCTGATGTACAGCCGCAGAGCCAGGGGCGGCACCAGTAGCAACATCAACAAACCGATCCAGCCCGCGAGGGCAAACCCCAGCAGGGCGCCCAAGGCCCAGAGCAGCAGCCACGACCCGATGCGCTCGGTGGGGCGCCCGAGGCCGGCGCGTAGAAAGGTCCGTTCCAGGCCAGACCAGGATGATTTCGCCACGGTCAGTTGCGGTTGCCCCTGGGTCAGGCGGCCGAGGGTTCGGTCGATGCCGGCCTGTCGCAGACTGTTGTAGAACAAACGGATCGACACCCCCAACAGCGTCAGGCAAAGCAGGATGAGCAGCGCCGGTTTGAGCATGCCGTGACCCTCAATACGCCAAGGGAGAGAGTGCCGACTCGCGACGCAGTTTGTCGCCGGCGGGGTTGGCCGCCTCGCGCAGAAAACCGCGGCCGGTGTGTCGGTCGAAGCGGAACAGGGTGTTGGTCACGTAGACGTCGTCACGAATACCGACGACCTCCACCACTTCGCTGACGCAGCGGCGGCCATCGGGCAGGCGCGTGAGTTGGATCACTACGTCCAGCGCCGCGCAAATCATTTGCCGCAGGGTGCGTTCGGCGATGAGCCGTCCGGTCAGGCCCACCAGCGTCTCCAGGCGCAACAGTGCATCCTGGGCGTTGTTGGCGTGCACGGTGCTCATGGAGCCGTCGTGCCCGGTGTTCATGGCGGTGAGCACGTCGACCACTTCGACGCCGCGAATCTCGCCGAGGATGATCCGGTCCGGGCGCATCCGCAGCGCGTTGCGAATCAGGTCGCTGGCCTTCACTTCGCCGTGGCCTTCGGCATTCGGCGGTCGGGTTTCCAGGCGCACCACGTGAGGATGGCCGAGTTGCAGTTCGGCGACGTCTTCGATGGTGACCAGCCGTTCGTGAGGGGCGATCAATTGGCTGAGAATGTTCAGCAGTGTGGTCTTGCCGGTACCGGTACCGCCGCTGACCAGGATGTTGCAACGCTTGCCCACAGCCTCCTGAATGAACTCGAAGATCGCCTGGTCGATGGTTTGCATCGCCATCAGGTCGGTGCTTTTGAGCATGTCCTTGCGGAACTTCCGAATCGACAGGCATGGGCCGTCGAGGGCGATCGGTGGAATGATCGCGTTGACCCGGCTGCCATCGGGCAGGCGCGCATCGACCATCGGCGAAGACTCATCGAGCCGTCGGCCCAGGGGCGCGAGAATCCGTTGCATGACCCGCTCGACGTGGTGGTCGTCGATGAACCGCAGGTCACTGAGGTGCAACACTCCCTCACGTTCGACGAACACCCGGTGCGGGCCGTTGACCAATATCTCGGTCACCGCCGAGTCGCGCAGCAGCACTTCCAGCGGACCGAAACCGGTGAGTTCGTCGACGATTTCTTCCGCCAGCCGTTCCATCTCGTAGCGGGAAATCGCCAGGTGCAGACGGGCGATGTACTCGGCGACTTTGTCGGTGACGAACTGCGACAGCATGGGCCGCGACCCTTCCAGCAGGTTTTTCCCGGACTCTTCGATGGCGTCGATGATGTAGCGGTGCAGCACCAGCTTCAGGCCTTCGTGGTCGGTATTGCCGGTCGGCCCGTGCGAGGGCGCGCCGAAGAGTTTTTCCCCGCTCATTGCACGCCCCTCAACCGGTTGAACCAGCCGGCCTTGGGTTTATCCAGGCTTTCGGAGCGTTTGGCCAGCCATTCGCCGAGGGCACGCAGGCTTTGGGTCAGGCCCTCGCGCGGGGCCAGCTCGAACAGGCTCAGCCCCTGATTCTTGGCGTTGAGCCGCACTTCCGGGCTGTAGGCAAACACAGCGATCACCTCCATGCCGAAGGTTTTGCCCAAGGTGTCGGAGTCCGGCGCGACGCTGCGCAGGTAGCGGTCCACCAGCAATCTGGCGTGGTCGAGCTTCAGGCCTTTTTCGCGCCAGCGGCTGAGCACCTCAAGGTTGCGTCGGCAGTCGAGCACGTTTTGATCGGTGTACCACAGCAACTTGTCGCAATGGCTGACGAAGGTGCGCAATGCTTCACTGTCCGACTGGCCGGTGAGGTTCACCACGATGTGCTGGAAATGTTGGCGCAAGGCACTGAGCAGCATGTACAGCTCGGCGGCGCTGGTCTGTTCGAGCGGTTCATCGTTGCTGGCGTAGGCGAGGATTCGCAGCCCGGCGTCGCAGGTAGTGAAGGCGCTGTCGATCAGCGTTGCGTCGAGGCGCCTGAGGTGGCGCAATGCATCGCCGAAATGAAACGAACTCTCCAACCCCAGCAAGGCCAGGCTGTCGCCACGGGGCAGCCCCAGATCCAGCAACAGCGTTTGCTGGCCGCTCTTTTGCACCACGTGCGCCAGGTGGTTGGCGAGCAACGCGCCGTCGCCATTGCCCTGCGCACCGTAAAGTACGGTCAGGCCACCTTGTGGAATCTGTTGGGTGTTCGGCGCCACGGTCGGCAGGCGTTTACTCAGGCGTCGCACCAGGCCGGCGACTTCGCTGGACCGCGAGCCGTAAGAGACAAAATCCCGTGCTCCGGCGCGCATGGCATTGAGCACCAGTTGGTTGTCCATGCCATCGCCCAGGGCCACGATCGCCAGCATCGGTTTGGCTTCCAGGGCTCCCTCGATCAACGCGCTCTGGGCCACCACATGCTCATGGTCCAGGCCCACGAACACCAGGCTGGCGAAGGTCACGTCCACCAGTGTCAGGAGCTCGTCGAGGTTGCCGCCCCCGGCGCTGATCACTCGACCCAAAGGGGCGAGCGCCCCTTGCAGCCACTCGAAGTCGGTGTTGTTGCGTGTGATCGCGAGGAAGGTCTGGCTCAGGTTCTGGCTTTGGCTCATTGCGATAATCCGCCGTGTTTATCGACGTGGCCGTTTCCGAGGAAGTGCGGCGTGAAACATCTGCGCATGGAGAGTCCTCGCTCGATTCAGGGCGTTTGTTGGGTGACGGCATTGCCGCGAATGACTTCTACGCTCGGCTTGCGAGGTGCTGCGCCTCTGGGGGCGGGGGATTGTGGAGTGCCGGCCAGGGCCAGTTGACTGAACTGCACCAGCTCGCGGTTGGCGTTGGCCAGGCTCGCCGATGAGTCACCACGGCCGGCCCAGTATTGGCTCAGGCGTTGTTCCTCGGCGCTGCGCACAGCCAGACGCAAAACCCCGACGTGCGCCGCGAGCATCAGGCGGCTCAAGAGGGATTCAGGGACGGCGAGCAACACGGTGCGGGCGCTGGTGCGCAGTTGTTCCTGCTTGAGTTTCTCTTCATGGCTGAGTGCCGGGTTGGCAGGCTTGCCATCATTCGTCAGCCCCAACTGCTCGCCGACCCCGAGTACGCGCAACGCCGGGACCACGACCTGGGCCGACTGCTGGAGGTTGTTGGTGTCCATGCGCAGAAACAGCAGCACATCGACATAATCGCCGGGGCTCAATTGGCCGCCGACATTGATCACATCATCCGCCGCCACGGCGAGGGCGCGTTCATCGGCGCGGATCATCCGCGCCAGCGTACCGCCGGCTTCGAAACTCTGATCATTGAGCCAACTGCCGGCGGTGAGCGCGCGCCAGGGTGTACGGCCAATGGCTTGTTCGAGACGGGTCAGGCAGCCCACCGGGGCGGTACGCAGTTTTTCCAGGGTCACGTCGGCGGCGGTGATCTGCTCGAACGGTGCGATATCACGCAGCAGCACCACCACCGGTTGGCGGGTCGGGTCGTCCACCGAGACCTGTATCGAGGGCGTTGATGTGCCGATTTGCGCGACAGGCTCGGCCGGTTGGCGACTCAGCGCCAGCCCCCAGTAACCGGCAATGATGGCGCCTGCCAGAAACAGCCCGGCCAGGCCCAGGGTGACGCGGCTGTTCATGAAGGCTCTCCCCCTTTCCTGCGCGTAACGCCCCCAAGAGCTCTAACGAGATGACTTCGCAATCAGGCAGTTATGAGCGTGGGACTGTTTCGCTATTTGACGGTAGCGCAGGTAAAGCAAAATGCCATCACTGAGCGGTAAATATCTGACAAAAGTAACGGGCTGATGCCCAAAGTACTGTTTTGTGACGTTAATCAACCGGTTACTGCTTAAGTATTAATGCGTTCTTACAGTTGTTGGGCATGGGTTTGCCGACAATGCTGATGCTGGCATATGGGAATCATGTTGCGGCAGTGCAACAACCGCTGTCATTCAGGAGACGCGTCATGTCCTTCTCTAAAACGGTTCAGAAGATCAAATCCCACATCGCTTTTTACAAAGACCTTGCCAAAGACACCGAAGGTGCTTCGGGCATCGAGTACGCAATCATTGCAGGCATGGTGGCCGTGGTGCTGGCAACGTTTGTGGCACCTATCTCCACGGCGGTCACCACAATGTTCAACACGATTTCAGCTGCGCTTTGATTTGAAGACTGGCACGGGCAGTCATTTGCCAATCCTGCAAAGGGCTTCTAACGTCATGGCTTAGTCCATTGCAGGTGTTGCCCCATGAACGCTCCAACCCTCCCTCGGCAACAGCTTCTTCTGGTCGATGATGAGGAGGATGCGTTACTGGAACTGGCGGAGTTGCTGGAGGGCGAGGGTTTTACGTGTTTTACGGCAACGTCGGTCAAGCTCGCCCTGCATCATTTGACTCGTCATCCTGATATTGCGCTGGTGATTACTGATTTGCGGATGCCGGAGGAAAGCGGCATATCGTTGATCAAGCGTCTGCGTGAGCACACGGCTCGTCAGCATTTGCCGGTGATTGTGACGTCGGGGCATGCGGATATGGAGGATGTGAGTGACATGTTGCGCTTGCAGGTGCTGGATCTGTTTCGCAAGCCGATCTATCACGTGCGTTTGTTGGATACGTTGAATAATTTGTTTCCGCAGCCTCGGGGTTTGGTGAGTTCCTGAGCGTACTGTGGCGAGGGGGAAAGCCCCCTCACCACAATCCATCAGGCAACCGGCCGCCACTGCCCCACCATATGCTCGATCTCCCCGGCCCCCATCAACTGGAAATCCCCACTGGACCCCGCCGCGCTGGACATCAGCGTCACCTCGCTGGGCAAACGCACCGGTTTTCTGAACTGCACCGCAATTTCGACGTTGGCCGTCGGCAAATGATCGCTCAGGGCTGCCAGGGTGCGCGCCTTGTTCCACAGGCCATGGGCGATGGCGCTGGGAAAGCCGAAGAGTCGGGCGCTGATCGCGCTCAGGTGAATCGGGTTGTAGTCTCCAGACACTTTGGCGTACCGGCGACCAATGTCCGCCGGTGCTTTCCAGTGGGCCACTTCGGTCAGCACCAACGTCGATGCAAACGCTTGCTCGACAGGCTCGCCTGCCAGTTTGACCCCGCGACAGAGCATCTGGCTTTCGGCTTCCCACAGCAGCCCCAATTGGTCGTCGAGCGTCGTCACTAACTCGAAGGTCGCGCCCTTGGCATGGGGTTGCAGGTTCTGCACCTTCACGCTGACCCGCACGCGACTCACGCCGCCCATGGGGCGCATGACTCGAATGCGATTGCTCAAGTGAATCAGCCCCAGCAGCGGGAAGGGAAACGCCTTGGCGGTGAGCAGCTGCATCTGCAAGGCAAACGCCAGGATGTGTGGATACGTCGGTGGCAGCAGCCCGTTGTCGGCAAAACCACACACCTTGCGATAAGCCGCCAGGCGGTTCGGATCGACGTTGACCCAGCAGTGATAACCCAGCTCAGGCAGTGTGGTGCCGGTGATTTTGCGTCGCGTCGCCGCTCTCAAATACAGAGTCTGCAGGCCCGGTTCGCTATTGAGTGTGTGCCAGTCGGTGGTCATGGTCAGGCTCCCAACACGCTTTGCCCGCACACGCGCAGTGCTTGCCCGGTAAACGCTCCGGTGCCCGGTTGTGCCATCCAGGCCACGGCTTCGGCGACGTCTTGCGGCAGGCCGCCCTGGCCCAACGAACTCAAGCGCCGCCCGGCTTCACGCACGCCGAAGGGCAGGTGCGCGGTCATCTGGGTTTCGATGAATCCTGGCGCCACCGCGTTGATGCTGATGCCGCGCTCAGCCAGCAGCGGTGCCCAGGCCTGGGCCAGGCCAATCAGCCCGGCCTTGCTCGCGGCGTAATTGGTTTGCCCGCGATTGCCGGCGATGCCGCTGATGGACGCCAGCAGGATCACTCGACCGTGGTCGCGCAAGGTGCCGCTGTCGAGCAGCGCCTTGGTCAGCACTTGCGGCGCGTTGAGGTTGACCGCCAGCACCGCGTCCCAGAATTCCGGGGTCATGTTGGCCAGGGTTTTGTCGCGGGTGATGCCCGCGTTGTGCACCACGATGTCGACGCCGTCGGGCAAGTGTTCGATCAGTTGCGTGGCGGCGTCTTCGGCACAGATGTCCAGGGTGATGCTGCGCCCGCCGAGGCGCGCGGCCAAGGCGTCGAGGTCGGTTTTGGCCGGCGCCACGTCGAGCAGGATCACCTCGGCGCCGTCCCGGGCCAGGGTTTCGGCGATCGAGGCGCCGATGCCCCGGGCTGCCCCGGTTACCAGTGCCTTGCGCCCTGACAAGGGGCGTGTCCAGTCCATCACCTGCGTCGCACACGCCTTCAAACGTATGACTTGTCCGGAAATGAACGCACTTTTGGGCGAGAGGAAAAACCGCAACGGGCCTTCGAGTTGATCTTCGGCCCCTTCGCCGACATAGATCAGCTGCAAGGTGCCGCCGTTGCGCAGTTCCTTGGCCAGCGAACGGCTGAACCCTTCCAGCGCCCGTTGGGTGCTGGCGGCGAATGGGTCGCTCAAGGTCTCTGGCGCGCGACCGAGAATCACCAGGTGCGCATGGTGATCGAGATTTTTCATCAGTGGCTGGAAGAATTCGCGCAGCTGTTTCAACTGATCGACCTGCACCAGGTCACTGGCGTCGAACACCACGGCTTTGAGTTTCTGGCCGTGGCCGGGAATCCACGCGGTGGCCAGGGTCGGGTCGGTGCCGTAGCTGTAAATCGTGTCGGTCAAGCGGTTGGCGAGGGTGCTGATTTTTTCCGTCAGCGGGCCACCGCCAATCAACAGCGCCCCCTCGACAGGCCGCAATCGGCCTGCTTGCCAGCGTTCCAGCCGTACCGGCGACGGCAGACCCAGGGCACCGACCACACGATGGCCGATGGACGAATTGGCGAAGTCGATATAGCGGTCAGACATGAATCACGCTCCAGAAGCCGGGGTTAAAAGTGTGGACCAGGAATGGCAATTAGTCGTTCGATCCACGAGATAAGGCCTACGCTTGAACATTGCAGGTTGGTTTGAGCTTGGGTTTAGCAGGTCTTTCAGGAATTGCAGCCCGCTCCCACAGGGATGTGTGTTCACCATTGACTATCAGAAGGAGCTTTTTTCATGACTCAGCTGCGTCGCGTCGCGATTATCGGTGGTAACCGTATTCCTTTTGCCCGGTCCAACGGGCCGTACGCCACTGCCAGTAACCAGGCGATGTTCACCGCAGCGCTGGAAGGCCTGATCGAGCGCTATAACCTGCACGGTGTGCGCATGGGCGAAGTGGCCGCCGGGGCCTTGCTCAAGTATTTGCGCGACTACGGCCTGACCCGTGAATGCGTATTGGGCTCGCGGTTGTCGCCGACAACGCCGGCCTACGACATCCAGCAAGCCTGCGGTACGGGGCTGGAGGCAACATTGCTGGTGGCGAACAAAATCGCCCTGGGGCAAATCGAATGTGGCATTGCCGGCGGCGTCGACACGGCCTCGGACGTGCCGATCGGTGTCAACGAAGACTTGCGCAAGATTCTCTTGCAAGCCAACCGCGCCAAAAGCACCGCTGACAAACTGAAAACCTTCCTGCAATTGCGTCCCCGACACCTGATCCCGGACTTTCCAAGTATCGGCGAGCCGCGCACCGGCCGGTCGATGGGCGAACACTGTGAATTGATGGCCCAGACCTGGGGCATCCCGCGTGACGAGCAGGATCGGCTGACCCTCGAAAGCCATCAGAAACTGGCGGCGTCCTACGCCGAAGGCTGGCACAACGATCTGATGACGCCGTTCCTCGGCCTGACCCGGGACAACAACCTGCGCCCGGAGCTGACCCTGGAAAAACTCGCCTCACTGAAACCGGCCTTCGAGAAAAGTGCCAAGGGCACCCTGACCGCGGGCAACTCCACGCCACTCACCGATGGTGCGTCGGTGGTGCTGTTGGGCAGCGAGGAATGGGCGAAGGAGCGCGGTTTGCCGGTGCTTGCCTATTGGCGCGATGGCGAGGCGGCGGCGGTGGATTTCGTCAACGGTGCCGAAGGGCTGCTGATGGCGCCGGTGTATGCGGTGCCGCGATTGCTGGCGCGCAACGGCCTGACCTTGCAGGATTTCGATTACTACGAAATCCACGAAGCGTTTGCCGCGCAGGTGCTGTGTACGTTGAAGGCCTGGGAAGATCCGGAGTACTGCAAAACCCGTCTCGGCCTCGACGCGCCGCTGGGTTCCATCGACCGCAGTCGCCTCAACGTCAAAGGCAGTTCACTGGCCGTCGGGCATCCGTTTGCCGCCACCGGTGCGCGCATCGTCGCCAACTTGGCGAAGCTGCTGGACGCGGCGGGCAAGGGCCGAGGGTTGATTTCGATCTGCGCCGCCGGCGGTCAGGGCGTGACGGCGATTATCGAGCGCTGATTATTGAGGGCTGAGCACTGCGGCGTTTTGCTGCGCGGCCAGTTGCCGGTTGCGGTTGGCGTAACCCTCGGCCATCACCGAGCACACGATCAGCTGCAACGGGTGGTAGATCATGATTGGCAGCAGGATCAACCCAAGGCCGGGGTTGGCACCAAAGATCAACGCCGCCATCGGTGCTCCGGCCGCCAGGGATTTTTTGCTGGCGCAGAACACCGCGGCGATCTCGTCGGCGGGGCTGAACTTCAGCGTGCGAGCGGTGCGGGTGGTCATCCACAGGATGATCGCCAGCAGAATCGCGCTGCCAATCAACGCCGTGAGAATCACGCTGTTGCCCTGTTGCTGCCACATCCCCGAGACCATCGAGTTGCAGAACGCCGAGTACACCAGCAGCAGGATCACCAGCTTGTCGGCGATGTTGGTGTAGCGCTTGTGCAGAGCGAAAAACCTGCCCAGCCATGGCCGCAGCAATTGCCCGAGTACCAGCGGCAACAACAGCATCGCGCACAGGTCGAGCAGGGTTGAACCCAGGTCGATGCCGCCAGCGCCGCTGCCGACCACGAAACTCACCAGCAACGGTGTCAGGAAAATCCCCAAGACGCTGGACAGGCTCGCGTTGAGAATCGCCGCCGGTACGTTGCCGCCCGCGCTGCCGGTCAGGGCCACGGACGAAGAGATGGTCGAGGGCAGGGCGCAGAGGTAGAGGAAACCGAGCATCAGCAACGATGGAATGTGTGAGCCCAGCAGTGTGTCGCTCAGCAGCCAGATCAACGGAAACACCGCAAAGGTGAAGACTTGAACCATCACGTGCAGCTTCCAGTTTTTCAGCCCGTGGCGGATCTGCTCGCTGGAGAGGTTGACCCCGTGCAGGAAGAACACCAGGAACACGCCGATGTTGATTACATACTCAGCGTGCATCCCGCCGCCGGTAGCGCCGAAGGTCGGGAAGAAATACGCCAGCAGCGTGGCGATCAGCATGCCGCACAAGAACCAGTCGGTGACCACGCGTTTAAGGTGTTTGAAGGCATGCATGACCGGCACCGAATCCATTTGTAAGAATTGATGACTTAGCCTAACGTCGGCCCTGTCAGCCGTCTTGCGACATAAGGCCAATCAATGCCGACTAACGGACAACTTACCCTCGAGCGGACCATCCCGGCGCTGACGGTGTTGCCGCGTCCGTTGTATGCGCGGGCGGAAAGCCTGAACGCCGGTTCGTGGACGCCGCCTCATCGTCATGATTGGGTGCAGTTTTCCTACGCCATCAGCGGTGTTCTCGGCGTGCACACCGCCGAGGGCAGTTTCTTTGCGCCGCCGCAGTGGGGCATCTGGATTCCGGCGGATCTCGAACATCAGGTCGTGACCTCGATGCGTGCCGAAATGCGCAGCCTGTATGTGCGCCGCGAGGACTGCCAATGGGCGGACGGGCGTTGCCGGGTGCTGGAAGTCACGCCTTTGGCGCGGGAGCTGATCAAGCGCTTTTGCCAGTTGCCGGTGGAGTATCCACAGGGCGACAGTCAGGAGGCGCGATTGGTGGGCGTGCTGCTCGATCAGTTGGCGAGTCTGCCGGAGGTGGGGTTTTCCTTGCCGCTGCCCCGGCATGAGCGACTGCTGGGTTTGTGCAACGAACTGATCGAAAGTCCCGAGTGCACGGTGACCTTGCAGGAATGGGCCGAGCGTTTGGGCATGTCGGAGAAAACCCTGATGCGGCTGTTTCAGCGCGAGACCGGGTTGAGCTTCCGCAGTTGGCGGCAGCGCATGCGGCTGCTGTCGTCGTTGAGTTTGCTGGAGGAGGGGGACAGCGTGACCAATGCCGCGCTGTCTTGCGGGTATGACTCGACGTCGGCGTTTATTGCGGCGTTCAAGGGGTTGTTCGGGTTTACCCCCGGGGAGTTGTTCAAACAGTAATTGTGGCGAGGGAGCTTGCTCCCGCTGGAGCGCGAAGCGGTCCCAATTCAGCCAACGCGGTGCATTAGATATTCCGCGTTTGCCGGTTTACGACTGCTTCGCAGCCGAGCGGGAGCAAGCTCCCTCGCCACAGGTATCGGTTTCGACCAGTTGGATCAGTGACTTCAGGTTCTGAAGCGGCGAACCAACCCGTCCAGCTCATTCGACAAGCCTGCCAGGCTCTGAGAATCCAGCCGCGCCGAGTTTGCCAATTCCGCCACCAACTGCGCATCGCCATGAATCTGGCTGATATGCCGATTGATGTCCTCGGCCACCTGATGCTGTTCCTCAGCCGCCGTGGCGATTTGAGTATTCATGTCACGAATCACATCCACCGACTCACGGATCTGCCCGAAGCTGCTGCGCGCTTCACCGATGCGGGTCACCGATTGCTGAGACACCTCCAGGCTCGCGTGCATCTGCTGTGTTACCTGACTGGTGCGTTTGGCCAGGTTGCCCAGCAGGCCGTCGATTTCCGCCGTGGAATCGGCAGTTCGTTTAGCCAGGGCGCGAACTTCATCCGCCACCACCGCAAAGCCACGACCCTGTTCACCGGCCCGGGCTGCTTCGATGGCCGCGTTCAGGGCCAACAAATTGGTCTGTTCGGCGATGGAACGGATGGTCCCGAGGATCGACTGAATGTCGTTGCTGTCGCGCTCAAGCTGTTGCATCGATTGCGCCGACTGTTCGATTTCCTGGCTCAAGCGATCGACACTGCTCACCGCGGCATCGATCTGCTGCTGGCCTTCACGGGCCTGGCGCTGACCGCTGTCGGCCGACTCGGCGGCCTGGCTGCAAGAGCGCGCGACTTCGTTGGCGGTGGCGACCATTTCGTGGAACGCCGTGGACACCATGTCCACCGCTTCACGCTGACGCCCGGCGGCTTCGGCCATGTCGCTGGACACTTGGGTCGAACTCTTGGAGGTGGCGAGGATCTTGGTCGCGGCGCCGCCGATGCTTTGAATCAGGTTGCGGATCGCCGCCAGAAACTGGTTGAACCAGTTGGCCAGTTGCGCGGTTTCATCGCTGCCACGGATGTGCAGGTTCTTGGTCAGGTCGCCTTCGCCCTGGGCGATGCCTTCCAGACCGCTGGCCACGCTACGGATCGGCCGCACGATCAGGCTGGCGAAACTGGCGCCGACGATGGCGAAGAACACCGCCAGTACCGCCGCGATGATCGCGATCAGCCAGGTCAGTTGAGTGGCCGAGCTCATCACGTCGGTCTGCTTGATCAGGCCGATAAAGGTCCAGCCCAGTTGCTCCGACGGCCAGACGTTGGCCATGTAGCGCTCGCCATTGAGCTCAACCTCAACCAGCCCTTTGCCAGCCTTGCCGAGTTGCGCGTAGCCGTCGCCGAGGCTGCTCAGGGCTTTGAAGTTGTGTTCCGGCTGCTTGGGATCGACCAGTATGGTGCCGGTGTTTTCCACCAGCATCAGGTAGCCGGTTTCGCCGAGTTTGATCTGTTTGACGATTTCAGTGAGCTGCTTGAGCGTCACGTCGATGCTGACCACGCCGCCATTGCTGCCCAGTTTGTTATCGATGGTGCGCACGGTGCTGACGTAGGTCGCGTCATCCTGGGCCCAGTAATAGGCCTCGGTGCGAAGCGGCTTGCCCGGCTTGGCCTGGGCCGCCTTGTACCACGGGCGCTGGCGCGGGTCGTAATTGCTCAGCTTCGCATCGTCCGGCCAGGACACGTAACCGCCCGCCGCCGTCCCGAGAATCGCATAGGCGTAGGCCGGATGGCTGTTGCCCAGATCCTGGAGGAGGGCGAAGACCTTCTTGTCCATTTCGCCTTGGGGAATGCTCTCGGCATTGGCGCTCATGTAGGTCTTGAGGCTGTCGTCGGAGTTCTTGATCAGCGGTTGGGTGGCCAGGTAGTCAACGTTCTGGCTGATGCCATCAAAGAACAGTTGCATGGCATTGCTGACCTGACGAATCTCGCGGCCACTGCCGTCGACAAAATTGTCCTTGGCGTCACTGCGCAAGTTCAGCACGACGAGGGTGGCGACCAGCACCACGGGCAAGCAGGCGATGATTGCAAACGCCCAGGTCAACTTCTGTTTGATGTTCATCCGCGCTCCAGTTTTTCTTGTAGGCCCACGCAGTGCTGATGACTCGCGGATTATTGGCAGCCGAAAACGTTTGATACGCCCCGATTCTTGAGCGCGCCTTCTTGATTGTTGTTGAGGCGATTGTCAGACAATTCCTTTTCTCTCTAATGACTTCGGCTGAAGCGCGGGGAAATTGAGGTCTTTTGAGAAAAATCCTGCGAACGCCAGGGATCGAGGTTAGATTCTGTCGCAAATACCTTGGCACTCCGTCGTCAACAAGTGGTTCTCGCTCAGCTATGATCCGGGGCGGTCGATGAGTTTTGCCTGATTAATCCGGCACATTGTGTGCTTCTTGATGTTCATGGGAACGTTCATAGGTCGGCAACCCCTCCCCCGAATGAGAGGATTGCCGTATAACGAATGACTTTCGCGTGTTTGGTAATAAAGGACCCACAATAAAAGCTGATGAAGACTCCAAAACGCATTGAACCCCTGATCGAGGACGGTCTGGTCGACGAGGTGCTGCGCCCACTCATGAGTGGTAAAGAAGCAGCTGTTTATGTGGTGCGCTGCGGCAACGAGCTGCGTTGTGCCAAGGTCTACAAGGAGGCGAACAAACGCAGTTTTCGTCAGGCGGCCGAGTATCAGGAAGGTCGCAAGGTGCGCAACAGCCGGCAGGCTCGCGCAATGGCCAAGGGCTCCAAGTTTGGCCGCAAGGAAACCGAAGACGCCTGGCAGAACGCCGAAGTGGCGGCGCTGTTCCGCCTGGCCAGTGCCGGGGTGCGGGTGCCCAAGCCGTATGACTTCCTCGAAGGCGTGCTGCTGATGGAGCTGGTGGCCGACGAGTACGGCGATGCCGCGCCGCGTCTGAACGATGTGGTGCTGGAGCCGGATCAGGCACGCGAATATCACGCCTATCTGATTTCGCAAATCGTGCTGATGTTGTGTACCGGTCTGGTGCACGGTGACCTGTCCGAGTTCAACGTGCTGCTGACGCCGACCGGCCCGGTCATCATCGACCTCCCGCAAGCAGTGGATGCGGCGGGTAACAACCACGCGTTCAGCATGCTGGAGCGGGACGTGGGCAACATGGCGTCGTACTTCGGTCGTTTTGCACCGGAGTTGAAACGCACCAAGTACGCCAAGGAAATGTGGGCATTGTACGAAGCCGGTACCTTGCACCCGGCCAGCGTGTTGACCGGCGAGTTCGACGAGCCGGAAGAACTGGCGGACGTCGGCGGGATCATGCGCGAGATCGAGGCGGCCCGTCTCGACGAAGAGCGTCGCCAAGCGATTCGGGCGGCGGACGATGCGCCACCGAGCAAAGCCGAAGAACCGCCTCCGCCGTGGATGCAGTGATCGGTTGACCCAAAACCCGGCTTTGGCCGGGTTTTTTACACCAGCAATACCCCGCACACTCAAGGACTGAATGTGAACTCCATCCGCAATGCTCAGTTGATCATCGCCGCCCGGCTGATTTCGGACTTCGGCGCTTTCCTCAACATGGTCGCCCTGGCTACCTACGTCTACCTGCTCAGCAATAGCGCCATGAGCGTCGGCATCTTCCTCGCCAGCCGTGTCGCCGGGGGTATCCTGGCCAGCCTGATCGGTACCCGGTTCTATCGCCGCTGGGCCGGGCGCCTGCCGCTGATTGCCTTCGATCTGCTGCGTGCCGGTTTGCTGGGTCTGCTGCTGGTGCTGCCGGTCAGCCAACAAGCGTTGCTATTGCCGCTGATCGCGTTCGGCCTGGGGTTTGGTAATTCGATGTTCGCCATCGGCCTCAACAGCCAATTGCCGCACCTGATCGAAGAGGCGCAATTACTCAAGACCAACGCCTGGATAACCTCAGCGTCGTCTGCGGCGATGGTCAGCGGGAGTCTGGTGGCTGGGTTGTTGGTGGCGGGATTTGGCTTTGAAACAGTATTTGCATTGAACGTGGTCACGTACCTGCTGGCAGCGCTGCTGATTGTGCCACTGCGGTTTTGCGGACCGGCCCCCAGCTGTGATGAACCTCTTCACAAACAGGGCGAATGGCAGGCCTTGCGCCAGGGTTTGCGCACGGCGCCGGTACTGGCGGCGATGTTGGCCGTCGCCATGGCCGACACCTTGGGCAGCGCCGCGCACAACGTCGGTCTTCCAATCATTTCAAAACTGCTCACACCCGAGTCGGCCAGCACCACCCTGGGCCTGATGCTGGCGGTGTGGGCCTGCGGCAAGTTCATCGGTGCGCGAATCGCCAGTCGCCTGAAAGGCACGGACAACGCGCACCTTGAGCGGCGATTTTTCTTTGGCGTGTTGCTGATGTCCTGCGGTTTCATCCTGACGTTTCAGCAGCAGACCCTGTACGGTTTGCTGCTGTTTTCGTTGCCCGCCGGGATAGGCGACGGGTTCTCGGAGGTTGGCCTGATGTCGCGCCTGCAACGTGAACCGGACAGCCTGCGCCTGCCGATTTTCAGTTTTCTGACGCTGCTGCAAATGACCGGGTTCGGCGTCGGCATGTTGATCGCCGCGCCGTTCTATTCCTGGTGGACACCCGGCGCGGTGGTGCTGTTGTTCCACGGCATTCCCCTCACCCTGTTGCTGGTGGTGAAGGGGCTGGCGCTCAAGAATGAGCGGGTTCGACGCAGCAACCCGAGGCCAGCTCCTTGAGAATCGGGCAGTCCGGGCGGTGGTCGCCGTGGCAGTGTTCTACGAGGTCTTGCAGGGTGTCGCGCAACTGACCAAGTTCGCGAATTTTCTGGTTCAGCTCATCGATGTGCTGACGGGCCAAGGCCTTCACATCGGCACTGGCGCGCTGGCGATCCTGCCAGAGGGTCAGTAGTTTACCGACTTCTTCCAGTGAAAAACCCAAGTCCCGAGAGCGCTTGATGAACGCCAGGGTGTGCAGGTCGTCGTCGCCATAGACCCGGTAGCCACTGTCGGTGCGATGGGCCGCCTTGAGCAGGCCGATGGATTCGTAATAGCGGATCATCTTCGCGCTCAGACCGCTCTGGCGGGCCGCTTGGCCAATGTTCATCGGTTGTCCTCCAGGTCTTTGGGCTTCCAGGTTTTCAACAGTAACGCATTGCTGACCACGCTGACGCTCGACAGCGCCATGGCCGCGCCGGCCAGCACCGGGTTGAGGAAGCCGAATGCCGCCAGTGGCAGGCCGATCAGGTTATAGACGAAGGCCCAGAACAGGTTCTGGCGAATTTTCGCGTAGGTCCTGCGGCTGATCTCCAGCGCCGCCGGCACCAGCCGTGGGTCACCGCGCATCAGAGTGATGCCGGCAGCGTGCATGGCGACATCGGTGCCGCCGCCCATGGCAATGCCGATGTCAGCAGCAGCCAGGGCCGGGGCGTCGTTGATGCCGTCGCCGACCATCGCCACCACGCCGGTTTTTTTCAGGGCGGCGACGGTGGCGGCTTTGTCCGCCGGCAGTACTTCGGCGTGAACATCCTTGATGCCCAGCGCTTGGGCGACGATTTTGGCGCTGCCGCGGTTATCGCCGGTCAGCAGGTGGCTGCTGATATTGCGGGCGCTTAGGCGTTGCACCGCTTGCAGGGCGCCGGGCTTGAGCGTGTCACCGAAGGCGAACAGGCCCAGCACCCGAGGTTCGGGGCTTTGCTCGATCAACCAGGACAGCGTCCGGCCTTCGGTTTCCCAAGCGCTTGCGGAGTCAGCCAATGGTCCGGCATTCAAGCCACTTTCTTCCAGCAAACGCCGATTGCCCAGGGCCAATCGCCGACCATCGAGGCTGCCGGCAATGCCGCGCCCGGTCAGCGATTGACTGTCGCTGACATCGGCCACGGTCAAGCCGCGTTCGGCGCAGGCATCCAGCACCGCCTTGGCCAGCGGGTGCTCACTGCCCCGTTGCAGGGCTCCGGCCATTTGCAGCAAGGCGGCTTCGTCACCCTCGATGGCACTCAAATGTGCGATGCGCGGCGTGCCCGAGGTCAGTGTGCCGGTCTTGTCGAACACCACGGCGCTGACTTCGTGGGCGCGCTCCAGGGCTTCGGCGTCCTTGATCAGAATTCCGTGGTGCGCCGCCACACCGGTGCCTGCCATGATTGCGGTCGGTGTGGCCAACCCAAGCGCACAAGGACAGGCGATCACCAACACCGCGACGGCGTTGATCAATGCAGTTTCCAGCGGCGCGCCATACAGCCACCAACCAACCAGGGTCGCCAGTGCAATCAGCAGCACCACAGGCACGAACACCTGGCTGACTTTATCCACCAGTTTCTGGATCGGCGCTTTCGCCGCCTGCGCGTCTTCGACCAGGCGGATGATCCGCGCCAGCACGGTTTCTGCGCCGAGCGCCATGGTCCGCACCAGCAGCCGACCTTCACCGTTGATCGCACCGCCGGTGACCTTGTCCCCCGGAGCTTTGGGCACCGGCAGGCTTTCGCCGCTAATCAATGCTTCATCGGCGTGGCTCTGGCCTTCCACCACTTCGCCATCCACCGGGAAGCGCTCGCCGGGTTTTACCAGAACCAGATCGTTGAGGCGCAAAGCGCTGATCGCAACCTCCTGCTCGCGGCCGTCGATCACTTGAATGGCTCGCTCCGGACGCAAGGCTTCGAGGGCGCGGATGGCGCTGGCGGTCTGGCGCTTGGCGCGGCTTTCCAGGTATTTGCCCAGCAACACCAAGGCAATCACCACCGCCGAGGCTTCGAAATACAGGTGTGGCATGCGACCGGCAGCGGTGGCCCACTCGTAAACGCTCAAGCCGTAGCCGGCGCTGGTGCCCAGAGCCACCAGCAAATCCATGTTGCCGGCACCGGCGCGCACGGCTTTCCACGCAGCGACATAGAAGCGGGCGCCGAATACGAATTGCACCGGCGTTGCCAGCGCGAACTGCACCCACGCCGGGAGCATCCAGTGCACACCGAAAGGTTGCAGCAGCATCGGCAGCACCAGCGGCAAGGCGAGGGCGATGGCCGCCAGCAAGGCCCAGCGTTCGCGCTGCAGGCGTTGTTGCTGATTATCGGTTTGCGGGTGTTCGACTTCCCAGACGCGGGCGGAATAACCGGCCTTGGTCACGGCGCCGATCAAGGTCTGCGGATCGACCTGGCCGAGCAGCTCAAGGTGCGCCCGTTCGTTGGCCAGGTTGACGCTGACACTCTTCACCCCCGGCACCTTGGTCAGTGCCCGTTCGACGCGGCCGACGCAAGACGCACAGGTCATGCCGTCGATACTCAATTCGAGGGTCTGCTGTGGAACGCTGTAACCAGCCCGCTGCACGGCGTCCATCAAGGCCGGCAGGCTGTCACTGGGCGCCTGCACCCGGGCCTGTTCGGTGGCCAGGTTGACGCTGACGGCCGTGGCGCCGATGACTTTGCTCAAGGCTCGCTCGACACGCCCGGCGCAACTGGCGCAGGTCATGCCGGCAATCGGCAGATCGAAAGTGGTGGATTCGGACATCGGTCACGCTCCCTGTAGAAATTGCCTACAGGATCAACCTTGCCATGCTGGCAAGGTCAAGTGCCATGTCTCAGATCAAAAGATCGCAGCCGACTCAGTATTCCAAAGCCGCAGGCTTGAGGTACATCCCTTCCTGCGTCATCGCAATCCGGAACTTCAACACATCCCCAGCCTTGAGTTTGATGTCCTGCGACCCCGGCGCGAGCATGCCCGGGTTGCAGCCCGGCGCCTGGCCCGGCAGCAGTTTGAGGCGCAGGGACACATTGCCCGGCGGCAGGTTGAACGAGGTGCTCTGTTCCTGGAACAGCCGCCCGGCCAACTGATCCTGGATGTACACGCCGATCTCGCAGGAAGTCGACACTTCCAGGCGCTCGCGGGAAATGATCAGCACGCCGTAGTCCTCCCCGGCGGCTTGAACCGAAGGTGTCGCGGCAAAGAGGCTGAGGAAGCCAAACAGGCTGAGAGCTGACCAGCGCATGGCTGAATCTCCTGATGTCGAGTCATAGATGGACGCAGCTTGGCCGAGCGCGACGCCGATTGCCAGCCCGGCAGCTTGATTCAGAACTTGACCTTGCCATGGTGGCAAGCTCGAGACTGCGCGCAACCCTCATGTAAGGGCTTCATTAAAGGAGACGTCCCATGCAAGTGTTCAACGTTGAAGGCATGTCCTGCGGTCACTGCGTCAAGGCTATCACTGAGGCGCTGCAAGCCAAGGATCCGGCAGCCAGCGTACGCATCGATCTGGCGGCAAAAGAAGTCGGCGTAGAAAGTGTGCTGACAGCCGATCAGGTAATCGCCGCCATCACTGAAGAGGGTTACGGGGTAAAACAGGCCTGAGCTATTTTTAATAGTTAGCGACCTATCGGAATGTTCAAGGCGTCCACGCCCGGCTAGACTGTCAGCCTGCCGATCCATGGCTAACCTGTCTGCCCAACCTGGACGCCTGATGAACCTGCGCACAATCCTGATTCTCGGCGCCTTGAGCGCTTTCGGTCCCCTGGCGATCGATTTCTACCTGCCGGCCTTCCCGGCGATGGCGCTCGCTTTCGGTACCGACGAAAAACACGTTCAACTGACCCTGGCAGCCTATTTCCTAGGGCTGTCCATCGGCCAACTGGCGTACGGCCCGGTGGCGGATCGCTTTGGGCGACGGCTTCCCTTGCTGACCGGTGTCGGTTTATTCACCGTGGCCTCATTGGCCTGTGCTTACGCGCCGAGTCTTGAGTGGCTGATCGGCGCCCGCTTTGTCCAGGCGCTGGGTGGTTGCGCGGGCATGGTGATCGCCCGGGCAGTGGTCAGCGATAAATGCGATGCGGTGGGTTCGGCGAAGGTCTTTTCGCAGTTGATGCTGGTGATGGGCCTGGCGCCGATTCTTGCGCCGATGCTGGGCGGGTTGTTGGTCAACACGACGGGTTGGCAGTCGATCTTTCTCGTGCTGACCGGTTTCAGTGCGCTGGCCGGGTTGGCGGTGGCTCTCGGGCTACCGGAAAGTCTACCGGCCCATGTGCCGCGCCAACCGTTGTCGGGCGCGCTACGCCAGTACGGTCGGTTGCTGGCGGACCCGATATTCCTCGGTCATGCCCTGACCGGTGGTGTCGCCATCGCCGGGATGTTTGCCTACATCGCGGGCTCGCCGTTCGTCTTCATCAAACTCTATGGTGTGCCGGCCGAGCATTTCGGCTGGCTGTTCGGGATCAACGCGGCGGGGTTCATCCTGGTGGCCCAGGTCAATGCCCGGTTGCTGGCGAGACGCGGTCCGGCCTTCTTGCTGGCGCGCACTGTCTGGCTCTACCTGGCGGGCGGCCTGGCCCTGTTGGCGGTCAGCTCGCTGCACCCTGCGCACTTGTGGCCGTTGCTGATTCCGCTTTTTGTCTGCATCGCCAGCCTGGGTTGTATCGTGCCCAACGCCTCGGCCTGCGCGATGAGCGGCCAGGGCGCACGGGCGGGCAGTGCCTCGGCGATGCTCGGTTGCCTGCAATTCAGCGTCGCCGCCGGGGCCGCGGCGCTGGTGGGTGTTTTGCACGATGGCAGTGCCATGCCGATGGCCATGGTCATCAGCCTGTGCGCAATTGTGGTGGTGAGCGTGGCGATGCTCACCCGGCGTTTGCAGAATGCCCGGGCGTTGGAAAAAGCCCAGGCCTGAGGACGGACTCAGCCAGCAGTGCGCTGCTGACGGCCGGGAATCTGATGGGGCGCGAGCAAGCGCGCTTCAAGGGTTTTAGTGAAGGCCAGGGCTTCGGCTTCACTGCGGAACGTCACAGCGTGCTGATCCAGGCGAACCTGCCAGCGGGATGTTGCCAATTCTTTTATCAGGATCTTCATTGCTGAGTTCCTCTTGTGAAAGACGTCTCGCAAAAGACATCACGTAAAAGATTGTTCGCAGAGTTTTCGATTGTAGACCTGAATACGATCGCAATTGTGACAACGATCAACTCTCTGACTGACGGCAAAAGATCGCTGGCGCAGCGATCTTTTGATCTTCGGGTCAGAACCCTTCAAGCACAATCTTGCCCTTGGACTTGCCGCTTTCCAGCCGTTCATGGGCGCGACGCAGGTTGGCGGCGTTGATGGTTCCGAAGTGCTCACCGACCGTGGTTTTCAGTGTGCCGGCATCGATCAGCCCGGCGACGCGGTTGAGCAGTTTGTGCTGCTCGATCATGTCGGCGGTTTCGAACAGCGAGCGGGTGTACATGAACTCCCAGTGCAGCGACAGGCTCTTGCGTTTGAGCTTGGTCACGTCCAGCGCCTTCGGATCATCGATCAGCGCCAGTTTGCCTTGCGGCGCCAATGCCTCCACCAATTGATCCAGGTGTTGGTCAGTCTGGGTCAGGCTGGCAACGTGGGTCACATGCTCGAACCCGGCACGTTTGAGTGCTTCACTCAGCGGCTGACTGTGATCGATCACCTGATCGGCGCCCATGTCACGCACCCAACTCTGGGTTTGGGCACGGGACGCGGTGCCGATGATTTTCAACCCGGTGAGCTGGCTGGCCAATTGCGTGAGGATTGAACCAACGCCCCCGGCGGCACCGACGATCAGCAGGCTCTGGCCCTCATCGGTTTTGCCTTCGCGTATTTGCAGGCGTTCGAACAACAGTTCCCACGCGGTGATGGCGGTCAGCGGCAGGGCGGCGGCTTCGGCGAAACCAAGGGTCTTGGGCATATGGCCGACGATGCGCTCATCCACCAAATGAAGCTCGCTGTTGCCGCCGGCACGGACGATGGAGCCGGCGTAGAACACCTTGTCGCCGGCCTTGAACAAGGTCACTTCGCTGCCAACAGCCTTGACCACTCCCGCCACGTCCCAGCCCAGCACTTTGGCCGCGCCACCTTCAGGCTGCACGTTCTGGCGAATCTTGGTGTCCACCGGGTTGACCGAAATGGCTTTGACCTCCACCAACAGGTCGCGCGGGCCGGTGACCGGTTCTGGCAGTTCGATATCTTGCAGGGATTTTTCGTCGCTGATCGGCAGGGAGGCGAAGTAGGCAATGGCTTTCATAGTGGGATCCTGGGAGAGAGATGATTTCGATGGCACAGATGATTGGTTATTTCTCTGCAAGATAAAACCCGCTAAAAGAGCAGTCTCTTTCAACATTTTTTTGATAATCGGGGCTGAAGATGTTGCGTTTCGATGACTTGCAGTTGTTCGTTCGGGCGGCGGACCTGGGGAGTCTGTCGGCGGCGGCACGGGGGATGGATATGTCGGCGGCGGTGGCCAGCGCGGCGTTGAAGCGCATCGAACTACAACTTGGCGCACGCTTGCTCACCCGCTCTACCCGTAGCCTGCGCCTGACGGCCGAAGGCGAGGGCTTTCTGGAGTACGCCCGGGCCGCCTTGAGCAATCTCGATGAGGGCCGCCGTTTGCTGGCCAGTGGGCAGGATCAGGTCAGTGGGATTCTGCAGCTGTCGGCGCCTTCGGATTTCGGGCGCAACCTGCTGCTGCCATGGCTCGACGAGTTTCAGCGCGAGCATCCGAAACTCACCGTACGGTTGCTGCTGGGCGACCGCATCGCCGACCTGTTCCGCCAACCGGTGGACATCGCCTTGCGTTACGGCGAGCCGGAAGACTCGAGCCTGGTGGCCTTACCCATCGCACCGCAGAACCGCCGCGTGCTGTGTGCTGCGCCGAGTTATCTGGCCCGACATGGCGAACCACGGCAGCTGGAGCAATTGGCGCAGCACAATTGCCTGCTGTTTATGCTCGGTAGCCGGGTCCACGATCACTGGAGTTTTCACGACGGCAAACGCGAGGTGAGCCTGACCGTCAGCGGCGATCGCTTCAGTGACGATGCCGATGTGGTGCGGCTGTGGGCCGTGGCGGGAGCGGGGATTGCGTATAAGTCCTGGCTCGATGTCGCCGCCGATGTGCTCGCCGGCCGCTTGAAAGTGCTGATGCCTGAATTGCTCTGTGAGCGCGCACCGCTGAATTTACTGTGCGCCCATCGCGCGCAATTGAGTAAGCCGGTGAACCTTTTGCGGGAAATGCTTGCCAGCCGATGCGCTCGGATAAGCAGTCAATTTCCGACGATATCGGGTGTCGATCATTAGTCGCAGGCAAATAGCGAAATTTCTGTCAGGAACTATCACCACCAATGGATTCCCGAGGGCAGGAACCGGCGGTTAACCCGCTTATACTAGCGCCCGCCTCATGTACGCGCCGTCGATCTCGCAATGGCGAGTCCACGTTCGAGTCGGTCAGACCCTACGGTCATCACCGGACCTTCGCTGCACCCGCGAAGCAATGGCCTGGGTGAGCGGGTGGCTTTGCCCGGCTTATGGCGGTTTTCGCGTCTTGGCCGAGGACACATTACTGGTCAAGATGTCTCTGAGCAGTAGACGAAACGATTCAACAGGGAGTGAATACATGGAACATGCACCTTGCATCAGCCAGATTGCCACGTTGCTGGCTGACCCAAAGCGCAGCGCAATGATGTGGGCCTTGATGGACGGCACGGCACGGCACACTGAGGAGCTGGCGTTGCTGGCGGGCCTGTCGCCGTCTTCGGCCAGTGCGCATCTGGGGCGCTTGTCCACCGGCGGTCTGTTGAAAGTCGAAACCCGTGGGCGCAAACGGTTTTTCCGGCTTGCCGCGCCCGAAGTCGGCGCCGCGATAGAAGCCCTGGCCAGTGCTACCCTGGCCAGCGCGCCTCGGGATATTCCAGAGGTGTTCAAACGTACGAGTCCTATCGCCAAACCTCAGGCGGCGCCTTCGTCACTGCTACGGGCCAGGCTTTGTGACGACCATCTGGGCGGTACCCTGGCCGCCGATCTTTACCAGCGTCTGCTGGATGCCGGCTGGATCGAGCAGCTCGATCAGCGGGTCATGATCACTCACAAGGGTTCCACGCAATTGGCAGCACGCGGTGTGTTCATCCAGGCGCTGGCCCACCGCAACGGCAGAGTCGCCTGCGCGTGCCCGGACTGGAGCGAAAGACGCCCGCACATGGGTGGTTCCTTGGGGGCGGCCTTGTTGCAACTGTTCATGCAGTCCGGCTGGTTGAGCCTGCCCAGCGATTCGCGAGCCTTGCAGATCACGGCCACGGGGCAACGTGAAATCCATCGTTTCGCCAAGGAAACCGAGCTGGAAATGGCGCTTTAGAGCCATTGGGGGACGATGTCCGGGATTCTGGGCTTCAGGCGTCGTTCAGAGCTGTGGGCAGGTCGTATCCAGCAATAACCCCCAGTCACTATCGCGCACACTCGATCCGGGGACTTTCGGATTGGGGGAAGGTGGCATGGAAACACGAAGCTTCAGCGCGGCAGAACGACTGGAACGGCTGCCCATCAGTGGTTATCACCGCATCATTTTCATCATCATTGCCTTGGCGTTTTTCTTCGACTCCATGGACCTGGCGATGATGACCTTCCTGCTCGGCTCGATCAAAACCGAGTTCGGCCTGAGCACGGCGCAGGCCGGGTTGCTGGCCAGTTCGAGTTTCTTCGGCATGGTGGTGGGTGCCTCGCTGTCCGGCATGCTGGCCGACCGCTTCGGGCGCAAACCGGTGTTCCAGTGGAGCATTGTGTTGTGGGGCATCGCCAGCTACCTGTGTTCCACGGCGCAGAATGTCGAAATGCTGACGTTGTTCCGTATCCTCTTGGGGATCGGCATGGGCATGGAGTTTCCAATTGCGCAGTCGATGCTGTCGGAGCTGATTCCGGCAAAGCGTCGTGGGCGTTACATCGCATTGATGGACGGCTTTTGGCCGCTCGGTTTCGTCGCGGCCGGGGTGCTGTCGTACTTCCTGTTGCCGGTGATTGGCTGGCGCGACATCTTCCTGGTGTTGGCGGTGCCGGCGGTGTTCGTCCTGGCGATTCGTTTTTTCATACCCGAGTCACCGCGATGGCTGGAACAGGCCGGGCATCATGATGCAGCGGACACGGTTTTACACCGCATTGAAGAACGGGTTCGGGCTTCATTGGGCCGTTCGGATCTGCCTGAGCCGATTCGCCTGCCACGGGTGGCGAGTCAACCGGGCAACTTCTTCTCCGCGCTGCGGGAAATCTGGTCGGTGCAATATCGCCGGCGCACGATGATGATCTGGAGCGTGTGGTTCTTCGCCTTGCTGGGTTTCTATGGCCTGACGTCCTGGCTCAGTGCGCTGCTGCAACAGTCGGGTTTCGCCGTGACCCAGTCGGTGTATTACACGGTGCTGATTTCCCTCGGCGGGATTCCCGGGTTCCTCATGGCCGCCTGGCTGGTCGAGCGTTGGGGGCGCAAACCGGTGTGCGTCGTGACCTTGCTCGGCGGCGGGGTGATGGCGTTTCTTTATGGTCAGAGCGCGGTGTTCGGCGGCAACGTCAGCCTGTTGATCACCTCGGGGCTGCTGATGCAGTTCTTCCTGTTCGGCATGTGGGCGGTGCTCTACACCTACACCCCGGAGTTGTACCCGACGTCGGCACGGGCCACGGGCTCGGGGTTCGCTTCGGCCATCGGCCGCGTGGGTTCGCTGCTCGGGCCAATGGTGACCGGGCTGGTATTCCCGATGACGGGGCAGGGCGGGGTGTTTGCGCTGGGGGCGATGTGCTTTGCGATTGCGGCGGCAGTGGTGTGGATCTTCGGGATGGAAACTCGGGGCAAGACATTGGAAGAATTGAGCGAGCCGGTGATCATCAATTAATCACCGAACCTGTGGGAGCGGGCTGGCCCGCTCCCACAGGTTTATCGGGTGACCTTTAAGGTTTCACCAACCGCGCATCCAGGCTGTTCTGCGCCAGACGCTTGGCCTGATCCTGGGTCATGCCCAGATCGGTGTACAGCGCGTGGAAGTTCTCGGTGACATAGCCACCGAAGTACGCCGGGTCATCGGAGTTCACCGTGACCTTCACGCCGCGTTCGAGCATGTCGAGGATGTTGTGCTGGGACATGTGATCGAACACGCAGAGCTTGGTGTTCGACAACGGGCACACCGTCAGCGGGATCTGCTCATCGATGATCCGCTGCATCAAGCGCTCGTCTTCGATGGCGCGCACGCCGTGGTCGATGCGCTGGATTTTCAGCAGGTCGAGGGCTTCCCAGATGTACTCGGGCGGGCCTTCTTCACCGGCGTGGGCCACGGTCAGGAAGCCTTCGTGGCGGGCACGATCAAACACGCGCTGGAACTTGCTCGGCGGGTGGCCCATTTCAGAACTGTCCAGGCCCACGGCCACGAATGCATCACGGAACGGCAGCGCCTGGTCGAGGGTTTTCTGCGCTTCGTCTTCGCTCAAGTGGCGCAGGAAGCTGAGGATCAAACCGCTGGTGATCCCCAGTTGCTGCTCGCCATCTTTCAATGCGGCGGCGATGCCGTTGAGCACCACTTCGAACGGGATGCCACGGTCGGTGTGGGTTTGCGGGTCGAAGAACGGTTCGGTGTGAATCACGTTCTGTTCCTTGCAGCGCAACAGGTAGGCCCAGGTCAGGTCGTAGAAGTCCTGGGAGGTGCGCAGCACATCGGCGCCCTGGTAATACAGGTCGAGAAACTCTTGCAGGTTGTTGAAGGCGTAGGCCTTGCGCAGGGTGTCGACGTCGCTCCACGGCAGGGCGATCTTGTTGCGTTCGGCCAGGGCGAACAGCAGCTCAGGCTCCAGCGAACCTTCCAGGTGCAAGTGCAATTCTGCCTTGGGCAGAGCGTTCAGCCAGTCGTACATTTTTGAAATCTCATCAAGTGCAATGGGGGCATTCTACAGATGCCCGCCGAAACAATGAGTAAAACCTGACCAGCCGGTTCATTACACGGCTTCCTGTTCCCGTCGATAAGCGTAGGTGTCGGCAAAGCGCGAGAGCAAGAATTCGGCGCAAGTGGTGGCTGGATACTTCGCCGGATGCTGTTCGTCCTGGCAACCGGGCAGGCATTCGATGGGGGGGGCGGGGTGTGGCTCGGCAAAGAACGGCATCGAGTACCGATCCACTCCCAGCGGGCTGATCACCCGATGTGGCGTCGACAGGTAACGGTCGTTGCTCCAGCGCGCCATCATGTCGCCGAGGTTGACCACGAACGTGCCTTCGATCGGCGGTGCATCGATCCATTCGCCTTTTACGTTGCGCACTTGCAAACCGCCAGCGGCGTCCTGGTAGAGCAGGGTGATGCAGCCGTAATCGGTGTGGGCGCCGGCGCCTTGCTGATCGCAGGAGCTGGCCGTGTGACGTGGCGGGTAATGAATCATCCGCAGCACGCTGACCGGCTCTTTGAAACGGCTATCGAAGAAGTCACGCTCGATGCCCAATGCCAGGGTCATGGCCCGCAGCAGGGTTTGCGCGAGTGCTTGCATGTCGACGTAGTGTTGCTCCATCAGCGCTTCCCAACCGGGCATCGACGGATGACGGTTGGGCCCGCGCAAGGGTTTTTCCGCCAGCACATCGGGATGATCGGCCGGCAGATGCAGGCCCATGTCGAAGGTTTCTTTCAGGTCGCTGGGTTTGCTCGGGTCGAGTTGTTCGGTGGCGATGGCGCCATAGCCGCGGTGGTGGCGGGTCCGGGTGATGTCGATCTTGAGTTTTTCGGCGGCGGGCAGGGCGAAGAAGCGTTGGGCATGGTCGAGCACAGCCTCGATGCGTGACGGGGCGATCGGGTGGCCCTTGATATAGAAAAAGCCCCATTCGCGGCAGGCGCGGTCGATGTCTGTGGCGACCGATTGCCAGGCTTGAGCGTCATCGCTGTAGAGCGGGGCGATGTCGATGATCGGGAGGTGGTTCATGCGAAGTCCTGCATCCAGCAGATGAGCTGTTATGTGGGAGCGAGCCCGCTCCCACAGGGTTTTGTGTTCCTGGCAGGAATTACTTCGGCATCTCAGCCTTCATGCCTTCCACGTAGTAGTTCATCGACGCCAGTTGTGCATTGGTCGCGCTCACGCCCGCCGGGATTTTCTCCACGCCGGCCTGATCCTTGATCGGCCCGGTGAACGGATGCAACGCGCCGCTCTTGATGTCGGCAATGATCTGCTCGGCTTCGGTTTTCACTGCGGCCGGCACCAGGTTGCTGATGGGCAGCTCAACCGTCCCCTCCTTCAAGCCACCCCAGTAATCCTGGGATTTCCATGTATGGTCGAGCACGCTTTGGGTCGCCTGAATGTAGTGCGGCCCCCAGTCGTTGACGATAGACGTCAACACCGCTTTCGGCCCGAAGTGCGCCATGTCCGATGCATAACCGACTGCATACACGCCACGCCGTTCTGCCGCCTGGATCGGTGCCGGGCTGTCGGTGTGCTGGAACACCACGTCCACGCCCTGATCGATCAGCGCATTGGCGGCGTCGGCTTCCTTGCCCGGATCGAACCAGGAATTGACCCACACCACTTTGATCTCGGTGCCCGGGTTGTACTTGTTCAGCGCCAGCTGGATGGCATTGATGTCGCGGATCACTTCTGGAATCGGGAAGGAAGCGACGTAGCCGATTTTCTTGGTCTTGGTCATCTTCGCCGCAAGGAAACCGCCGACGTAGCGGCCCTCGTAAGTGCGTGCCAGGTAAGTGCCGAGGTTCTTGTCCTGCTTGTAGCCGGTGGCGTGTTCGAAGGTCACCTTGGGAAATTGCTTGGCAACTTTCAGGGTCGGGTTCATGTAGCCGAAAGACGTGGTGAAGATCAGGTCGTACTGGTCCTTGGCCATGTTGCGGATCACCCGCTCGGCATCGGCGCCTTCGGCGACGTTCTCCACGTAGTTGGTGGTGATCTGGTCGCCGAACTTCTCTGCCAGTGCCTTGCGTCCCTGTTCATGCTGATACGTCCAGCCGTGATCACCGATCGGGCCGATATAGACGAAGCCGACTTTCAGCGGGGCGGCAGCACTGGCGGTCAGGCTGGCGCTCAGACCGATGGCTGCGGCGACAGCGCAAAGCAGCTGCTTCAACGGACGTTTGTGCATGAACTGGAACTCCATTTTGTTGTGAGGTGTACCGGGTCAATGCAAATTGCTGACCAACAGGACAACAAAATAAAAAGATCGCAGCCTTCGATACCTCACGCCTCTGTAGGCGCTGCCGAAGACTGCGATCTTTTGATGTTCAATACATCACCGGAGCCAACCCGGTGCAGAGGCTCCAACTCATGCCATCCGCTGGTGCGGACAGCTCACACAAAGCTGTGGGAGCGGGGGAGTGTGTCAGGTACCGGCGATCAACTGCCGAGCCGCCTGGCTGTGATCGGCGATCAACCCTTTCAGATCCAGCCCCTCAACCTGCCCATCGATCACCCGCCACTTGCCGCCGACCATCACCCGGTCCGCTCGGTCCGCGCCGCACAGCAGCAGCGCCGACACCGGATCATGGCTGCCGGAGAAGCGCAGTTCATCCAGTTTGAACAGCGCCAGATCCGCTTGCTTGCCCACCGCCAGTTCGCCGATGTCGCTGCGCCCGAGCAACTGCGCCGAACCCTTGGTGGCCCAGCCCAATACGCGTTCCGGGGTGATCTTCTGCGCGCCATAACGCAGACGCTGGATGTACAGCGCCTGTCGGGTTTCGAGCATCATGTTCGAGGCGTCGTTGGACGCCGAACCGTCCACGCCCAGGCCCAGCAACGCGCCAGCGTCGGTCAACTCGATGGTTGGGCAAATCCCTGAAGCCAGGCGCATGTTCGAACTCGGGCAATGGCAAATACCGGTGCCGGCCGCGCCGAGGCGGGCGATTTCGTCGGGGTTGAAATGAATGCCGTGGGCCAGCCAGGTGCGTGGGCCGAGCCAGCCGACGCTGTCCAGATAATCCACGGTACGCAGGCCGAAGCGTTGCAGGCAGAAGTCTTCTTCATCCAGGGTTTCGGCCAGGTGAGTGTGCAGGCGCACGTCGAGGGTGTTCGCCAGTTCGGCGCTGGCGGACATGATTTGCGGGGTTACTGAAAATGGCGAGCAGGGCGCCAAAGCGATCTGGATTTGCGCGCCGTCACCCCGTTCGTGGTACTCGGCAATCAAGCGTTGGCTGTCGGCGAGAATCACTTCGCCTTCCTGGACAGTTTGCTGCGGCGGCAGCCCCCCGTCTTTTTCACCAAGGCTCATTGAACCGCGAGTGAGCATGGCGCGCATGCCCAGTTCGCGGACACTCTCGACCTGCACATCGATCGCATTTTCCAGGCCTTCCGGAAACAGGTAATGGTGATCGGCCGCGGTGGTGCAGCCGGACAGCAGCAACTCGGCCAAGGCGACTTTGGTGGCGAGGGCGAGTTTTTCCGGCGTGAGCCGGGCCCAGACCGGATAGAGGGTTTTCAACCACGGGAACAATGGCTGATTGACCACCGGCGCCCAGGCGCGGGTCAGGGTTTGATAGAAGTGGTGATGGGTGTTGATCAGCCCCGGCAAGATCACATGTTCGCGGGCATCGAGGACTTGTCCACAGGGTGCTGATGGTTGCTGGCCGACGCCGAGCACTTCGACGATCAAACCGTCTTGCAGCACCAGACCGCCACGGGCATCGAGCGCGTTGGCCGTGAAAATGGCGAGGGGATTTTTTAACCAGGTACGGGTCGCAGGCATAGTGGCCGGCTCCTCTGAAAGTGGGGTTCAGGGTTGCCAGCTCAGTGTTGCCCTGTCTGCTGATCCAGGGTCGCCGCGGGGGGCGAGGTGCGGAGTTTCAATCAAAAAAGCTTCGCGGGCAAGCCTCGCTCCTACAGAGTCATGCGTCGGACCTGTAGGAGCGAGGCTTGCCCGCGAAGGCGTCAAATCCAACACCCGATTACCAGGGAATGGTTTCACCCCGGTAGTTCACAAAATGATGCCCGCCCTTGCCGGCATACGCATTCACCTGATCGATCAACCCGCGGGTGCTGGTTTCCACATCAATGTCGGCACCTTCGCCACCCATGTCGGTCTTCACCCAGCCCGGGTGCAGCGACAGCACGGTGAGTTTCTGTTCGCCCAATTGCGTGACGAAGCTGTTGGTCATCGAGTTCAGCGCCGCTTTGCTGGCCTTGTACAGCGCCAGCTCCGGCGCGTCGGGCATGGTCACGCTGCCCAGCACCGAACTCATGAACGCCAGCACGCCGCTGCCTTCACGAATCTGCGCGACGAAGCGCTGGGCCAGGTTGATCGGCGCCACGGCGTTGGTGAAGAACAATTGACCGACCTCGGCCAGGGTCGCGCCACCCGGCGTCTGGACCTCCGGCCCCTTGACACCGGCATTCACGAACAACAGGTCAAACACCTCGCCCTTGAGCTGCTGGCTGAGGGCGATGACCGCTTGCTGGTCGTCCATGTCGAGTTTTTCGATCCGTACCTTGCCCAACGCCTGCAAGGCTTCGGCACCCTGTGGGTTGCGCACGGTGGCGGTGACTTGCCAGCCGTCGGCCAGCAGGGTTTTCACCAGACCGAGGCCCAGTCCCCGGGAGGCGCCGATGATGAGTGCGGTTTTTGCCGTGGACATGAATGGCTTCCTTGATGTCTCGAGAGGGCTTGACCTTGGAGCATACTCCAGGCTTTAGCCTTGTTGCTCCCTGAATGTATGGAGCAATGCCAATGTGGACTTCAACGCAATATCGTCAACTGGTGCGTGGCAGCGGGTGGTACGACCTGATCGTCACGGCGGCATTTGCCACGCCGTGGAGTTTTGCGGCGTTGCATGGCGTGCTGTTAAACCTGAGTCAGACTTTCAATCTGCCCGGCGAGCTACCGCCGTTCGAGCCGGTGCACATGTTGATGGCGAATCTGTTGGGCTCGATTGTGTGCGTATGGGCCGTGCTGCGGATTCGCGATCCGCAGCAGATGTTTGGGCGATATGACGCGGTGGGGAGGTTTCTGTTTTCGGCCTGGCAGGCTTATGCGCTGGCCCATGGGGCGAGTTCGCTATTGGTGATTTTCCTGTTCTTTGAACTGATGTGGGGTGTGGCCCAAGCGTTGCCTGTTCGGACGCCTTCACGGGCCACCATTTAATGCCCCGCCCGCCACGGCTGCCCCAACGACACCGGCGCATACAATCGTGTGCGCACGGCATCCCGGGACAGCAGCACTAACACCACTATGGTCGCGACATACGGCAGCATTGCCAGCAGACTCGACGCAATCGCCAGCCCCAAGCCCTGCGCCACCAAATGCAGGATGCTGGCGAGACCGAACAGATACGCTCCAAGCAGCAACCGCCACACTCGCCAACTGGCAAACACCACCAGCGCCAGGGCAATCCAGCCGCGACCGGCGCTCATGTTCTCCGCCCACATCGGCGTATAGGCCAGGGACAAATATGCCCCAGCCAACCCCGCCATCGCCCCGCCAAACAGCACCGCCAGCGTACGCACGCGCAACACCGGCAAGCCCATTGCACTGGCGGCGTCCGGGCTTTCGCCGACCGCCTGAATAATCAACCCGACGCGACTTCTCACAATCACCCAGGCCACCAGCGCAAACAGGGCAAACGACAGATACACAAGCAGGTCCTGGGCAAACAGCATCCGCCCGATCAGCGGAATTTCACTCAGATAAGGAATCGCCAGCGGCTCGAAACCCGCCAACGGTTTGCCGACCCACGCAGCGCCAACGAAGGTCGACAGGCCCACGCCGAAGATCGTCAATGCCAACCCTGTCGCCACCTGGTTGGCGTTGAACACCAGCGCTACCAGGGCGAACAGTGACGACAACAGCATCCCGGCGAACATCGCCAGCAACACGCCGAGCCAGAGGTTGCCGCTGTTCAGGGCGACGATAAAACCGATCACCGCCCCAAACAGCATCATGCCTTCCTGCCCAAGATTGAGGACGCCGCTCTTCTCGCAGATCAACTCGCCCAACGCCACCAACAACAGCGGTGTGCCACAGCGAACCATGGCATAGAAAATATTGCTCAGCAGATCGATATCCATCACAAGGCTCCTGCTTGTACGGCGGTGGTCGAGGTGCGCCGTACCCAGCGCAGGTTCAAACGTGGTCGGTAGAGAATCAGCACGTCACTGGCCAGCAGGAAAAACAGCATCATCCCCTGGAACAATTGAGTGATGGCTTGCGGCAGGTTCATGCTCATCTGCGCGCTTTCGCCACCGATGTACAGCAGCGCCATCAACAGGCTGGAAAACAGAATGCCGATGGGATTCAGCCGCCCGAGAAACGCCACGGTGATCGCCGCATAGCCATAACCCGGCGAAACCTGCGGCACCAGTTGGCCGATGGGCCCGGTGACTTCGCAAACCCCGGCCAGCCCCGCCAGGCCACCGCTGATCAACAGCGCCAGCCAGATCAGCCGCTTCTCGCGAAAGCCGACAAAACCCGCCGCGCGCTTGTCCAGCCCGAGCACTTTGATCTGGAAACCGACAAAGCTCTTCTGCAACAACACCCACACCGCAACCAGCGCGAGCAAGGCGAAATACACGCCCGCATGGACCCGACCGTCCTCCATCAACAACGGCAAACGACTGGCATCGCCAAACATCGCCGACTCCGGAAAGTTGAACCCGGCCGGGTCCTTCAGCGGCCCGTGGACGCAGAACAGCAGCAGGTTCAACGCGATGTAATTGAGCATGATGCTGGTGAGGATTTCATTGGCGTTGAAGCGTGTGCGCAACCATGCCGTCAGCCCGGCCCATGCGGCACCGGCCAGGGTGCCGGTGAGCAGGATCAACACCAGTGCCCAACGGCTTTGCAGGTCGATGATGTTCACCGCCAATGCACTGCCGGCCAAGGCGCCGAGCAGCAACTGACCTTCGGCGCCGATGTTCCAGATCCGTGCCTGATACGCCACTGCCAGGCCCAATGCGCAGAGCAGAATCGGCAATGCTTTGACCAACAACTCAGAGACCCCGTACAGGTCGCTGATCGGTGCAATCAACAGGGTGTGCAAGGTCAGCAATGGGTCGTGGCCCAGCGCAATAAACAACAATGAGCCACAGCCCAGGGTCAATACAGCCGCCAGCAACGGCGAGCACCACAACATCAGGCGCGATTGCTGGCCACGGGGTTCGAGAGAAAGCAGCATGTGAAACTCCGTTAAAGCGTTACGGGTGCAGGTGATTGAGGGGTGTCGAACTGGCCGGCCATCCAGCCACCGACATCGATCAGGCGGGTGTCGACGGTGGGCTGCAGTGTCGACAGTCGACCGCCACACAGGGCGCCGAGGCGATCGCTGATCTGGAACAGTTCGTCGAGGTCTTCGGAGATCACCAGGATCGCCGCGCCAGCGTCGCGCAAGGCAATCAGTGCTCGGTGAATGGTTGCGGCGGCGCCGACGTCCACGCCCCAGGTCGGGTGCGCGGCCACCAACAACCTGGGTTGCTGAAGGATTTCCCGGCCGAGGATGAATTTCTGCAAGTTGCCACCAGACAGGCTGCGAGCCGCTGCCTGGGCATCGGGTGTCTTGACCCCGAAGCGGCGGATGATGTCTTCGGCCAGTGCCTCGACTTTGCTGCGCTGGATCAATCCATTGCTGACTAGCCCTTGTTGAAATGCGGTGAGCAGGGCGTTATCCGCCAGGCTCAGTTCCGGTACCGCGCCATGGCCCAGACGCTCGGCGGGGACGAAGGCCAGGCCGAGTTTGCGTCGTGCATCCGGCCGCAGGTGCGCCACCGGTTGCCCGCCGAAACTGATTTTCGCCCCGTCATTTCCCGGCAGCCGTTCTTCACCGCTAAGCAAGGCCAGCAACTCATCCTGGCCATTGCCGGCCACCCCGGCGACACCGACGATTTCGCCGCTGCGCACCTCGAGATCAATGCCCTTGAGCGAGCAGCCGAACGGGTCCGGGTTGTGCCAGGACAATCCGGTCACGTTCAGAAACGCATCAGCCCCCCTGACCTTCGGATAGTCAGTAATCAGCTCAGCGGCTTCACCGACCATCAACTGCGCCAGTTGCTGGTCCGAACACTCGGCCGGCACGCAATGCCCGGCCACTCGTCCGCCGCGCAACACCGTGGCGCTGTGGCACAACGCACGCACTTCGCCGAGCTTGTGGCTGATGAACAGAATGCTGCAGCCCTCGGCGGCCAGTCGGCGCAACGTGATGAACAATTCGTCGGCCTCTTGCGGGGTCAGTACCGACGTCGGTTCATCGAGAATCAGCAGGCGGATGTCCTGCATCAGGCAGCGAATGATTTCCACCCGCTGACGCTCGCCGATGGACAGGCTGTGGACCAGTCGCTCCGGTTCCAGCGCCATGCCATAGCGTTGGGACACCTCGCGGATTTTCGGTTCAAGCTGCTTCGGCGTACCGGCCGCAGCGCCCATCGCCAAGGCGATGTTCTGCGCCACGCTCAGGGTTTCGAACAGCGAGAAATGCTGGAACACCATGCCGATCCCGAGGCTGCGGGCCTGGGCCGGATTGCGCATGGTCACGCGCTGGCCCTGCCAGATCATCTCCCCTGAGTCGGCGTGTGTGACGCCGTAGATGATCTTCATCAGGGTACTTTTGCCCGCACCGTTTTCGCCGAGCAGGGCGTGGATTTCACCGGGCGCAATGCTCAAGTCGATGGCATCGTTGGCCAGGCAACCGGGGTAACGTTTGCTGATTCTGCGCAATTGCAGGCGGGGTGTTTGATCGGGGGGAGGTGCAGGGTTGGACATGACAGGCTCGGGTCGCAAAAGAATATGCCTGTGGATAAAGCAATTTCCTGGCCATTGAGTCAGGAAATCGACAAAAGCCTGCTGGCACAGGCGTTGCGGACGCTGCCTCGACCTATTCCAATTCCTGGAGAGGCACCACTTGAGGGCAAGCCTTTTGATCAGGCTCCGGTTTTGCGCGTGATCAATTGGTCAAAAAACGAGCAATAAGCTGCAGGCATTGTCAGGCATGGGGCTGCGCCAGCCATGAACGGGTTATCCACAGCTTGTTCCACAGTATCTGTGCGCAAGCCGACCGTGTGGGCATAAGCACCGAGGGGCTTTCTTCTAATGGCGATAAACCACTCTAACTGATTGTTTTTACGTGGAATAAACGTCGCGGATGGCGAGTTGGACGAAAAATGAGCAAAGCCCGCAAAGCCGCATGACAGAAGGGTTACAGCAGAATGTGCTCAGGTTATCCACAGCCGGGTGCACAGCAGATGTGGGCAAGTGTCGAGAGCAAAGAAAATCGGGGTGCCCCAAAAGATCGCAGCGGCCACAGGCGCGTAGAGCTGCCGAAGGTTGCGATCTTTTGATCTTAACGCTGCAACAAAATACGCCCGCGACTTAAGTCCGCCAGCTGCGTTTGCAGCGTACTTATCTGCCCGTCGCCAATCGCCAATTGCAGTTCCACACCATTGGCCGTGAAGGTTTCCTCCACCACCAAACCACCCAGCTCCGCGACCCGAAGCTTCACCAACGCCAACTCGCCAAATGCACAGGCACAACTGACCGGCACCCGACTGATCAACTCGACTTTCGGTGCCCCTTGCAGGCATTTGTTGGCACTGCCGCCGTACGCTCGGGCGAGGCCGCCGGTGCCCAACTGGATGCCGCCATACCAGCGGATCACTACGACCGCGACCTGATCGCAATCCTGCGCTTCAATCGCCGCAAGGATCGGCCGGCCAGCGGTGCCACCGGGTTCGCCATCGTCAGTGCTGCGGTATTGATCGCCGAGCTTCCAGGCCCAGCAATTGTGCGAGGCGTTCAAATCACTGTGTTGCTCGATGAACGCCTGGGCATCGGCTGCGCTGGCGATCGGCGCGGCGAGGGCGATGAAGCGGCTTTTGCGAATCTCTTCGCGGTATTCGCAAAAACCGCTGAGGGTAAAAGGCATGGGTGTCTTAAATAGCCGGCGTCAGGCCGCAGCCTTTGAGAATGATGCGAATCAGGTTGCTGCCGGCGTCTTCCATGTCTTGCTTGGTCAACTTGGTGCGCCCGGTGACACGGCAGATCTGCGTGGCAAAGTCGGCGTAATGCTGGGTGCTGCCCCACAGCAGGAAAATCAGGTGCACCGGGTCGATCGGGTCCATTTTGCCGGCGTCGATCCACGCCTGGAATACCGCGGCCCGACCTTGAAACCAGGTGCGGTAGTCCTGGTTGAAATGCTCGGTCAGGCAATCACCGCCGCTGATGACCTCCATGGCGAAGACCCGCGAAGCTTGTGGCTGGCGCCGGGAGAACTCCATTTTTGCGCGAATGTATCGGGTCAATGCTTCTGCCGGATCGTCCTCGACGGTCAGGGTATTGAAGGTGCTGTCCCACAATTCAAGGATGTTACTCAGCACCGCCACGTACAAACCGAGTTTGTTGGTGAAGTAGTAATGCAGATTCGCTTTGGGCAACCCGGCTTTCTGCGCGATGGTGTTCATGCTGGTGCCTTTGAACCCGTGACGGGCGAACTCGTCTTCGGCGGCTTTGATGATGGTCTCTTCGTTCTTCTGACGAATGCGGCCGGCGGGTTTGCCGCCGTGGGCTGGGACTTCAAAGGTCATAGGCACTTCCGAACAGGTAGATGGGTGCAACCAGATGCGTTGATAGCGCACCCACGGGCCTCAGACAAGTCCTATGGCGATAAAACCTTGGGCACCGCTCCCACAAGCTTTCAGCGAGTCGCCGCCAGACTTTCCAAAAAACTCTCCAGAACCAGATGCGGGCGACGGCCCTTGCGTGTAACCGATGCCAGGCTCAGGTCATAAAAACGTGCCTTGGGTTTTAGTGCACGCAAACGGCCTTGCTGCACCCAGAGGCTGGCGTAGTGATCCGGCAGGTAACCAATGTAGCGCCCGGTCAGGATCAGAAAGGCCATGCCCTCGCGATCCGACGCACTGGCGGTGCAATTGAGCGCCTGGTAATGGGCCTGAATCTCGGCGGGCAAACGGAAGGTCGGGGCGATGGCGTCCTGGCTGTTGAGGCGCTCATCATCCAGTTGTTTGTCGTCGACATAGAACAGCGGATGGCCGACCGCGCAATACAGCAGCGAGCGTTCACTGTAGAGCGGCTGATACTCCAGCCCCGACAACGCGCTGGCTTGCGGCACCACGCCGACATGCAAGCGACCGTCGAGCACGCCTTGTTCGACTTCATTGGGCGCAATCATGCGGATCTGGATCTGCACGTCGGGGCCGCGTTCCTTCAATTGGGCCAGGGCGTGGGTGATGCGCATGTGGGGCAGGGTGACCAGGTTGTCGGTCAGGCCGATGGTTAATTCGCCGCGCAAGTGTTGGTGCAGGCCGTTGACCTCGGTGCGGAAACTTTCCAGCGCACTTAATAGCTGCAACGCAGATTGGTAGACCTCACGGCCTTCTTCGGTCAGGGAAAACCCCGCGCGACCTCGCTGGCACAGGCGCAGCCCCAGGCGTTGCTCCAGATCGCTCATTTGCTGGCTGATAGCCGAGCGACCGATACCCAGCACCGATTCCGCCGCGGAGAAGCCGCCACACTCCACCACGCTGCGAAAAATCCGCAGCAGGCGGATATCAAAGTCACTGACTTGCGCCAGCGGATCGGGGCGACGGGTACTCATAGTTTAGTCCGGGCCTGACTGAAGGTTAGAAAAGTTGGATTTCACCGACTTTATCCCCGTGGCAATTTAGCTGCAAGAACGCTTTTGATCTCCACGCCGCTTATTTTGCCCTGCGAGGTTTTGCCCATGAACGTGCCTGAAAACGCCCCGACTTCCCTGGCCAGCCAGCTCAAGCTTGACGCTCACTGGATGCCCTACACCGCGAACCGCAATTTCCAGCGCGACCCGCGCCTGATCGTGGCGGCCGAGGGCAGTTGGCTGACAGACGACAAGGGCCGCAAGGTCTACGATTCGCTCTCGGGTCTGTGGACCTGCGGCGCCGGGCACACCCGCAAGGAAATCCAGGAGGCGGTGGCCAAGCAATTGGGCACTCTCGATTACTCGCCGGGCTTCCAGTACGGTCACCCGCTGTCGTTCCAGTTGGCCGAGAAAATCACCGACCTGACCCCGGGCAATCTGAATCACGTGTTCTTCACCGATTCGGGTTCCGAATGTGCAGATACCGCAGTGAAAATGGTGCGTGCCTACTGGCGCCTGAAAGGCCAGGCGACCAAGACCAAGATGATCGGCCGCGCTCGTGGTTATCACGGCGTGAACATCGCCGGCACCAGCCTCGGCGGCGTGAACGGCAACCGCAAACTGTTCGGTCAGGCGATGATGGATGTCGATCATCTGCCGCACACCTTGTTGGCGAGCAATGCTTTCACTCGTGGCATGCCGGAGCAGGGTGGTATCGCGCTGGCGGATGAATTGCTCAAGTTGATCGAACTGCACGATGCCTCGAACATCGCAGCGGTATTCGTCGAGCCATTGGCCGGCTCCGCTGGCGTGCTGGTTCCGCCGCAGGGTTACCTCAAACGTCTGCGCGAGATCTGCGATCAGCACAACATCCTGCTGGTGTTCGACGAAGTGATCACCGGTTTCGGTCGTACCGGTTCGATGTTCGGTGCCGACAGCTTTGGTGTCACTCCGGACCTGATGTGTATTGCCAAGCAAGTCACCAACGGCGCGATCCCGATGGGCGCGGTGATTGCCAGCTCCGAGATCTACCAGACCTTCATGAACCAGGCGACGCCTGAGTACGCGGTGGAATTCCCGCACGGCTACACCTATTCCGCGCACCCGGTGGCTTGCGCCGCAGGCCTGGCGGCACTCGACCTGCTGCAAAAGGAAAACCTGGTGCAGAGCGTGGCCGAAGTCGCACCGCATTTCGAAAACGCACTGCACGGTGTGAAGGGCAGCAAGAACGTCATCGACATTCGCAACTACGGGTTGGCCGGTGCGATCCAGATTGCACCTCGCGACGGCGATGCCATCGTGCGTCCGTTCGAAGCTGGCATGGCGCTGTGGAAAGCCGGGTTCTACGTGCGCTTCGGCGGCGACACCCTGCAGTTCGGCCCAACCTTCAACAGCAAGCCGCAGGACCTTGATCGTCTGTTCGATGCAGTCGGCGAAGTGCTGAACAAGATCGACTGATTCCCTCTTCTATATAAAGGCGTCCTTTCAAAGGACGCCTGTGGACAATTTCAGGAGCCCCGCATGAGCCTCATCCCGCATTTGATCAATGGCGAACTGGTGACCGAAGACGGTCGCACGGCCGATGTGTTCAACCCGTCCACCGGCCAGGTTATCCACAAGCTGCCGTTGGCCAGCCGCGAAACCATTCAGAAAGCCATCGACTCGGCCAAGGCTGCGTTCCCGGCCTGGCGCAATACGCCAGCGGCCAAGCGCGCTCAGGTGATGTTCCGTTTCAAGCAACTGCTGGAACAGAACGAATCCCGCATCGCACAACTGATCAGCGAAGAACACGGCAAGACCCTGGAAGATGCTGCCGGTGAATTGAAGCGCGGGATCGAGAACGTCGAGTTCGCGTGCGCGGCACCAGAAATCCTCAAGGGTGAGTACAGCCGTAATGTCGGGCCGAACATCGATGCCTGGTCGGATTTCCAGCCATTGGGCGTAGTGGCCGGCATTACCCCGTTCAACTTCCCGGCCATGGTGCCGCTGTGGATGTATCCGTTGGCGATCGTCTGTGGCAACTGCTTTATCCTCAAGCCGTCCGAGCGCGATCCAAGCTCCACGCTGCTGATCGCTCAATTGTTACTGGAAGCCGGCCTGCCGAAAGGCGTGCTGAGTGTGGTGCATGGCGACAAGGCCGCAGTGGACGCACTGATTGAAGCGCCGGAAGTCAAAGCGTTGAGCTTCGTCGGTTCGACGCCGATTGCCCAATACATCTACGCCGAAGGCACCAAGCGCGGCAAACGCGTCCAGGCGCTGGGCGGGGCGAAGAACCATGCGGTATTGATGCCGGATGCGGATCTGGATAACGCGGTCAGCGCGTTGATGGGCGCCGCTTACGGTTCGTGCGGTGAGCGCTGCATGGCGATTTCGGTGGCCGTGTGTGTCGGTGACCAGGTGGCGGATGCGTTGGTGGCCAAACTGACACCGCAGATCAAGGCACTGAAAATCGGCGCTGGTACAACTTGTGGCCTGGACATGGGGCCTCTGGTCACCGGTCAGGCGCGGGACAAGGTCAGCGGTTATGTTGAAGACGGCGTAGCCGCCGGTGCGAAGCTGGTGGTGGACGGTCGTGGTCTGAGCGTGGCCGGTCATGAGGACGGCTTCTTCCTGGGTGGCTGCCTGTTCGATAACGTCACGCCAGAGATGCGCATCTATAAAGAAGAGATCTTCGGACCGGTTCTGTGCGTCGTCCGGGTCAACAGCCTGGAAGAGGCGATGCAACTGATCAATGATCACGAGTATGGCAATGGCACCTGCATCTTTACCCGTGATGGGGAAGCAGCGCGGTTGTTCTGCGATGAGATCGAAGTGGGTATGGTCGGCGTCAACGTACCGTTGCCGGTGCCAGTGGCGTATCACAGCTTTGGCGGCTGGAAGCGTTCGCTGTTCGGCGATCTGCATGCTTATGGCCCGGATGGCGTGCGATTCTATACCCGTCGCAAGGCTATTACCCAGCGCTGGCCGCAACGGGCAAGCCATGAAGCTTCGCAATTCGCATTCCCTAGCTTGTAAGTAGAAGGGCAGAAGGCCGACCTCTAGAGGTCGGCCTTTGTGTTTTCGGGCTGTTTTGACCGATATGACAGAAATGTGAAATTAGAGGTTGACGGCAGATTCTGGACGTCTATAATTCGCCCCACTTCCGGTGCAGTCGAAACGGAAAACTCCTTGGTAAACAACGAGTTACGCAGTTTTTGACAGCGGTTACGCTTCAGTTCATCGAAGCCAGAAGGAGTTGGTAAGGCAGGGTATTGTCGCCTTATTGACGGTTCGATCTTCTCGGTCGAAAGCGGAGAAAAAGAGGTGTTGACAGCAGCGACTAACGCTGTAGAATTC
>NZ_JBFTSX010000007.1:0-426592 GCF_056400265.1 Pseudomonas sp. 01L34
ATCTCGGTCACGCTCACGGTCGACAGCGGCTCGTTAACGGCCGCGACAGCAGGCAGTGTCACGATCAGCGGCTCAGGCACCAGCAGCATCGTGCTCACGGGTACCCTCACCAACATCAACACTTACCTGGCCACGGTCGCCAACCAGCCGACCTACACCCCAGCTGCCAATGCCAACGGTACGGTCACCCTGACCATGCTGACTAATGACGGCGGCAACACGGGCACTGGTGGTGCGCTGAGCGACAGCGACACGATCAACATCAACATCACCGCGCTCAATGACGCACCGGTGAACACGCTGCCGGCAAGCTACACGACGAATGAAGACACCGCATTCAAGCTCAGCGGCCTGTCGGTGGCAGACGTCGATGCAGGCGCTGGCAGCATCTCGGTCACGCTCACGGTCGGCAGCGGCACCTTGACGGCCGCGGGAGCAGGCAGTGTCTCGATCAGTGGCTCGGGCACCAGCAGCATCGTGCTCACGGGTACCCTCGCCAACATCAACACTTACCTGGCCACGGTCGCCAACCAGCCAACCTACACCCCGGTTGCCAATGCCAACGGCACGGTCACCCTGACCATGCTGACCAATGACGGTGGCAACACGGGCACTGGTGGTGCATTGAGCGACAGCGACACGATCAACATCAACATCACCGCGGTCAATGACGCGCCGGTACTGTCCGGGACAGCTCCGACGTCGGTCAATGTCAGCGGCGGTGTATTGGTGAGTTCGTTCCTGAGTTCCACTGATGTGGACAGTGGTGCACTGAAGGGCATCGCGATCACCGCTGCGACCCGCACAAATGGCTCTACTGGCAAGTGGCAGTACTCAACAGACAGTGGATCGACGTGGACAGATGTCGGCACGGTAAGTACGAACTCGGCGCTGCTGCTACGTAGCGGAGACTTAGTACGCATGACCGGTAACGGAAATGCGGGAGATCTAACCTACAAGGCGTGGGATCAGACGTCGGGCACGTTTGCGACGAAGGTCGACCCTGGCTCAGGCGGGGGTGCCAGCGCGTTCAGCACGACCAGCGTTACATGGTCGGTCACTCACCCGGCAGGCACCGCCGGCGAGCCGATCAACTTGGCTCTGGTCAACCCGTCGGCGGATCACAGTCTTCCTGTCACGGTAACGATCACCGGTGTTCCAGCGGACTGGATAGTGAACGGCGCCACGCATCTCGGCGGCGGCAGTTGGTCGGTCACCACTATCGACCCCTCGGTACTCACCGTCACTACGACGGCAGGCTACGTCGGCGCTATGGTGTTACATGTAACGGAGACTTGGACCAATGCAGACGGGACCACAGGAAGCGCCATCATCTCGGACAACGTAGAGGCTTACGCCCCAGGCTCACCAATCTTCGCCTTGTCCCTCAACGACAACCTGACCGGCTCGTCCGGTGCCGACACCTTCGTCTTCGCCCAGCCGATCGGCAACAACCAGATCTACAACTTCGATGCCGCAGCGGACAAGATCGACCTGATCGGCTTCACAGGCGTCACCGGCTTTGCTGACTTGAGCATCACTAACGACGCAAACGGCAATGCGCTGGTCAGCATAGGCACTGGCCAGACGATCACCCTGAAAGGTGTCGATGCGGCGAGCTTGAGCGAAGCGAACTTCCAGTTCGATGTCGACCCGCTCACCAACAACACCGGTACCCTCACCATTGCCGACGGCGCGATCATGCCGTTCGGTGGCAGTATCCATAACAGCGGCACCATCGAGCTCGGCTCCGCCGGCAGCGCGACCAGCCTCGAGGTTCTGTTCCGTGGCGCGACCTTGACCGGTGGCGGCCAGGTGCTGCTATCCGACAACGCGCAAAACGTGATTTTCGGCGGCAGCGCCGACACCGTACTGAACAACGTCGACAACCGCATTTCCGGCGCCGGCCAGTTGGGTGCCGGGCAGATGGTGCTGATCAATTCGGGGCTGATCATGGCCAGCGGGCTGAACAGCCTGGTGCTCGACACCGGCACCCACACCATCACCAACAGCGGGGTGCTGGAGTCCACGGGCCCAGGCGGCATGACGGTGGCCAGTACGGTCGAAAACACCGGCCACCTGTGGGCCAATGGTGGTGACCTGCGCCTGCTGGCCGACGTGACCGGCGATAGCAGCGCGACCATCGACGGTAACGCGACCCTGACCTTCTCCGGTGCTGCACACGGGTCCGTCGCCTTCCACGGCGAAGGCGCGGGTACGCTGGTGATCGCACAGGCCGAAACAGCGGGCTCGCTGGCCGGCATCCTCGGCCTTGAGAGCAATGACATGCTGACGTTCGGCAATCTCACTTTCGGCGCCAACACCCAACTCAGCTACAACACCAACGCCTCTGGCGCCGGCGGCCTGCTGACAGTGGACGACGGCGTGCATCGGGCCGAGGTGAACCTGTTGGGGCATTACTCGGCGGAAGACTTCCAGGTCACCGACGGCGGCGCGGCCGGCACTCAAGTCAGTTACCACGGAGAATCCAGCGGCACGCTGGTGGGCACCATGCTCGCAGACACGATCAATGGTGGCGACGGCAACGACATCATCGTGGGCCGTGGCGGTGCAGACACACTCAGCGGTGGCGCGGGAGCCGACGTGTTTGCCTACTTCAACGTGAATGAAGGCGGCGATCATATCCTCGACTACAACTACGCCGAAGGGGACAAAATCGACCTCTCCGCACTGCTCAAGGCCAACTTCGTCGCCGGCACCAGCCAGGTGTCGGACTTTGTCCAAGTGGTGCAGACCGGCAACGACATCACCGTGAAGGTAGACCCTGATGGCGCAAGCAATGGCAAGAATTTCGTCGATGTGGCGGTGCTTGACCACGCTGGTACGCCTGGGCCCGATCTGGTGCGCACCTGGTTCGGGGATGCGGAGCATACGCTGACGGCTTGATCGTGGGCTGGGGTTGAGCAGTTGATGATGGTGGAGACCAGGGATGGTCGCCCCTTTAGCGCGCAGGCATCCCTGCAGATTACTGGCAACAAATATGAAGTCCACGACACCAACGTGAAATCCAAGCATGACGCGCCCAGAGGGGGGTGTATGTTCCGATGGATGAGGGAACTTTGGGTGGGATCGGAGCTGGTCGAGTTTGAGAGCTCGTTCGGACTGGCGGAATCTGTTGAGCGCCTGAAAGCCGCGACCCGGCACTGGGCTATGTTTACACCTTTTCGAGAAGCGGCCGTGGGAACGGTGACAGAGTCTCGCGTTTCGCTCCAACGTGTCATCCCGATGGTACGCAACTCATTCAAGCCACTTTTCGTCGGCCGATTCCAGGTGCGCCAAAACCAGGTCGTGCTAACCGGGCGTTTTGCGCTGCACTGGTCCGTTAAGCTCTTCATGGGCTTCTGGTTCGGGTTTTGTGTGCTTTTTACAGCATTGGCGTTGTTTACCGCCGTACCTGGGCCGCACGCCACATTCATGCCGCTGGAGGGGCTTGCGATGATGGCCTGTGGGATTGGCGTGATGCGGATCTGTATGTGGTTTTCCCGCAACGATCAGGCATGGCTGTCTGAGGTCATTCGCACGGCGCTGAGTAATCAGGTCGCGATGCATCAAAAGGTTTGCCGCCCAATGAGCTTCGGAGCTCCCCAAAGCGGCCACCCACTGTCATCGTGATTGTCACAGCGGTGCTCGCCCTCCAAGGGCTCATGTTCTGCGTTTCTGCCATAACGGATATCCAGCCTTCCCTGGGCGATCCAAGTGGTTCGGTCTTTACCCATTATGCAGACGTTAGACTTCGCTATCTTTCCGTAATCTATGGCGCCGTTATGCTCCCGCTGGCTTTCGACGTTTACCGACAGCGCATGTTTGCCTGGCGAATGGGGTTCCTGGCGCTTGTTGGGGGGGCAGCCCTCCAGGCGCTTGGCTTGCTTGCCCGAGAGGATCTTGGCAATGCGCGTCAAACCATAATCTTCTGCGTCGCCTCCCTGGTGATCACCATCGTCTGGGGGTGTTGGTGGTACGCGCAGCGCGTCCATTTTCACGATTGATCGGGAAAGAGTCGATAGACCGCATGACACGACAGTTATGAAAAAGCCCCGCCAGATAACAATCTGAGCAGGGCTTTTCTCTTTGCTTAAAGCATACCTGTTGCACCCACCTAGCACCCATGAGGGTTAAGCAGAGAAACAAAAAGACGCTGTAGGCCTTGGATTATATGGTGTCCCAGGGCAGGTTCGAACTGCCAACCTTCCCCTTAGGAGGGTCAATTCAAACGCCACCCCGCCTGACAAAGCCCCATAACCACGGGGCTTTTCGTCCGGTTGCGTCCGTGAAAACGGCCCCGTATAGTTATTTTTGCTGCCACGGTGCTGTCACGGAGTTGTACTGCTTGAAAACGAAGATCACCCAAAAGCTCATCAACAACTTGGCCACCGAGCCGAAAGCGTACCGCGTGCATGACACTGTGCAGCCTGGTCTGTTCATCCGCGTGCTGCCGAGCGGACATAAATCCTACATGGTCACCTGGGGGCGCAACAAGAATGCCACCCTCGGCCGCGTCGGGGTGATGACGCTTGATCAGGCGCGCACCGAGGCCGCCCAGTATCTTGCCGATGCGCACGCCCACGGAGAACCGCTGGCGATCACTCAGGGCCGGAAGGGAGCCGCCCTCCCCACCTTGCGCGAATTCATCGACGACACCTATATGCCGTGGTTCGAGATACATCACAAAGGACATGAGAAGACCCTGCACACGCTCGACAACAACTTCGAAGCGATCATGCCTCAGCGTCTCGACTCTATCACTGGTCGCGATCTTGAGCAGATCCGCACCGGATGGATGCAGGCCGGCAACAAGCCTTCGACTGTAAATAGAAAAATGGGTTCGATCAGCGGCGTGTTTAGCCGAGCCGTTGAATGGGAATACATCGCCGCGCATCCGCTGGCCAAGCTGAAACAGCTCAAGGTCGACTCAATGGGACTGGTCCGCTATTTGGATGCCGACGAGACAAAGCGGCTACGCGAAGCCTTGGATGCCAGACAGGAAGAAATGCGGGCCGAGCGCGAGACTGCAAACAAGTGGCGGGCAGACCGCGGCAAAGAGTTGATGCCGAGCTTGCTGCAACTGCCCTTCACCGACCACCTGAAGCCCCTGGTGCTGGTATCGCTGAACACCGGTATGAGACGCGGCGAGCTGTTCGACCTGAAATGGTCGGCGGTGAACTTTCAAACGAAGACAATCACCGCCGCCGGCGCCACCACTAAAACGAGCGACACGCGGCATATCCCGATGAACAAGGAAACCTTCGGCGTGCTGGAGGATTGGAAAAAGCAAGTTGGGAAGTCCCGGTACGTTTTCCCAAGTCAGGCCGGCGGCCGTCTGGAGGACGTTAAAAGCGCCTGGCTCAATTTAATGGCGAGGGCCAAGATCAAGGACTTCCGCTGGCACGATATGCGTCACGACTTCGCGTCACGCCTGGTAATGGCCGGCGTACCGCTGAACACGGTACGGGATCTGTTGGGGCATGCCGATATCAAGATGACACTTCGATATGCCCACTTGGCGCCGGAAACAAAAGCCGCGGCGGTTGAACTCATTTAGCCAGAGATTGAGCCCGCATACTTTTGTAATCGGCATAGCCCGGCTGAAGCGGCTTGTTGCTTGCCAGAAACCTCACATATTCCTCAACAATTGGCCACTCCTTCTCTACCAAGGCAAGGTTCACCCGAGGCTGAATTCGCGGCTTGAAACCAAACTTCTCTGTCGAACCATTCAAATCCCCGAAAACATCGAACTCCCCATCGAAATATTTATCGTCATTGATAAACATAGCGACCATCGACAACTCCTCCCCGGCGAAATCAGACCCGAGCGTTCCTGCGCGTAGCTTGTAGAGAGTTTCATTCTCCGACCAGATCGCAGTGAATGCGACCATGAAACTGATTTTTTCCAGCTTTTGCGGAGCTTTAAACGGGTTCGTGATGATTCTGTCATTCATCCCATTCTCAAGGCATGACTCCAGGATCTTCACGATTTTCTCGTTGCGTGATGCCGCCAGCAGTTCAAGCGCAGCTTTAAGGTAGGGATCGACCCTAGCCGATAGAACAACCTTCTTCGAACGATTTGCCATTTACTCGCCTCGCGATGTCTACAAACTTTTTGCTTGCAGATGATGTTACTTACAAATAGGATGTTTACGTCCGGGCTAGTATCGTACAGTCCGCCCCACCGTTCAAGGACAAGCTAATGAACAACCCCGAACACATCGCACCTCTTGCAGTTAGCGTTGAGGACGCTGCCCGCGTGGTTGGCTATTCGAGATCAGGAGTTTATGAGCTCATCGCTTCTGGCGACCTTAAGGCTTTCAAACTCGGACGGCGTCGTCTGATTTTGATGACTGAGCTCAAGGCTTGGATTGAACGCGCAGCAAAGGAAGGCGCCCGGTGAACGCGGTAGCGGTCGAGGGGGCAATATTGGCTGGGATGCTCCCTAGAAGACTGGCCCTAGGACTGGCTTTAGTAGAAAGAAGTGTCGAGCCAGTGTTCGTACCACTGACTCGACTGTCGCACAGCAAATCTGAGCAGACCACAATGCAACCGCCAAAGCATATCACCATCCATTTGATAGACCATAAGGGCGTGATCCTTGATAGGCACAGCTTGTCGAAAACGACACGTTTGATTGACCTTGAGGCACTCCGCTGTCGTGGCGTCTCTAGAGTGGAAGTACCACGTGCTATCCCCACTAAGCAAGATATGGACTCCGCTGAATGGGCAGGCTACAGCGCTCAAAAAAACAAAAAAGAAGACTTTGGAATCGCAGGGGAGCATCAATGAACAATGTCCTGAGTTTCACCCTGCCCGAAGATCTGCTCTGCGTAGACAAAGGCGTTGAAGCCGGTGTGCCGATCGACGCTATCACCTGCGCAATTGCACGCGCTGACTCGGTGTTGACCCTACTCGAAGACCACTTTGAAAGCGAAGGCGACAGACCTCGCTTAGCCAATCACGTACTGGCAGCGGTTATTTGGGACGTGCGCGGCACCTTGGGCCTCATCAAAACCCTCACGCTGCATGGTGACGCCTCCTCTGTTCCTATGGAGCAGAAAGGCGGTGCGCTATGACGCCACCCACCACACTTGGCCGAGCTGCGTTTACACGCGTGAACGCTACTAATCAGAAGCTGTTTCGAGTCAACGCCGGTATACCGGTCGAAGATGCGCTGGAGATGGCTTCGCAATTCCAGCAGCACGCCAATCAGCTCTCTTTTGAAGCTGCCATGAGCGACCACGGCGAACGTTTCAGTTGGCCTGCTCTGTACCTGGGCGAGATGGCCAAAGCCCTGATCGATGACATCAACGACGCGCTATTTGCGTCAAGGGTCGACACATGACCCAACACAAAAATACCACCAGTAAACGCCTCAGCTTCGCCGACGTAAAAGCCGCCGCGCTGAAAGACATTGATCGTGTCCTGTCGCACTGGCTGCCAAACGGCAAACGCGTGGATGGCGGCAAGGAATACACCGCCCCGAATCCGACCCGCAGCGATAAGCGCGCCGGGTCGCTCAAGATCAGTTTGAGCAAGGGCACGTGGGCCGATTTCGCCACCGGCGACAAGGGCGGCGACCTGATCGATCTGGTGCGTTATCTGGACGGCGGTACCGACGTCGAGGCCTGCAACAAACTGGCTGACTTGCTGAGCGTCTCACCCGGCGGCTCCCAAGCAAAGCCAGCGCCCGCTAAGACAAAAGCGCCTGAGTGGATAGCCATCCAGCCGATCCCCGCCGAGGCCATGAACAAGTGCCCGGCCACGCATCGGCAACACGGCGCGCCGTCCAAGGTGTGGATTTACCGAGACACACAGGGTCAGCCGCTCATGGCGCTTTACCGCTTCGACCTTGGTCCGGATGAGGACGGCAAGCCGAAGAAGGTCTTTGCGCCACTGACTTGGTGCCAGCGCGCCGATGGCCAAACCAAGCAATGGCGCTGGCAGGGTCTGCCAGAACCGCGTCCACTGCTGCGCCTTGATGAACTGACCCAGCGCGCTGACGCACCGGTTGCCCTGTGTGAGGGCGAGAAAGCCGCCGACGCCGCAGCTGAATTGCTGCCCGGTTACGTGGTCACCAGTTGGCCGAACGGCTCCAACTCCTGGCACAAAACCGATCTGACACCGCTCAAAGGCCGCGACATGCTGTTATGGCCAGACAACGACGTCAGCGGCAAAGCCTGCATGGAAGTCGTCGCCGACAAACTGCGCGAGATTGGCGCCGCGTCGGTCCGGGTAATTTCGCTTGATGTGTTCATACGGAAGCCTACGCTCAAAAACGACCGCGCCGCCTTCACCAAAGGTGGTCAATGGGACGACGGCGACGATGCAGCCGATGCACTCGCCAAAGGCTGGACAGCCGCCCATTTCACCGAGCTGGAAAGCAGAGGCGAACTGTTCGGTGATACTGTCGAAAAGTCGGAGCCTAAGCAGACTGAAACCAAACCGGAGCCGAAGGCAAAAACAGCGGCCAAGCGCCCTGCAAAATCGAAAAGTGACCTGATGCCCGGTGGTTTTCGCCTTACGTCCGAAGGGGTGTTTTATGCGGGCGATGACGGCGAGGCGCGGCCAGTGTGTTCCTCACTGGAAATCCTTGCCCGCACTCGTGACGACAAAGGCCACAACTGGGGCCTGCTGGTCGAGTTCGACGATCCAGACGGCGCGAAGAAGCGGTGGAACATCCCGGCACGCACCATGACCGGCGACTTCGGCAAGGACGTTCTCGGCCCGTTGGTGGATATGGGCTTGCGTCTCGCCGGAAGCCGCTCGGGACGCAATGCACGTAATGACCTGCAGAGTTACCTCGGCGGATTCGACAGCGCGCAACGAGCGCGGCTGGTCACTCGTTTGGGTTGGCACAACAGCGCCTTCCTACTGCCCGAGCAACAGGTCGGCGCGCACAGCGAACACCTGCACTTCTATGAAGCCGGTGCGCAGCTTCCACCCATCAGCGAAGCGGGCACGCTTGAGCAGTGGCAGGAGCAGATCGGCGCGTTGTGCGCGGGCAACCATCGCTTAGCGTTCGTGGTCGGCGTGGCCTTTGCTGGCCCGCTGCTCCACATGCTTGGCCATGAGTCGGGCGGGTTCCACCTGTACGGCGACAGCTCGGGCGGCAAGACCACGCACTTGCAAGTTGCCGCCTCGATCTACGGCGGGCCGCGCTTGGTGCGTTCGTGGCGGTCCACTGACAATGCGCTTGAATCCATCGCCGCCGCGCATTCCGACGGCCTTCTGGTGTTGGATGAAATTGGCATGTGCGATCCGCGCATCATCGGCGAGACGGTGTACATGCTCGGCAACGGCACCGGCAAGGCGCGCGCCAATGATCGAGGCCAAGCAGGCCGGCAGGTACAGGAGTGGCGTCTGCTGTTCCTCTCCACTGGCGAGAAGACACTGGCTCAGCACATGGCCGAGGCCAACAAGGAGCTGAAAGCAGGAATGGAGGTACGCATGCTCGCGGTCCCGGCCGATGCAAGCAAAGGCCTCGGCATGTTCGACGCACTCAACGGCTTTGAGGATGCGGCGTCACTGGCCGACGCGCTCAAGGCACGGGTAGCGAAGTATTACGGCACTCCACTCACCGCTTTCCTCACTGCGCTGTGCGAACCGGGCAAACACCACGGTTGGTCCGCCATCCTGCGACGCACGCTTGAAGGCTTTATCGCCCAGTCGCTACCGGCCTCGGCCAGCGGGCAAGCACAACGTGCAGCAGCTCGTTTTGGCCTCGCGGCCGCAGCGGGTGAGCTGGCCACCGCGATGGGGATTACCGGCTGGCCCGATGGGACTGCCACCACCGCCGCTCGTGTGTGCCTCAACGCATGGATGAACGAACGGGGCGGCGCGGGTAACTTCGAGGGGGATGCGATCTTGGCGCGGCTGCGCCAAGTCATTGAGCGCTTCGGCGAAAGTCGTTTCACACGTTGGGAATCGGCGGCGGCAAAGATCGACGAACACGGCCCGCGCACCATCGACCGCCTCGGATTTCGCAAGACGCTCGAGCACGGACTGGGCGACTCCCTTCACACCACCAATACCTACTACGTGCTGCCCGAGTCATGGCGCTCGGAGATCTTCCGGGGCATGAACATCAATGCAGTGAACAAGGAGCTGCTACAGCGCGGCGCTCTAGAGCCTGGGAGCGATGGCAAGGCATATAGCTTGGTCCGTCTGCCCGGCCTCGGCCCGCAACGTTGCTATATCGTGAAGACGATTCCGGGAATGGATGAGAGCGAGGCTCGGGCTGCCTGAGGGCATCTCCGCTGATCGAGGTAGCGCCGGCTTATTTCCGGCCTCGCCAGCCGTTCAGCCAACCCACAATCGAAATGAACAGAGACCAAACAGATGAACGAGATCCAAGAGCTGAAAGACCGTCGCGACCAACTGCTGACCGAGGCAGACCAACTGCACGCCGAACTGCTGCCACTTGAGGCCGTGCTGGAAAGCGAGGAACCCATCGAGCCAGATCGAGCACGCGAACTGCGGGACAAGTACAACGAGCTGAAAAGGAATTTCGATTCCCGCAAGTTCAACGCTGAGCTTGTAGATCGGAAGATCAGTCGCCGTGAGGACCTCGCCAATTGCGATTCCCTGATGGCTGGATACGTCGAAGCAATGACTAACTGGAAAGCGGATGAGCAGGAGCTGAACGAAAAGCGTCAGAGCCTCGGCACCCGCCTGGAGCAGATCCAACAACAGGCGGTAGAGGACATGGCCAAAGCTCGACAGGCCGAGACCGACGCCGCCACTGCGTATGCGCAGGCGGTCGCATGGGGTGACACAGAAGGCGAGGAATCTGCCAACACGGATGCGCAGAAGGCCGCGAAAAACCTTACAGCTGCCTCCGAGCATAACCGTCGGCAATCCCTGATCATGACTGCCTTGGAGCAGGAACTGGTCACCGTAGATACATACATCGCCGAAGCCCAGAAAAAATATGAGGGGATAGAACGCCACGCCCTCTTTCTTTCGAAGACGGTGTTAGAGGAGAAATGGAACCAGGCTGCAAAAGCGTTATTCGATGTGGGCGGAAAACTGTGGGCAAATTACAATCTACTTGGCCTTGACCAGGTTGCACTTATGAAACTGGCCGTTCCAGAGGAAGGTGAGAACTTCGGTAAGTGGACGTGGCAGGAACTTTCCGACCGCGCGCGTCAGCACACCGCACAGGACTTACTTCAGCTCAACGAGCTGCCGATACCGCAACAGACTGAAGAAGTGAGCCATCTGAAACAACGCAAGGATGAACGTAATGAACAAACCACTACAGAACAGCGCGAGCTTGTCTGATGCGCTCAAAATTCGGAAAGCCCATCTGAATGCCTTGCTGAAAACCATCGACGCGCGCCAGGGTAAAACCAGTCAAATACAAACACTGACCATCAATGCGATTAAATCGGAAATGGCGCATATTGAGAGCCAGCTGAAACGCCGAAAATAGTGCTGAACTCATAACCAGCTATACCCCCCTAATAAACACATACGGCCTCTCAGAACAAGGGAATCAGAATGTCCAAACTCGCAGAATACCGTCAGCTGGAAAAACATCTCGCCGAGCAACTCCAAGCATTGGAAGCACTGAAAGGTGATGATGGACTGAAGAAAGAAATCGAGTTCGAAACGAAGCTGCGCAAGCTGCTCGAGCACTATGGCTTCAGCCTGAAGCACATCATCAATCTGCTGGATCCGCATTCCACGGCCCGTCGCCAAGCCGCAGCTCCGGCCGCCAGCACACGCAAACCACGCGAACTCAAGATCTACAAAAACCCGAATACCGGTGAAGTCATCGAAACCAAGGGGGGGAATCACAAAGCGTTGAAAGAGTGGAAAGCAGAATACGGCGCTGACGTCGTCGAGGGATGGCTGAAGAAGTAAGACAGCTTCATCTGAAAAAGGGCCCAGGCGGGCCCTTTTTAGTTCATCCCGCCTCTTGGCCATGGGCCATTTAAGGGCGATGCGATTCAACTAGAGACTTCAATTGCTTCGTCAATTCACGTAGCTCTTCTGAAACCGCCTTAACGCTTTCCTGCTTCGGCGCATCAATGCGATGGACAAGCCGATTTCGGAATTCTTGAATCCGCTTAATTGCCGCTGCCTGGCCAATCGTGAGCCCAACTTGGGAATAATATCGTTGGAGCATCGAAAACATGCGCGAGGGCGCCCACAAGCCGGAATCAGCGGGACTCATATCTCTCAGTAACGTGGTGAGCAGCCGCTCGAATTCTACCCACAACTGAATGAACTCACCGATGGCCTCCTGCTGCTGACGTGTCTCGCCCGTTAGCAAAGATACCGAAGGCGTAGGCTCAACCCGCCGTATATGCTCATATATCGCGTACCGGCTCGGATCCTCTATCAGAATTTGGTCTATCACTTGTTCAGACAATGGGCGTTTTTCAAAGTCGTTATGCAGAGGCTGCACGTATTGGGCCAAGTTTTCGGGCTTGTTCAAGCCCAGCGACTTCAGTAAGTCAAACAATGTATCAACCTTACCCATTGCTGCTTCTGTCACGGTTGCCTCACCCAGTGCAGCTCTAGCGAGATCTATCAATGACGCCGCCAAGTCATAGTGATTAGAAAACTCACGACCTTGGGTAGATGCTCTTTGCTCACCAGCTCTTTGCAGCCGCTCAAGCGCAATTTCGCCGGATAGCACCAAACCGTTAAGCTCGTCTAAAATTGAATACTCCTCAACCGACAACTCACCTTGAAGCGGCTTGTATACCAAGTCATGCTCCACCTCTGACCATGCGTGCATAAGCACAGAAGCGACCTGAATTTCGACTTTCGCCTCGGCATACCGTTGATTGGAGTCATGCAACGACGCCTCTTTCAAAACCACACGGTAGTGCGTGGCCCAGTATCCAGAAAAACGTTTTTTATATGATGGTGCTGCAGCTGTTGGAAACTCTTTTGGTGCCTCGGTCAGATCGAATAACGCTTCAATTATGCGCCCCACCTCTTGCCGCTCACCTGGGAAATAAAGGGCAACCCGAACCCCTGCTAGGTCAACAATGTCATCGAAAATCGCAGAGACGGTCTCATACTGGCGCTTCAACGCGCGCTGTCTGACCTTTGCCTCCAGACGGGTCGGGTTTTTCGCTCGTGAGGTAACAATTGCTCGCACGCCCGCTGACCGCAAATTAGCCTCTAGGCTCTGAGCGACCATGCGACAGGCTTGTTCGTAGAAATCGTATTCCTTGCGGTAGCGGGCGATAAACTCTGAGACGAGATCCAAGATATTCTTCCATTGAATTAAGCTGCCGCGCGCTATCGACATTACACTTGCCAAGCGCTTGGTTGAATAGCAGGCAAGGTAGCGGATAGCCACCACTGTGTCTACGAATGGCCTGCTCCCCTGATAGCGGCAAATAGTTATTCGATAGGGTTAGCCGGCTATGCCCCGTTCTATATGTCGAATAGCAAAGGGTAACCGTTATCGCATTCTACCGCCCGCTCCCGGGCGAGACGACAGGCAGCAACCGGCCAAGAGCGGTCTCTCCACGTGTACAGAGGAAGGGGCGTATCGGGTTCCGTCGGCCATGCTTCCCTCCCAACGAGAGAAGCTGCGCTCGCCACTTCAAAAGCGACCCATTTAGAATCATTTCGATTCTCAAATCCTTACCTTCAGAATTAATGCAATCTTGCTCTAATCAATGCATAGCCTGCAGACCAGTTCGCCATACATCATGGATTGCCTGCAAAAATCGTGATAAAAGCATATTTTCGAGTCGACTAACTTCACAAAAGGACTAGCTGATCATGTCAGTCAACAGGCGGAAGACCGCAATGGTTTTGCATGAGTTGGAGATATCTCTAGGCAATTTTATCCTTGACACAGAGATAGATTCGTCGCGAATACCTGAAAACCTTATAGATGAAATAGTTGCAAGAGAAAAAAATAATCAACGCCCTTTCGACTCAAGCAAAATTAAAAACATCGTAGAGGCGACCTATATTGATGAGCTTTTTCAAATACTTATAGAAATAACTAAAGACACTTCCATTCATCAGTTCCTTATAGCTTTACGAGAAAATTTTATAAAGTACGGCATTTACGAGATCAGAAACACGATCTCTCATCCCAATAGACCTTTTCTTGATCCTTATTGGTACAGGCTTGCCGCTGTAGCATCTGACCCCATCATTGACATCCTAGGTTTAAACCAAGTCAGAAAGTCATTGATTTCCGCTGAGAACGGAGAAATTATTGACCCACCTGAAGATTGGATAACAAAATCTATTTGGCAAATCAAAAATAATCTTCCAGAGCGCTTTGATCATGCCATCACAGGTTTAGTAGGAAGAAAAAAAGAAGCTGATGATTTGCTTAAGCTTTTAAATAACCCAAGAGTTAACACTATTGCCATAGTCGCGCCTGGCGGACTGGGGAAAACCGCTTTAGCCTTAGACTTATTAGACAAAGTGGTAAAAACGCCGGAAACATCAACCTGGTGCGACTGTTGTATTTTTGCCTCATTAAAAACAGAGATGCTAACTTCTGAAGGATTAGTCAAGCTAGACGCAATTCAAACTATCGAGGAGATCAAGTCCTCGCTCCTTAAAAATCTTAATGAAATCTATGAGATTGAGGCAGCTAGCTTTGAATCCGCATGCGACTCATTAAAAGACAAAAAAGCGCTGCTTTTTATAGACAACTTAGAAACACTGCTAATTGACCACCCCAAAGAGTTTGAAAGCTTTAACTACTCACTCCCGCAGTCTTGGCGCCTCCTGGTAACAAGCCGAATCGCAATCAGCCATGCGAGCATCATCTCTCTAGAAGCGTTAAAGCCAAGTTCTGCTGCATATCTTGCAAGGGTTTACTCGTCTCGTCGTGGAGGCGGAACGCTTCAAGATGATAAGCTTAACGAAATCGCAACAAAGTGTTTTTGCAATCCGCTTGCAATACGATTAACGCTCGATCTCTTTCTCTCAGGTAAGGACATTCCGCAATCAATCAGTGTTGCAAATAAAGAGATCGCTAGTTTTTCATATAGCAATCTAATTGAAACGCTTCCCGATATCTCCGTGCGTATTTTGGAAGCTTTGTTTATTGAGGGCAATAGTACTAGATCGGATTTGGGCGAGTTATTAGGTCTTAACAGAGATGAACTCGCAGCGGGGATTTCAGAGTTAAGTAACACAAGTCTGCTAGGTAGAGAGCTGACAGATGATGGTGAAGTTTTTCAACTTAGCGGTTCAATCACCGATCTTTTGTTGACAAACCCAAAAAATATATCTATCCGACGTGAAATCCAAGACCTCGTCACAAGGCGTCGAACCAAGGTTAGGGAAATCGATATTCGTCAAGCAACCCAAAAAATCCCATCTTACCGGTGGGACTATATTCCTACCAATATTCATCAAGGCTTGAAAATTCTGTTAACAGATCTTAATCGCTCTATGAACAAGCTGTATCTAAAACAAGAAAAAGCCGTATTGTTCACCAAAAAATTCGCTGATGCAGAACACATATATGGCGAGCATGCAATCTTTAATAGAGGCTATGGAATAGTTTACCAAGCACTCAATGCAAAAGATTACGCAATAGATCACTATAAAAAAGCTATATCGCTCGATCCAGAAGATCCGAACGCCAAACTATTGCTAGCCTTGCTCTATCACTCGACAGCTGAATATGAACCTGCAATGGCGTTATACGACACTCTTGTAAGTGAGAGTTGGCATCAGAAAAAAGACCTTGATACATCGTTGGCTGCTGAGGTTGTGAACGGTCGCTTCCTGACTTTATTATATACTCACGGTTATAAAACTATTTTAGATGATACAAAGGACTGGAAGAATCAAGGTGAACTTCGAGGCTTATACGGTGCTTTCCGAGCGAGCGCTTTAAAGCGAGAGGCCGAGACAACCGTAAATGAGAGCACCGATTACACCATAGGTATTATGACTCGAGCTATTAGGATACTCGATGATGTGTTTAGGAATGACGGTTACACTAAGAGGATATGTCTCCAAGCAAAAGGTATTTTTGATGAGCTTGCCTTTCTCCTAAGCAGAAGCGATTATGACAGAGATCTTGAATTTTCGGAGCATGCACTACAGTTCATAAATCAGCATTTAACTAACTCTACAGAATATATGAAGTACCGCGAGGATGATTATGTTTCTCAGCTGGTGACAAAACTCTCCAAGCTCCAAATTCCGAACAACCCTTTTACAGGAAAAAACTGGTCTCAAATAACAAGCAAGCGAGCGACTGATATCTCTGAGGAAATAGAACACGATAAAGAGTTGGTGATAGTGTCTATTGCAAGAATCCCTAAGGGCAGAGATAAGGTTACGCCAAAGTTCTTGTTTGCGCTTAACGATACGACTGAATATTTTATTCACTTTGAGAATATGGTAGGCCATAGCTTCCAGGAGTGGCGCCAACTTAAAGTTGGCGGTCGGCTTGCAGTTAAGATCGCTCCGCCCGAAATGCAAGAGGCAGGCAAAGCTAGAAAAGTAATTGAAGCTCATGTATTGCGATGAATATCTAATTTAGATAAATGATTCAGCTCCCTTTATAAAGTTGTATTGGGGGCTGATTTCAAACATCGACTGCGCGGGCGAATCTCATCTCTTAAATCATATGATCATAGCCAGTTACGCTTGGCTATGACGGCGTACGCATTACATGATAAATTTTTTGTTCAAAGACATTACTTGTGGAGCAGTCCTCTCAGATCAATTTACTCCGTGATAATTTAAATTTATGTCCGCTCGAATACGCTAGTAGGGCTCGCCCCAAGTAGCACGTGGATCAGAGGTAAGATCAACACCGTTCTGAACGTATAGGCCGGGTTCGACACATTTCAACCACCGGTCCTTCAACGAAAGATCAATCCGGCCAAGTAAGCTGAAATTCTCTGCGTGATCCGACCCGCACCTGCAGTCGCCCTCATGCGTAACACGCTCCCAACCACCATTGCTGTCGATCCGGTAATGCAATCCATAGAAGCGACCGACGCCCATGATGCGCAGTCCCGGATGATCAACGCCATACTCAAAAACACAGACAATGTCTTCAGGCATCTTCACGATTCCCACGCCCTTCCCATATCGTGTGTCCATCCCATGGTAAACAAGACCATCCAGCTCGATAGAGATCTCGTCATACTCCTCAAGCAGCTTGTTGATCTCCGGAAGGATGAAGCGAGGCGCACTAGCTCCGTGATACAAGGAGCTACCGCATAGAAGCTGGGCCATTTGTGTGGGGGGCGCGGTCTGGCAAGCTGGCGGAGGCGGAAGATCTCTGGTCCAGAACGGTCGGTACATCGCGCTCCGAGGCGGCATGTGCTTTTGAAGATGCCAGGAGTACTCTGGAAGCTCCAGTGATCGCCGGAAGGCCTCGAGGCCGTCATCTGGGACGTGTCGCATCTTTTCCCATGGCATCGCCAGCAGCTCGCGATACACAGGATCGTCCGAAGGCTCAGGGAATAGCCAGCCAGCGCTATACTCCCCCGCGAAGTTGCGCAGAACCTCTGCCGACGCGGTGATATGACAAAGGATGCAATCACCACTTAGACCACTCTGAATCAAAGGGCCAACCATGTACGCGTCTTGTCGTACGTATCGCGGCGCTCCCTGGTCTGTGGCGATTTCTGATAGGTGAACCGCCTGAATTCCGGACTGTCGAAGCGACTTTTGGCATATTAGGTAGAGGTGACCTATGTCCTCGGTTGGTACAAACCACGCATTGAGTGTGCGCAGCCAGACCGGGTCCTCGAAACAGTCTTCAACCAAGTTAACTGCGATCTTTGACTCAAACTTATTGCTTGCAAACCAAGCGGCAACGCGCGGATCACCGGAAGCATCTAGGAAAAACGAGCGAAACCCATAGTGCTGTAGGATCGCTTGATTGGTGGCTATATCGCCGGTCTCCTTCCAGCCGAGTACTAGATGCTGCAGGGCCCTCTTTGCGTAATAGGTCCACTTAATCATCAGATCGGGCACGCACCCCTGACGCTGAAATGAGGTTGACAATGAAGGGAGACCATTAGAATTGGGGTAGTGCTGGGCTTGCCCCCTGTAAAGAACGCCGGGTCCAAATCGTTCGATAGTCACCCTGAGCTCTTCAAGTGTCTCGCAGTGCAGCCTTTCCATGCTCCCTCCCTTTTCCCGGCACTCAGGCTCGGTGGCCCCCGGCGCTAACACAGCTTAGCCCAGACAACCACCGCTATCCTTGCCTATAGGTGATAATGTCTTTATCACATATAGAACAAGAAAGGATTTGCTGCGATGGCCCGAGTTAACACCCCAGTAACTGCTATCCCAAAACCACAATTGAGTCCGCACGGCATCGAACGAGCCATTGATCGATTGCAGGAGCGTGTCGATGAGCTTGATGGGTTTGATGTCCAAACGCTCGTGGAGGGGCGTTCTCCCGAAATCACCTCATTAGAGGTAGCAATAAAAGACACGTTAGGACGTTGTTTTGGTGAACACACATCGGTTTTCAACCGGTTCCAATCGGCAGCCGATCTGCAGTACTTCAGCATGTCTTTGTATGGGGATGTAGATTACTTAACACCTACAAGAAGAAACATCGCCAATGCCATTGCGCTCCTGAAACAGGCGCAGCGTACTTTAAGGGAGGATCTGGCCGACCATGAGCATGCGGCTACGTTGAACACTCCAGTTGCCGTTGATAATGTTCAGCGAGCATTGCTGCGTAAAGTGTTCGTAGTGCACGGCCATGATGAAGGTGCACGGGAAACTGTCGCTCGTTTCCTAATGCAGCTGGGCTTCGACCCTATCATCTTGCATGAGCAAGCCAACCAAGGCCGCACGGTCATGGAGAAAGTCGAAGCGCATGGGGACGTGGATTTTGCCGTGGTGCTGCTGACCCCGGATGATGAGGGCAACGCCAAAGGTGGTACGCCAGAGCCGCGAGCCCGGCAGAACGTCTTGTTGGAGTTGGGCTATTTCCTGGGCCGCCTGGGTCGTGACAAGGTGTGTGCGCTGAAACGCGGCACTCTGGAGATCCCCAGTGATTTCGCCGGTGTGGTGTGGGAGTCCATGGACGGTAACGGCTGGAAGCAAGCCTTGGGCCGTGAACTGGAAGCCGCCGGTCATGAGATCGACTGGAACAAGGTCATGCGGGGCTAAGTGCTGGGTTTCCTTGGTTCCTGGCTATTAACTACATGCGTAACACCTTTCCGCAGTGTTACACCAAACACAGGTGAGACTCCAAGCAGGTGTTACTAAATTTTTAGCCTTTAAATTCAACGGGTTAAATAAATTTGTAACACCCGTAACTCACGTAACACGGTATTTGACAGGTATCTGTCCCCGCTCCCCGTTAGCAATGCGCTCCACCAGCGAGGCGATTCCATCAGGAGCCGGGGCCCCTGACGCATTAAGACAAACACGGGGTCGGAAACCCGCGTGATCGTGTTAGCGGAAAAATGCCCAGCTTAGTGAACAGGTGAACCAGGTGAACTGCAGTTCACCAGTGCATTTGCACTATGAATCGGAATGTCGCTGGGGACCCTGGGCATTTCAGATAGACACGGGGCAAAGAACCCGCGCGTTCGTGTTAGCGGCTGGATTTTTTAAGTTAGTTGACAGGTTGACGGAGTTGACTCGGTTGACCAACGCCAAGCGTGCGTTATCAGCAACACAAAGGGGCATCATTACCGACACGGTAACGATGCTCCTTTTTCTTCAAAATCCTTTCAATTTCAACGATTGAAATTTCAGTAAGCTGCGTAGCCTGTCGCTAACACGATGTCGCGGGTTTCCGACCCCGTATAGCGCGAAAGTCCTCAGGGTCCCCAGCAGTTTTTTCGACTGAGATAATCGATAATGGGTCTCCATGCTATGCATACCGTTTGAGTGGATGTAGATGCGTAAAAGACTTAGCTGCAAAACGCTTGAAACACTTTTCGAGCTGGTCAAGGAACAACGTCTCGCTCCGCCAGACCCACGATACTTATTTCCGGAAGAAGAGGGATTACTGAAGGCTCGAGCTATTCGCTCCGCCTCCCTGGAGGAGCTAATCGAGCGAACAGAACATCGAGGTCTCTCTCGCCTAAATCGGCTGATTCAGGACCTAGCTTCCTATTTCGACATCCCCAGCCAAACCATCTATTGGAAACCCAGTAGGCCTGATGACGAGGCACTCGGCTCTGCGGGCTTCACTGCCAGCGATGCAGTGGGGTTGCTGATTCATCTGCAAGGTTTAGGGCTGCGCGTCCGGCCTCATGTATTGGTGAAGCGGTTCCTGAAAGGCTTCACCGGCAGAGACCTGCTTACAGACACAGAGATGGAAATCTTCTACTACGAAAAAAAACGGCAACGCCAAATTTACATCCTTCGGTCTGATCATGAAGATCGATACGGCAGTCGGACCGAAGAGACCTTCAAAGATACTAATGGCTACCGATTTGTCATGACGCGTACAAACGGGGAGCCGCTTCAGCTGGAGGTACGCGGCCCGCAATACCGGGCAGTAAAGCAGATCGACAAGACCTGCAACTATTGCGGTGCTGCATACCTTACCAATAGCCCCAGTTCCGCAAGGGCTCACCGTCAAGAGCACACCCGTGTCAGGCATTTGATTGACCCCGCCCCAAGTCTTCGCTTCGCAAAGCGCTTAACTGCTCACTCGTGTCCGGAGAAGGTCGATTCAACTGCTCCACTATGGATGCACGAGGAGGTACGCAGAAGAGCCATTCAATTCCGACGAGATTTCCGCTATGACTTTCTGCAATGGGATGGCGGCGCAAATCGGGCTGCAAGCGGGGGTTGTCATGGACACCTCTTTGCGGTCAATGACACCGAACACCAGGGAGTGATTGCTGGCGCATGCGCCTTTTTTCCCGAAAAGGAAGGTCGGTGGTGTCTAGGCTGGATTTGGATAGCACCCCAGTATCGTAGGAAGGGAGTTCTCGAAAGCAGATGGAGCTCGTTTCTTGAGCAATATGGTGATTTCACAATTGAGCACCCTCTCTCCACCGCCATGCATGAGTTTGTCGTTAAACACGGCACGACTCATCAAAAAGGGCAGCTCAGCACCTTCCACAAAGAAATCACATCCACCGTCTAGCCACCGTCTCCGTCTAGCAACGAAGCTGCCTCCTCACGACAGGCCCAAAGTGACGTTACGGGTGTTACACGCGTTACAGAGCCACGCATACCATTGATATATATAGCTTTTATTGATGTAACACGTGTTTTTTTGCCCCTATAGGCAGCATGTTACGCATCCGATAGGTGTTACAGCGCCAGTCCTTATGCCACTTTGCTGGCGGGCTCCTCCCTTCCCCGCTGTGACTCAGGCAAGTCGCGGGCTTAGTAGCCCAAATGGGGCATGGGGAGCAGCGAGTTCAATTGGACGGGTGCCCCAGATAGATACGTGGCAACGCGACGGCAAAGCATCGTGCAAAAAAGATTGAATTGATAAGAGTGGAAACCGAATACGCGCCTATCGCTGAGCGCGAACGGCTCAAAGGCTCGATGACTGAGAGGAGTAAAACGCCAGAGGACAGCTCCCAATCGCCAGATTACGAAGCTCGTTGCTGTCACCCTGCTGTCACAGCTTTCTCTCGGCAAACAAGAATCAGGCTGTAAGCTTTGAATTATATGGTGTCCCAGGGCAGGTTCGAACTGCCAACCTTCCCCTTAGGAGGGGGATGCTCTATCCAATTGAGCTACTGAGACACAAGTTGCGCGCAAGGAATGCGCGGCGATGGACGGCGTGCATGTTAACGGGCAGGCCCGCTTTTGTCATGTCGTCCGTAGGGCTTTTTAAGTGTAGGCAGACGCCCCACGGTAGCGTGGCTTTGTTTACCGTGCAAATTGCATCACCGCAAAATGCCATCATTGCAAAATGCAATGCCGGCATTTTGTTAAAATAGCGTAATTCTTTGTTTTTAAAGGATTTAATAGCCGTTAAACTTTTGGCATGCGGGCTGCTTCGACTGTTCTCAAAGAACGAAGGAGATCAGCCCCATGAACAGCGCTCTTTTAGTCGCGAATGCAGTCGCCCTGGCGGTTCTGTTGGGTTTTCAGTTCTTCCCCGCAAACGACGCTGCGATGGTTGCCCAACGCACGCCCCATGACCTGCAGCTGCAAAAAGCGCCTCAATGGGCAGTCACGAGCGATCAACGCAGTTTTGTCAGCCAAGAGCTGAGCCAGGAAAGTCTTCAACCCCGCACGCAGTCTTTTGAACGCTTGGTATTTTGAACCACCTCATCAGGAAGCACAGCATGTCCAAATCAGCCGCAGGGTTTCTCATCCTCGCTCTACTGAGTGGCATCCTTCATCTGTCATTAGTCCAGGACACGATCGTCACCCTGCCCCTGATTGCCTGCGGCGTGTTCAGTGCGCTGTTCGTGCTGGCGCTGATCGCCGGGCGCAAGATCAAGTTCGATCCGGTTCTGCGCTGACGCTCAGCAACTCCAGAAGACTGGCAACGGTGACCGCAAGGTCGCCGGAGTTATCGAGTCGACGGATTTGCGTATCACCGATTGTGTCGTCAGCCGTGAACAGCGCATTGCGGCACAGTCTCGCTTCAATTTCTGCCGGGCTTTCACGCCCCCGCCGTAGCAGGCGCTCTCGCAGAACGTCATCCTTGACCGTCAACAGCACCGGCAACAGCGTGGGATAGCGCTGTTGCGCTTCTGTCAGGTGGCCGCGCGAAGCATTGATCAGCACATCGCGTCCTTCCTTGAGCCACTGGTCTATACGCACAGGAATACCGTAATCGAGCCCATTGGCCTGCCACGAAAGCGCGAAATCCCCATTGTTTCTGCGTCGCTCGAACTCTTCGCGGGACACCTCAATGGCGTCTTCGCCGACGGACTCAGCCGAGCGCGTAATAACCCGCCGCACGACTTCACAATTGCGCACCCGCAACGGCCCGCGAGCGGCTTCGATGAGGCTGTCCTTGCCGGATCCCGAAGGCCCCATTAAATAAATCAGCCTGCCATCCATCCTGAAATCATCCCATACCGTCCGTCTGCCCTAGTAAATCGGCCATTTGCCACTATCCTGTTAAGGTAAGGAACAAGGATCGAATCCGCATAGCATGCACCTTCAGGCGTCTTCGGGCATCACCTGTCGGGCAAGAGGACGCGGTCAGCGATACGGACTCATGGGATGTTTTCAAACCAGTCCGCATTTCTGATAATAGGTGCTGGCATTAAGCCTTTACCCAGATCAATATTTGTCACAGAATTGACGCCAATGATCTGGCTAATTTGAGGCATGATGCGCGCCTCTATCAATTCAGGTTGAACATTTGGTCGGAGTGCTTGTCCTATCTGACATCCTGCGGCCTATCCCGAGAACCGCTCCCCTGAACTAACCGGTTAAATATATGCGCCCATTGAAACAGGCAATTTATTCCAGCCGTACGGCTGACAAGTTCGTCGTACGTCTGCCAGACGGAATGCGTGAACGCATTGCCGAGGTGGCTCGCAATCATCATCGCAGCATGAATTCCGAAATCATCGCGCGTCTTGAGCAGAGTCTTATTCAGGAAGGCGCGTTGGGCGAAGAATTGAGCATGCGCCTGGACAGCCCCGAGCTGTCATTACACGAACGCGAACTGCTGCAACGCTTCCGCCAACTCTCCCACCGCCAGCAAAACGCTCTGGTTTCGCTGATCGCCCATGATGCCGAAATGGCTGCAGACGTTTCCTGATTCATCCTGAAAGCTCAAGCCAGCGTAATTGCTGGCTTTTTTTTGCCTGAAATTCAGCCCCTCAAAAAAAAACCCGCCGATTGGGCGGGTTCTTTTGAGGTAGAACGTCAGAGCAGAAAAATCGTCGCCAGCCCGAGAAAGATGAAAAAGCCACCACTGTCGGTCATGGCAGTGATCATCACACTCGCGCCCATTGCCGGGTCGCGCCCAAGCCGCGCCAGGGTCATCGGAATCAACACGCCCATCAATGCCGCAAGCAACAGGTTAAGCGTCATGGCGGCGGTCATCACCACGCCCAGGGACCAACTGCCATAAAGCAGGTAGGACACCACACCAATCACTCCACCCCAGACCACGCCATTGATCAAGGCGACCGCCAACTCCTTGCGCATCAACCTCGACGTATTGCCGGTACTGACCTGGTCCAGCGCCATGGCCCGAACGATCATGGTGATCGTCTGGTTACCCGAGTTACCGCCGATACCCGCCACGATCGGCATCAATGCCGCGAGCGCTACCAGCTTCTCGATAGAGCCCTCGAACAGGCCGATAACCCGTGATGCAACGAACGCGGTGATCAGGTTTATCGCCAGCCAGGCCCAACGGTTGCGCAGGGACTTCCAGACTGACGCAAAAATATCTTCTTCTTCGCGCAGACCCGCCATGTTGAGAACTTCGTTTTCGCTCTCTTCACGAATCAGGTCGACCATTTCATCGATGGTCAGACGACCGATCAGCTTGCCGTTCTTGTCCACCACCGGGGCCGAGATCAAGTCGTAACGCTCGAACGCCTGAGCGGCCTCGTAGGCGTCTTCGTCCGGATGAAAACTCACCGGATCGCTGGCCATCACTTCCGAGACCTGTTTATCCGGGTCGTTGACCAAAAGGCGCTTGATCGGCAACACGCCCTTGAGCACGCCGTCGTAATCGACCACGAACAGTTTATCGGTATGGCTTGGCAACTCTTTGAGACGACGCAGGTAACGCAACACCACTTCAAGACTGACATCCTCACGGATGGTCACCATCTCGAAGTCCATCAGCGCACCGACCTGCTCCTCGTCATAGGACAACGCGGAGCGGACGCGCTCACGCTGTTGAGCATCGAGGGTTTCCATCAGCTCGTGGACGACGTCTCGCGGCAGCTCGGAGGCCAGGTCAGCAAGTTCGTCGGCATCCATGTCCTTGGCCGCCGCCAGGAGCTCGTGATCGTCCATGTCGGCGATCAGGGTTTCACGAACCGAATCGGATACTTCGAGCAGAATGTCGCCGTCGCGGTCGGCCTTGACCAACTGCCAGACGGTCAGACGATCGTCCAGTGGCAAGGCTTCAAGGATGTAGGCAACGTCAGCGGAGTGCAGATCATCGAGCTTGCGTTGCAACTCGACGAGGTTTTGCCGGTGAACCAGGTTCTCGACCCGGTCGTGATGCGGACCTTCCTGGCGATGAGTCAGGTCTTCGACCACCCGCTGGCGCTGCAGCAGCTCAACGACTTGAGCAAGGCGGTCCTGCAAGCTTTCCTGCGTTTTCTTTACTTCAACTTCAGACATAGGCGAACTCCACTCCCAGCAGCGGGGCACGCCGGAAGGATCAATCAGTCAATTCATGATTGTAAAAACGGGGTACTGAGTAACTACTGGGTAAGTCCATGGAGGTATTCCACAAGCCCCGGCGGGGCTGACAGGCGCAATGATAACACCGCCTGACGGTTTTAAACGTGAAAAAATCGCGGCTGAAACAAGCGCTTGCGAGACAAACCTGAGCGCCGTCCTGATCCATGGAACTGCGACGACTCATCCTGAAAAGAAAACACACCGCAGTCGAAAAATGTAACGGCTACCCTTGATATGGACCGTCAAGGAGGACGTCGAATGCCACGGAATGCTAATTATTTTTTGCTTGCCGCCCTGCTCTGCCTGCCGCCCTGGGCGTTTGCTACGACCATCCACCGGTGTGAAGCCCCCGACGGACGCATCACCTTCACGACCTTGAGCTGTACGACCGGAGAAAGCCTTTCGCTTCAGGAAGTACGCACGTTTTTGCCTGGCAGCACGACAGCCCTGATGCCAGAAGCCGAGGTTCGCGAAACATCAAGTATGAAAAACCCAAGGAGAGAGCCGACGGTCGTTGGTCAGTCCGAGGACAAATGTGGAAATCAGCTCGGCGCGAAGGAACGCCGCATCGCGATCATCAATCAAAGAGTGGTTGCCGGCATGAGCCAGCAGGACGTCGAAAGCGCTCTCGGCAAGCCAGACAAAATCAGCACTCGCAATTCAGCCATGAGCTACCGCTACGACAACAAGCGAGGGCGCAGTGCTCACATCGAGTTCGATGAGAAAGGTTGTACCAAAGGAAAAGCCAAATCGCAGACGGCAAAAAGCCCGCGTTAAACGCGGGCTTTTTGGTGTTTGGTGCACTCGACAGGATTCGAACCTGTGACCGCTCGGTTCGTAGCCGAGTACTCTATCCAGCTGAGCTACGAGTGCATTTGTGTTTTTATACCAGATCACAACTGGTTGAAGCCAAGTTACTCACATTGCTGCAAACAACTCTTAAATGGTGCACTCGACAGGATTCGAACCTGTGACCGCTCGGTTCGTAGCCGAGTACTCTATCCAGCTGAGCTACGAGTGCATTTGTTGCCGCGCATTATAGGCCGTTAAATCTTTTTGTAAAGCACTTTTTCTAGTAATTTCAACAACTTACCGAAGAAGCCAGATTACAACGTACTAAACAAATAATGGCGGAGAACGGGGGATTCGAACCCCCGACACCCTTTTGAGGTGTACTCCCTTAGCAGGGGAGCGCCTTCGGCCACTCGGCCAGCTCTCCGCAACACGGGGCGTATATTAACCAGCTTTATCCCCGTTTGCAAACATAAAAAACGATAAAAATTAATGGCTTGGTTCTTCGTCCTTCTCTTTCTTGATACGCAGGTAAATTTCCTCACGGTGCACAGCCACCTCTTTCGGGGCGTTGACACCAATACGCACTTGATTTCCTTTAACGCCGAGCACGGTCACGGTGATTTCGCCATCACCAATAATCAGGCTTTCTGCGCACCGACGAGTCAGAATCAGCATACCTTTCTCCTCACGCATTTCATTTCAGGGACAACAGTCTGCAAAAAAAAGGCATTCGACCTACAACCGAAAAGGTCGCGGCCCTACATGCCTGAGTATTGACTAGCGCGAGCAAAAGAACAGTTTTGGTACGCACCATTCAAAAAAACGAAGGGCGCGGTCAGACCGCGCCCTTCGGGGGGAACGCATTACTCGCCCTGTCGGGCCGGCGCGTCCAGTTCGAAAGCTGTGTGCAGGGCGCGCACAGCCAGTTCCAGGTACTTCTCTTCGATCACCACGGACACCTTGATTTCCGAAGTCGAGATCATCTGGATGTTGATGCTTTCTTTGGCCAGGGATTCGAACATGCGGCTGGCCACGCCTGCGTGGGAACGCATGCCGACGCCAACGATCGAGACCTTGGCAATCTTGGTGTCGCCAACGACTTCACGGGCACCGATCTCGCGAGCGGTGTTTTCCAGCACGGATTGCGCCGCCTGGTAGTCGTTACGGTGCACGGTGAAGGTGAAGTCGGTGGTGTTATCGTGCGCAACGTTCTGCACGATCATGTCGACTTCGATGTTCGCGGCGCTGATCGGGCCGAGAATCTTGAACGCCACGCCCGGGGTGTCTGGCACGCCACGGATGGTCAGCTTGGCTTCATCGCGGTTGAAAGCGATGCCGGAAATGATCGGCTGTTCCATGGTTTCCTCTTCATCAATAGTAATGAGGGTGCCCGGACCCTCCTTGAAGCTGTGCAGTACGCGCAGCGGAACGTTGTACTTGCCGGCGAACTCGACCGCACGGATCTGCAACACCTTGGAACCGAGGCTGGCCATTTCCAGCATCTCTTCGAAGGTGATCTTGTCCAGACGCTGAGCCACAGACACCACACGCGGGTCGGTGGTGTAGACGCCGTCGACGTCGGTGTAGATCTGGCATTCGTCAGCCTTCAGGGCTGCCGCCAGCGCCACGCCAGTGGTGTCGGAACCGCCACGACCGAGCGTGGTGATATTGCCGTGCTCGTCGACGCCCTGGAAACCGGCGACAACCACCACACGACCGGCCTTCAGGTCACCGCGAATCTTCTGGTCATCAATCTGCAAGATACGCGCTTTATTGTGCGCGCTATCCGTCAGAATCCGTACCTGGTTGCCGGTGTACGACACCGCTGGCACGCCACGCTTGATCAGCGCCATGGCCAACAGTGCAATCGTCACCTGCTCACCGGTGGAAACGATCACATCCAGTTCGCGCGGAACCGGTTGGCCGTCGCCACTGATTTGCTTGGCCAGATCGATCAGACGGTTGGTTTCGCCGCTCATTGCAGACAGCACAACCACCAGGTCATCGCCCGCATCGCGGAATTTCTTAACCTTGTCGGCGACCTGCTCGATTCTCTCGACAGTGCCGACTGAGGTGCCTCCAAATTTCTGTACGATCAAAGCCATTTCAAAGCCGCCTCTGCCCATGAAGGGCGCCCAATAAATCACTCAAACAGCGTTCTGGCCCGCTACTAGACCGCGGACCAGGCACACTGCCTTATAAACCCTGCTCTACAAATGGAACAGTCAGGGCCAATGCGGCATCCAGTGCGCCAGCGTCAGTACCACCGCCCTGCGCCATGTCTGGACGACCACCGCCCTTCCCGCCCACTGCCGCAGCAGCCTGCTTCATCAAATCACCGGCTTTGAGTTGGCCAGTCAGGTCTTTGGTCACGCCTGCAACCAGAACGACCTTTTCCTCATGGACACTGCCGAGCAGGATCACTGCGCGGCCGAGTTTGTTTTTCAGTTGATCGACCAGCGCCAGCAGCGCCTTGCCGTCCTGACCGTCCAGACGCACGGCCAGCACTTTCACGCCTTTGACGTCCAGGGCAGAAGCCGACAGATCGTCGCCCGCCGCGCTGGCCGCCTTGGCCTGCAACTGCTCGAGTTGCTTCTCCAGCAGACGGTTGCGCTCCAGCACAGCCGACAGCTTGTCGATCAGGTTATCGCGGCTGCCCTTGACCAGGTTGGCCGCTTCCTTGAGTTGTTCTTCTGCAGCATTCAAGTAGGCCAGTGCCGCGGCACCGGTGACTGCCTCGATACGACGCACACCCGAAGCCACACCGCCTTCGCTGATGATTTTCAGCAGACCGATGTCGCCGGTACGGGTGGCATGAATACCGCCACACAGCTCGACGGAGAAATCGCCCATGCTCAGCACACGAACGCTGTCGCCGTACTTCTCGCCGAACAGCGCCATGGCGCCTTTCTGCTTGGCGGTTTCGATGTCGGTTTCTTCGGTTTCAACTTCGGAGTTCTTGCGAATCTCGGCGTTGACGATGTCTTCCAGCGCCTTCAACTGCTCAGGCTTGATCGCTTCGAAGTGGCTGAAGTCAAAGCGTAGACGCTGACTGTCGACCAACGAGCCTTTCTGCTGAACGTGCTCGCCCAGCACCTGACGCAATGCAGCGTGCAACAAGTGAGTCGCCGAGTGGTTCAGCGACGTCGCATGGCGCACTTCGGCATCGACATGAGTCTCCACCGGAGCACCTACGATCAGGCTGCCCGAATCCAGCACACCGTGGTGCAGGAACGCACCGCCGGTCTTGGTGGTGTCGCGCACGTCGAAACGCGCAGCGCCAGCCTGGAGGAAGCCGCAATCACCAATCTGACCACCGGATTCGGCATAGAACGGCGTCTGATCGAGAACGACCACGCCCTCTTCGCCTTCGCTCAGTACGTCAACCGATTGCCCTTCTTTATAGAGAGCAACGATTTTGGCGGAACCACTGTGAGCGGTGTAACCGGTGAACTCGGTGGCCACATCAACCTTGACCAGGCTGTTGTAGTCCATGCCGAAGGAGCTGGCGGAGCGGGCACGCACGCGCTGGGCTTCCATCTCGCGCTCGAAGCCTGCTTCGTCGATGGTCAGGCTGCGCTCACGGGCGATGTCGCCGGTCAGGTCCATCGGGAAACCGTAGGTGTCGTAAAGCTTGAACACCACGTCGCCCGGCACCACGTCGCCTTTGAGTTCGGCCAGATCCTGCTCGAGGATTTTCAGGCCCTGCTCCAGAGTCTTGGCGAATTGCTCTTCTTCGGCCTTCAGCACGCGCTCGATGTGCGCCTGCTGGGATTTCAGCTCAGGGAATGCTTCGCCCATCTCGGCGACCAGGGCCGCAACGATCTGGTAGAAGAAGCTGCCCTTGGCGCCCAGTTTGTTGCCGTGACGGCAAGCGCGACGAATGATCCGGCGCAGTACATAACCGCGACCTTCGTTGGACGGCAGCACGCCGTCGGCAATCAGGAAGCCGCAGGAACGGATGTGGTCAGCCACGACTTTCAGGGAAGCCTGATTGTCGTTGGTGCAACCGATGGCCTTGGCCGATGCGCTCAGCAGGCTCTGGAACAGGTCGATTTCATAGTTCGAGTGAACGTGCTGCAGCACGGCACTGATCCGCTCAAGACCCATGCCGGTGTCCACCGACGGGGCGGGCAACGGATGCAACACGCCATCGGCGGTGCGGTTGAACTGCATGAACACGTTGTTCCAGATTTCGATGTAACGGTCGCCGTCTTCTTCCGGCGAGCCCGGTGGGCCACCCCAGATGTCGGCGCCGTGATCGTAGAAGATCTCGGTGCAAGGACCGCACGGGCCGGTATCGCCCATGGTCCAGAAGTTGTCGGAAGCGTACGGCGCGCCCTTGTTGTCGCCGATGCGAACCATGCGCTCGGCCGGTACACCGACTTCTTTGGTCCAGATGTCGTAGGCCTCGTCATCGCTGGCGTAGACGGTCACCCAGAGCTTTTCTTTCGGCAGGTTCAGCCATTTGTCGGAGGTCAGGAACGTCCAGGCAAAGGTAATGGCGTCACGCTTGAAATAATCACCGAAGCTGAAGTTACCCAGCATTTCGAAGAAGGTGTGGTGACGGGCGGTATAACCGACGTTTTCCAGGTCGTTGTGCTTGCCGCCGGCACGCACGCATTTCTGGCTGCTGACGGCGCGGGTGTACGCGCGCTTTTCCTGGCCCAGGAAGCAGTCCTTGAACTGGTTCATCCCCGCGTTAGTGAACAGCAGGGTTGGGTCGTTGCCCGGAATCAAAGAGCTGGAGGCTACACGGGTGTGGCCTTGCTCTTCGAAGAAGCGAAGGAAGGCTTCACGGATTTCTGCGCTTTTCATTAGGTTCTTCCACGGAGGCTGCGGCCAAAGGCCTGTGCGAAACGTCAACAGACGAAGCGACGGCAAAGGGCCGCATTATATCGGCCCTGCGCGCGGGGTACAGCGTGTTTATACGATAGAAACGGTCAATTGGACCGCTAACGCGATCAGATGCGGGAAAACTCGACGAATGTAGCGACGACCTGCTCGATTTGCGCACGGTTGACGTCCATGTGCGTGACCATTCGCAGACGAGCGGCAGCGCTGAGCTTGACCCAGCGTGTCGCGGCGAAGGCCTTGATCGCTTCGGCCTTGTCGCCCATTTTCACGTAAACCATGTTGGTCTGCACCGGCTCGACCTCATACCCCGCCGCCCGCAGGCCTTCGGCCAGCCATTGTGCGTTGGCATGGTCGTCGGCCAGGCGCTGAACATTATTATCCAGCGCATACAGCCCCGCCGCCGCGAGAATCCCGGCCTGGCGCATGCCGCCACCGACCATCTTGCGCAAACGCCGAGCCTTGGCGATCAACTCGACCGAGCCGCACAGCACCGAACCGACTGGCGCACCCAGGCCTTTGGAGAGACAGACCGACACCGAATCGAAATGCTGAGTGATATCCCGGGCATCGACACCCAGCTTGACCGCCGCGTTGTAGAGCCGCGCGCCATCCAGATGCAGCGCCAGGCCATGCTCACGAGTGAAGCGGCGAGCCTGGGCCAGGTACTCCAGCGGCAGCACCTTGCCCTGCATGGTGTTTTCCAGTGCCAGCAAACGGGTGCGCGCGAAGTGGAAGTCGTCCGGTTTGATCGCGGCGGCGACTTGCGCCAGGTCCAGCGAACCATCGGCTTGCACTTCCAGCGGCTGCGGTTGGATCGAACCAAGCACCGCCGCGCCACCACCTTCGTACTTATAGGTGTGGGCCTGCTGACCGACAATGTATTCGTCACCGCGCTCGCAGTGGGCCATCAAGCCCAGCAGGTTGCTCATGGTGCCCGTTGGAACAAACAGCGCCGCGGCAAAACCCAGTCGTGTTGCCAGCTCGGCTTCCAGACGATTGACCGTCGGATCTTCGCCATAAACGTCGTCACCGGTGGCGGCATTGGCCATCGCGTCGAGCATCCCTGCGGTCGGTTGGGTGACGGTGTCGCTGCGAAGATCGATAACGCTCATGAATCTGGCCTCGGTAAACAGGGGAAAAATCCGTTTCGGAAAGGAATTACTGCGGTCATGCCGACAATTAATCAAGCCTTGAACGAGGAAAAGAGGCTGTATGCCTTCGGAAAAGCCGATAGCAATCATCAGAAAGCAGCCATGCACGCCCCATAAATATGTGTTAAAAACGCTTCGCCGCCAAACAATCTGGCGGCAAAACGTTCTCAGGGCGGGGTGTAATTCCCCACCGGCGGTAATTGCGCGCAATGCGCATAGCCCGCGAGCGCTTGGCGACAGGCACGGCAATGGCTGTGATGGCGGCAAGGTCAGCAGACCCGGTGTGATCCCGGGGCCGACGGTCATAGTCCGGATGAAGAGAGAACGGGATTGACGCCGCCCAGGTTCCGTACCAAAGCGCCGTCCGCAGACACGTGTGCCTGCGTACCCTTAAATCCCATTCGATTCATAACGCCCTGTTTTTCACACAAACAGGAGTCAGAACATGCAACCCACCGCAATCGATAGCAAAAGCAAAAACCATCAGGGCGAGCGCGTCGCGTTCATCCAGGCCTGCTGGCACAAGGAAATCGTCGATCAGAGCCGTAAAGGCTTCGTCGCTGAAATGATTGCCCAGGGTTATCAGGAGTCGGACATCGATTTCTTCGAAGTCGGTGGCGCCTTTGAAATTCCGCTGCACGCCAAGTTGCTGGCCAAGTCCGGTCGTTATGCCGGCATCGTCGCCGCGGGCCTGGTGGTCGATGGCGGCATCTATCGCCACGAATTCGTCGCCCAGTCGGTGATCAGCGGCCTGATGCAGGTTCAGCTGGAAACCGAAGTGCCAGTGTTCTCGGTGGTTTTGACCCCGCACCACTTCCACGCCGGTGAAGAACACCAGAAGTTCTTCTTCGAGCATTTCGTGCATAAAGGTCAGGAAGCGGCGAAGACGTGTGCAGATACGCTGCACAAGACTCGCGCATTGCGCCGCAGCGAGCCTCGCGCGGTAGCTGTCTAAACACCGATAAAACTTGTGGGAGGCGGGCCTGTGTGGCGAGGGGGCTTGCCCCCGTTCGGCTGCGAAGCAGTCGTAAATCCAGATAACTTGGTTTGTCTGGACCCAAACCGGGGGCCGCTTCGCGACCCAACGGGGGCAAGCCCCCTCGCCACACAGGCCCGCTCCTACATTTGACGGGTGTTGTGCCTAGACCAGGTTTTCGTCGGTGGTCGGTACGACCAGGATGCCAGCGCGCAGGCCGTTCTTGACCCTGGGGTTCGGGAAGATGATCCGGGCGCCCTGCTCTTCGATGATCCAGCGGGTATTGGCGATATCCTCGGCAAGCACATAACCCACTTTCAATTCCGAAAAGTTTTCGATGTCCGCCGGCAGGTTCAGACGGAAGTTATCGCTGTGCTTGATCACTTCCCGGGCCACGCTGAACAACTGCAACCCTTCCAGCCCTTCATCGGTCATTGGCGGCTCGGTGCCTTCGATGATCTGCTTCAGGCGGGTTTCCAGCAGGCTGACGTTGACCCCTTCGTTCTGCCCGAACGGCCGGGCCTTGCCCAGCTCCAGGGTGAAGGACTCGGCATCGAGCTTGTCGTAGGTGTAGGAGCTGAAGACGATGGAGGGTTTGTTCTGCAACAGCACCGCTTCCATACCGGCGGCGCGCAAGCGAGCCAGCTCCTGGCGCGAATGCTGACGGCCTTCTTTCCAGGGGTAGAGGGCGAATTGCTCGATTTTCGAGCCACGGATTGCCGTGTGCAGGTCGTAGTGCAGACGGTTACGGTCCGGCAGGCTGAAGAACGTCGCCGCCAGCCGCTCCAGCTCACAAGCGCGCAAGGCCTCGGAACCGCTGCTTTGTTCGTGACGGCCGTTGAACAGCCGATTGACGTCCTGCTCGATGAAACGCTCACCGCGACGGATGGCCTCGGGATTGCCGAACAGGAACAGAATACGGGCGCGCGGCTTCAAGTCACCGCGGGCGATGTCATGCAACAGGCGATCGAGCAGCTCGATCGGCGCTGTTTCGTTGCCATGGATACCGGCCGACAGCAGCAGGTCCAGGCCATTGTCGCGAGCTTCAGGTGGCCGGACTTCCAGCGCACCTTCGCTCAACCAGCGCATCCGTACGCCTTCGACAGTCAGTTGAGTCTTCTCCGCCGGTTCGCGGCCGGCGAGGGTCAGTTCAAGCAGTTTGCCGAGGGCGAGCATAGAGCGGTTTCCTTAGTGGTCGTGATTGCAATCCGGGCCGTGCACGTGGTCCTCATCATCACCGAGATCAGCCGGTTCCATCTCCAGTTGCAGACTTACCAGATTAGTCGCCAATGGGCGCAGCAGCAGGTTGGCGTATTCAGCGTCACCCTCTTCGACGTCCACGCCGATCAGCAGCTGGCCACGGCCGTCCTGCTGGATCCACAGCTCTTTGCCTTGCCACATGACCGCGACGCGGGTGCAGGAAGTTTCCAGTTGCGTGCCGTCGGTGTCTTCAAGGATCAGCTGCAGGGTATCGCTCATGTATTTACGCTCTCATCTGGAGATTAAGCGGCGCGCTTGCCATTCATATAAAAAGCCAAAGCGCGCCGACTATCAATTGATCTGGAATGGATAAACCGCGCCCAGTTTAAGGATTTGCGTCAGTTCATCCAGTGCCGTCCGGCACTCAAGCAACAATTGCGGGTCCGCCAGATCGTTTTCGGTCATGCGGTCGCGGTAGTGCTTGTCGACCCACTCGGTCAATGTGCCGTACAACGGAGCCGTCATGATAACCCCTTGGTTGACGGCCGCCAGTTCGGTTTCGTTGAGGGCGACGCGCAACCGCAGGCAAGCCGGGCCACCGCCGTTCTGCATGCTCTGCTTGAGATCGAAGACTTTCACTTCGCGGATCAGGCCGCCAGAGCTGGTCAGGCCTTGCAGGTACTGCCAGACGCGTTCGTTGCCATGGCATTCTTCCGGCACGATCAACAACATGGAGCCGTCAGGACGCGACAGCAGTTGGCTATTGAACAGGTAGGAACGAACGGCGTCTTCCACGGTGACCGCGGAACGCGGTACGCAGATCGACTGAAATTTCCCACCGACTTTTGCCAGTTTACCTTGCAGCTCAGCGAGCATCTGGTCGGTGTCGAGGAAGGCGTCCTCGTGATAGAACAGCACCTCGCCGTTGCCCACGGCGATCACGTCGTTATGGAACACGCCCTGATCGATCACCGAAGGGTTCTGCTGGGCGTAGACCACGCCGTCATCGCTCAAGCCATGCAGGCGAGCGACGGCCTGGGAGGCTTCGAGGGTCTGGCGCGCCGGGTACTTCTGCGGGGACGGATAACGGGTGTCGAACGCGCTACGACCGAACACGAAAAACTCGACGCCGGCTTCACCGTAGTCACGGCAGAAACGGGTGTGGTTGGCCGCGCCTTCGTCACCGAACTGCGCCACGGCCGGCAACGCGGCGTGGTGAGCAAAGTGTTTCTGGTCAGCGAACATCGCGCCCAGCACGCGACTGGTGGTCGGGTGCTCGATGCTGCGGTGGTATTTGCAGTTCAGGTTAGCGGCGGTGAAATGCACACGACCGTCGGCGGTGTCGGCACTCGGGCTGACCGTGGCGGCGTTGGCCACCCACATGCTCGACGCCGAGCAACTGGCAACCAGCAGCGGCATCGCGTCTTTGGCGGCTTGCTCGATCACTTGCGCGTCGGTGCCACTGAAACCCAAGCGACGCAGGGCGGCTACGTCAGGGCGTTCCTGTGGTGCGAGCACGCCTTGCTGAAAGCCCATATCCATCAGCGCTTTCATTTTCGCCAGACCTTGCAGCGCCGCTTCCTTCGGGTTCGAGGATTGCTGGCTGTTGCTCTGGGAGGCGACGTTGCCGTAGGACAGGCCACCGTAGTTATGGGTCGGCCCCACTAGACCGTCAAAATTGACTTCAAAGGATTTCATCAGCGAGGCTCCACAAGAATCTGTTGTTATAGGCTGCTACAAGGGTCTGTCTTACGACATGCGTACGCCGGGCGTAAGGGCCGCTGGCAAGGTCAGGCTCGGGGTTTCCAGCGAGGCCACCGGGTACGCGCAGTAATCCGCCGCGTAGTAGGCGCTGGCGCGATGGTTGCCCGAGGCGCCGACGCCGCCGAATGGCGCGCTGCTCGCCGCACCGGTCAGCTGCTTGTTCCAGTTGACGATACCGGCGCGGCTTTCCAGCCAGAACTGCTGATAACGCGCTTCGGAATCCGACAGCAAACCAGCCGCCAGGCCATAAGCGGTGTCGTTGGCTTCAGCGATCGCCGCTTCAAAATCAGCGTAGCGGATCACTTGCAGCAGCGGGCCGAACAGCTCTTCGTCTGGGCGATCGGCAACCGCTGTCACGTCCAGAATGCCCGGGGTCAGCAACGCAGCCTGAGCCTGGGGCTGAGTCATTTCCAGCAGCGCCACGGCGCCGTTGGCCAGCAGATGCTCTTGCGCTTCCATCAGGGCTTTCGCAGCACCGAGGGAAATCACCGAGCCCATGAACGGTGCTGGTTGCTGATCGAACGCACCGACTGAAAGGGTCGAGCTGACCGCCACCAGACGCGCCAGCAGCGTATCGCCCCAGGCGCCTTGCGGCACCAGCAAGCGACGGGCGCAAGTGCAACGCTGGCCGGCAGAAATGAACGCCGACTGAATGATGGTGTAAACGGCCGCATCGAGATCAGCGACCTGATCCACCACCAGCGGGTTATTACCGCCCATTTCCAGCGCGAGAATTTTGTCTGGACGACCGGAAAACTGCTTGTGCAGATGATTGCCGGTACGGCTGGAACCGGTGAAGAACAGACCGTCGATGCCCGGGTTCGCCGCCAGGGCGATACCGGTTTCGCGAGCACCTTGCAGCAGGTTCAGCACGCCGGCCGGCAGACCGGCTTCGATCCAGCACTTGACCGTCAGCTCGGCGACTTTCGGCGTCAGTTCGCTAGGCTTGAACAGCACACTGTTACCGGCCAGCAGCGCCGGCACGATGTGACCGTTCGGCAAGTGACCAGGGAAGTTGTAAGGACCGAACACCGCCACCACACCGTGCGGCTTGTGACGCAATACAGCGGTGGCGTCGCCCAACGGGCTGCTCTTCTCGCCGGTGCGTTCGCGGTAGCTCTGTACCGAGATGGCAATCTTGTTGACCATGCTGGTGACTTCAGTCGCCGCTTCCCACAAGGGTTTGCCGGTTTCTTCACCGATGGTGCGAGCCAGTTCGTCGGCGTGATTCTTCAGCGCGGCGGCAAAGGCTTCCAGCACACTGATGCGCTCTTCCAGGGTACGACGGGCCCAGCCCGGGAATGCCTGACGCCCGGCTTGCACGGCCGACTCGACCTGAGCAGCAGTGGCGCCTTCGCCGGCCCACAGCACTTGCTGGGTCACCGGGTTGACCGATTGAAAGCTTTCACCCTGGCCGGCCAGCCATTCACCAGCGATGTATAGCGAATTCATTATTTCGACTCCCGAGCTGCAGACAACGGAACGGCGCGTACTTGATCGCCAGCGTTGAGTTGAAGACGTTTGGCGGTCAGCGGATCAACCACCAACGTGCCAGCGGCAAAGCGTGCTGGCGCGGCAGTGATCCGGCAGTCTTCGCGCTTGCGGTTATGGATCAGGAACGGCGTGGCGTCATCACCCGGGGTGCCGATGGCCAGCACCAGCGCCTGGCTGTCGCGCACTGCGCGGATCTTGGCGGTTTCGCACTCCACCGCAGGGCCTGCGTCGAAAATGTCGACGTAGCCTTGGTAACTGAAACCTTCACTCTTGAGCATCGCCAGGGCCGGCTCGGTGTCCGGGTGAACCTGGCCAATCACGTTGCGCGCGTCTGGCGACAGGAAGCAGGTGTACAGCGGGAATTTCGGCATCAGTTCGGCTATGAACGCCTTGTTGCCCACGCCAGTGAGGTAGTCGGCCTGGCTGAATTCCATCTTGAAGAAATGCCGGCCCAGGCTTTCCCAGAACGGCGAACGCCCGGCTTCGTCGGACATGCCGCGCATCTCGGCGATGATCTTGTTGCCGAACAGTTGCGGGAACTCGGCGATGAACAGCAGCCGCGCCTTGGCCAGCATGCGGCCGTTGAGGCCACTGCGGTAATCGGCGTGCAGGAACAGCGAGCACAGTTCAGAGTTGCCGGTCAGGTCGTTGGCCAGGAACAGCGTCGGAATTTCGCGGTAGATATTCAGCTCTTGCGAGGCACTGACCGTCAGGCCCACCCGGAAGTTGTACCAAGGCTCACGCAGGCCGACGGCGCCGGCAATCGCGGAAATACCCACCACGCGGCCATTGTCGTCTTCGAGTACGAACAGGTAGTCCGCATCGCCCCGCCCGGCTTCGCCGCGGAAGGTTTTCTCGGCCCAGCCAACCCGATGGGCCAGACGCTCTTCGTTGGCCGGCAAAGTGGTCAGGCCGGTGCCGGTGCTGCGGGCCAGGTCGATCAGAGCGGGTAAATCGCTGCTGCGTACGGGACGAACGATCATGCTATCTCCTCAAACGGGCCGCTTGCGCCACCCGCGAAATTTCGCTGCTTTCCAGACATTTTTCTCCAGGAAGCAGGCGTCAAACCGCCACCAGGCGCACGCTGGCACCTTCACCGACGCCCAAGGCTTCGGCCGCTTCAAGATCCAGGGTCACCGGTTTGCCCGGCGCGTAATCGAGCTCGAGCAACACCGCGCGGTAATCCTGCAACTGGGCATTGGCCACCAGATACTGACGACCGGCGCCTTTGACCGGCTCACCGATTTTCACCGGGACCACACGGCTCTGGGCGATCGAACGGATCCCCGAGACGCGGGCATGCAGAGTCGGGCCACCATCGAAAATATCGATGTAGTGATCGGTCTCGAAGCCTTCGCGCATCAGGATGTCGAAGGTGATTTGCGCCCGCGGGTGCACCTGGCCCATCGCCTCTTGAGCGGAGTCCGGCAGCAACGGCACGTAGATCGGGTAATGCGGCATCAGCTCGGCGAGGAACGTGCGGCTCTTCAAACCACACAGACGCTCGGCTTCGGCGTAGTTGAGGTCGAAGAAGTTGCGACCGATGGCATCCCAGAACGGCGAGTCGCCATTTTCGTCGCTGTAACCGACGATCTCGGTCACCACGGAATCGGCAAAGCGCTCCGGATGGCTGGCCACGAACAACAGACGGCCACGAGAGTTGAGCTCCGCCCAAGGCGTGCCCACCAACTCCCTCTGCACGTAGAAACTGGTCAGCAAGCTGTTGCCGGTCAGGTCGTGGCACTGGGAGAGCACGTGGATCTTGTTGTGAATCTTCAGCTCGCGGGAGGCGTGCACGAACGTTTCGTTTCGAAAGCTGTAGAACGGCTCGGAATAACCGGCCGAGGCAACGATGGCCGAACAACCGACCAACTTGCCAGTGGCGGTGTCTTCGAGCACGAAGAAATAGCTCTCTTCACCGTTGAAGCTCACTTCGGCGGCGAACGAAGCTTCGCTTGCGGCGATCTTGTCGCTCAGGCGTTCAACGTCATCCGGCAAGGAAGTGACACCAATCGGGCTGTCCGCAGCCAGACGCTGTACCTCGCCCAGATCAGCCATTTGCGCGGGGCGCATCACCAGCATGGTGTCACTCCTTTCTTAACATCAGGTTGGCGAATTGCGCCAACTCAGGGAAAAAAATGCCGGGCAGGCCCGGCACAGGAAATAATCTCAACGCCTATCTATTACGATAGGCGCTGAGGAGCACTGTATGAATCAGGCTTGCGTCAGCTTGGCCACGGCGCGTTCGAAGCGGTCCAGACCGGCATCGATATCGGCGTCTTCAACCACCAGGCTTGGCGCGAAACGAATCACGTCCGGGCCGGCTTGCAGAATCATCAGGCCTTCACGCTCGGCGGCGTTGAAGATGTCCTTGGCCTTGCCTTTCCAGGCATCGGCCAGCACGCAACCGAGCAGCAGGCCCAGGCCACGGACCTGAGTGAAGAGGCCGTATTTCTCGCCGATCTGCTCAAGACGGGTCTTGAACTTGTCGTGCTTGGTTTTGACACCGTTCAGCACTTCGGGCGTGTTGATCACGTCGATCACCGCTTCAGCGACCGCGCATGCCAGCGGGTTACCGCCGTAGGTGGTGCCATGGGTGCCGACGACCAGGTGTTTGGCCAGGTCTTCGGTGGTCAGCATCGCTGCGATCGGGAAACCGCCGCCCAGGCTCTTGGCGCTGGTCAGGATGTCCGGGGTCACGCCGTAATGCATGTAGGCGAACAGCTCACCGCTGCGGCCCATACCGGTCTGGACTTCGTCGAAGACCAGCAGCGCGTTGTGCGCATCGCACAGTTCACGGGCGCCTTGCAGGTAAGACAGCTCGGCCGGCAGTACGCCGCCTTCGCCCTGGATCGGCTCCAGCACCACCGCGCAGGTCTTGTCGGAAACAGCGGCTTTCAGCGCGGCCAGATCGTTGTAAGGCACGTGGGTGATGCCGGTGATCTTCGGACCGAAGCCGTCGGAATACTTCGACTGGCCACCGACGTTCACGGTGAACAGGGTACGGCCGTGGAAGCTGTTGAGCGCGGCAACGATTTCGTACTTCTCGGTACCGAAACGGTCATGGGCCACGCGACGGGCCAGCTTGAAAGCGGCCTCGTTGGCTTCGGCGCCGGAGTTGCAGAAGAACACACGATCGGCAAACGTAGCGTCGACCAGCTTATGGGCCAGGCGCAAGGCCGGCTCATTGGTGAACACGTTGGACACGTGCCACAGCTTGTTCGCCTGTTCGGTCAAGGCAGCGACCAGCGCCGGGTGCGCATGGCCCAGTACGTTAACGGCAATCCCGCCGGCGAAGTCGATCAGCTCGCGGCCAGTCTGGTCCCAGACACGGGAACCGGCGCCACGCACAGGAATGAAAGCGGCAGGCGCATAGTTGGGAACCATTACCTGGTCAAAATCGGCGCGTTCTACCGCAGCGTGCTCAACGGACATCGGAGTCTCCTGATGAGGAACACTCGCCTGAAACTGGCGAGCGATGAGGGGATTGTAAGGACAGTTTTCAGCCCGGCCTTGCCGCCAAGCGACAACTTCTTATAGCGCAAACACCGGTTTTGCCCGGGTTTACGGCAATGCGACATATAGGGTCGCAAAGGCGCAGTTTAAACCGCCGGCACAGGTTATAGGCAGGCTTGTCGACCGATGCGGTAAATATGTACCGCACGCAGTGCTTCATCGTCTGTTTTGCTGGCGACTCATCCAAACGCTAAGGGAATAGCGCATGAGCCAACTCGAAAACGATCACCCTAGGGCCGCTGGCGACGATCACTTCGTCACGCAGCCGGATGATCATTACCATCACCTGTTCAACAATCTGCCCGCCTGGGCATTAGAGGCATCGCTTGAAACCCGCAGCGCTCTCAAGAACACCACGCTTGCGACTCCCCAATGGCATAGCACCGCGACACCTTCACAGCATGCCTCGCTGAAAAAGCTCAGCCAGGAACACTGGCACCATCGAAATCGTCTGGATTCAAAGCTGTCGACGCTGAAAAACCCACGGGCATTTGCCGAACCCCTTCTCATCGCGGCCCTGAAAACCCGGTTTGGTCTGGAACTGGACGTCAAGACCACCTTCCTGCGCCTGTACATCCCACAAACCGTGACCCTGTTCAAAATCAACACCGGGGCCGCCCGCACCTGGACGGTATCGCTGCTCGATGCCGCGCTGCATAACTTCCAGGAATCGGAAACAGCCGCAGATGCCTTCGAATCCGCTTCGACCTTCATTACCGAGCCGTCGTCCACAGGGCAGTTCGAAACGTTGCCGGCGATCAAGCACAAAATCACGGTCCAGGCCTTCGCCCGGCTATGCCGTGAACTCGATATCGGTGGCCAGTACACCGCGTATCTCAAGGAATTTGTGGGGCTGACCAACCCGGTGGCCGGTGCCGCGTTGAAATCCAGCACGATCGGCCTGAACAAGGCCGCACTCAGGTCGGCGCTGCAGATGGCACACATCCGCAAGGATATTCCAGATGATGCGCACCTCGCGCTCCTGCGCATGGTTGAAGGAGGTTCGAGGGCGCGACTCAATGGCCAGCCGCTCTATGGCCACGACCTGACCCTGATGTCATCCTCGCTGACCGGCATTGTCATTTTCGCGCCGAGCCTTGAGCGGGCACGCAAGAGTACGCGGCTCATTGCCTATATTCCCGATGACCCAGAACATCCGCTCAAGCAATATCCCGACACGCTGGCGTTCATGACCGATCTGACCCGCAAGCTGCGGACAGCCGCTTATCAAACGTTCTTCAGCCGGTTCGTCGAGCACAAGGAACGCGGACACTTTTTCGCCGATCTCAACAGCCGCCTCCAGACCGTGACCTGGCATCAGCACCAGCCCGGCGATCCATTGCCGAGCTGGCGCGAAACGCCGGTCGAGCGTCCCAATCTGCGTTTCTCCGTGCTCCCGATCAAAGCGGACCTGTGGAACCATGGCTATCAGCGGCAGCTGAACAAAATCCTCAACGACGCCGGCACTGTCGCCGTCTCCACCGCCAGCGCCGATCGAGACGCCCGCTGGGCATTGTGGGATGCCTTCAGCAAAGTGGCCTCCAGGATCCTTGAAGCTGCGTCGTTCGTGGCGGCGCCCTTGGTGCCGTTGCTTGGTGAATTGATGCTGGGATACATGGCCTACCAGTTACTGGACGAGAGCTTCGAAGGCATCGTGGACATGGCTGAAGGGCTGAAAACAGAGGCCTTCGGACACCTGATGACGTTCGTCGAAACCGTCGTTCAAGTCGGGACATTCGCGGTGGGCGGTGCAATCGCCGCCGGCGCCTTCAGCCGGCTTCTGCCCCGTGAAGCCGTCGCGCTCATCGACCCGCTCAAACCTGTCGCCACAGCCGGAGGCAAAACCCGTTACTGGATGCCGGATCTCACACCTTATGAACAGACACTCAGTTTGCCCGAAGGGGTAAAGCCCAATCATCTGGGCTTGTACCCACACGCGGGCAAAACGATGCTGCGCCTTGAGGGAAAACTGTACTCAGTGAAACCCGACCCCATGTCGGACAGGTTCCAGATTGAGCATCCGCGCCGCAACAATGCTTATCAGCCGTCGCTGCGGCATAACCACCACGGCGCCTGGCAAACCGAACTGGAGCAACCGCTGTACTGGGAGCGGGAAAAGGTCATGCGTCGTCTTGGCCATAGTGTCGAGTCGTTCACCAGTGCCGAGCGCGAACAGATCCTGCGGATCAGCGGCTACCACGACAACGTATTGCGCCAGGCGCATGTCGAAAACTATCGCCCGCCGTCGCTGCTGACTGACACGATCAAGCGTTGGCGGATCAACCGTGACATCGAAACGTTTATCGAACAGATCGGCAGCGATCAACCCGGGCACTATCAAAAAGCCGATACCGCCCTGCAGCATGCACTGCTGACACGCCATGACTCATGGCCGGTCGATACGCCACTGCCGTCACCGGCAACTCAAACGCCAGCCTTCAGACAGCAAACGGCAACACTGGCCCGCCAATATCGCAAGTCGTTGTTCGAGCGGCTCTACAGCACTCAGGAACACACCGATGATGTGCAGGTTCAGCAACTGCTCGCCGATGTGCAGGGCCTGCCGACCGATGTGGCGCAAGAGCTGGTGAGCAATGCCACCGGCACCGAGTTACGCCAGCTGCACGGTGGGCGCGTGCCTCAGCGGCTCAAGGACGCGGCGAACAAAGCCATGGAGGCAGTCCGCGCAACCCGCGCCTATGAAGGCCTTTATTCCGACGCGCTGGAAAACGTCGACACCCACAGAGTGGCCCTGCACAGCCTGAACGCACTGCCCGGCTGGCCGGACGGACTACGCATCGAAGTGCGGGATTACTCCAGCGAGGGCACCGTGCGCGACAGCATTGGCCCGACCGATGCAGCCATCGTGAAAACACTGCTGGCCAACGAGGATGGCTCCTATCACGTTGATCAGGAGACACCCGGTGATTTCTACCAGGCACTCTTTCAAACGTTGCCCCAGGCCCATCGCAATGCGTTCAGCCCTGCCATCGCTGACGCCCAGGCCCTCAGACAGCGCATTGCCGAAAACGCGCTGGACCAGCCGACGCTACGCACTCTGTTTGCCAGGCATCCCCATCGAAAACCCTACTACGACCCGGCCACCATGCGCCTTCCCGGTGGTGCGGAGGGCTATGACCGCGGCAATCGCATGACACCCACCCTCAACGACAGGGTCCGGGAGGTTTATCCCGATCTGTCCCAGGATCAATTGCAATCCGTGGTCCAGGCGTTGCAAAGCCACCCTGATGGCGCTCGGGTAGCACTCTCACGCGTACACCGCGAGCTGAACCGATTGCATCTGGATCTGGGTCGATGGATCAGCGAAGCCTCGACGGCGCACCCCGACACCGGGGTTGCGTTGAGCGCCCTGGAGCGCCAGGCCGAACAACACATTCGCAGGTTGCTGGCGCAGGAAATCCAGCGCGCCTGGCGGCGCCAAACCGATCGGGATTTTGACACCGCGGACGACATGGAGCGGTACGTGCTCAGGTTCGACGAACCGATGCTGGGTGATCTGCCATCGTTGACCGCAGATTTCAGTCATGTGTCGCTGCTGTCCCTGGAAGGCAGCCATGCAGCGCAAGGTGTTGCTGGTTTTCTACAGGGCTTCAGCGGACTTCGCCGACTGGAACTGCGCCGTTTCTCCCTGACCACCCTCCCCGATGCCATCACCCGGATGCCGCAGCTTGAAGCGCTGGTGTTAAGCGATTGCGGCATCAGGGTAGACGCCCCCACCTGGTTGAAGCTGACGTCATTAAACAAACTGACCATGCTGGATCTTTACCGCAACCCGTTTGAAACGGTGCCCCGCATCGACTCGATGACTGAATTGACCCATCTGGACCTGAGCAGCACCAACCTGACCGAAATCCCGCCCGGCACTCTGCAACACCCGCGCCTGGACACCCTTCTGCTGATGAACAATGGAATCAGCGAACTGCCGGCAGCCTTGTTCGACAGTCCGCTGTATGAAAAGCGTGGCATACACCTCACGCACAATCCGGTTTCCGACAGCTCGCGACAACTCATCAAAAACCATCACGTCGACAGCGCTTTCGACATGGGCGTTTTCGCACCCGAGGCAGACATTGATCGTGTCAGGGCACTCTACCCAGGCATGGAAGTCGAGCAAGCCAGCGAGTTCGTCTACGAATTGCCCGGCACGCTGGAGGAAGGTCGGGTAGCGTTGACGCGCCTGGAAGAAGAGCTGAGCCAATTGAGGAACGATCTGTCTGCCTGGACCGCCGCTCTTCCGGACCTGCATCCACTGACAGACGAACCCTTCAGCGCAGCTCAACTGCTTGTCGAGCACGCCAACCGCGACGAATTCAAGCAAGCCCTTGAGAACTGCTGGCAACGGGATGCGGAGCTGGATAACTTCAGCGATACGCTTGAACCCACCTACGATCTGACACTTTCCACGGTCATCAATGGAGAACTGCCTGCCCTGAGCGCTGATTTCAGCCATGTGTCGTCACTGGAGTTTCGCAGTGCGGAGGGGGTGACGCGCATCGGACGTTTCCTGGAGTCCTTTCCCAACCTGAAAAGCCTCAGGCTGCGCAGCTGTGACCTTGGCGACATACCGGAGGCGGTGTTCAAAATGGGTCAACTCAGGGCTATGTCACTCCCCGAGTGTCGCGTCAGTCTGTCATCAGAATCGGTCGCCGCCCTGGCGGGGATGGAACAGCTCGACTATCTCGACCTGGGCTCGAACCCGCTAGGACAGACGCCTGATGTGAGTCAGATGCCGGCACTGGCGACCGTGCTGCTGAACGACACCGGCATCAACCGGATACCGGATGGACTGTTACAGCTGGCCGAGCTGGACTGGGCAGACTTGAGCGGCAACGCCATCACCGAGGTGCCCAGTGACTTGTCGGAACTGCCGGTGGACGTCGCAGATAATATTTCGTTGAGGGGAAATCCATTTTCCGAGGAAAGCCTGTTACGGCTGATCGCTTACTTCGAACGCACGGGCGCGGATTTTGGTGTGGAAGCCGTGATCAATCGGGGTGAAATAGAAATCTCCGACTCTGAAGGTTCCGAGATCGACGAGTAGTACAGCGCTCGATCATGACGCGGTTGATCGATCAACCGCGCTCCGACGGCACCGACGACAACTCGAACGGGCTGCTGCTGCGCCGCTGGTTGCGATCTTCCCGCGGCGTAGCACCGAAGAAGTTGCGATAGGCGCTGGAGAAATGCGGCCCCGAAGAGAAGCCACACGACAGGCCGATCTGGATGATCGACTTGCTGGTTTGCATCAACATCTGCCGGGCCTTGTTCAGGCGCAGTTCCAGGTAGTACTGGCTCGGCACGCGGTTGAGGTATTGCTTGAAGATCCGCTCCAGCTGCCGACGCGATACGCACACATGCTGGGCGATTTCGTCGGTGGTCAGCGGCTCTTCGATGTTGGCTTCCATCAGCAACACCGCCTGGGTGAGCTTCGGATGACTGGAACCCAAGCGGTTCTGCAACGGAATACGCTGGCGCTCGCCGCCCTCGCGAATGCGTTCGACCACCAGTTCTTCCGACACCGCACCGGCCAGTTCGGCGCCGTGATCACGGGCCAGCACCGCCAGCAACAGGTCGAGCACCGACATGCCGCCGCACGCGGTCAAGCGATCACGATCCCAGTCGAACAGGTGACTGGTGGCAATCACCTTCGGGAAACGCTCGGCGAAATCGTCCTGCCAGCGCCAATGCACGGCAGCGCGATAACCGTCGAGCAAACCCAATTGCGCCAACGGGTAAACACCGGCTGACAATCCGCCGATCACACAACCGGCGCGCACCAGTTGTTTCAGCGCACTGCTGAGCGGCGGCGCGAGAGAAGTCGGTGGTTCGTCGGCGAGCAGGAACAGTTTCTGAAAGTTTTCGAGCTTGCCGGCCCATGGCTCACCGGGCAGTTGCCAGGCGCCGTCGGTCGGCGGTTCGGCCTGCAAAAACGACAATTCGTAAACAACGTCCGGGTGCACACGCTGGGCAACACGCAAGGCCTCCTCAGCCAGCGCAAGCGTCAGAGCTTTAGTGCTGGGCCAAATCAGGAAACCAATTCGATGGGCAGTCATGGCGGGCAATCCGAAACGAAAACAGTGTTAAAGCCAAAGGCGGCTGCAACCAAATTAGACCATCTGGCGCGCGGTGCGCAGCATGACCTAATTTGGTGCGTAACGGGAGCGATTACTTGAGGCTGCCCGAGAGGAATTGTTGCAAGCGTTCCGACTGCGGATTGACCAGCACTTCGCGCGGGTTGCCGCTTTCTTCGACGACGCCTTTGTGCAGGAACACCAGCTGGTTCGACACTTCACGGGCAAAGCCCATTTCGTGCGTCACCACCACCATGGTCCGGCCTTCCTGTGCCAGGGCCTGCATGACTTTCAGCACGTCACCCACCAACTCCGGGTCGAGGGCCGAGGTCGGTTCGTCGAACAGCATCACTTCGGGTTCCATCGCCAGCGCACGGGCAATCGCCACACGCTGTTGCTCGCCACCGGACATGTGACCCGGGTAGGCGTCCTTGCGATGAGCCACGCCAACCTTGTTCAGGTAGTGCTCGGCTTTCTCGCGGGCTTCGGCCTTGGACACACCGAGCACATGCACCGGCGCTTCCATGATGTTTTCCAGCGCGGTCATGTGCGACCACAGGTTGAAATGCTGGAACACCATCGACAGGCGCGAACGCATGCGTTGCAGCTGTTTCGGGTCGGCGGCTTTCAGCGCGCCGTTCTTGTTGGCAACCAGTTTCAACTCTTCGTTGTTGAGCAGAATCTTGCCCGCGTGCGGCTGCTCGAGCAGGTTGATGCAACGCAGGAAAGTACTTTTGCCGGAGCCACTGGAGCCGATGATGCTGATCACATCGCCAGCTGCCGCTTTCAGGGACACGCCCTTGAGCACTTCGTGACTGCCATAGCGTTTATGCAGGTCTTGGACTTCAAGTTTGTACATGCGGTCGGTTCTCACAAAAACAGTCAGTCAGTCGTTGAGCAAGCGCCCGTGACGCAGCGCTTCGCGCCCCGCCACCTTGGCCAGCCAGAAACCGGGTTGGGCGTAACGCAGCCGCTCAATGGCAAACAGCACCCCGGACGTACCAGCACACACCGTGCTGACCCGATCCGCCAGCGGATCGATCACTTCAAAAATCTCGTCGCCTGCTTCAACCCATTCACCGGGTTTACGCAGAAAACTCAGCACGCCAGGATGCGGCGCGAACAGCAATTCGGTGCCTTCGAACGGCATGCCTTCGCACGCGTCTTGCGCAGGCTTGGGCCATTCACCGCCGATCAAGCCTTGCTCGGCGAGGAACGCCAGAATGCCTTCGGCGTGAGCTTCTGCCTCAGCGCGACCGGTATCGGCCTGACCACCCAGTTCGATGGTCGTCGCCAGGCAGGCCAGTGGAATCTGCGCATCCGGGAACAGACGCGACAAACGCAGCCACGGCAGCGAGCACGCTTCGTCAAAGGAACTGCCGCCGGAATCTTCCGCCAGCAGACCGACCTTGACGTTCAAGTGCGCAGCCAGTGAACGCCAGTGCGACCAGTGTTGCGGCAAGGCGTACATGTGCAGCGCCGCTTCGCAATCGCAATGCAGATCCAGCACCACATCGGCGGTGCAGGCATGGCTGAGCAAGATACGCTGCATGCCTTGCAACTGGCTGCTCGCCTCTGGCAAAGCTGCCAGGTGATCGCTCATGGCCTGACGGATGAGTCGAATATTGGCATGCGGATCATCACCCAGATGCCCATCGAGTTCGGCGGCCACCGGCGCACTGAGTTCGACGAAATCCCGGTTGAAGTTCTTACCGCTGCCCGCTTCGAAACGCCCCTGATGATTGCCTTGCAGCAATTGACCCAGGCCCAATGGATTGGCCACCGGCACCAGTTCGATCACACCGTTGAGCAAGCCTTGAGCTTCAAGTTCGGTCAGGCGCTTTTTCAGCTCCCAGGCGGTGCGCATCCCAGGCAGTTCATCGGCGTGCAGGCTGGCCTGGATATAGGCCTTGCGCTCGCCAGCACCGAAGCGGAACACCGAGATCCGGCGTTCACTGCCCAGGTGGCTCCACGGCAAAGCATGATCGATACGTTCCATATCAATGCTTCCGCGGGGCCAGATAGCCCAGCCAGCGGTGTTCGGCCATTTTGAACAGGCGCACCAGAATGAACGTCAGGCACAGATAGAACGCGCCGGCGGTGATGTAGGCTTCGAACGGCAAGTAGAACTGAGCGTTGACCGTGCGCGCGGCACCGGTGATGTCGATCAGGGTCACGATCGACGCCAGACTGGTGGTCTGCAGCATCATGATCACTTCGTTGCTGTACTGCGGCAGCGCCCGGCGCAGGGCCGATGGCAGCAGGATCCGCTTGTACATCTTGATGCGTGACATGCCCATGGCCTTGGCCGCTTCGATCTCGCCGTTCGGCGTGGCGCGCAGGCTGCCGGCGATGATTTCGGCGGTGTAGGCGCTGGTGTTGATCGCGAAGGCCAGGCACGCACAGAACGAGGCACTGGACAGCCATGGCCAGAGGAAGCTTTCACGCACGGTTTCGAATTGCGCCAGACCGTAGTAGATCAAGAACAGCTGCACCAGCATCGGCGTGCCGCGGATCACGTAGGTGAACAGCCAGGCACTCATGTTGACCAGCGGCTGCTTGGAGACGCGCATCAGCCCCAGCGGCAGTGCCGCCAGCAAACCGAAGAACAGCGACAGCGCGAGCAGTTTGAGGGTGGTCACCAGCCCGCCGAAGTACAGCGGCAAGGCATCCCAAATGACGTTGTAGTCGAAGATCATAGCTCAGCCGCCCTTACGCCTACCGAGTAGCGCTTCTCAAGATGACGCAATGCCAGCAACGAGACGCTGGTGATCACCAGGTACATCGCCGCCACCGCGAGGAAGAAGGTGAAAGGCTCGCGGGTAGCGTCTGCTGCCTGCTTGGCCTTGAACATCATGTCTTGCAGACCCACCACCGAAATCAGCGCGGTGGCCTTGGTCAGTACCAGCCAGTTGTTGGTGAAGCCCGGAATCGCCAGCCGAATCATCTGCGGCACCAACACCCGGAAGAACACCTGAAAACTGCTCATGCCGTACGCCATGCCGGCTTCTGCCTGACCTTTGGGGATCGCCATGAACGCACCACGGAAGGTTTCCGACAGGTACGCACCGAAGATGAAGCCCAGGGTGCCGATACCGGCGGCCAACGGGTTCAGGTCGATGTAGTCGTCATAGCCGAGCATCGGCGCAACGCGGTTGAGCAGGTCCTGGCCGCCGTAGAAAATCAGCAGGATCAGCACCAGATCGGGAATACCGCGGATCACCGTGGAATACAGATCGCCCAGCCAGGCCAGCCAGCGCACCGGCGACAGACGCAGCGCAACGCCGATCAGCCCCAGGACGATGGCCAGGGCCATGGACGACAAGGCGAGCTGAAGCGTCAGCCATGCGCCATCGAGGATGACAGCCCCGTAGCCTTTCAACATGATTCAGGTCCTCGAAAGTTGGGATGAAAAAATGGCGCAAACCTCAGAGATCCTGTTGCTTGCGCCATTTCGGACTTGTTGCGGGGACGATTACTTGCCGTAGATATCGAAGGCGAAGTATTTGTCCTGGATTTGCTTGTACTTGCCGTTCGCGCGAATGGCCGCGATCGCGGTGTTGATCTTGTCTTTCAGCGCGTCGCCCTTGCGAACCGCGATCCCTACGCCGTCGCCGAAGTATTTGACGTCGGTGAAGGCTGGGCCAACGAAGGCGAAGCCCTTGCCGGCGTCGGTTTTCAGGAAGCCGTCATCCAGCAGGGTAGCGTCTGCCACGGTGCCGTCGAGGCGGCCAGCGGCCACGTCGAGGTAGATTTCGTTCTGCGAACCGTAAGGCTTGATCTCGGCACCCAGCGGGGCCAGGACTTCGCGGGCGAAACGCTCGTGGATCGAACCACGTTGCACGCCGATGTTCTTGCCCTTCAGCTCAGCCAGGTTTTCGCTGACTTGAGTGCCGGCCTTCATGACCAGGCGAGCCGGGGTGTTGTAGTACTTGTTGGTGAAGTCCACGGATTTCTTGCGGTCTTCAGTGATCGACATGGACGACAGGATCGCGTCGATCTTGCGCACTTTGAGTGCCGGGATCAGGCCGTCGAACTCTTGCTCGACCCACTGGCACTTGACCTTCATCTCTTCGCACAGGGCGTTGCCGATGTCGTAGTCGAAACCCACGATGCTGCCGTCCGGTGCTTTGGAGGCGAACGGAGGGTAAGCCGCTTCGATACCGATTTTCAGAGGTTTTTCATCGGCGAATGTCGGCAGGGACAGCACGGACAGTGCCAGGGCGCCAAGCAGCACGAGTTTCTTCATCTTGGGACTCCATCGGTAAAGGGCAAAAACGGCAGAGTGAGCGACAGCCCAATATGCGAATGGTTAAACCAAAAAGCGGTGCTGCGTCCTAGGAACCGTGCGCTGATTTCAACGCAGGCAACGACGAGCGAGTGATTGGCATTCTAACGACAGGCCAGAAGCCGATATTTCTTCAATGCGACAACAAATTACAGAAGCACCGAGAATGCCGCTTGGGCACGTTGACAGCTCTGCAATTTCATGCAAGAGCAAAAGACAGTGAACCGATCTATGTTGCAAATTGCGGGCCTATTATTGGCAAACCCTTCTAATCCGGCAAGCGTAGCGTTGTGTCTTATTTTTCATGACGATTGAGAAGCCCTGAAACGGGGCTTTGCGTTTCCCATTGCCTCGTTATCGGGCAGGCGGTTACACATTCAGTAACTTGAAAGGTGATGGGTAACAGTGGGAAAGGGCCTACGGGGGAAGCCGATAATTATTGGTTGAAGATCAGTACGAAAAAGCCCCACCAGGCTCAACACCTGGCAGGGCTTCGATGACTCCGAATGCTACTTACGCAACATTCATCGTCTTGTGCGTATCAATCAAATGCTGCACCACACCCGGATCCGCCAGGGTGGAGATATCGCCCAACCCATCGTATTCCGCCGTGGCGATCTTGCGCAGAATCCGGCGCATGATCTTGCCCGAGCGGGTTTTCGGCAGGCCCGGCGCCCACTGAATCACATCCGGCGAGGCAATCGGACCGATCTCTTTACGCACCCAGTTCTTCAGCTCCAGGCGCAGTTGCTCGCTCGGCTCTTCGCCCGCATTCAACGTGACGTAGACATAAATGCCCTGCCCCTTGATGTCGTGCGGTACACCCACCACCGCCGCTTCGGCGACTTTCGGGTGAGCGACCATCGCACTTTCGATCTCGGCGGTGCCCATGCGGTGGCCGGAAACGTTGAGCACGTCATCCACGCGACCAGTGATCCAGTAGTAACCGTCTGCGTCACGACGCGCACCGTCACCGGTGAAGTACATGCCACGGAAAGTCTTGAAGTAGGTGTCGACGAAACGGTCATGGTCGCCATACAGCGTACGCGCCTGGCCTGGCCACGAGTCGAGGATCACCAGGTTGCCCTCGGCAACGCCTTCGATGATGTTGCCCAGGTTGTCCACCAACGCCGGCACCACGCCGAAGAACGGCCGTGCTGCCGAGCCAGGTTTCAGCGCGTGAGCGCCCGGCAGCGGGCTCATCATGTTGCCGCCTGTTTCGGTCTGCCACCAGGTATCCACGATCGGGCAACGGGACTGGCCGACATTCTTGTAGTACCAATCCCACGCTTCCGGGTTAATCGGCTCACCGACCGAACCCAACAGACGCAGGCTGCTGCCATCGGCGCCTTCAACAGCGGCAGTGCCCGACGCCATCATCGCGCGGATCGCGGTCGGCGCGGTGTAGAGGATGTTGACCTTGTGCTTGTCGACAACCTTCGCCACCCGGGTGATATCCGGATAGTTCGGCACGCCTTCGAACAGCACCGTGGTCGCGCCATTGGCCAGCGGGCCGTAGACAATATAAGTGTGGCCAGTGACCCAACCGACGTCGGCGGTGCACCAGTAGATTTCGCCCGGGCGGTAGTCGAACACTCGCTCGTGGGTCATCGCCGCATACAGCAGGTAACCGCCGGTGGTGTGCTGCACGCCCTTCGGCTTGCCGGTGGAGCCAGAGGTATAAAGGATGAACAGCGCTTCTTCGGCACCCATCTCTTTCGGCGCGCAGACACTGCCCGCCACTTTCATCAGGTCTTCGTACCAGATGTCGCGATGCTGGTTCCACTTGATGTTGCCACCGGTGCGCTTGCACACAATGACTTTCTGGATGCTGCTGGTTTCCGGGTTGGTCAGCGCGTCGTCGACGTTAGCCTTGAGCGGGATCTTCTTGCCGGCACGAACGCCTTCGTCTGCAGTGATCACCACTTTCGAGCGGCAGTCGATGATGCGACCGGCCAGGGCTTCCGGCGAGAAACCACCGAACACCACCGAGTGAATCGCGCCGATCCGGGTGCAGGCCAGCATGGCGACCACGGCTTCGGGGATCATCGGCATATAGATGGTCACCACATCGCCACGGTGCACATCCTGGCCGCGCAAGGCGTTGGCGAACTTGCAGACTTGTTCGTGCAGCTCGCGGTAGGTGATGTTGCGGCTTTCGGCAGGGTCATCCCCTTCCCAAATAATCGCGACTTGATCGCCGCGCTCGGCCAGATGACGGTCGAGGCAGTTGTAGGAAACGTTCAGCGTGCCGTCGGCGAACCATTTGATGTCGACATGGTGATCGTCGAAGGACGTCTGCTTCACCGTGGTGAAAGGCTTGATCCAGTCAAGGCGCTTGGCTTGTTCGCGCCAGAAGCCGTCCGGGTTGACGACCGATTGCTGGTACATGGCCTTGTAAGTGGCCTCGTCAGTCAGCGTATTGGCTGCTACCTCGGGACGAACGGGATACAAAGAAGCCGCACTCATCTTTCTTACCTCGGTGGAATAGTTGTTTTTGTATGGCCCCAGTTGTAGCCGGGGCGGGCCTATAGAACCATTCGACGATGGTAGTAACAAGCCCCTACAAAATGTGGCTATACCGCGACGAAGCGCTCAAACCCACTGTTTTAGGGGGTTCGATGATTATTACCAAATCTGCCAAAGGTGTTTATCAAAAGCACAGCTATATGCCCGTCATGCCCAGGCCTAAAATCGGTCTCGCCAACACGGCAATGTGATTAACCCAGTTGCAGCCCCCACGAAGGCAGTTAATCCAAGACTCTTTACTAAAGCTCCACACGCAATCCTAAAAAGATTGCGTGACCCCATTCGACCTCAGAAAGGTAAATTCGAAATGAAAGCTTTATTGGTTCTGGCCCTCAGCAGTCTGTGCGCAACCGCCATGGCAGATGAGGCCCCGACTGATGTCGCACAGCAACCACCCGTCGTCGAGGAATACACCTACTCCACCCACCTGGACATCGCCAAAGTTATCTCGATGAGCGAAATCCCGAACGTCTGCGAAGTAGTCCCGGCCAAAATGGTCTACGACGACTCCAAAGGCCAGCGACACATTCTGCGCTACAGCGTCATGGGTAACGGCTGCTCCAACGGCTGATCCGCCCCACTTTTATCTCCCGAGGCTCGACCCATCCTTTTTTAGAGACCAGATGAAGCGCCGAGCCTTGCATCGATAAATACGATTGTTTTAAGCGTTTATTTGCACTTTTTAATCTAATTATCTGGCGTAGTATGAATTCCACACCAAGGCAAAACGCCAACGAACCTGGAGCCACTACCATGAAAACCAAACTGATCCTCGCCCTGACCCTTTCCGTTTTGGCCGCCAACACCTTCGCCGCTGACGGCTACGACCGCACTGGCTCGGCTGTTTTCAACGATGCGGCTGTCGCTTCTGACGGTTACGACCACACCGGTTCTGCCTCTTTCGCGGCTGACGGTTTTGATCGTACGGGCGCTGCCAAAGTCGCTGCCGATGGCGCCGATCACATCGGTGCAGCCAAAGTTGCTGCTGATGGCTCTGACCGCGTGGGTGCCGCTCGTTTCAGCTGAAACCCGGCGCGACATCACAGCCCGACTTCGGTCGGGCTTAGTTGTGTCTGGAGTGGTTGAAAATCGACCAAAACCACAACATGTAGTGAAAAACAGGGTTTTTTGGTTGTTTTTTGAACAACGCTTTTCAAGACTCTTTGCGGCTCAGAATTGCACACAATCTCGTCCACAAAACCCCGTCTATTGCTCTGTAAGCCCCGTCCCATCTGGCTTGCGCCGTCACAGCCGCCCGTAATGGTGCGAACACCCCGGCCTCACCGTCAAAAACCAGCCGAAACAGGCGAAAAAAAAACTTCCTCCGCCAAAGCCCTGTAAACCCTCGCTCCAACCTGAAAACGCCCCTCGCCGAGCCCTCCAGGTGCCATTTCGCCGCACCACGGGGCCGAAAATTTCCTTATAATGCGGACTTAAACGGGCCTGCAATATTCCCTTACAGGGGTGAAAAGCCAGTCTGAAGCCCACGCAGAGCGGTTCACGTTCTCTGCGCCCATCAGCGGCTTCGGAACACCCGTACAAAATTCTGTTTATTGCCTGCGTTGTACTGCTGCAACAAACGATTTCCTTTAGATCCAACGCGGCCAGAACCGGCCGTGTGAAAAACCAACCTATCAGTTTTCACACGGGCAACTGGCCCTCACGCAGGAGACGACACGTCATGCTGAGCTGGGACGAATTCGACAAAGAAGATGACGGCGAAGTCGCTGTAAAAGGCGCCAATGCCGGCCACGCTTCTGAAGCCAACATGGACCGCCTCGACAGCGCCGGTGGTGCCGCCGCTCAAGAGGCCCGCGCCGTGACCGCGACGGACTCCGCCGCGATCGCCCGCGCCAAGGCTGCCCTGGATTCCCTCGACGTCGCCGAAGGCCTCGCCGAACTGGAAGGCGCCTCTGCCCGTGTTGCTGTCGATGAAAAGCGCATGATCAACTGCCGCGCCGACCTCAACCAGCTCGTGCCATTCAAATACGACTGGGCATGGCAGAAGTACCTGGACGGCTGCGCAAACCACTGGATGCCGCAAGAAGTCAACATGACCGCCGACATCGCCCTCTGGAAAAACCCGGAAGGCCTGACCGACGACGAGCGCCGCATCGTGATGCGCAACCTCGGCTTCTTCTCCACCGCCGACTCCCTGGTTGCCAACAACCTGGTCCTGGCCGTGTACCGCCTGATCACCAACCCGGAATGCCGCCAGTACATCCTGCGCCAGGCCTTCGAAGAGGCGATCCACACCCACGCCTACCAGTACTGCATCGAATCGTTGGCCATGGATGAAGGCGAAATCTTCAACATGTACCACGAGATCCCATCGGTCGCGAAAAAAGCCACCTGGGGCCTGAAATACACCCGTTCGATCTCCGATCCGAAGTTCGAAACCGGCACCGTCGAAACCGACAAAGAACTGCTGCGCAACCTGATCGCCTACTACTGCGTTCTGGAAGGCATCTTCTTCTACTGCGGCTTCACCCAAATCCTCTCCATGGGCCGCCGCAACAAAATGACCGGCGTCGCCGAGCAGTTCCAGTACATCCTGCGCGACGAATCCATGCACCTGAACTTCGGCATCGACGTGATCAACCAGATCAAAATCGAAAACCCGCACTTGTGGGACGCCGAGATGAAGGAAGAAGCTTCGCAGATGATTCTGCAAGGTACTCAGCTGGAGATCGAATACGCTCGGGACACCATGCCTCGTGGGGTGTTGGGCATGAATGCGGCGATGATGGAGGATTATCTGAAGTTCATCGCTAACCGTCGTTTGTCACAGATTGGGTTGAAGGAAGAGTATCCGGGGACGACGAACCCGTTCCCTTGGATGAGCGAGATCATGGACTTGAAGAAAGAGAAGAATTTCTTTGAGACTCGGGTTATTGAGTATCAGACTGGTGGGGCTTTGAGCTGGGATTGATTTCCGAGTTCGCCGTGATTTGACGATGTAAATCGAAAAATCGAATTGCAAGAGGCCCCGATCTGATCGGGGCCTTTTTATTGGGTAAGAAGATTCTCACTGATTCGACCCTCATTACCAAAACTCCTACAACAATTCCAGCACCGTCCGCATTGATGTCGTTTCAGAGCATCTCTAAGCTCTATAGCAGGTGCCTAAGAAACGCCCAACGTAGAAGCTAACTTCCTTTCCACAGTACGCGCGCTGATATCAGCGATATACGCGTAATCCTGTGAGTGGGAGAAACAGCCTGTTGGGATTTCTTAGATCCTCTACGTCGGGTTCCGGCCCTCTTCCACTCATACGTAGAGGTAATGGATATGCCTGCAGAAACTCCACACCGATCGGTCATGCGTGATCCCTTTAGGCCGACGATCTTCACCCGCCACAACCTTCACCTCCATGCCCTTCTTCTTGAAAATCAACCATGGTTCTGCGCCCGCGATGTTGGCCGTTTGATGGGTGTCCATCTGAGTAATCGTATGGTCAACAAACTGGATAATGATCAGCGTCGCGTTTTGTGGATTGAGTATTTCCGGCAACCAGAAAAACAGTTGATGCTCAGCGAGTCTGGCGTGTATGCGCTGTTGGTGTATCACTACGTTCCAGGGAATCGGTTGCTGCGAGAATGGTTGACCCATCAGGTGGTGCCAGCCTTACGCGATGCAACCCCCTCGGAAAATTCGGATCGTCCGATGTTGAGTGTCTTAGATTGGCCGGAGATGTCGTTGAGTTTGCTTCATTGGCAGAATGAAAGTTGGATTCGGCTTCGGGACATGCCGTACCTGTTGAGCGATCAATCGCAGCGGCGCGTTACAGTGGTTAGGCCTTGGTGGCGGAAGGTTGCGGAGGTGTTTCAGTCTTCGAAGCATTCGGTGGGTTAGAGCGACGTGTATTTGTAGGATCGCTTGAGCGATGCGTCGGTCTTTTCTGTAGGAATTTTCGTAGACAGGTGTAATGGCCACTCAGTATCGTCCGAGGGTTTCAACCCTCGGCGATTGTATGGACACTGGAAAGAGCAACAGCGATTGGAGTGACGAGGAGATTCAGGCTGCGGTCGATGCCTATCTCAGCATGTTGTCACGCGAGCAAAGCGGTCAGAAGGTCAATAAGGCTCATGAGAATCGCGTCCTGCGCGAAGGAGCCTTAGCGGGCCGCACCAAAGGTTCGGTTGAATTTCGGATGCAGAACATCTCTACCGTGTTGGTCGAACTCGGGCGAGATCGCATTGAGGGATACAAACCTGCCAAGAATGTCGGCGCGAATGTTGCGCATAGCATTCGTGAAGCGTTGAACGCGCCGAATACTGTAACGCCAGAAGACTTTGCCCCGACCGCCGATGAAGCAACGCTAGAACAACGTGCTGCCAAACTTGAGAAGCAACCGTTCAAAGGCGAGCCGAAGGGGATTTTGAAACCACAACAAGTGCCGAGCTCGGGCAACTCTTTTGTACGCGATCCTGAGGTTAGAGCCTGGGTGCGGAAAGAGGCCAAGGGTATCTGCGAGGGTTGCGGAAAACCGGCTCCGTTTGAAAAGGACGGCAGGCCGTTTCTTGAGGTTCATCACGTTAAGCATTTGGCGCAGTTTGGATCGGATCGTCCTAGCAATGCTGTGGCTCTGTGCCCGAACTGTCATCGACGTTGTCACCATTCGAGCGACCGGGATGAGTTCACAGCTTCACTGTTTCAGAAGGTGAAGCGGTTGAAGTTTGAGTGATTGGGCCTGGAAAACTTCATCGGCGCATGTTCACTAAGGCGGCGAGTCGTAAGGATTGCGCTGCCGTCCTGAAAAAAGAAAACACCTAGAGTCATCCAGGACTCGTCCTACAGCCACGATTAGCCACGTTCGTTAATGTCGCGCAGCCCCTTTTCCGGGGCTGCCGATGGATGAACGAAAGGATGATCAGTGGCTGGCAATAAGGACATTCCGCGGATTAAGAATCCACCCTCCGGTGATGGGCATCACGTCACCCACCGCTACATGACGGCCACCGAATTGGCCGAGCGTGACGCCAGACAAAAAGCTTACGAGGCCATGCTGGCCAGGCAAGACGCCTTCGAACACAGCCGTCAGGTCATAGCGGAAAAGCAGAGGCTCACTCAAGCAGGATGTGTCTTCGCCAAGTCCTGCAAGCTGCCGGACGCCATCATCGACTACTCGAATCCCTCAGGGATGGTGCCGACCGATAGCCTGAAAGACTACGGCGACCTGATTCTGCTGGGTGCTCGCGAAGCGGATGAGTCAGGCGCTATGCCACTGAAGAAGATCAGTGGCGCAGCGATCCCCGTCGGTCTGGGCTCTCTCGCCTTGGTCGGGTCGGCATTCGCTGCTGCTCCCGTGGCCACAGCGAGCGCCGTAACAGCAACGCTGGTTGGCCTTGTTGCGCTGGTCATACCATCGAGTCTGGGCGACAGCTCGCTTTACACCGACGACCAACTCCGTGCGCTCAAACAGGCCCGTACCCGCGTTCGCCTGCAGGTCGAGCAACAGACTGACGGCAGCCTCAAGGGATATGGTTTCTACACCGGCAAAAATCGCGATTGGGAAATGGTTGATGTTGTGCAGTTCACATTGCGTGGCACCCAGCAGGTGGCTGACCTGGGTGACGGCATTGAACTGATCTGGACACCGGCCGTGGATGGTTCCGACATCCTGGGCATTCCGGCGCTGGAGGCTGCCCCGCAAGCGCCGCATATCTGGGTTTACCCGCCAACGAAAGCGGCTGATAGCATCATCGTGAACCCGGTTTATCCGCCGGAATACAAGGATTTCATCCTCGTGTTTCCGGCTGATTCAGGGATTAGGCCGGTTTACATTGTTCTCAGTCAAACCGGTGATCATTCGTATTATGACCACCCGAAAACGCTTCCCGCATTTCCAGATACAACCCGAGTAAAGTCGAAGTCATCTGTTCAAGGGGGAGGAAGGAAACGCGCTCGTTGGGTTGACCGTAAGGGGCGAATTTATGAATGGGACTACAAAAGTAATGCTGTGGAAAAATACGACAAACTCGGAGTCCATTTAGGCGAATTCAACCACATCACAGGCGAACAAACAAAACCTGCGAAACCAGGCAGAAAAACCTCAAGAAACTAAGGATTACAGCATGCGCTACCTTTCAATAACTGGCTTTTATCCGGATGACAAGCAGGACGACTCTTTGCAGTTTGAGCTGGATATCGAAGGAACTGAGCTCAATGAGAAAGTTGCCCATCTTATTGAATCGAAGCCACTAAACGAAGTGGAACCAGGAGAATTACTTTTAAGCGAGAGTCAGGTAATGACGCTGTCAGAACTTCTAGGCGTCAGTTTTCCTGAGGGTCTAGAGTACTTTATGGGCACTTGCGCCAAGCAATGAAATCCATTGTCACAATTAGTCAAATAAAGCCCTGACCAATCACACTGATCGGGCTTTTGCTCAAGAAAACCCAATACAAGGGAGGACTTCGGGATCGCAGGACTGATGCGAAGGGTAGAACAATTTACGAGTGGGATATTGTTCATGGTGAACCTGAAGCCCTGTCAAAATCTGCCGACATCCGAATCTTCCCCTTTAATCGCCCAGGCTTGCGCGTCTGCGGTGAATCGACATGGGGCAGCAGGCCCAGATAAGGCTTGCCGGCCTTGGTGATCACCACCCTGTCGCCCTGCCATGCACGCGCACCTACGGATTTTGCGTCATCACTCAATCGGCCGGGCCCTTATCGCCATCCTTGGTCTTTGTTGTGGCTCGCAACGTAGCCACTCTATTAAGCTGTCCTGCGGACTTGCGTTTAGGATTGGCGCCGCGAACGGGCGCTTTGGAAACCGGCTTTTGCTGCCCAAGCGGCGGCGTGTGAAGAGTTGTGGCAATGGTCAGCCCCAGACGCAGCCCGAACTTCCTCAGGATGGCTTCGAGGGTGCTGACGGTCGGATTAGCCTTGTCCTTCTCGATCTGGTACAGCGCCTTGGTCGACATCTTGCACATGGCTGCAAAGGTTTCCTGGTCGAAACCGGTCACCTCAAGCCTTAGCCGACGAATAGCGGTGCCCAGGGTTTCGATCCCCGTCACATGCTGCATGACGATGTCGTCAATGAGCTCCCTGCGCCGTTCGTTGGTGTTCTCTTTCATCGCAGCCCCCCATTCAACCAGGCGTCCTAGCATGGCTTGCCACACAGTCGGAACTATAATGCCAACTATCGTGGCTCAACCCTCCACTTCCAGCAGTATAATTCCGGTTATGCTCGCACGTCCTGCCTATTGACCGGTGCATTGCTACGGATTTTGCGCTGTGCCAAAAACATTCAGTGCAACCCTCCCCACCTCCCGCTATTAATACCCGTCCCCTCTCAAGGACCCGAGCCCGCCATGAAATTCGACCTCGCCTACTGCCTCAGCCTCGACGACAAGCTGTCGATCTATGATGTGCGCGATCTGAATTTCGATGAAACCATGGATTTCGATTCCGCCAAGGAGCATTTCCAGTGCCCCAACGATGCCTGCCGTTTGGCATTCGATGCGGCCAACGTGTTGGGAACGTTCAACGCCAAGAATGTGAATTACGTGCGCACGCCGCACTTCAAGAACATGCCCAGCACGCGGCATGTGGCGGATTGTCCTTATGTCAGTCTGAAGATGCCGGCGTCGGGTGTGGAGGCGGACGGGGCGGAATCGGATGACGGTCGGGAGGAGCATTTTCCGTCGGAGTTGTTGCTGACTCGGCGTGAGTATGTGCGTAAGCCTGCGAGCCCGGCGGTGGCAGCGGATGTTTTGCGCGATGCCCCGACTCTCACTTCAGCGAGCAGTAACGTCGAGCAGCCAAGCCGGGAGTCGGCGCCGGACAAGACCAGTGTCTTCGCACACCCGGTGGAGTGTTTTGTGTCGAACTTCACGGACAAGGAGCTGCTCAAGCGCATGCCGCTGAAGATTGGCGAGCACACGGCGCCCTATGGGTCGTTCTTCAAGAAGATCGAGTACCTGCAGGACAACAAGGGGCTGATTTACTGGGGCAAGATCAAGGAGATCAAGGATTACACCCAGAGCTTTCGCATCGATTTCGAACAGAAGGTCTGGTTCAAGCAAGCGGACGAGGCGAAGAAGAAGCCTTATTCGGTCAACGTTTATCTGAGTAAGAAGCTGATCGACAACTACCGCAAGCGCAAAGCGTTTCTGGAAGAGATCAAGCACGCCGTCGACAGTGATGCCGAGTTGTATTGCTTCTTTTATGGCGTGACGCCAGAGTTGAAGCAGGTGCCTAGCAAGAAAAACCCCGAACAGACGTTCGGGGTGTTCAGTGCCAACATCGAGAACCTGGATCACTTCATTATTCGTGAAGCGCCGGGGTTGGCGGATCAGTGACTTCGCCTCAGGGCAGTTGCAGCGCTACGCCGCCGGGATGTTGTTTGATGAGGCTGTAGGGCAGGACGCCCCAGCCAATGTTTCGGCAGACGGCAGACACGTGAGGGAAAGACGGCTCTAACTTGATGCCTTTTTCGGTGAAGTACCAATCCGGATAGTGCCAAGGGTAGTCGTCGTTGTAGCCGCAGTCGTTCTCCCCTTCAGCCGTTGTCGTCATTTCCTTGGGATACAGCTTAAGCAGTTGCGCCACCAGCCAAGGCGCCAGCTCCTTGGACCGGTAGTCGTAATAGACAGCGGATGACTCGGATGAAGATTCATCGTAGTCGTAGATTTTTTGCTCGAAATGCAGCGGTTTGCCCTGCCCCACCCACAGCACGTCATCAAGCGTCAGGACTTTCCCGGTACGGGTATCAAGATTGAGCGCCTCATTGTACTGATCCGGGTAAGCCCCACCGCAGTAGTACTCGAATGAGATAGTCGCGCTCATGACGGAGGACGTCATCCACAACGGCTGAATCCCCTGATTGTAGTAGCCCTGTTTGCCATCGACGTAGCACCCGAAATGCCCCACCACGCCCTGCCACAACCGCGCCATCAACTGCTGATTGATACGCTGGCGCGTTTCAGCGGTGTACCCCGAAACCACTTCAAACCCTTCCATTTTTGTCTGTGGCTCGCCCCACCATTGCAGCGTGTACCCTATGAACGTTTCGGTCCGTCCTTGTTTGAGTTTCAGGCCTTGCAGACGCAGATATTCGTATGGCGCCTTGTCATGGAGTCTGACGAGATAGGGCAACGTTTCGGCGGACACTGGCGGGAGTTTGGCTTGCTGTAATTCGACCTTGAGGACTTTGCCTTGTGGACTGGTCCATTCGCCGGACCAACCGTCGGGCTTGGGATGCAAGCGAATTTGCGGGACAGTTTTACCCTCATCGTCAGCCTGGCTGCCCTCGTCGAGTATCAGGGTTTCGCCTTCTCTATTTCCGGTGAGTACTAGATCACTGCGATACTTTTGGTAAAAGTACCGCCCCTCACTGCCGTTGGCGTTCACCTCCAGCACAATCGGCGATTTGCCCACAGTTCCGGTGTAAACCTGAGTGCCATTTTCAGCCCACAGCGCGGTAGAAAAAGTTGAACACACCAACACGACAATGCCGGTCAGACGAAACAGTCCTTTGAACATCAAAACATCCTTGAGTGAATCGAGCGCTGCTCGCGAGAAGTTGTCGCGGATTATGGCGAAGCAACGTCCGAGAATCGATGGAAAGCTACGCCGATAACACTCAACCCAGACACATGCTAAGCATCACCACTACCAGCAAACCAATATAAACCCGCGCATGCACCCGATCCGGTATCCGCCCGATCCACGGCGTGGCCAGCCGAATCCCCACCAGCGACCCAAACGTCAATACCGTAAACGCCAGCACATCCACATAACCGACAAACCACGGTCCCAGATCAAACTCGGTAAACCCCGCCATCGCCATATAGGTCAGCGTTCCGGCCACCGCAACCGGAAGACTCAATGGATTAGCCATGGATGTGGCTTGCGACATGCTGAGGCCACAGCGTCTTAGCAACGGCACGGTCATGACGCTGCCGCCCACCCCAAGAAACGTGGCGATAGCGCCAATTCCCACACCGCCGCCAGACACTTCTGCCCCGCCCAATCGCCGTGGGATTTCGATGTAGGACTGTGTAAGAAAACCGCGTCTGAACAAGCAATCCAGAATGGTCACGCCCAGGTAAACGATGAAGGCAAAACGGATCAACTCACCACTCGCCCACATCGCGACCACAGCTCCGACGATCGCGCCCAAGCCGATGAACCCGCCCAACGGCCACAAGTAATGGCGAATGAGATTGCCGGCGTGGTGATGTTTTCTGGTGGCGATTAGCGCATTGACGATCATCACGCAGGTCGAGGTGGCTACGGCAATGTGCATCGCCGCTTGGCCGATGGGGTCGTCGATGCCGTGGCTGGCCGTGAGCATGCGGTACAGCAAGGGCACGACGACAAATCCGCCGCCGAAGCCGAACAGCACGGCGGTGACGCCGGTCATGCAGCCGAAGAGTGCCAGCAAGAGGTAGAAAAACATCGCGCATCGTCCGTGGGTTGAGAGTGGCCGACGATAGAGCGATATGGCTTGGCCTGCTTCAGCAAGTCAGCCAATAATGTTTGCGTTTACGCCAACCGCTGGGTGCCGCTCGATGCGCAATGTTTCGATTGATCTGCTGGACGACACGCCACGGCCGGTGGTGGCCATCGGTACGGATTATCCCGACGGTCATCGGTTGCCGCGCCATACCCATCGACGGGCGCAGTTGTTGTATGGCGCCACCGGGGTGATGCAGGTGAGCACGCTCGACGGCAATTGGGTGGTGCCGCCGCAGCGGGCGGTGTGGATTCCGCCAGGGGTGGCGCATGAGGTGTTGATGCTGGGGGTGAGCACTCGCAGTGTGTATATCGAACCGGGGGCGGTTGATCTGGGCAGCCGCTGCCAGGTGATCAGTGTTTCGCCGTTGCTGCGGCATTTACTGATGGAGGCGGTGGAGGTTGCGCTGGAGTACGACGAGGCCGGGCGCGATGGGGCGCTGATCGACTTGTTGCTGCATGAACTGGCGCGTAGCGCTCATTTGCCGCTGCACATTCCGCTGCCTGTGGATTCGCGGTTGCTCGGGTTGTGTCAGAGGTTTCTCCGGCAACCGAACGCTCACCAATCGCCGCAACAATGGGCCGATCAGTTGCATATCAGTTTGCGTACGTTCAATCGTCTGTTCCGCCAACAAACCGGGCTGAGTTTCAGCCAATGGCGGCAGCGGGCCTGCGTGGTGCTGGCCTTGGCGCGGCTGGCGGTGGACACGCCGGTGACGCGCATTGCCCTGGATTTTGGTTATGAAAGTCCGGCGGCGTTTTCGACGATGTTTCGTCGCGTGTTGGGGCAGGCGCCGTCCGTTTGGTTGGAGGGGGCGAAATGACCCCGTAGGAGCGAAGCTTGCCCGCGAAGAATGCACCGCGGTTTCCAGGGATTACGCATCATCGTTCTTCGTGGGCAAGTCGGATCGCCGCACCGCTCGCGTCTACAGGTTCTGCACCAGGCGGATGATTGTCTTGAGTGGCTTGTTCTGACAGCAATTCAAAGCTCTGCTCCTTCACATCCTGGGAATCCAGGCCGATTTGCACCCGGAACTCACCCGGCTCGGCGACGTATTCCAGTTGGGCATTGAAGAACTTCAAGTCGTTCTCGTTAATGCTGAAGTGGACTGCTCTCTCCTCGCCGGCCTTGAGCATGATTTTTTGGAAGTTTTTCAGTTCTTTGACCGGCCGGGCGACGGAGGCAACGACATCGCGGATATACAGCTGAACCACCGTTTCGCCGTCACGCTGGCCGGTATTTTTCACCATGATGCTGGCGACGAGGTTGTCGGTCTTGTTCAGTGTGGTCGAAGACAGGGCCATGTCGGTCAGGCTGAAATCGGTATAGCTCAGCCCATAGCCGAAGGGGTAAAGCGGCCCATAGGATTGATCGAAATATTGCGACGTGTAGTTGCGAAGCGCACCCGGCAGATACGGACGGCCGGTGTTCAGGTGGCTGTAGTAATTGGGGATCTGCCCCACGGAACGTGGAAAGGTGATGGGTAATTTGCCGGACGGGTTGTAGTCACCGAACAATACATCCGCAACGGCGTTGCCTCCCTCGGTACCGCTGTACCAGGTTTCCAGAATCGCATCGGCCTGTTTCTGCTCCTTGCCGATCGACAACGGCCGACCGTTCATCAATACCAGTACCAGCGGCTTGCCGGTGGCTTTCAGGGCGGTGATCAATTCACTCTGGCGCCCCGGCAGATCGAGGCTGGTTCGACTGGCCGCTTCATGGGACATGCTGCGGGGCTCGCCCACCACGGCGATGACAACATCGGCTTGCTGTGCAACCTTGACTGCTTCGTCAATCATTTCTTCTGCCGGGCGAGGGTCGTTGGCGATTTCAGACACGCCCTGGTATTCCAGGTATTTAACAACCTCCTGATCCTCCTCGAGATTGGCGCCTCGGGCATAGATCAGCGAGCCCTGGCTCATCGCGCTTTTCAGCCCGTCGTAGATCGTCACCGATTGCGCGGGCACACCACTTGCAGACCAACTGCCCATGATGTCGACGGTACTTTTTGCCAACGGGCCGATGAGCGCGATCGTGCTCTCTTTTTTCAGCGGCAAGAGCCCGTTTTCATTCTTCAACAGCACCAGTGTCTTGCGTGCCACTTCACGGGCCTGCGCTCTGTGCAGATGGTTTTCGGCGTTGTTATCAGCAGCGCTTTCACTGGCAGCGCCGAGGCGCCGGTAAGGGTCTTCGAATAGCCCCATGTCGTACTTGGCACCCAGTACTTCCCGCACCGCGTCATCAATATCGCTCTGGGAAATGGCGCCAGACTCAAGCAGCCCTGGCAACTCCGGCCCATAGGAGGAGTCGTTCATGCTCATATCAATGCCGGCCCTGATGGCGAGCCTGGCCGCGTCGCGAGGATTCCTCGCAACACCGTGCTGAACCAGATCGGTGACCCCGTTATGGTCGCTGATGACCAGTCCCTTGAAGCCCCACGCTTTGCGGAGCAGGTCCTGCATCAACCATTTATTGGCCGCCGCCGGCACACCATTTATCGAGTTAAGCGCCGCCATGACGGCTCCCGCGCCACCCTCGATCGCCGAACGATAAGGTGGCAGGTAGTCCTGGTACATTCGGGTCAGGCCCATGTCGACGCTGTTGTAGTCGCGCCCTCCTTCGACAGCCCCATACAACGCAAAGTGCTTGGCGCTGGACATGATGCTGTCGGGCGCGTTCAGGCTTTGTCCCTGGTAGGCCTGGACCATCACTCTGGCAATGCGCGAAACCAGATAGGTGTCTTCACCGAAGCCTTCGGATGTGCGCCCCCAGCGAGGATCACGGGCGACATCGATCATCGGGGCGAAGGTCATATCGATACCGTCCGCACTGGCTTCTTTCGCCGCCGTTCGACCGCTCAACTCGATGGCGTCCATATCCCAACTGGAGGCCAGGGCCAGGCCAATGGGGAAAATGGTTCGATGACCGTGTATCACGTCCCAACCGAAAAACATCGGTATCTTCAGGCGGCTTTGTTGAGCCGCGTCCTGCATGGGGCGGTTTACATAACGGCTCACAGAGCCATACGTCCCCCCGATTCGCCCGGCAGTGATCTCCTGGCAGATTTTTTCGGGCGTCATCTTGTCATCGATAGCGATCAGCCGCAGTTGGCCGACTTTTTCGTCGAGGGTCATCTGATTGATGAGGTTGGTGACAAAGGCATCTTTGTCTGGCGATACCGTATCGGCCAGGACCGGCAGAGTTGTAAAGCTGATCAGGGCACATAGCAGACGTAGTCTTTTCATGATTCCCTTCCCCGCATAACGCTGTGGCGCACCGCCTTTGAAACGCCACCTTTCCGGCATTGAAGATCAGAAGGCTGGCGTTCAATCATTTGGAGCTTTCAGGAAACCGCCTAGAGACAGCGTAGTCGGTCCAACGCCCCTGCCTGAGCGAAAAAAGAGAATCGATCAAAAAATGAGTTTGATCCGGGCGCAAAACAACTGTACAAAAACACAGTACATTTTCGAATCGCCACGCTCGATCCCCGGAGAAAACCATGGCCTCTCTTGCAATGAAAATCACCCTGGAACGCATCGCCCTCTTCCAGTTCACCCCCGCCCACTGCGCCCAGGCCCGAGCGATGCTGGGTTGGAGTGTGGAAGAGTTGTCCGAGGAATCCGGGGTTTCCGTTGACGCCATCCAGCGATTCGAGGCGCAGCGTAATGTACTGGATGTCACGCGGCTGGCGTTGGCGTATCGGTTTGAATCGCAAGGCCTGGTGTTCTTCCCGGGGTTTGCACCGGGCCGAGGGATGAATGTGAAAGGGTCCACACCGAATCCGGTGGGGCGGGCGGATTATGCGATGGTTGAGTGAGGTTGCAGCAGATGCGGGCCAAAGCCGAACACGTTATGAAAATAGGCATGCTCCTCGAAACCGGTCAGCTGAGTCAGGCTGAGGCGGCCCATAGGCTTGGATTGTCTGAGGAGGAACTGAACGAAATACTCCGTGGAGAATTTTGCGATCTGACCGTGGCAAAAATCTCGGAATATACAAAGCCGTTACTGGACGAACACAGCTGAAAAGCCCGGGGCGCTTGCACCGCCAGCGCCCAGGCAGCACAACATCAAGCGTTCTGCACTGTCGCCTGATCGCTTACATCTTCCACACCCAACCACCACGCGCCACCACTCTGCGGATACATCACGTTGAACGCCTCGCCCATTTGCGGCGTGGTGATCGATACGTTCCGTTCCCAGGCCAGCGCCAGAATACGGTCGAAAGGTTCGTACCAGGCGTGCATCGACAGGTCGAAGGTACCGTTGTGGATCGGCAGCAACCAGCGCCCTTTAAGGTCGATGTGCGCTTGCAGGGTTTGCTCGGGCTGCATGTGCACGTGAGGCCACTCGACGTTGTAGGCGCCGGTTTCCATAAGGGTCAGGTCGAATGGGCCGTACTGCTCGCCGATGCGTTTGAAGCCGTCGAAGTAGCCGCTGTCGCCACTGAAGAAAATCCGCGTGTCGCCGTCGATCATCACCCACGATGCCCACAGGGTGCTGTTACCGTCGAACAGCCCGCGACCGGAAAAGTGCTGCGAAGGTGTGGCTACGAATTGAAGGCCATCGACCTCGGTGCCCTGCCACCAATCCAGTTGGCGCACTTTGCTGGCGTCGATGCCCCACTTGATCAGGGTGTCCCCCACGCCCAGGGGCGTGAGGAAGTAGCGGGTCTTGTCCGCCAGTTTGAGCACGGCCTGATAATCGAGGTGGTCGTAGTGATCGTGGGACAGGATCACCGCTTCAATCGGCGGCAGGTCTTCGAGGCTGATCGGCGGCTGGTGGAAACGCTTGGGGCCGGCCCATTGCACGGGCGAGGCGCGTTCGGCGAAGACCGGGTCGGTGATCCAGAACTTGTCCTGCAGCTTGAGCAGAAGCGTGGAATGGCCCAGGCGATAGACGCTGTGGTTAGGCGCGGCAATCAACGCCGCCTGGGTCAGGGTTTGCACCGGAACGGGGGCCGACGGCCGGGTGTCGTGCGGTTTGTTGAAGATGAAGTTCCACAGGATGCGCAAGGTTTTGCGAAAGCCTTCGCGCTGCACCGGCACATGGTTTCGGTACTGCCCTTGAGCCTGGCGGGACGCTTCAGGCGTTGAAGCGTTGTTCGCTGGGGAAGTTGAAGTGTCCATGACTGAATGACTCCAGAAAAACCGCACAATCGACGATTTTCCGCTTGGGACGATAAATGGCCAAGGCATGCACGCATCAGCCGAAGATTCAATTTCTCACGGTGCAGGATTAACACAACATTACACTGCACAGTGTAGTTTCTAGGTTGCATCAAAGCCGATCACAAGTAAACTACCAAGTGTAATTCTCCACTTTTTCCTGCCGAAGCGTACTTATGACAGCTCCACAGCGCCTCACCGACCGAAAACGCGAAGCCATCATCCTGGCGGCGATTGCCGAATTCCGTACCCACGGTTTCGACATCACCAGCATGGACAAGATCGCCGCCACCGCCGGCGTGTCGAAGCGCACGGTGTACAACCACTTCCCGAGCAAGGAAGAGTTGTTTGCCGAAATCCTCAATCAGTTATGGACCCGAGTAACGGCCGAACAGGAAACGGCCTACCGCCACGACCTGCCCCTGCGCGATCAGTTGCGCCTGATGTTGCAGGCGAAATTGCAGATGCTGGCCGATGACAATTTTCTCGACCTGGCGCGGGTGGCGATTGCCGCCACCATCCACTCTCCCGAGCGTGCGCAGAACATGGTTGCCCGAATGGGTGAGCGCGAAGAAAGTTTGACCGTGTGGATTCGTGCCGCCCAGGCCGATGGCCGCTTGAAACAGGTCGCGCCTGAGTTCGCTGCGCAACAGATCCACGGGTTGCTCAAGTCCTTTGCCTTCTGGCCGCAGATTTCCATGGGCCAAACGGGCCTGTCGCCCGAGATGCAGCACACAGTGGTGGAATCTGCGCTGGACATGTTCCTGGCGTGCTATGAGTGCTGAACCGAGCTGCAAAAAATGACAACGTCCGCCACTTTATCGCTGTTCGATCGCTCTGAATAAAAACACCGAAATGTGTTTCTGAATGAGACTGGCGCTGGAGCTATAGTGAGCCTCAGTCCCATCCCCTCTTCAGAGAGCATCATGAGCACTCCGACCCACGAAACCGAAACCGAAATCACCGGCCCCGTCGATCACCTGCGCTTCCATCGCCCTCACGCGCACTTGGCACCTACTTTCGGTACCGACCGTTTTGCCCTGCGCGCCGAGGCTTTTGCGCGGTTCTTTGGCACGCCGACCTTCCTTGGCGCCCAGACCTTGGTGGTGGTGATCTGGATTTGCCTGAACCTGTCCGGCGTAACCCAATTCGATGTGTACCCCTTCATCCTGCTCAACCTGGCGTTCAGCCTGCAAGCGGCCTACGCCGCGCCGCTGATTCTGCTGGCCCAGACGCGTCAGGCGGCGCGGGACAAAGCCCAGTCCGAAGCCGATGCGCGACATCGTGAAGCCTTGGCCATCGCCAACAGTGAACGTCAGGCCCAAGCCGCGCGGAACACTGCGCAACTGAAGGAGTTGCTGGAGCAAAACACCCGGCTCACCGAAATCACCAAGACCCTGACTGAGCGCATCGAAAGCCTGACCTCGGAAATGCATCAACACTTCATCAGCAAGGAGCCACCGAAGGTTTGATCCGGAGCGCCCGCCCCAACTCGTCGAACAACGTCACCACCGAGCGCAACGCGCGGCAGTCCGGGCGGGTCAGCAGCCACAGCGCGGTGTCGTAACCGTGCAGGGGCTCGGTCAACGGTTGCAGTCCGTCACCGATCAAAAAGTCCGGCAACGCCGCGACGCCCAGCCCGGCCCGCACCAACTCAGTCACCGACAACATGCTGTTGCAGCGATAGCCGGGTGTAACGCCAGGCAACTGCTGGCGCCGCCAGGCGACGGTGGGGTGATCGGGAAGAAAGTCGTCCGGGGCGATCCAGGTCAATGAGGCCAGGTCGTGGGATTCGACCGATTGCAGATAGGCCGCGCTGGCACAGACCCGGTAGGAAATGTCTGCCAATCGCCGGCCAACCAGATGCTCGGGCGGGGTGCGGGTCAGCCGCAAGGCGATGTCGGCGTCGCGGCGGCTGAGGTTGGCGAAGTCGTTGGAGGTGCAGAGTTCAATAGTCAGTGCCGGGTAAGACGGCATGAACCGCGCCAGTGCCGGTAACAGCAGACTTTGCAGGACCGAATCGGTGCAGGTCAGGCGCACGGTGCCGCTGATGATTTCTCCGCCCTGCTCCACGCCAAGGCGCGCCGCCTCCAGTGCTTGTTCGGCGCGTTCAGCCTGCTCGGCCAGGGTCTGAGCCAACGTGGTAGGCAGGTAACCGGTGCGGCTCTTTTCGAACAGTTGCTCGCCCAGCGCGGCTTCGAGTCGACGGACCGCGCGAAACACCGTCGAAACGTCGACCTTCAACAACGCCGAAGCCCGGGCCAGAGAGCCGCCGCGCACCAAAGCGAGGATCAGCGACAGGTCGGGATAGTCCAGCTGATAGTGCATCGATGCATTGATCACTTGGGATAACGCCAATATTGATTGCGTGAACGCCAATCTATAGTCGGTGCCAGAAATCAACAAGCGTCGAGATCACTCATGGAAACCAACGCCATCCGCATTGCCCTGATCGGTGACTACGATCCACACGTCACCGCCCATCAAGCCATCCCCGTCGCCCTCGGCATGGCCGCCGAACACACCGGCATGAACCTGCAGTTTGAATGGCTGGCCACCGACCGCATCACCGCCGATACGCCACTGGACGACTTCGATGGGTTCTGGTGTGTACCCGCCAGCCCTTATCGCAACATGGATGGCGCGCTACGGGCAATCCGCTTTGCCCGGGAACAACAACGGCCGTTCCTCGGCACGTGCGGCGGTTTTCAGCACGCGGTACTGGAGTTCGCCCGCAACGTATTGGGCTGGGAAGATGCCGAACACGGCGAGACTTCGCCCGACGCGACACGGGCGTTGCTCACGCCGCTGACCTGTGCGCTGGTGGAAGCCGTCGACAGCATTCATTTGGTTGAAGGCTCATTGATCGCCAAGGCGTACGAAAATGCGGAGATTCGTGAAGGCTATCACTGCCGTTACGGTGTGAATCCCGAGTTTGAACGGCAGCTACTGACGCGACAGTTGCACGCGGTTGGCCACGATTCGGCGGGGGATCTGCGGGCAGTGGAGCTGAAGGATCATCCATTCTTTGTCGCAACGCTGTTCCAACCGGAACGCGCCGCGCTCAAGGGCCTGCTGCCGCCATTGGTCAAGGCGTTGATCGAGGCCTGTGCGAGGAAAAATTCATGATCGCCCAGACACCTGCAGCACCTTACTACGCAGTGATTTTCACCTCGCTGCGCACCGAAGGCGACCAGGGTTACGAACAGGCCGCCGAACGCATGGTGGAACTGGCCCGTGAGCAACCCGGCTTCCTGGGCGTGGAATCGGCCCGGGGCGCGGATGGGCTCGGGATTACGGTGTCCTACTGGGACAGCGAAGCGGCGATCCTGGCCTGGAAGCATCACCCCGAGCACAGCGCGATTCGTGAACGCGGGCGATCGACCTGGTATTCGGCGTGTCATACGCGGGTGTGCAAGGTTGAGCGGGCCTATGCGTTCAAACAGTAAATGATGCGGCGTTCTGGAGGCCGTCTTCGCGGGCTTGCCCGCGAAGACGCCAGAACAGCCACCGCAAAACCCTCACCCCCGCACCAAACTCCTCACCGCCGTAATCTGCGGCACGTCCTGTCGATTCATGTACACCCGCAACGGCTCGGTGATGTTGATCCGGTCGTCGATGTTCTGGTCCAACAGCAACTGAATCAGTTCGCGCTTGAGCGTCATGGTCTGCTCGGGGCCGGGTGCCCAGACGAACTCACTGGTAGGGATGATGCCGTCGTCGGCCACGTCCATGCCGAAAGCGTCTTCACTGAAGCGCACGATGTACTGGCCGGTTTTGCGATTGAGGCCGACGAAGCCTTTGAGTTGGTCGGCGGCCTGGCAAATGAGCTGGGAAGTGATGCGCATGGTAAACCTCACAAAAGGTCGCTAAGGACCGGTGATCGATGGTTTACACGCAGGGCAAGTGAACGGGTTTCCCTCTGTCGGGGAAACTGCAGGTGTGAAGATTACTGCAAAGAGCCGCACAAAAGCGTCGAAGAAATCTTCTTTAAACACGTTTATGTCGGTCTGGTGATAGCACAAGCGGCGCTCAGTTGTTAAAAGATACGTCTTTGAAAACTCATCGCAAAAGGACTTCGACCATGCCTGCCACCTTCACCAAGAGCGCGCTGCTGCTGAGCCTGATGCTCGGCCTCGGCCAGGCACAGGCCACCAGCGAGCCAAGCCCCAGCGCACTGGCAACCCGCCTGGGCATTCCGCACCCGGCGGTGATCGCCCACCGTGGCGCCTCTTTCGATGCACCGGAATCCACCGCCGCAGCCTACAAACTGGCTCGCGACCTGGGTGCCGACTACCTGGAAATGGACCTGCAACGCAGCAAGGATGGTGTGCTGTTCGCCCTGCACGACAACAACCTGCAACGCACCACCGACGTCGCTACCAAATTCCCTGAGCGCAAGGATAGCCCGGCCAACGAATTCACCATCGCCGAACTGAAAACCCTGGATGCCGGCAGCTGGTTCAACACGGCGTACCCGGATCGCGCGCGTCCTGGCTACGTGGGTCTGAAGATCCTGACCCTGGACGAAATCATCGACATCGCCCAAGGCAATCCACTGCACAAGCCTGGCCTGTACATCGAAACCAAAGAGCCGAAGCAGTTTCCCGGCATCGAACGCGATCTCAAGGATAAATTGCAGGACCGTGGCTGGCTGAGCCCGACGGGTTCCAAACTGGCAAAAAGTAATCTGGCGGTCGGCCAAGGGAAAGGCAAAGTCGTGCTGCAAACCTTCGAGAAGAGCAGCCTCGAACTCCTCGAGAAGGAGATGCCGCAAGTGCCGAAAATCCTGCTGTTGTGGGTCGGCGAAGGCAGCATCGAGCCGAAATCCAAAGTGACGTTCGCTGAGTCCGGAGACAAGGACAAGGCGACTTACTACGCCAAACAGGAACCGAAGGACAAAGCCGAATTCCAGCAATGGGTCGAGTACGCCAAGGCCCAGGGCGCTATCGGCACCGGGCCTTCTGCCGCGCTGACCAAGGGCGGCGATCAGAGCTATTCGGACCTGGTGAAACCGTGGATGAACCAGTTCACCCACGATCAGGGCATGCTGGTGCACGTCTACACCATCGACGATGCCGTGGATTATCAGAAAGTGATGGATGCCGGTGTCGATGGCATCTTCACCAATCGCGCCAGCGAACTGCTGAAGTTCTATAAGCGCCCGGCGGCGGCGAGCGTTGCGCAGTTGTTGCAGAACAACGGGTACTGATTGGCGCCAGGCGCTGCACCGCGTCGTCCCCATCGCGGGCAAGCCACGCTCCCACAAGGTCTGCGCAAAACCTGTGAGAGCGTGGTTGCCCGCGATTGTTTTTTTAAGGGTGAATTAAGTTGCGCTGTTTAACCTGATCCCACTTAAACAGCTCCTCCAAGGAAAGAACTTGATGAAAACCTTAACTGCCCTGTTCACCGCTGCTGCCCTGACCCTCACCGCAGGCCTGGCCCAAGCTGATGTTCGCGTCGACCAGATCCCCGAGTTGGTCAAAAGCGGCAAGATCAAACCCCTGGAAGAAATGAACCAGGCCGCGCTGAAGTTGCATCCGGGCGCCACGATTACCGATACCGACCTGGATAACCACTTCAACGGTTACGAATATGAAGTGGAACTGCGTCTGGCTGACAACACCGAATGGGACGTGGACTTCGATGCCGCCACTGGCAAGGTCCTGAGCAACAAACAAGACAAGTGATTCAACGGCAAAAAGCCGCACGATCTTCGGGTCGTGCGGCTTTTTTGCGTTCGTCGTAAGGCAAATCGCTGAAGTAATGAACGAAGTCGCGCCCTTTTGCGCAGGCCCGCTAGAATCCCTCAACACCACTCAGCATGTTGAAGCAGAGAACCACGGATATGGGGCAAACAGCGGCAGCAGACATCGCTACGATCGGCCGGATCAGCGCGGTGCCGGCGGTTCTTCAGGTGATCAGTGAGCTGACCGGGTTGCGGTTCGCCGCGGTGGCCCGCGACATCGACAACACCTGGATCGCCTGCGCGGTGCTCGATCGACTGGATTTCGGCGTGCAAGTGGGCGATGAACTGCAGCTGGTCTCCACGCTAAGCGACGAAATTCGCCAGGGCCAGCACTCGGTGGTCATCGACAAGGTCAGTGAAGACCCGCTCAGCCGCGATCATCCCTTCGAAAGCTACATTGCGGTGCCGATACTTCGCACCGATGGACGCGTCTTCGGCACCCTCTGCGCCCTCGATCCTGATCCCGCGCCGCTCAGGTCCAGCACGATCCAGAGCACCATGGAATCCTTCGCCCGGATGCTCGCGCTGCAGATCGAGGCCGAAGAAAACCTGCAACGGACCGAAGCGGCGCCGATCAAGGAACATAAAACCACCGAACTGCGCGAACAGTTTATCGCCGTGCTCGGCCATGACCTGCGCAACCCCTTGTTCGCCATCAGCGCTGGCGCCGAAATGCTCCTGCGCAAACTCAAAGACCCGCCAAATGAGCAACGGGTGCGGCATATCCTCACCAGCGCCCGGCGTGCGACCAAACTGGTCGATGATGTGCTGGACTTCGCGCGCGGGTCATTGGGTCGCGGCATCCCGGTGAATATCGAGCCGTGCCCTGATTTGGGGGATGTGCTGCGGCATGTGATCGCCGAAATCCAGAGCATTCACCCCAAGCGCATTATTCAGTCGTCGATTGGCGACCTGAGCGACATTCACTGCGATCGCGAACGGGTTGCGCAGTTGCTGTCCAACCTGCTGGCGAATGCCGTTGTCCACGGCGATCCCGACGGCCCGGTCGAGGTCAGTGCGCAGGTCAACGAAGGGCACTTCATATTGAGCGTGAAAAACCACGGGCTGATTGCCGAGGATGCGCTGCAGCATCTGTTCCAGCCCTACTCGCGACCGACCGGCGGAACACCGCAGGCCGGCCTCGGGTTGGGGTTGTACATTGCCAATCAGATTGCGCTGGCCCATGGGGGGCAGCTTGATGTGAAATCGACGCAGTCCCATGGAACGACGTTCATATTCACGCTGCCTTTGACGCGGTGACGACAGCCTCAATGTCTTAGACCGCGTTAGCGTGACTCACGGACGATTGGCTGTTAAACATCTCGACCTTGGCACGGAAAGAACTTGAGGTGGAGGTCGATCCATCCAGATGCTTGATCGTGTAGTAAGCCTCCGCAGCGACAGCCACCTGACTCAGCGCTCCTTTGTCCAAAGGAATGTGTATGGGAAAGAAATCACCTTGTCGATATTTGTGATAAGCAACCTCCACGTTGCCAAACTTCACGAAGATTTCTTCGCCCTCTACAAATTCTTCCCGTGCCGGGATGATTACTTTCGGAATCACTGGGTCTGCTTCATCAACGAAAAAAATGATCGACTGTCCACCGACAACAGTCATAGGGTTCAATGTTTCGGTCATCGCAATGCTCCTTGTGAAAGTACTGGCACAGGTTCAGTTTGAGTAGGCGCGCCAAGGGATATCTAGCGCCGCGAGAAAAAAACTGTCTACTGTCAGAAATAACAGGTACCGCTGAAATCGGGCGTCTTGGTTGCAAGTACCCGATCAACGGCACACCGACCTTAACAAGGTGTACAGCTGTAATGCTTAGGGATCAGGCCGAGGTGCTGACCACCGAATCCGCCGTACTGCCACCTTCATCCTGCAACGCCTGTGTACCGACTCGGTAACCGATTCGATACACAATCCATTTCACTAGGCGCTCAACCGCGCCGTTACCTCATTCAATTGCCCTGACAGCCCATGCAGGTTGTGGCTGGCCGCTTCGGTGCGCTGCACGTTGTCCAGGTTGGTGCTGGCGATGCTGGTGATTTCGGTGAGGTTGCGCGAGATGTCTTCGGCCACTGAAGTCTGTTCTTCTGCGGCGGTGGCGATCTGGCGGTTCATGTCGCGAATGGCTTCCACGGCATGGGTGATCCGCTCGAGCATGGCGCCGGCCTGGGTCACTTGTTCGACGCTTTGCTCGCTGCGCGACTGGCCGCTTTCGATGGCCTGGGCCGCGTCCACCGCACCGGTTTGCACGGTTTGAATGATCTGGTTGATCTCGATGATCGACGCCGCCGTGCGCTGGGCCAGGCTGCGTACTTCATCAGCGACCACCGCAAAACCGCGCCCGGCTTCACCGGCACGGGCCGCTTCGATTGCCGCGTTGAGCGCCAGCAGGTTGGTCTGTTCGGCAATGCCGCGAATCACTTCCAGCACCTTGCCGATGCGCCCGCTGTCTTCTTCCAGACGACGGATGACCGTGGCGGTGTTGGCGATTTCGCCACGCATTTGGGTGATGGTGTGAATGGTGCCCTGCATGACCTTCTCGCCTTGCTGGGCGGACTGATCGGCATCGTCGGCCGCACGTGCCGCTTCGGCAGCGTGGCGCGCGACTTCTTGCGCGGTGGCGGACATTTCGTTCATCGCCGTGGCCACCTGATCGGTGCGATTGAACTGCTCGTTGGTGCCGCTGGCCATAAGGCCGGCAATCGAGTTCAGCTCACCGCTGGCACTGTCCAGGTCCGACGCGCTGCGCTGTAAACGACTGAAGGTTTCGGCGAGGAAATCGCGCAAGGTGTTGGCGGCTCTGGCCAGGTTGCCCAACTCGTCCTGACGGGTGCTGGCCACGCGCTCGGCGAACCGGCCCTGACTGAGTTGCGCCACGTAGTCGATCAGTTTGCGGATCGGCTCCACCAGGTTGCGATTGACCAGCCACAGACTCAACAAACCAATCAGCAGGCCCGACACCAGCATCACCGCGAGCCCCGACAACACCGTCTGATCGGCACTGGCACTGATCAATTTCGATTGTTCGACACTCTGCTTGCGCAGTTCGCCGACCAGTTCATTCATCTGCTCGCTGGCGGCGCGGTCCACGCCCTTGACCGCATTGTCGCCGGCCGCTGGGTCGGCACCGGCCGCCACGTAGGCATCACGGCCCTTCTGATACGCCGCACCTAATACACGATGCTCCTCACGCAGGCGTTCGATGCGGGTCTTGAGTTGCGGCTCCATACCCTTCTGCCCGGCCAGTTCACCAAGGATACCCTGCACATTGCGCTGCCCCTCCTCGAACTGCTTCCAGTATTTGTCCAGGTCCGCGGGTTGCTTGCCGCGCAGCAGGACGTTTTTCCACTCCTGAACCTGCACCTTGAATTGCAGGTTGGCTTCATCGATCAGTTGCGAGGTGTGCAACGGGCCTTCGATCAGGTTCGCGTAGTTCTGAACGCCGTTGGACAAAAAGTGAAAGCAGGCCAAAGCGATCAACAACATCGCCAACAGGCTGCCGCTCAACAGGGCGAGAATTTGTGCTCGAAGGGACTTTTGTAAAGACATCGGGAAGTACTCGAAACAGGAAAGAGGCACGCGGATGAAGGCGTGAAAAGTATCCGGACATCCCTGTCTGCCACGTTGGCCCTTGGCCGAAGGCGCGCAAACGTAACCTAAGCGTGATCGGCGTTCCAGAGCGATTCTTGAGGAGAATCCGACCATCGGTATCGCAATCGTTTGCGTACACCTTGCCGTCACAAAATCGTCATGAGCGCTTGCAATGATGGGGCTCAAGTGAACCTGTGAAACCCGCGACAGGCGCCTCCCCGCAGCGAGACTTCATGAACCACAGCATTGATCAACGCCATCGCGATTCCGACCTGTTCGGCCTGCTTTACGGTTTCAGTTTTCGCCCCGGCGAGCGCGGTCGAGAGATCGATTCGGCCAAGGCACTGCACTGCCTGCAACAACTGGACGACAGTGATGAGTTTCTCTGGCTGCACCTGAACCTGGCCCATGCGGCGTGCGAGCGCTGGATGAAAAGCCATCTGGAATTGCCCGACGAGTTTTTCGAAGCCTTGCACGAGGGGTCGCGTTCGACGCGCATCGAGCATGTCGATTCGGCGTTGCTGGCGGTGGTCAACGATGTGGTGTTCAACCTCAGTAGCATGGTTTCCTCGGATGTCTCGACGCTGTGGGTCTGCGCTCGCAGTCGGCTGATCATCAGCGCGCGCCTGCAACCGCTGCACTCGGTGGACAAGCTGCGCTCTTCGGTGAAGGCCGGTGAATGCTTTCGCTCACCGCTGGAATTGCTGGTGCATTTGCTGCGTGATCAGGGCGAAGTGCTGACGCAGATCGTGCGCAAGACCAGCCTCAGTGTCGATCAGATCGAAGATGAATTGCTGTCGTCGCGCCTGTCCACCAACCGCGCCGAACTGGGCGCCAACCGCCGGGTGCTGGTGCGCCTGCAACGGTTGCTGGCGCTGGAGCCGGGCTCGTTGCTGCGCCTGCTCAATCGTCCGCCGCAATGGTTGCAGAAGGAGGACGTCAAGGAGCTGCGCAAATCCACCGAGGAGTTTGCGCTGATCATCAACGACCTCACCGCCCTAGGTGAGCGGATCAAACTATTGCAGGAAGAAATCGCCGCCAATCTCAACGAGCAGAGCAACCGCACGCTGTTCACCCTGACCGTGGTCACGGTGTTGGCGCTGCCGATCAACATCATTGCCGGTTTCTTCGGCATGAACGTCGGCGGGGTGCCGCTTGCCGGGGATCCGGAGGGGTTCTGGATTCTGGTGGCACTGGTGGCGACGTTTACCCTGATTGCCGGGCGCTGGGCGTTTCGTAAGCGGCGCGATTATTAAGCAAAGTACCAAGGCCTTATCCCAATCCTGTGGCGAGGGGGCTTGCCCCCGTTGGGCTGCGTAGCGGCCCTTATCGGGTTTATTCATTCAAACCGCATTCTCTGGTTTTACGACTGCTTCGCAGCCGAACGGGGGCAAGCTCCCTCGCCACAGGTATTTGCCTGCCTTAGCATCCGGCATCACAAAAAAACCAAACACTGACCCAGCGCAGTCTCACTGTAATATTTAGCAACGATCATGGCCGATACTCCTTCTCTGCTCAGGATTGTCCGGCATGGCTACGCCTTCCTTCACCGCCGCCTCCCAGGCGCCCGCCAGCGGCGCCAGGCCGCAGTTCGATAAAAAACCCGGCCTGCTCACCTTCGTGATGTTCTTTGCCGTGCTGGGCAGCGGGCTGTTGTTCACCGCCTACAGCCTGATGCACGACATGAGCGAACTCGGCACGGTGGTCACCACCTGGACGCCGTTTCTGCTGTTGGGCGTGGCACTGCTGATTGCCTTGGGCTTTGAGTTCGTCAACGGTTTTCACGACACTGCCAACGCCGTGGCGACGGTGATTTACACCCACTCCTTGCCACCGAATTTCGCCGTGGCCTGGTCCGGGTTCTTCAACTTCCTGGGGGTGTTGCTGTCGAGCGGCGCGGTGGCGTTCGGCATCATCGCCCTGTTGCCGGTGGAGCTGATTCTGCAGGTCGGCTCCTCTGCCGGTTTCGCGATGATCTTCGCCCTGTTGATCGCCGCCATACTGTGGAACCTCGGCACCTGGTGGCTGGGTTTGCCGGCTTCTTCGTCGCACACCCTGATCGGTTCGATCATCGGTGTCGGCGTGGCTAATGCCTTGATGCACGGCCGCGACGGCACCAGTGGCGTGGACTGGGCCCAGGCAACCAAGGTCGGTTACGCGTTGCTGCTGTCGCCGCTGATCGGCTTCGCATTCGCCGCGTTGTTGCTGCTGGCGTTGCGTGTCTTCGTCAAAAATCGCGCACTGTACAAGGCCCCGAAAGGCGACACCCCGCCACCGTGGTGGATTCGTGGCATGTTGATTCTGACCTGCACCGGCGTGTCCTTCGCCCACGGCTCCAACGACGGCCAGAAAGGCATGGGCCTGATCATGCTGATTCTGGTGGGCACGCTGCCGATGGCGTATGCGCTGAACCGCACCATGCCGGCGGATCAGGCCTTGCAATTCGCCGCGGTGGCCGAAGTCACCCAGCAAGCCCTGATGAGAAACACACCGCTGCCGATGCCCACCGATCCACGCCCGGTGCTGACCGACTACATGCGCAACAAGGAAGCCACCCCGCAACTGATCCCCGCCCTCGCCGCGTTGGCGGGCCAGATCGGTAACGAAGTGAAGGGTTACGGCTCGCTGTCGAAAGTCCCGGCCGAAGCGATGGGCAACGTGCGCAACGATATGTACCTGACCAGCGAAACCATTCGCCTGATGGACAAGAACAAGGTCGGAAACTTCGACACCGACACCACCGGCAAGCTGCAGTTGTTCAAGCAACAGATCGACAACGCCACGCGGTTCATTCCGCTGTGGGTGAAGATCGCGGTGGCCATCGCCCTGGGACTGGGCACCATGGTCGGCTGGAAACGCATCGTGGTGACGGTCGGCGAGAAAATCGGCAAGACGCACCTGACCTACGCCCAAGGCGCCTCGGCAGAAACCGTGGCGATGCTGACCATCGGCGCCGCCGACATGTTCGGCCTGCCGGTATCGACCACCCACGTGTTGTCTTCAGGCGTGGCCGGGACCATGGTCGCCAACGGTGGCGGCTTGCAGATGAAGACCATCCGCAACCTGCTGATGGCCTGGGTACTGACCTTGCCGGCGGCGATTGTGTTGTCGGGCAGTTTGTATTGGTTGTTCACCAAGTTTTTCTGAAGCCCCGCAATACCCTGTGGGAGCGGGCTTGCCCGCGAAGGCGGACCGACAGTCGACTCATCGTCGAATGTAATACGCCCCTTAAGCATTTCGTCGCAAATTCATGGGATTAATCGTTTATTGATCCCTCTCCCGCCGGATAGCACTTCAGTTTGCTACCGTGTTGCCGACTATTAAGAGACTCGATGTATTCAGGAGGGGAACCGTGAATCTGTATATCAATCAGCTTCAGAAGAAAGCTGACTTCAAAGAAGCCATCTACGCAGGCGACATCTTCCTGAACACTCAGCTACGCACGGCCAAAGAATTGTGTGCGTTTGCCCAAGAAAGCATCACTGCCGCCTTCGACGGCGAGACCAATCACCAGGCGCTGCACACGTTGATGCCGGTGGAAGAATTCGTGGTCCTGGTCACTCGCCTCAAGAGCCAGTTCACTAACAGCCAACGCGCCAAGGACTTGATTCTGGGCTTCATCGATGAAATCGGTGTCGACCCTCGCGAGTACATTTTCGACGTGCCACGAATCCGCGTAGTGCCTAACTTCGACTACCTGCATGCCGGCGTCAGCTATGCCTACAAACCCCATCGCGACACCTGGTACGGCGGCGTCGACTGTCAGATCAACACCTGGATGCCGGTGCATACCATCAGCCCTGACCAGACCATGATGATCAATGGCGGTTATTTCGACCTACCGGTGAAGAACACTTCAAAGGATTGGAGCCTGTCCGACTGGATCAACAACCAGCGTCATCGAGCCAAGGAAAACCTCAAGGAGGAAGTACGGGTACACCCGGTTCCACTGGAAGAGATCAATACTTCTTCGGAAATCCGCGTGGCCGGCAACATGGGCGACATGCTGATTTTTTCCGGTTCTCACCTGCATGGTACGGTTCCCAACTACACGCAACAGACCCGCTTCAGTGTGGACTTCCGCCTGATGCACCTTGACGACCTCAAGCACAAGCGCGGGGCGATCAACGTCGACAGCGCCTGCCCGGACGTCGGTGCAGGGTTCAACGATTATTTCCACGCTCACGACTTTTCGAAATTCCAAGGAATCCAGCAATGACCAAGCGTCGCATTACGCCCGCCGAGGCTCAATACAACGAAACCCGTGCCAATGTCCTGAAACGGGTCGACGCCGAGTATGTGGCCGACGCGCCATTTGTCTTCGCCCACCGCATCGGCGTGACCGCTGCACTGTCGCGCATGGAGCTGTTCAAGAAAGTCGCCGAAATCCCTGGCGCGATCATTGAATGCGGCGTGTACAAGGGCAACTCGCTGATGCTCTACATGCACCTGTCGATGATTCTGGAACCCTACGCGATCAACCGGTCGATCATCGGCTTCGACACCTTCGAAGGCTTCCAGAGTATCGACAAGAAAGAAGACCCGGCGGACGTCAACGAGACCATGTTCTCCGACACCGACCAGTCGCTGATCCAGGACATGATCGACGCCAACGACCTGTTGCGCCCGGTCAACCGTATCCCGCGCTGCGAGCTGGTCAAAGGCGACATCGTCAAGACTGTGCCGGAGTGGGTCCAGACGCGTCCGGACCTGGTGGTGGCGATGCTGATCCTCGACACCGACCTGTACGAGTCGACCAAAGTCGCTCTGGAAACCTTCCTGCCGTACATGCCAAAAGGCGCGATCGTAGTGCTCGACGAAGTCGCCTATCGCAACTTCCCCGGCGAAACCAAAGCCCTGCGCGAAGTGCTCGACCTGAACAAGATCGAACTCAAGCGCCTGCCGTTCGATTCGTGCGTGGGCTACTTCCACGTTTGATGCACAAGTTCCTGTAAACAAAGATCAAAAGATCGCAGCCGAAGGCTGCGATCTTTGCTTTTACCCTTCCAACGCCCTGCGCACCATCAACCGCTCCCGCACCACGTCGTAACCCCAGTGATACACGTAGGTGTACGGCAGGAAAAACAGCAGCACGCCGATGTCCAGCAGGAACGCCTGCCACAGGCTGATCTTCAGCCACCAGGCAATCAACGGCACCCCAAACGCCACCAGCCCGCCTTCGAACAACAGCGCATGCACCACGCGGATCCAAGCGTTACGCACAATGGCGAAGCGCTTGAGCATGCGGTCGAACAGGCCGTTGAAGACCACGTTCCAGGCCAGGGCAAGGGCTGCAATCGCCATGGTTGCCACGCCCATTTCCAACATGGGTTTGTCCATGATCCAGGCCAGCAGCGGAGTACAGATCAATATCGCCAGCAGCTCGAAACCGATGGCCTGGAAGATGCGTTCAGTGATGGATTTGTTGGCGTTCATGGCCAGACTCCCTGAGTGACTGTGGTTGCCATGATCTGCCATCGAACCGATACTTCATAACCAATAACCATCGATCAAGGCGATAGTTCATGGCTTCCCACGAAGTGTTGCTGGCGTTTGTTGAGGCCGCGACCCAAGGCTCGTTTTCCGCCGCGGCGCGCAAGCTCGGGCGCAGTCAGTCGACCATCAGCGCCGCCGTGGCGAGCCTGGAAATCGACCTGAACCTTGTCCTCTTCGACCGCAGCAGCCGCAAGCCGAGCCTGACCCCGGCCGGGCACGTCATGCTGCAACGGGCCGAGGAGATTCTGGCCGCCACCAGCCGTCTGGAAATGACCGCCAGCCAACTGTCCCAAGGCATCGAGCCAAAGTTGACCGTGGCGATTTCCGACACTTACCAGTCCGACCGTTTCGAAGCGGCGCTCAGTGCTTTCGAGCAGCGTTACCCGGACCTGGAACTTGAATGCCTGATCGCCGAATGCGATGACCTGGTAGCACTGGTACAACGCGGCCGCGCGCACGTCGCCTTCGCCGAAATGCAGGACAGCTACCCGCCGGACCTGGTCAGTTCGACGGTGGACGAGCGCACGGAAATCGCCCTGTTCGTGTCCCACGCGCACCCATTGGCAACGCTGAACGACATCGATCAGGACGTGCTGCAACAGCACCGCGAACTGCGTCTGGCGACGATCGTCAATCCGTATGAAAGCCGCGCGAAGGGGCGGGTCTGGTCGGCGCCAAGTTACCTGATGCTGCTGGAAATGGCCCAGGGCGGGTTCGGCTGGGCACCGTTGCCGCGATGGCTGGTGGGGCGGTTCGGGGCTGGTTCGTTGGTGGAATTGAAAGTGCGCGGCTGGCCGAAACCGGTGTATGTCGATGCGCTGTGGTCGCGTTTGCACCCGCCGGGGCCAGCGGGGAGTTGGTTATTGGGCAAGATGCTGGAATGAAGGTCCTGCGGACCTTATCGCGGGCAAGCCACGCTCCCACAGGATTGTATCGAATCGCAAAGGTGTGATCGCCTCAATCCTGTGGGAGCGTGGCTTGCCCGCGATGGGGCCATTGAAATCACATCACTCCAACGCCCGGAGCCGTCCCTCGATAAACCGCCGCTCCGGCACCTGCTGTGTCAATTCCAGCGCCCGTTGATACGCCGCTCGCGCCTCTTCCACCCTTCCCAACTGCCGGCAAAACTCTGCCCGTGCCGAATGCGCCAGGTGGTAATCCAGCAACTCGCCCCGGGCCAGAATCCCTTCGATCAACGTCAGCCCGGCCTGTGGGCCATCGCGCCTGGACAGCGCCGCCGCGCGGTTCAGTTCGATCACCGGCGACGGCACCGCCCGCAGCAGCACGTCGTACAGACCGACAATCTGTGCCCAGTCCGTCTCTGCCGCCGAGGGCGCTTCGGCATGCACCGCGGCAATCGCCGCTTGCAGGCAATAAGGCCCGAAGCGCCTTGTCGTCAACGCCCGCTCAATCAAGGCGCAGCCTTCGGCAATCAGCTCGGCGTTCCACAACGAGCGATCCTGTTCATCCAGCACAATCAGCTCACCGCTCGCGGAGGTCCTGGCCGGGCGCCGGGACTCATGCAACAGCATCAGCGCCAACAGCCCCATCACCTCCGGTTCAGGCAACAGCTCCATCAACAACCGACCGAGACGAATCGCTTCGCGCGTCAGGTCTTCACGGATCAGTTCGTTGCCGATGGACGCCGAATACCCTTCGTTGAACACCAGGTAAATCACCCGCAACACGCTGTCGAGTCGCTCGGGCAGTTCCGTCAGGGTGGGCACTTGGTATGGGATTTTCGCGTCACGGATCTTGGCCTTGGCGCGCACGATGCGCTGGGCGATGGTGGCCGGTGCCGAGAGGAAAGCCCGGGCGATTTCTTCCGTGGTCAGGTCGCAGACTTCACGCAGGGTCAGCGGCACTTGAGCGTCCGCCGCCAGTGCCGGGTGACAACAGGTGAAGATCAGGCGCAGGCGATCGTCTTCCACGTCTTCGTCACTCCAGTCGGCCTGCTCCAGCGCCTCCAGTTGAGCGATCAACACCGGCCGGGATGCGTTAAAACGTGCGCGCCGACGCAACACATCGATGGCCTTGAAACGGCCAGTAGACACCAGCCAGGTACGCGGATTGTCCGGCACGCCGTCGCGCTGCCAGCGCTCGACCGCGACGAAGAACGCCTCGTGCAGCGCTTCTTCGGCGAGGTCGAAATCGCCGAGCAAGCGGATCAGGGTCGCCAGGATTCGCCGCGACTCATCGCGGTAAACCTGCTCGACTTGCGCCCGTACCGATTCGCCCGGCATCAGTCCGGCATGCCTGGGGCCATTTTTCGCTGGACGGATTGCACACTCATAAAAGAACTCCTGTTGTGATAGTTATTCAGACATTTAACTGGCGAACGGGCCGCACCTCGACGCAGCCGACCCGGGCCGCCGGAATGTTACCGGCGACCTGGAGGGCTTCATTGAGGTCTTTGGCATCGATCAGGTAGAAGCCGGCCAACTGCTCCTTGGTTTCAGCGAACGGGCCGTCGGTGATCGACATTTTGCCGTTGCGCATGCGCACGGTGGTCGCGGTCTGCACCGACTCCAGCGCTTCGGCGGCGATCATCCGGCCGCTGCCCTGGATCGACTCGGCATAGGCCATGCACTCGGCGTCGTTGGGGCTTTCGGGCATCGAGTGCAATTCGTGCTCGTTGCTGTAGACCAGGCATAAATACTTCATGGGACTCTCCATTTCAGGCGGCTTTGCCGTGACCGAACTGATCAACTATGGCTGTCGATTGGCGCTTTGGCGCTGCTTTCCGATAAACAACCCGACCATCAGGGTTCCAGGTTGAACAGCGCCGCGCCGCTGGTCATGTCGAACGGAGCCGACCAGTGTTCGTGGACGATCTGCCAGAGCCCCGCTTCCTGCCGATAGCACGCGGTGACGCGCATCCAGCAAGCCTGGGTTTCACCCTTTTCATTGGTGCCGCCGCAATGCGCCAGCCAGTGAGCGAAAGCGATCTCCTGCGACGGCACGACGTTGATTTCATGGAACTCGAAAATATGCGGGCCGGGGCACATCTCCATGCATTCCTGCCAATGCGCACGGTAGGCCGCCTTGCCCTTGAATTGCAGGGCTTTGACGGCATCGAAGGAGACGATGTCGTCGGCGTACAGGGCCATGACCTTTTCCACATCCTTGGCGATGACCGCCTGACGGTAGTTCTCGATCAAATTATGGATTTGTGTCTGAGCGTTCATGAGGGTTCTCCACGTTTTTTGTTGAAGACACCTTTAGTCGTCTGGCGAAAAGCCAAATCGACAACCGAAATAAAAATAATCCATGGAGGCAAACTCGCTAGAATCCGAGGCTCATTTGTGTTGGAAAAAGGACACTCCAGTGACAGCCCGACTCGTGCCTTACGAAAGCCTGAACGCCTTGCAGCGCCGACAGGTCGAGGCCATCGAAATCCACGCCGAACAAATCAGATTCTCCGGCGACATCCACGGTGCATTGCACACCTTGCTGTCCAAACCGGGGCCCGGCGTCAAAGGCTTTGCCCTGCTGGCCGAAGAGGTTCCGGTGGCCTTCCTGCTGCTCAAGCGCCCGCCGGTGCTGCCGGCCTGGGCCGACGAACACAGCGCCACCCTGCACGCCCTGCAAGTCGATCACCGCGCCCAGGGCAAAGGTTACGGCAAGGCCTGCCTGCAAGCCCTGCCCGAGGTTGCGCGCCAGGCCTGGCCGGAGATCAAGGGGCTGGAGTTATCGGTGGATGCCGACAATGAATCGGCCATCGCGCTGTATGCCAAATACGGTTTTGTCGACAGCGGCGAAGCGTACAAAGGCCGGATCGGTTACGAACGACGGATGGGACTGGTTTTCTGATTCATGGAGGGATGAACGAATGTTGAACTCAATCGAAGCGCTGGAAGCGATCTACGGCCTGCCCCATGAGCGCGCGGTGCGCAAGCAGATCCCGTTTTTGAACGAGGACTATCAGGCGATGGTCCGTGCCTCGCCGCTGGTGATTATCAGCTCGGTCGGCCCCGACGGCATGGACGGCTCACCGCGCGGCGATACGCCGGGTTTTGTGCGGATCATCGATGAGCGCACGCTGGCGATCCCGGATCGCCCCGGCAACAACCGCATCGACACGCTGCGCAATGTCGTGCTCGACTCACGGGTATCGCTGCTGTTCATCATTCCGGGAATTGGCGAGACGTTGCGGGTCAACGGCACAGCGCAGATCAGCGCCGAGCCCGCATTGCTGGAGAGTTTTGCCGTCAATGGCAAACCGGCGCGCACGGTAATGCTGGTGACGGTGGAAGCGGCGTATTTCCATTGTTCGAAAGCGATTGTGCGTTCGGACTTGTGGAACCCTGAACGCTACCTCGACCGCTCTGCCCTGCCGACGGCAGGGGCGTTTCACAAACGGCTGAACGATGGGCAGTTCGATGCCGAGACGTACGACCGGGAAGCGCCGGCGAGAGTGCGCGATAGTCTTTACTGATCACAACTGAAAAGGGTTGCCTTGTGGCAACCCTTTTAGGATGTAGCGAACGATTAGAGCAATAGGCAGTAATCGAGCAGTTGCTTCTCGATACTTTGACGCTGGCCGATGATCAAGGCGACCACGACAAGGTTTTCGCCCGGGAATACTTCATACAAAACCCGCTGTCCCAAAGGCAGGTACTCACGAAAATGAGTCACCCCAAGGGACGCTGCTTCCTGACAAACGCCGTAAACATGAGCCTGACTGCCGAGAGCCGTGACGATCTGCATGACCAATTGATCGACCATTTCAGCCGCTTTTTTGCGGCCGCATTGCTGAGTCAGATAGTGCTCAAGCGAAATCACACCATGTTCCGCAGCGGTCGCAAACTCCACCCTATAGGTTTCAGGCATCGTTATCGTCTTGCAACAATTGACGTCGCTGGGCCAGCCTGTCCAAGAGAGTGTCGCCAGAAATAAGCCTTCCCTGGTCCTTGTCTCGGGAGGCAAACGACAGCAGCTTGATCAGAGCGATCGCCTCGTCTCGACGTTTACGCTCTTCGTAAGACTCGATCACATAGGCCGGAACGCCATTCTGAGTGACCAGCATGGGCTCGGAGAGATCCAGCGCTGCCGCATTTTTTTTAACAAAACTGATTGTTTCAACTCGCATCGTTCACTCCTCTGCTCGCCATCCGAACAGGATGATCAGCGCAACAAGGTCTGAATTTAGGCCATTAAAAAACTTATCACAAGAAATCATTTTCTTCTGCTACAGCGCCAACACCATCTCATGCCACGCCATCCCGCCATGGTCAGACGCCGAAGGCTTGATGTAGGCAAAACCAAACCCGGCATACAGCGCAATGTGCCGCTCTTTGCACATCAGGTGGATGCTGGCCTTGTTCAGTGCGCGCATGCGCTGGATGAATTCTCCCATCAAGTGTTTCGCCAGGCCCTGCCCTTGATAATCCGGATGCACCACCACCGACATGATCACCACGTGCGGGCCGGCCGGGTCGTGGCCGATCAGTTCCTTGAACGCCTCGTCCGACATTTCCACCTCAAACGCCGCACCGGAATTGACGAAACCGGCTACAACGCCATCCACTTCGGCGACGATGAAGCCCTCGGGCCAAGTGGCGATGCGGGTGGCGATTTTCTCGCGGGTGGCGGCTTCGTCGCCTTCGTAGGCAACGGTTTCGATGGCGTAGCAACGGTCCAGGTCAGCGGGAATGACGTGGCGGATGACGGTGTTCATGGCAGCTCGGAATCGGCGGGGGAAAGGCTGGGATCATAAATTAATAAGGTGTTCATATCGATCACGACAAGTGCCGTAAAGCCTTCGTATAGGCACTTTCATTGCGCGTCGCCCGGGGCTATTTGTGTTGCCTGTCTCTAGTCACCATGAGGGGAACACACCATGAGCAGCGTCCAAATCGGTCTTCTTATGCTGTTGGGCATCAGCACGTTCGGCTTCGTTTCTTTGGCGATCGACCTGTTGCGGGCGCGACGGGTGAACAAGGGAAAATAGTGCCCGCAGGACATTCAGAGGCGGCGGGTCGAGCCGCCTCTGCAGGTGCGATCAGGACTTGATCGGCAGCCAGATTTCCAGCACGCCGGTATTGAGCTTCGGGTTGAAGTCTTCGCTGTAGCGTTCGAACTCCGGGGCATCCGCTGCCTCGTGACCGGACTGCGGCAACCAGGTGTTCCAGATGTACTGAAAGGTCTGGGGCAAGGTATCCAGCGAGCCCTTGTGCTCGAAAACCACGTAATACTGGGGCTGAATCTCGACCCAACGGTATTTCTCGGGCAGGTCGTCGAGCTTGCTGATCTCGACACCGGCGATGTATTCGAAACCGCCCTTGCCGTCCGGGTTGCAGCAAACGCCGTAGGTCACTTCGCCCTTTTGCCCGGGAACATTGCCGATGTGGGGAACGAATTTATCCCAGAGCTCGGGAATCTTGCCGGCCGTCTCTTGGGTAAATCGCCCGCCAAGCCCCGCTATGAGCATGAAGTGCCCGTGTTCGAAGCGTTGCTCAACCTGATCATCGCGTATTTGCTCATCCATGACTCGACTCCTGGGAACGTAAAAAGTGGGTTCGGCTGGGAGTATAGAAGCCAAACCCGATTCGCCCAGTCAGAGCCCCGGAAGCTGTCCGGCGGTGGGCGCACCGACAAACTCGTTGTAACCCGAAAGAATCACGTACACAGCGAAATAGCAGAAGATCGCGGCCGATGCCATGTAGGAATAACGCAGCAGTTTGTCTCCGAGCAGCTTGCCGCCATGGCTCGCCGCAAAGCACAGCGTGACGCACCAGAGAATTCCCGCGCAGAGAAATCCACCGAGAAACAACGCCGAACTGAGGGTGCCGCCGCCACCGGAACGGGCAATCAGGGTGCCGCCCACCGCGGCGAACCAGAGAATCGCACTGGGCGACGACATGGCGAGGAAAATCCCCCGCAAGAACTCTTTGCGATGGGAGTTGTGGCCAACGTCGGCGGTCTCGGCCAACACGGCACTGTGGTAGATCGCCGAATGAATCATCTTCGCCGCGAAGTACAGCAGCAACGCCGACCCGCCGATCCACAACACCCAACGCACGGTTTCGTATTGCAACAATACGGTCATGCCGGCCAGTGCCAGCACTGCGTAAATCAGGTCGCCGACGCAAGTCCCCAGCCCCAGGGCAAAACCCTGGAAATAGCCGCGCTGCATCGCCAGCGTGATCATCGCGATATTGGCCACGCCGATGTCCAGGCACAGTGAAAGGCTGAGCAGGAAGCCGCTGGTAAATTCCATCAACCCGTTTCCTTCGGAAAATTTGTTTACGTAGAGGCTGGACAGTTTGCCACACCTGCCCTTACATTCCGCCACAGGCCACCGCAGTGGCCAGCGTCGCTCGGACGGTTCCGGGCGCTTACGTTATTCGAGGCAACAATGGCCGAACAAGGTTCGCCGCGCCGCTTTGCGCGCATAGATCGACTCCCCCCTTACGTTTTCAACATCACTGCCGAGCTGAAGATGGCCGCCCGTCGTCGTGGCGAAGACATCATCGACTTAAGCATGGGCAACCCCGACGGCGCCACGCCGCCGCACATCGTCGAAAAACTGGTCACCGTCGCCCAGCGCGAAGACACCCACGGCTACTCCACGTCCAAAGGGATTCCGCGCCTGCGTCGGGCGATTTCCAATTGGTACAAGGATCGCTACCAGGTTGATATCGACCCGGAAAACGAAGCCATCGTCACCATCGGTTCCAAGGAAGGCCTGGCGCATTTGATGCTGGCCACCCTCGACCAGGGCGACACCGTGCTGGTGCCGAACCCGAGCTACCCGATTCACATCTACGGTGCCGTGATTGCCGGCGCCCAGGTGCGGTCGGTGCCGCTGATCCCTGGCGTGGATTTCTTCGCCGAGCTGGAACGGGCGATTCGCGGTTCGATCCCGAAACCGAAGATGATGATCCTGGGCTTTCCGTCCAACCCCACCGCCCAGTGCGTGGAGCTGGACTTCTTCGAGCGGGTGATCGCCCTCGCCAAACAGTACGACGTTCTGGTGGTGCACGACCTGGCCTACGCCGATATCGTCTACGACGGCTGGAAAGCCCCGTCGATCATGCAAGTGCCCGGCGCCAAGGACATCGCGGTGGAGTTTTTCACCCTGTCCAAGAGTTACAACATGGCGGGCTGGCGCATCGGCTTCATGGTCGGTAACCCGGAGCTGGTCAACGCTCTGGCGCGGATCAAGAGCTACCACGACTACGGCACCTTCACCCCGCTGCAGGTCGCGGCCATCGCGGCGCTGGAAGGCGATCAGCAATGCGTGCGCGACATTGCCGAACAGTATCGCCAGCGTCGCAACGTGCTGGTCAAAGGCTTGCATGAATTGGGCTGGATGGTCGAGAACCCGAAGGCGTCGATGTATGTCTGGGCCAAGATTCCCGAGGCGTATGCACACCTGGGCTCGCTGGAATTCGCCAAGAAACTGCTGGCCGAGGCCAAGGTTTGCGTCTCGCCGGGTGTCGGGTTTGGTGAGTACGGGGACGATCATGTGCGCTTCGCGCTGATCGAAAACCAGGACCGGATTCGTCAGGCCGTACGCGGAATTCGCGGGATGTTCCGGGCGGATGGGTTAGTCACCAAATAACCCCCCGTAGAAGTCGCTCAAAAAAAAACCGCATCGCTGCGGTTTTTTTGTGTTGGCCGTTCGTGTCAGACGAACAATGACAACAGCAGGATGAAGCCCAGGCCTACCACGGACAGGATGGTTTCCATCGCGGTCCAGGTCTTGAAGGTTTCCGCCACGGTCATGTTGAAGTACTGCTTCACCAGCCAGAAACCGGCGTCGTTGACGTGGGACAGGATCAACGAACCGGCACCGGTGGCCAGCACCAGCAGCTCACGGTTCACGCCCGGAATCATCCCCACTACCGGCACCACGATGCCAGCGCCAGTGATGGTCGCCACGGTTGCCGAACCAGTCGCGATGCGAATCACCGCGGCTACCAGCCAGGCCAGCAGGATCGGCGAGATCTGAGCCGCCACCGCCATGTGACCGATCACATCACCTACACCGCTGGTCACCAGCATCTGCTTGAAACCGCCACCGGCACCGATGATCAGGATGATCGCGGCGGTCGGCGCAAGGCTCGAGTCCAGCCATTTGAGCATCTGTTGCGAGCCGATGCCCTGCTTGTAGCCGAAGGTGTACAGCGACAGCAGCAATGCCAGCAGCAGCGCCGAGATCGGGTGACCGATCAGGTCCATGAAGGTGCGGAAGAAGTTGCCATCCGGCAGCACCACATCGGCAAAGGTCTTGAGCAGCATCAGGAACACGGGCGACAGCACGGTGACCAGGGTAATGCCGAAGCTCGGCAGATCGGCGGAATCCGACTCCCGCGCCAGTTGGTCCACCAGTTCCTGATTCGGATGACCGGGAATGTGCTTGGCAATGAACGTACCGTAGATCGGACCGGCGATGATGGCAGTCGGCAGCGCAACGATCAGGCCGTAGAGAATGGTTTTACCAATGTCGGCACCGAACACGCCGATCGCCAGCAGCGGACCCGGGTGCGGAGGAACCAGACCGTGCACGGCGGACAGACCGGCCAGCAGCGGGATACCGATCTTGATGATCGACACGCCGGTACGACGGGCGACGATGAACACCAGCGGGATCAGCAGCACGAAGCCGATTTCGAAGAACAGCGGGATGCCGACCAGGAAGGCCGCGAACATCATGGCCCACTGCACCTTGTCCTTGCCGAAGGCCCGAATCAGGGTCTGGGCGATCTGATCCGCCCCGCCGGACTCGGCCATCATTTTGCCGAGCATGGTGCCCAGCGCCAGAATGATCCCGACGAAACCGAGAACGCCGCCGAAACCATCCTGGAATGCCTTGATGATGGTGCCGATCGGCATGCCGGAGGTCAGCCCGAGGAACGCGGCGGCGATGATCAATGCAATGAACGGGTGAAACTTGAACTTGGTGATCAGGACAATCAAGCCGATCACCGTGACCACTGCATCGAGCAGCAGAAACGACTCGTGGGACATGCCAAACATGGGGGGTGTCTCCTGTTTGTTGTTGTTATTAAAGCGATTAATCAGAAGCCGTCAGGACAGCGCTATCTTTTGCAGCAAAACTCAACTGGCGAGTTTCAAGCCGTGATCGAGCCACCAACGGTGGGCCTGAGTGGCCAATTCGTCGACGCTGTAACTTGAAGCATCCAGAGCCAGGGTCAGGGGCTCACCAACGGGCGATTCAAGGGTGGCGAACTGGCTGTCGATCAGGGTCGACGGCATGAAGTGGCCCGGCCGATGGGAGACACGATCGGCGGCGACTTCAGGGGTCAGCTCAAGGAACACAAAGCCCAGGCCCGGCAAGGCACTGCGCAAGCGTTCGCGGTAACTGTGTTTGAGGGCCGAACAGGTCAGCACCGGGCGCTCGCCACGGGCATCGACGCGGCGCAGTTCATCGCACAGGCTGTCGAGCCAGCCGGCACGGTCTTCGTCGTTCAGGGGGATACCCGCGCTCATCTTTTCGATATTGGCGGCAGGGTGGAAAGTGTCGCCTTCAATGGCGGTGGCGCCGCTGAGCTGGCACAGGGCCTGGCTGACGCACGTCTTGCCGCAACCGGCAACGCCCATGATGACCAGGGCGGTGATGGAATGATTCATGTAACACCTCAGCGCGCAGACAGCGCTACCTTTGCTACGTAAAACTCTAGTGCAAAAGCAGATGTTGCCGACGCCTTCTTGTCATTTTTGTGGGTTGCAGCATGTTCGTTCTCGATGCCGAAAAGCGAGGATCAGGCAAACCCCGCTCACGCATTTGCAGCTGCATCGAGACAGCGCTACCTTAGTGCCTTGAATTTTGTTTGGCAAGCCGTCCGATGAATACCCCTAAAAACGATAAAAATACACGAACCACTGGCCGTCCTACCCTCAACGAAGTCGCGCGCCTGGCCGGTGTCAGCCCGATTACAGCCTCCCGCGCCCTGCGTGGCGTCAGCACGGTGGCCACCGAACTGGTGGAAAAAGTCCAGAAGGCTGCCCTCGAGTTGAACTACGTGGTCAACCCCGCCGCCCGCGCGCTGGCCTCGGCCCAGAGCCATTCCGTCGTGGTGTTGGTACCGTCATTATCCAACCTGCTGTTCATCGACACGCTGGAAGCCATTCATCAGGTTTTGCGACCAAAGGGCTTCGAAGTGCTGATCGGTAACTTCCATTACTCGCGCGATGAAGAAGAAAACCTGCTGCGCAACTACATGGCTTATCAGCCGCGCGGCTTGCTGCTGACCGGTTTCGACCGCACCGAAAGTTCGCGGCGGATGATCGAGGCCAGCAACATTCCCTGCGTCTACATGATGGAACTGGACAGTGCGGCGGGACTCAATTGCGTCGGTTTTTCGCAACTGGCCGCCGGCGAAACGGCGGCCGAGCATTTGCTGTCGCGCGGTCGCAAACGCCTGGCTTATATCGGAGCGCAGCTGGATCAGCGCACGTTGCTGCGGGGCGAAGGCTTCCGTCGGGCGCTGCAAAAGGCCGGGCGCTACGACCCGGATCTGGAAGTGTTGACGCCACGGGCCTCATCGGTCGGACTCGGTGGCGAACTGTTCCTGCAATTGCTGGCTGCGCATCCAGACCTCGATGCGATCTTCTTCGGCAACGACGACCTGGCCCAGGGCGCACTGCTCGAAGCCTTGCGCTGCGGGATCAAGATCCCCGAACAGGTGGCGATCCTCGGCTTCAACGACCTGCCCATGTCCGAACACATGGTGCCGCGCCTGAGTAGCATCAATACGCCTCGAGAGGCCATTGGCCGTCGTTCGGCCGAGTTGATGCTGACCTTGATGGCCGGTAATTCGGTGGCCAAACCGGTGCAGGACATGGGGTTTGAATTGAAGGTGCGCGAGAGCACCTGATACGCAATCGTCCCTTTGCTCGTGCTAGATTCCCGGCACCTGTAACAGCAAACGGAGAAGCTCAATGGGACATCCGCTGAAGATTTTGGGTCGGGCCTCGTCAATCAACGTCAGAAAGGTCCTGTGGGCCTGCGACGAACTGGGCGTTTCCTACGAACGGGAAGACTGGGGCAGCGGTTTTGCCTCGACCCAGAGTCCGGAGTTTCTCCAGCTCAACCCTAACGCACAGGTGCCGGTGCTCATCGACGAAGCCGGCGTGCTGTGGGAGTCCAACACCATCTGCCGCTATCTGGCCGGCAAATACCAAAACACCGATCTGTTGCCCATCGAGCCGGCGGCGCGCGCTCGTGTGGAACAGTGGATGGACTGGCAAGCCACCGAACTCAATCCGTCCTGGGGCTACGCCTTTTTTGCGCTGGTGCGGCAATTGCCGAACTTCCAGGATCCGCAGCGGATCGCCGATGGCGTTCGCGGCTGGAACGCGAAAATGGGCATCCTCGAACAGCAACTCGCGTCGACCGGTGCGTATGTCGCCGGACCTCGGTTCACCCTGGCCGATATCCTCATCGGCTTGTCGGTCAACCGCTGGCGGATGACCCCGATGGAACGCCCGGACTATCCCGCCGTCGACGCCTATTGCCAACGACTGGCGCTGCGACCGGGGTTCATGGCACACGCCTGTAATGGCGTGCCTTGATTTCACCTCCCCACGCAAATTCATGTAGGAACGAGGCTTGCCCGCGAAGACGATGTGTCAGTCGACATCATCGTTACCTGATACACCGTCTTCGCGGGCAAGCCTCGCTCCTACAGGCGATAACGGACGATCTGCGAGCATCCCCAACAGCGCCTGCACTGCTGCCGAAGGTTCTTTATCAGGCGCAACCACCAAGGCAAACTCCCGATCGATGCGCGGCGTCACCGGCACTATCCGCAGGCCTTGGCGATTGGTCGGCAGGGTCATTTCCGGTACCAGGGTCACACCGATATTCTCCCGCACCAGGGTGAACGCACTGCTCCACTCACGCACCTCGGCCCGCACATCCAGCAGTTGCAACCCGGCATCAGCCGCCAGGCTGCGGGCATTGGTCGAACACCCGCCCGTGGCCAGCACAAAGGGTTGCTCCGCCAGTTCCGCCAGTGAGACGCCCTCTTCATTCGAGCGGCGCGCCAAAGGATGGCCACCGGGCAGAACCGCCACCCAGGCATCACGCCCCAAACGCCCGGCATTGCGCGCAGGTGCCGGGTTCAACGCCACACCGACATCCACCAACCCGGCACTGAGCAACGTTTCCACTTCATCGTCGCTGACCTCCAGCGCCACCACTTGAATGCCGGGATACAGCCGATTGAACTGGCGCAACAGTGGCGGCAGGAACGTCGTCAGCACCATAGGGAAACTAGCCAGACGAATCGTCCCGCGCTGGATGCCTTTAGCGGCGTCGACGGTGCTGCGGATGTTTTCCAGGGCACCGAGCATGGTTCGTGCCTGTTCGATCACAGGCAAGCCGATGGCGGTCGGCAAGGTCTGGCGGTTTTCCCGGCTGAACAGCTGAACGCCCAGGGTTTCTTCGATCAAGGCCAGTGCCTGGCTGGCACCGGATTGGGTCATGCCGACCCGCTCAGCGGCGCGGGTAATGTTGCCGGTATCGGCCACCGCCACCACCATTCGCCAATGCATCAGGTTCATCATGGCAGTAGCTTTCCTTATGGCAGTTTTCTGAAAGATTAATTTTACCGAGGGTGCCGCGCACTATGACACTGGCGCAAATCCGCAACCAGAGCCCTGCCCATGAAGTTGTATTACATCCCGCAAGCCTGCTCATTGGCGCCGCACATTGTGCTGCGCGAACTGGAGCTGCCGTTCGAGTTGGTCCGCGTCGACAACAGCAGCAAGAAAACCGTCACCGGCGATGACTTCCTCGCCATTAACCCCAAAGGCTACGTCGCGGCATTGCAGCTGGATAACGGCGATGTGCTGACCGAGGGCCCGGCGATCCTGCAGTACCTGGCGGATCTGCACCCGGAGGCAAACCTGGCACCGGCGAGCGGAACGTTCGAGCGGGTGCGGTTACAGGAATGGCTGAACTTCGTTTCGACCGAGATTCATGGCGGGCTGGGTTGGCTGTTCAATCCGCAGTTTGCGGACGAGGTGAAGGCGCTCATCAAAGAGAAACTGTTCAAGCGCTTTGCCGTGTTGAGCCGGACGCTGGAGCGGCAGGACTACTTGATGGCCGGCGGGTTCAGCATTGCCGATGCGTATCTGTTTACGGTGTTGCGTTGGGCTCGGTTGTTTGCGATTGATCTGGATGATTGGCCGGCGTTGGCGCGCTTTCAGGCGCGGGTTGATCAGCGGCCGAGCGTGAAAGCGACATTGGCGGCGGAGTTGGTGTAAGGCTTTAGATCGCTTCGCGGGCAAGCCCGCGATAGCTATCTATCAAACACCGCTGAACTACAAACTCGCACTCACTTTGCTCGCCACCTCACCCGGCACCCAGCCCTTCCACACTTGCGGCTGATCGCGCAAAAACGCTTCGGCGACCTGACGCGGTGGCTGGCGTTTTTCGCTCATCTGCCCCAGGGTCTGGTTCAGCAGATCGATCGGCAAATCGACCTTTTCGAAGAACGCCACCAGGTCCGGGTACTGCGCCTTGAACGGTGCCGACACGCCGATGGCCAGGCTGGCCGGCATCGAACGCGTGCCCTTGGGGTTCGGATTGTTGGCATCGGCCAGGGTTTTCCAGGCTTGCGCGTCGAACGGTGGCTCTTCGAGTTTCACCAATTTGAAGCGGCCCAACAGTGGCGTCGGCGACCAGTAGTAGAACAGCACCGGTTTGCCCCGGCGGATCGATGAAGCGACCTCGGCATCCAGCGCCGCGCCGGAACCGGTGCGGAAGTTCACGTAGCTGGCGGTCAAGTCATAGGCCTTGAGTTTCTGGCTGTTGACGATCTCCGACGTCCAGCCGGTCGGGCTGTTGAGGAAGCGTCCGCGGCTTGGGTCTTCGGGGTCGCGGAATACGTCCTTGTAGCGAGCCAGGTCGGCGACGGATTTCAGCTCCGGCGCCAAGGGTTTAATGCCGCGTTCCGGGTCGCCCTTGATCACGTATTCCGGCACCCACCAGCCTTCGGTGGCGCCTTTGACGGTATCGCCCAAACCAAACACTTTGCCCTCCGATGCCGCCTTGACCCAGGCCGGACTGCGCCCGGCCCACTCTTCGCCGATCACCTGGATGTCGTTCTTGGCCAACGCGGCTTCGAGGCTGACGGTGCTGCCGGGCAAGGTGTCGGTTGGGTAGCCATAACCTTTCTCGACGATCAGCCGCAGGATCTCGGTGATCAGGCTGCCGCTTTCCCAGGTGATGTCGCCGAAATGGATGGGTGTGGCTTTTTCTGCGGCGGGAACATGGCCAGCCACAAGGCTCAGGGCCAGCAGCGAACTGCCGAGCAGGGTTTTGATCGATCTCATGCGGACCTCCGGGTCTGGGGTGTTCGGTTCAAGGACGTTCGGTTCAGGGGTTCGTTGGCGCTGTGCAGCGTGCACAGAGCCTGGGAACGGGTCATGTAGACGCTGACCGAACGCTGGGAAATGCCCAGTTCGGCGGCAATTTGTGGGTAGGTCAGGCCGTCGACTCGCGACAGCAGAAACGTTGCCCTGACCTGGCCCGGCAGGCGGTCGAGGGTTCGATCCAGGTGCTTCAGGGTCTGGGAGAACTGCGCCAGGTCTTCAGGCGATGGCCCGCCAATCGGATCAGTCGGCAGTAACTGCTCGAGGTGTTGGCGTTCCAGATCCCGATGGCGCCACAGCTGATAAATCAATCGCTGGGCGATGGTAGTGAGTAAGGCGCGGGGTTCGCGAATCGGCGTCAGGCCTGGCGACTCGAGCAATTGCACGAAGGTTTCGGCGGCAATGTCTTCGACACTGGGACTGGCTCCCAGATATCGGCGCAGACGTGCGCACAGCCAGGTGTAGTGGGCGCGGAACAATCCGCCCACGTCGTTGCGATGGGAAACGTCGGCGCCGGACATAGGGGCTCCTTGGGTTAGGGGTCGCTGAATGTCCGGTGATCCGGTGGCGCGATCCTAGCAAGGAGCCTTATTCGTTAAAAATACTTAAAATGAATTTTTATATTCCATAAATGAATTTACACGAATGACGCCTGATACGTCGCTATCGCGGGCAAGCCTCATCGCAACCGCCCATACCCCAGCGCTTCGGCGTCCCGCTGATAATCGAGAATAATCTGATAGTCGCTCTCGCTGGCGGGCAACACTTCTTGCAGGCCCAACGTCTCGGCGACCTCGGGCAGTTCCTTCAATGTCTGGTTCATCACCTGTCGAAGCTGTTCAGCCTGCACATCAGTGGTGTCAGCCGCCGCGATGTACGGCAACGTCGGACTGAACGCGGTGCGCGCCAATATTCTCAAGCCAGCGACTTCTGCCTGGGCGTGCTGCGCCAGATAGGCGAAGGTCACGCTGTCGATGGCGGCCAGGTCCGCCAGGTCGTCACGCAGCCAGCGCAGGCTTTCGCGGTGGCTGCCGCTGATGGCGACACGGGCAAAAAACTGCCCGTCGCGGTGCAACGGCGCCAGTCGGTGACGCAACAGGTTCATGCCACTGTTGGAGTCTTCGCCGTTGATCACGCCGCGACTGCCGCGCAAGGCCGACAACGTTCTTCGAGGATCATCGGCGCGAGTCAGCAACAGGCTGCAATGGTTGCCGCCGCTGCTGTCCGGCAGTTCATAACGAGGACGACCAATGACCCGGACGCGACCGCGCAAGGCTGTCATCAACGGGTAACCACAGGTTTGGGTCAGCAGCAGGTGCGGGGATAGCCAAAGGTCCATCAGCGACAGTTCTTCGGCATCAAGGCGGGTGCTGCCGAGCTGTTCGAGTATCTGCGACAGCCAACGCTCGTTGGCTTGGTGGATCGGCTCGGGAGCGACGTACATCAGTAATTCAGCAAGGTGTTGTGTCATCGAATATTTCTTCACCAGTGAAAATCAATGAAACGGATGCCGCGGACTGTCAATCGCCCTCACCCCGTGCCAACGCACCCACTGGCCATAACCCCGCACCAGAAACCCGCCACTGCGCGCCAGCCATTGATCGCGATGCGCGCGGTACACCCGTGGCAAGTCGTACCAGGGCAGCCCCGGCAAGTCGTGGTGCACCAGGTGCAGATTGAGATTCAGGAACAGCCAGCGCCACGGCCACCCCGCTTCATTGATGACGGTGCGTTGCTCCGGTTGCGCATGCGGACGGTGTTCATAGTAGGAGCGAATCATCGCAATCGACAGCGCCGGCACGCTGATCAGCAACAGGTAATACCAGACCGGCAGCACGCTGTAGCGCGCGATGAACGCCAGCATCAGCAGCGTCAGCGCACCATGGCTCAGCCACATCAACCAGGCTTGGCGCTCACCCGTTTTCAGCCGTTGCAGCTCCTCCCGCGCCAGCGCCAGCAAGGCCAGTGGCGCACCGAGGGCCAAGCGCCCCAGCACGGTTTTGTTCAGCCAGTGCAGGCCCTGTTCGAACAGCGAACTGCGCTGCCACTGTTCAGCGCTCAGGTAACGGCTTTCCGGGTCGCTACCTGGGATGGTCAGGTCTTCGTCGCGGTGATGCAGCAAATGGCTGTCGCGGTACAAGGTGTAGGGATACCAGACCGCAAACGGCGCATAACCGAGGACTTTATTCAGCATTGGCCAACGGGTGGGATGACCGTGCAGCAATTCGTGCTGCACCGACAACCACAACACCAGCAGTGGAATCAGCAACAACGTGCTCCACCAGAGCCCCAACCGGGCACTGCCCAGCACAATACTGAACCAGCCGACGTAAACGCCGATCAGCAACAGCCAGGTCGGCCACTCGGTGCGAGCGGTGAAACGTTGGCGCAGGGTTTCGATTTCTTCACGATGGGCAGCGTCAAAGTAATGGGGCATGGCTTTGCTCAGAACGGGAACCAATCCCCCTCTGTGCAACGGCGCCGGGATTTCTTGCAGATTGTTTGGTTATTTCGATAGACGCAAAAAACAGGAGCCCGAGGACTCGGGCTCCATGGACGCGGGATCAGTGGCCGAACACATTCACCTTCTTGGCTTTCTTGTCCGCGCGTTTTTCAATTGCGGTTTTCGCCGGTTTTTTCTTCGCGGCTTTCTTTGATTCCATACCTTTGGACATGATGCGTACTCCACTAACAGGGGATGTGAGATCAGGTATACACCTATCCCGGCGCGCGTGTTCTTTTATAATCTGTGCCCTGCCCACCGACTGTCCGAGCCCATGCCCAACACCCAGTACACCGTGCTCGACGCGCCATCATGGCCGTTGATGAACAAGTTTTACCGCGCCCACCAATCGTCGATGAAAGCGGTGCGAGACGCTCAATTGTGGGTCGCAAGACGTGAAGAGATCATCGCGGCGCTGTGTTTGCGGCCGGTGGCCGGCGGGCATTGGCTGACCGGGCTGTTTGTCGACCCGAGCTGTCGCGAACAAGGAATCGCCGCGACGTTGATCGCCCACGCCGTCAAGCACCTTGAAGAGCCGGTCTGGCTGTTCTGCCATCCGGATTTGCGTGGCTTTTATGAGCGTCGTGGTTTTACCTTCGACCCGCCCCTGCCCTACGCCCTGGCCGAACGGTTGAGCCGTTATGCGCGCAGCAAACCGATGATTGCCATGGGTTTGCAACCAGGTTCGGCATGAACAGCGATCCTTTAGCGATTCAATCGTCCGCCGCAGGATCAAGGTCCGGGAACATCACTTCGGTAAACCCGAACTTGCTGAAGTCTGTGATGCGCGAGGGGTATAACCGGCCGATCAGGTGATCGCATTCATGCTGCACCACCCGTGCATGAAATCCGGAGGCAATGCGCATGATCGGCTCGCCCTTGGGATCAAAGCCTTCATAGCGAATCTGCTGATAGCGATCCACCGCCCCACGCAGGCCCGGCACCGACAGGCAGCCTTCGAAACCCTCTTCGAGGGTCGGGCTCAAGGGCGTGATCAGCGGATTGATCAGAATCGTCTGCGGCACCGCTTCGGCGTCCGGATAGCGCTCGCTGTGCTCGAAACCGAAGATCACCAGTTGCAGGTCGACACCGATCTGCGGCGCGGCCAGGCCGACCCCGCCGACGCTTTCCATGGTCTGGAACATGTCATCGATCAGTTGCCACAATTCGGGGCTGTCGAACATTTCCGCCGACACCGGCGGAGCGATGCGCAGCAGGCGTTCATCGCCCATTTTCAGAATTTCACGGATCATTTTATGACTTCGTCAGTGGTCGGCTGGATAGAGTGATCTCGCCCCAGTCCTGAGACATGCTGTTTGGGTTCTTCGTGCACCTTTTCACCGGGTTTCTTGCCTTCGGATGACATGTGCTCGATCACCGCGTTCATTTCCGCACCGAGCAGCAGCACCGCGGCGGAAATATAGAAGTACAGCAACAACACGATGATCGCGCCGATACTGCCATACATGGCGTTGTAGTTGGCGAAGGTTTTGACGTACAGACCGAAGCCCAGCGAAGCGACGATCCAGACCACCACGGACAACACCGCACCCGGGGTGATGAAGCGAAACTCTTGTTTGACGTCGGGCATGACGTAGTAAATCAGCGCCACCGCCATCATCAACAGAATCACGATCACCGGCCAGCGCGCGATGGTCCAGACGGTCACAATGAAATCTTCAAGGCCCACCTGCGAAGCGATCCAGGCCATCACCTGCGGCCCGAGCACCATCAGCGCAGCGGCGGCCAGCAGCATGCCGGCAATGCCGATGGTGTAGAAAATCGACAGCGGAAAACGCTTCCACACCGGACGGCCTTCAACCACGTCGTACGCGGCGTTCATCGCACTCATCATCAGCCGCACACCAGCGGACGCGGTCCACAGGGCGATCACAATACCCACCGAGAGCAAACCACCCTTGGATTGCTGGAGCTGGTCGATCACCGGGTTCACCTGCTCCAGCGCCTGGGGCGGCAGCACCAGTTCCGATTGCAGGCGCAGCCAGGAGAAGAAGTCCGGCAAGTGCAGGAAGCCGATCAGGGCGATCAGGAACAGGATGAAAGGGAACAGCGAGAACAGCATCTGATAGGCGAGCGCCGAGGCATAGGTCGACATCTCGTCGGCGACGAACTCGGTGACCGTACGCATCATCACGCGATGCAGGGGCAGACCTTTCATGGTCGGGAAAAACATTAGCGTCTCGCCGCAAAAAAGTTGAAGTCATGGCGACTCAGGGGCCGTTTTCTACAACAAAGTAGCCTACTTGGCGACTTTGAAACAATTTCCTTGCTCAAGTTCAAGCTGACACAAAAACGGCCATCCGCGGATGGCCGTCTCTGTTACTCGTCAAACGCCGGGTTACGCCTTGTCGATACCTTTTTTAAGAGCATCCTTGACCTTACCGATCGCTTGCTGGGCTTCGCCTTTCTGTTCCTGCCTGACGCCTTCGGCGCGCATTTTGTCATTACCGGTGGCCTTGCCGACGCCTTGCTTGACGTTGCCGACCGCTTCGTTTGCCATGCCTTTAACTTTATCGCCAGTGCTGCTCATGGTATGTCTCCTGAGAACATTTCAACGGGGAAAGTCGTTACATAAGAGTGGACCGAAAGCCTTTGCGCGGAGTTTCATTTATTTCCCAACAGAACATTTCATCGCGCAAGGCAGGTTAGGCTTTATGTTTGCAGTCTTTGCCCCGAGAATGCGCAACGTATTCAGGCCATGGCGCTGAAGATCCAATCCCGTAGGAACGTTATGAAACTCGATAAAAAGCAGGCCATTGCCCGCAGAAACCAGGAACTTGGCGGTGCCGTGCTTGGCGTCAACAACTGCCATTTCACCGAATTGAACCGTAACCGCAACATTTTCTGGTTCGATATTCCGGTCGCGCGGCTGGCCATTGGTCAGTACGAATGGATTCACTTGCTGATGCACACCCCGGACACCGACGAACTGCTGCACCTGAAAGTGCCGACGGTGTTCCTGCGCGAGAAGCTGGAAGGCCTGGTGGTGCGCAACCAGGGTAAACGCAAGGCCGCCCTGAGCCTGGAACTGAGCGCCGACAAGGACTCGTACCTGCAGGACATGCGTCCGGCGGGCACCAACGTCAATTTCGCGCAGTTCCGCCAGTAATCCTCTCAAGCCATCAAAGAGTCCCCTGTGGCGAGGGAGCTTGCTCCCGCTGGGGTGCGTAGCGCCCCTAAATCAGGTACCTCGATTCACCTGATCAGGCCGCTGGCTGCTTTTGCGACTGCTGCGCAGCCGAGCGGGAGCAAGCTCCCTCGCCACAAAAGCGCTTTTGATACCGCTTTAAACAAAAAGCCCCGCATCTGCGGGGCTTTTTGTTTAATCAGGCGCTGACTTTCTTCACGCCCAGCTTTTTCAGCTCTTCGTCGCGCAACTCGCGGCGCAGGATCTTGCCGACGTTGGTAGTTGGCAGCGCGTCGCGGAACTCCACGGCTTTGGGCACCTTGTAGCCGGTGACATTGGCGCGCATGTGCTCCATCACCTGTTCCTTGGTCAGGGTCACGCCCGGTTTGGCAACGATGAAGATCTTGATCGCCTCCCCCGACTTCTCGTCCGGCACGCCGATGGCCGCGCATTGCAGCACGCCCGGCAGGGTCGCCAGCACGTCTTCCAGTTCGTTGGGGTACACGTTGAAACCGGAGACCAGGATCATGTCTTTCTTGCGATCGACAATGCGCATGTAGCCATCGGGCTGAATCAGAGCGATATCACCGGTCTTCAACCAGCCTTCGCTGTCGAGTATTTCATCGGTGGCTTCCTGACGCTGCCAGTAGCCCTTCATGACTTGCGGACCTTTCACACACAGTTCACCGATGCCGCCCAACGGCTGCTCAACGCCGGCATCGTCGATGACTTTGCACCGGGTCGACGGCACCGGAATACCGATGGTGCCGATCTGGATGTTCTGGCTCGGGTTCACCGTAGCCACCGGGCTGGTTTCGGTCATGCCGTAACCTTCGCAGATCGGGCAGCCGGTGACCGCTTTCCAACGTTCAGCCGCGGCCAGCTGCAAGGCCATGCCGCCGGACAAGGTGATTTTCAGGTTCGAGAAATCCAGCTTGCGGAACGCTTCGTTGTTGCACAACGCGACGAACAATGTGTTCAAGCCGACGAAACCGCTGAACTTCCACTTCGACAGTTCCTTGACCATCGCCGGCAAGTCGCGCGGGTTACTGATCAGGATGTTGTGGTTGCCGATCAGCATCATCGCCATGCAATGAAAGGTGAAGGCATAGATGTGGTACAGCGGCAGCGGCGTGATCAGGATCTCGCAACCTTCGTTGAGGTTGGAGCCCATCAGCGCCTTGCACTGCAGCATGTTGGCCACCAGGTTGCGGTGGGTCAGCATCGCGCCCTTGGCCACGCCGGTGGTGCCGCCGGTGTATTGCAGCACCGCCACGTCGCTGCTGGCCGGGTTGGCTTCAACCACTGGCTGGCCATGGCCTTTGCTCAACACGTCGTTGAATTTGATGGCCTTGGGCAAGTGATACGCCGGGACCATCTTCTTCACGTACTTGATCACGCTGTTGATCAGCAGACGCTTAAGCGGCGGCAGCAGGTCGGCCACTTCAGTGACGATCACGTGCTTGACGCCGGTTTTCGGCACGACGGTCTGTGCCAGATGCGCCATGTTGGCCAGGCAGACCAGGGCTTTGGCACCGGAGTCGTTGAATTGGTGTTCCATTTCCCGCGCGGTGTACAGCGGGTTGGTGTTGACCACGATCAGCCCGGCGCGGATGGCACCGAAGACGGCGACCGGGTACTGCAACACGTTGGGCAATTGCACGGCGATTCGATCGCCCGGCTGCAAATCGGTATGCTGTTGCAGGTAAGCGGCAAAGGCACCGGACAATTCGTACAGCTCACCGTAGGTGATTGTCTTGCCCAGGTTGCTGAATGCCGGTTTGTCAGCGAAGCGTTGGCAGGATTGCTTCAACACTGCCTGAATATTCGGGTACTCGTCTGGATTGATCTCGGCAGCAATTCCAGCTGGGTACTTATCCTTCCAAAAGTCTTCGATCATGGAAGCCCACTCCTCAGCAACGCGAATTCAACACCGCATTTGATGCGATTATTATTGGTGTTTGTCTATTGGTGAATCTGGCTTTACATAGGCCGAGAAGTCACAAAGCGCGCCGAGAGTAGCAGCTTTGCCAAGGGCCGACTAGAGCCTAAATAGCCCCCTACAGTCACTTTGGTGACTCAAGAATGGCAAGCGGTCATTTTAGAGCAAAAATCCTATACCGCTCTGAAAGCCGCTGAATTCGCGGCTTTCAACGCAAAAGATCGCAGCCTTCGGCAGCGCCTACAGAGGAATGCGATCCCCTCAGGAGCTGCCGAAGGCTGCGATCTTTTGGCATCACCTCGGTCTACGACCGTTTATGCGATGTCCCGCAACTCCCGCCGCAAAATCTTGCCCACCGGCGTCATCGGCAACGACTCACGCAACACGATGTGCTTGGGCACTTTGTACGCCGTGAAGTTTTCCTTGCAGTAAGCCTTCAGCTCTTCAAGGCTGACCCCCGACTCACGGGCCACCACAAACAGTTTCACCGCCTCCCCCGAACGCTCGTCCGGCACGCCGATCACCGCACAGTTGGCGACTTTCGGGTGGGCCATCACCACGTCTTCGATCTCGTTCGGGTACACGTTGAAGCCCGAGACGATGATCATGTCTTTCTTACGATCGACAATACGCACGAAACCATCCGGGTCGATCACCCCGATGTCGCCCGACTTGAACCAGCCATCAGCATCCAGCACTTCGGCGGTGGCTTCGGGTTTCTGCCAGTAGCCCTTCATGATCTGCGGGCCCTTGATGCACAGTTCGCCACGTTCGCCCAGCGGCTGCTCGACGCCTTCGTCGTTGATCACTTTCAGGGTCGTGCCCGGCACCGGCAGGCCGACCGTGCCGATGCGCGATTTGTCGCCGTAAGGGTTGGTGCAGGCCACCGGCGAGGTTTCGGTCAGGCCGTAACCTTCGGTGATCCGGCAACCGGTGAGCTGTTCCCAGCGCTCGGCGGTGGCCTTGACCAGCGCCGTGCCGCCGGAGTTGGTGAGTTTGAGACTGGAGCAATCCAGGGTCTTGAAGTCGGGATGCTCCATCAGCGCGACGAACAGCGTGTTGAGCCCAAGCAGCGCCGAGAACCGCCAGTTCTTCAGCTCCTTGATGAAGCCCTTGATGTCCCGTGGATTGGTGATCAGCACGTTGTGGTTGCCGGTCACCATCATGCACATGCAGTTCGCCGTGAAGGCATAGATGTGGTACAGCGGCAGCGGCGCGATCATCACTTCCTGGCCTTCGCGCAGCAGCGGCTGACCGTCGGCACCCAACTGACTGAGGCATGCCCGCGCCTGCTGCATGTTCGCCACCAGGTTGCCGTGGGTCAGCATCGCACCCTTGGCCAGCCCGGTGGTGCCGCCGGTGTATTGCAATACGGCAATGTCGTCGAGACCGACATTCAGTGGTTTGATGCCCAGGCCCCGGCCCAGACGTAGCGCGCTCTTGAAGGAGATGGCCCGGGGCAATGAATAGTCCGGGACCATTTTCTTGACCTTGGCGACCACGGTATTGATCAGCCAGCCCTTGGCGGTGGGCATCAGGTCGCCCATCTTCGCTTCGATCAGGTATTGGATGTCAGTGTCGGGCAACACTTCCTGGACCTTCTGTCCAAACACGTTCAGGTACACCAGCGCCCGGGCACCGGAGTCCTTGAACTGATGACGCATCTCCCGCGCGGTGTACAGCGGGTTGGTGTTGACCACGATCAGCCCGGCACGCAGGGCGCCAAACACGGCAATCGGGTAATGCAGGACGTTGGGCATCTGCACCGCGATGCGATCCCCCGGCACCAGGTCGGTGTGGGCTTGCAGATAACCGGCGAACGCGGCGCTGTAACGTTCCAGTTCAGCGTAGGTCAGGGTCACGCCCATGTTGCTGAATGCCGGGCGGTCAGCAAATTTCTTGCAGGAACGCTCGAACACCTCGATCACCGACTTATAGGCCCCAAGGTCAATATCCAGGGGCACGCCGGCCGGGCGTTTGTCATTCCAGAAATCAGGTTGCATTGTTCTTGTCCTCATTACCTGAATCTATCCGGGGCCGCTTTCTCTATCACTTCTGAAAAGCGGTGCTTCCCGGACACTAGCAGCTATGGTGAATCAGGCAAATATGCGCACAGTCCTCATTGATCCCGTGAATCTTGCTGCCCCGGCGCTGCCTGATCAGACGGCGCGCGCGGGATGCGCTATACAATGCAACGACGCCCATGCCGCATGCAGTCCCATGCAAAGGAATCGCCATGATCCATGACACTTTCTGGCTGACCGCGAGCGACCGCAGCCGCCTCTTCGTCAACCAGTGGCTGCCGACTGCACCGCTCAAAGCCGTGATCCTGCTGGCCCATGGCATGGCGGAACACAGCGGTCGCTACGCTCGCCTGGCAGAAAAGCTCTGCGAACAGGGCTACGGTGTTTACGCACCGGACCTGCGTGGACATGGCAAAACCGCTGAAAACGGCACCCTGGGCCACTTCGCCGACAGCGATGGCTGGGGCAAAGTGGTCGGTGACCTCGCCTGCCTCAACCAACATATCGGCCAACAGCATCCCGGCGTGCCAATCGTGCTGTTGGGCCACAGCATGGGCAGCTACATCGCCCAGGCTTACTTGCTGCACCACAGCGCCAGCCTGCACGGGGCGATTCTCAGCGGCTCGAACTTCCAGCCCGTGGCGCTCTATCGCGCAGCGCGGCAAATTGCTCGTCTCGAACGCCTGCGCCAGGGCCCCAAGGGTCGCAGTGCATTGATCGAATGGCTGTCGTTCGGCTCGTTCAACAAGAAGTTCAAGCCAGCTCGCACCTCGTTTGACTGGCTGAGCCGCGACCCGGCCGAGGTCGACAAGTACGCCAACGACCCGCTCTGCGGCTTTCGCTGCACCAATCAGCTATGGATCGATTTGCTCGGCGGCTTGCAGCAAATCAGCAAAGCGTCCAATCTCGCCCAGATCGATCCGGGCCTGCCGCTGCTGGTAATTGGCGGCGAATGTGATCCGGTGAGCGAAGGCAAACGTCTGAAAGATCTGGCCCACGCCCTGCGCGACGCTGGCTGCCAGAGCCTGCACTTGAATATTTACCCGCAGGCCCGGCACGAACTGTTCAATGAGAGCAATCGCGATGAAGTGACTGCCGACGTGCTGAACTGGATCGCCCAGGCCTTGAGCAACCGCCGGCCCCCCAGAGCCGAATAGTTTTTTTGTGGATTCATTTAATTCGTCACAGGAATCGAGACAGATGACCCAGGTTACCAACACCCCTTACGAAGCCCTCGAAATCGGCCAGACCGCCAGCTACAGCAAAACCGTCGAAGAACGCGACATTCAGTTGTTCGCCGCGATGTCCGGCGACCACAACCCGGTGCACCTGGACGCCGAATTCGCCGCTGCCTCCATGTTCAAGGAACGCATCGCCCACGGCATGTTCAGCGGCGCGTTGATCAGCGCGGCGGTGGCTTGCGAGCTGCCTGGTCCGGGGACTATTTATATCGGTCAGACAATGAGCTTTCAGAAGCCGGTGAAGATTGGCGACACGCTGACTGTGCGCCTGGAAATTCTCGAGAAAATGCCGAAGTTTCGTGTGCGGATCGCCACCCGAGTGTTCAATCAGCGTGATGAACTGGTAGTGGATGGCGAGGCGGAGATTCTGGCGCCGCGTAAACAGCAGACCGTGACATTGCCGACGTTGCCGGCGATCAGCATCGGCTGATTCATCACTTCCTTGTGATGAGAGGCTTCCCCTATGGTGAGGGAGCTTGCTGTGGCGAGGGGGCTTGCTGTGGCGAGGGGGCTTGCTGTGGCGAGGGGGCTTGCCCCCGTTCGACTGCGAAGCAGTCGTAAAACCTGCTACCGCGTTTAATCAGGTCAAATGCGGCGCCTGTTTCAGGGGCGCTGCGCCCCCCAACGGGGGCAAGCCCCCTCGCCACATAGGAGACCCACAGGCTGGGTACAAAAAAAAACGCCAGACTGGCTGGCGTTTTTGATGGGTAACGAACGCTTACGAGCGTGCGCGAGCCTGGTTGCGCAGGGCTTTGACCTGATCGTGGTTGCGTTGCACGCCGTGATACTGGCGTTCAACGATGTCACGAATGCCCACCAGGTTGTACTTGTTGATTTTATCCAATGCGTCCTTGTAAGCCTTCTTCGCATGGTCTTCACCGCGTTCGGCCTCGTTCAGCACCGCCTCTTCATCCTTGCCGGTGAACATCGACTTCACATCCACCCAACGACGGTGCAGATCGCCGCTGACACTGGTGGAGGTTTCCGGATCACCGCCCAGGGAACGCACAGTGGCCTGCAGTTCGGCAGCGGCAGAGGCGCAGTCGGCGGAGCGCTGAATGAACAGGTTTTTGAGTTCGGGATTCTTGATGTCTTCAGCGCAAGTCTTGAACCCTTCCTGACCGTCTTTACAGGTTTCAATCAGGTCGTTGAGTACAGAGATCGCTTCTTTATTAATGTCGGTCATTTTTCAATTCCTTGCGGTTGATGAAAGATGCAATCAATCGTTGCACCCTGCATGCCAGCTTCGAATTGAAATTTTTTACTTATATTTCAATTAGTTAATCTTTAGTCGAAATCTGTATCCGCTTTTTTTGCATGATCTGTCAATTGGCCTGCATGCAGAATGCCTGTATTTTCCAGACTGCTCTAAATCAAGACGACTGATGATGAATCCCGAAAAGCTCGAACTGCTGATTACCCGCGAGATGCCCTTCGGCAAATACAAGGGCCGTATCATCGCCGACCTGCCCGGTCAGTACCTGAACTGGTTCGCTCGCGAAGGTTTCCCTCACGGGGAACTGGGCGGGTTGCTCGCCTTGATGCAGGAAATCGACCACAACGGCCTGTCGGAACTGCTCGAACCGCTGCGCGCCAAGCACGGCAAACCTGCCCCTCGTCACTGAACCGCCCTATCGCACCGAGTCGCCCATGCCCGATAACACCCGCCGTGCCCGTGATGAAGCCTTTTGGCAGACCTTTGCCGACCGCTATGCTGTCGAACCCGGCCCCCTGAATCTGGAGAACGGTTACTTCGGGCGCATGTCACGCACCGTGGTCGAGGAGTATCAGCGCAACATCGAGCTCATCAACCGCGGCAACTCGGTGCATGTGCGCCAGCGCTTCGAACAGGGCGAAAGCGTCAAGATTCGCGCGCAGCTGGCCGAGCTGATCGGTGCCCCGGCCGAAGCCGTCGCCTTCACCCGCAACGCCTCGGACGGCTTGCAGTCGCTGATCCGCAACTACAATCGCCTGGAACCGGGCGATCAGGTCCTGCTGTGCGATCTGGAGTACGACACGGTCAAGAGCGCAATGCGTTGGCTGGCCCGCTATCGAGGCGTGGAAGTGATCGAGATCGAGCACCGTCACCCCGCCAGTTTCGACAGCTTGCTGGCCACGTACCGCGAAGCTTTCACACGTTATCCGCGACTGAAGTTGATGGCCCTGACCCACGTCACCCATCGCACCGGTCTGGTAATGCCGGTGCAGGCGATCGCCGCTGCCGCCAGGGAGCATGGCATCGATGTAATCCTCGACGGCGCCCATGCTCTGGGCCAGATCGAGTTCAACCTCGATGAACTGGGCATCGCCTTCGCCGGCTACAACCTGCACAAATGGATCGGTGCGCCGCTGACTCTCGGCTTCATTTACATCGCGCCCGAGCGCCTGGCCGACATCGACCCGGACATGGGCGAGATGCATTTCCCGGACACCGACATTCGCGCCCGCACGCCATACAGCACCCCGAACATCCCGGCCCTGCTGACCCTGCCGCTGGTGTTCGAAGAGCATCAGGCCATGGGCGGTTCCGTCGCCAAGGGCGCTCGGCTCAATTACCTGCGCAACCGCTGGGTCGATGCCGTTCGGGAGTTACCGGGGATCGAAGTCCTGACCCCGGATGACCCGCGCCTGTATTGCGGCATCACCTCGATGCGCTTTACCCGGCATGCCGACCAACAGGCGATGGTCGAGCGCCTGCTCAACGACTACAACCTGTTTACCGTGGCGCGCAGCGGCGCGGCGTGTGGCCCGTGCATCCGCATCACACCGGGGCTCACGACCATGGCAGCGGACATGGATGTACTGGCCCGGGCGTTGAACGAATTGCGCTGACGTCACACAGTGTATTTATCAAAGTCCTCGGGCTTGATTTGCGATGACACCGCAAACGTGTCGACACCGATGGTCATGTGCCCAAAAAAGCCGTCCTCATTCGAGTCTCGACCGATGGTGTGAATATTCAGGGTCGAGGCCTCGCCGCCCATGCGCTGATAAAACATATCCTGCGCATTGATCAGCGGTGAGACGGCTCGACCGCTGTACTCACGGGCGTTGAGCACCGACCTTGATGCGACCTCGGGAAAGTAAAGCTGGCCGACCCAGGCGACGTGCCGCTCTTCCAGATAGTTATTACCGGCGGTGATGCGTACCGTGACGTGAATATGCAAAGCGCGGCCGGCATAGAACCCCGGATAAATCGTGGTAAACCGCACGATGCCCATTTTGTCGGTGAATTGCCCACCACGCAGGTAGGTGTCGTCGTCGGTGCGCGGGATCGACCCGATATCATCCACATCGACTTCTTTGTCCGGGTTGACCTTGCTCCAGCCCGAATACGCTCCGCGCGCATTGCAATGCCAGATATCGACCAATGCCCCGGTAACCGGTTGACCGGTCATGGCATCGATGATCGTGAGCCGCAGCACCAAGGGAATGCCGTCCATGCCTTCGCTGACGTTTCGCCTGATCAGTTTTGGATTTCGAAAATACGGACCGGCGATCTGCTCGGGTGACAGTTGATAAACCGGTAGTGGGGATGCAGCCGAGGTGTTGTCGTCCATGACGTTCTCTCTTCCATAAGATGAACGCAGGTTAACGCTGGACGTGCGGCGAGATGCGGTAACTATGTATCGCGTGATGTCGATCCGTAGCAGCTGCCGAGCCTGCGAGGCTGCGTTCGGCTGCGCAGCAGTCGTAAAACCAGAGATTGCGGTATGTCAGGCAGACCGCGTCAGCCGGATTCACGACTGCTTCGCAGCCGAACGCAGCCTCGCAGGCTCGGCAGCTGCTACAACGAGCGTTTCGACGGCCACAGGAGTTTTCACCAGGCAAAAAAAAACGGTGCACCGACCAAGCGCACCGTAAAGCCGTAGAACACACAACGAAGTGTTTGGTAAATCCGGTATATCCGGTAAATCAGATCAGTCCAGCAGCGCCAACGCCTCGGCGGTGCACTCCTGGATGCGGGCCCAGTCGCCGTTCTTGATCCACTCGGGGTCAAGCATCCAGCTACCGCCCACGCACATCACGTTCTTCAACGCCATGTAGCTCTTGATGTTGGCCGGGCTGACGCCGCCGGTCGGGCAGAATTTAACTTCGCCGAACGGGCCGCCCAGGGCCTTGATGGCCGCGACGCCGCCGCTGACTTCCGCCGGGAACAGCTTGAAGCGGCGATAGCCCAGGCAATAGCCTTCCATGATGCCGGAGGCGTTGCTGATGCCCGGCAACAGCGGAATCGGGCTGGCGACACTGGCTTCGAGCAAGTCACGGGTGATGCCCGGCGTCACGATGAATTGCGAACCGGCGGCTTCGGCAGCGGCCAGCATGCTGCGATCAAGCACCGTACCGGCACCGGTCACCAGTTCCGGACGCTTTTCGCGCAGGATCTGGATGGCCTTGAGGCCGAACTGCGAACGCAGGGTCACTTCCAGCGCCGTGAGGCCACCGGCGGCCAGGGCGTCGGCCAACGGCAGCACGTCCTGTTCGCGAGCGATGGTGATCACCGGCAGGATCCGCGCCTTGGCGCAGAGGCTGTCGATCAGGGCAACTTTGTCCGCCATGGAAACGGTCGGGGATGTGTTTGTCATAGCGGCTGATCCTTGGTTCATGGGCACCAGTAAATCTCTAACGTAGGTTGCAGAAACGCCCGAATCGGCATGGCGGCGACATCGTCACCGGCCAGTGCGGCGCTCAGGGTGGTCAACTTGGACTGACCGGAAATCGATAGAACGATGTGCCTGGCCGAGGCCAGCAGCGCGCGACTCATGGTCAGGCGCTGACGCGGTACGGTCGGCGCCAGCATCGGCCAGCAACGACGAGTGCCGTCGACTTTCAAGGCGTCGGCAAGGTTCGGGCTGTTGGGGAACAGCGATGCGGTGTGACCGTCGTCGCCCATGCCCAACACCAGCACATCGATCGCCGGCAATTCGGCGAGCAAGCGATCAGCCTGCTCGGCGGCCTGCTCCAAGTTGGCGGTGGCACTGTAGAGGCTCAGGAACTGGGCCTTGGCCGCCGGACCTTGCAACAGGTAACGCTTGAGCAGACCGGCATTACTGTCGGCATGCTCCACCGGCACCCAGCGCTCGTCAGCCAGGCTGACCACCACCTTCGACCAGTCCAGCGCCTGCTTGGCCAGGTGCTGGAAAAATGCCACCGGGCTGCGTCCACCGGACACCACCAGCGTCGCTGTGCCTTGTGCGGCAATCGCGTCGCTCAGTTGTTTGGCCACTGCCAATGCCAGGCCTTCGGCCAGCAGCATCGGTTTTTTGAACTCATGGGCGCTGACGCCCTGAGGCAGTTTCAATTCAGATATCGCCATACCACGACCTCCCGTCCCGCGTGATCAGTGCAATGGAACTCATCGGCCCCCAGGACCCGGCCGCGTACGGCTTGGGCGCATCACCGGACTTTTTCCACCCGGCAATCAACTGGTCACACCACTTCCACGCGGCTTCGATTTCATCTTTACGGACAAACAGGTTCTGATTGCCACGCATCACTTCCAGCAACAACCGCTCGTAGGCATCGGGAATCCGTGCGCTGCGCCAGGTGTCGGAAAAATTCAGCTGCAACGGACCGCTGCGCAACTGCATGCCCTTGTCCAGGCCTTGTTCCTTGGTCATCACGCGCAAGGAAATGCCTTCGTCCGGTTGCAGGCGGATGATCAGTTTGTTGCTGATCTGCAAGCGCTGCTCGGGAGCGAAGATGTAGTGCGACGGTTCCTTGAAGTGGATGACGATCTGCGACAGCTTCTGCGGCATGCGCTTGCCGGTACGCAGGTAAAACGGCACCCCGGCCCAACGCCAGTTGCGAATGTCGGCACGCAGGGCAACGAAGGTTTCGGTGTCGCTCTGGGTGTTGGAGTTAGGCTCCTCCAGATACCCCGGCACCGACTTGCCTTCGCTGTGACCGGCGATGTACTGGCCGCGCACCACTTGAGTGGTCAGGCCTTCCGGGCTGATCGGCGCCAGTGCCTTGAGCACTTTGACTTTCTCGTCGCGGATGCTGTCGGCGGACAAGTCGGCCGGCGGGTCCATGGCGATCAGGCACAGCAACTGCAACAGGTGATTCTGGATCATGTCCCGCAGCTGGCCGGCCTTGTCGAAGTAACCCCAACGGCCTTCGATCCCGACCTGCTCGGCCACGGTGATTTCCACGTGGGAAATGTAATTCTGGTTCCACTGGGTTTCGAACAGGCTGTTGGCGAAACGCAGGGCGATCAGGTTTTGTACGGTCTCTTTGCCCAGGTAGTGGTCGATACGGTAGGTGCGGTTCTCCGGGAAGAACTGCGCCACGGCGTCGTTGACCTTGCGCGAGGATTCCAGGTCAGAACCGATGGGTTTTTCCAGCACCACGCGGGTGTTTTCGGTCAGGCCGACCTTCGACAGGTTCTCGCAAATAGCACCGTAAACCGCAGCCGGCGTGGCGAAGTAGGCAATAACCCGCTGGGCACTGCCGGCCTGCTCGGCCAGGGCGACGTAATCGTCAGCCTTGAGGAAGTCGACATGCAGGTAACTCAACCGGGCCAGGAAGCGCTCGAGCACGGCTTCATCCAGCTCTTTGGCGCCCACGTAGCGACGCAACTCGGTGGCGATGAACGCCAGATGCTGCTGCTCGCTGCCAGGTTCACGGGCCAGTGCGATAATGCGCGTATCCTCATGAAGCAGGCCGGCACCATCGAGTTGATAAAGGGCAGGAAACAGCTTGCGCAGGGCTAGATCGCCGAGAGCGCCGAACAAGGCAAAGGTGCACGGTTCAACCGTAATCGAAGGCATGATGTTTGTTCTTTTATCAAGTTAAGCTACAAATACCTTTTTTCAAGGCATCACTCAAGGGAAAATGTAGTAATAACCACAACATTTTCGCAAAATATAGATTCCGAGTGGTGGTCGGTCGGAGCCATCAGTAGGATAGGCCACCGTTATGGGCCGTATCAAAGGCCCAATTTGCATAGCCGCGCGCTCGTTTGCGCAGGTGAATTTAGGAACCCCATATGGACCGCGTGCGAAATTTACTGGAACAGATCCAGAGTCGCCTCGAAGACCTGAACAAGGCAGAACGCAAAGTCGCCGAAGTGATCCTGCTCAACCCACAGCAGGCGACCCGGTTCAGCATCGCCGCCCTCGCCCAGGCCGCGTCGGTCAGTGAGCCGACGGTCAACCGTTTCTGCCGCTCATTCGGTGTCAGCGGCTACCCTGAACTGAAACTGCAGCTGGCCCAGAGCCTGGCCAGCGGCGCGGCGTATGTCAGCCGTGCGGTGGAAGCCGACGACAACCCCGAGGCTTACACCCAGAAGATCTTCGGCAGCGCCATCGCGTCCCTGGACAGCGCCTGCCAGGCACTGGACCCGAACCTGATCAGCCGCGCCGTCGACCTGTTGATCCAGGCCCGGCAGATCCACTTCTTCGGCCTCGGCGCCTCGGCCCCGGTGGCACTGGATGCGCAGCACAAGTTCTTCCGCTTCAACCTGGCAGTGACCGCCCATGCCGATGTGCTGATGCAACGCATGATTGCCTCGGTGGCCCACACCGGTGAGTTGTTCGTGATCATCTCCTACACCGGCCGCACCCGCGAATTGGTGGAAGTAGCGCGCATCGCCCGGGAAAACGGCGCTTCGGTGCTGGGGCTGACGGCCGAAGGTTCGCCGCTGGCCAAGGCCAGTACCTTGAGCCTGAACATTCCGTTGCCGGAAGACACCGACATTTACATGCCGATGACCTCGCGGATCATTCAGCTGACCGTGCTCGATGTGCTCGCCACCGGCATGACCTTGCGCCGAGGCGTGGATTTCCAGCCGCATTTGCGCAAGATCAAGGAAAGCCTCAATGCCAGTCGGTATCCGATTGGGGATGAGTTTAATTAACCCACTGTGGCGAAGGGGCTTGTCGGAACGCCGCACCGCCACAAAGGTTGTGCGCATCGGCTAAGCCCCAACCCGCGCCTGCAAACTCAGATGCGCCCGCTCCCCCGGCGCCAGGCACAGGCTGTCGGTGCCGCCGCTGGCCGCTTCCACACAGACGAACTCGGAAATCTCGTTCCAGCTCACGCCCAGTAATGGCCGCGAGCCGGGATGCCAGACCACCGTGTCCGCATGATCACCGGTGTCGATGCACAGTTCGCGCTGCCAGGCGTGATCCTTGAGCTGCAGTTCGCCGTCATGCTGGAACACGCGCTGACACCCACCGTCGACCCGCAACTCGCCTTCCTGTTGGCAAGCCTGGCGGTTCAACTGGTCGTAACCTTGCGCTCCTTCGAGCCCAGACAGCGCTATCTCACCGACGTCACCAATACGCCAATAGGCGTGCAACGCCTGACTCAGCTGGCACGGCATGTCGTCCTGATGCTCGGTGCTCAGGTGCAAATCCATGCGTTCGCCCAGGTGCGCATGCAAGTCCACTTGCCAGTCGCACAGCTGTAACTGCCAGTGCAGGCGCACGCCATCGTCGTCACTGCTGCTGTCGAGCAGCTTCCAGTCGAGCAGGCGCGCCCAACCATGGGACGGCCAGGCGTTTTCGCTTGGGTGGCGGCCATACCACGGCCAGCACACCGGCACGCCGCCGCGAATCGCACCCACGTGCGGCCATTTCGCCGCGCACCACAACCAGGGTTTCTGACCCTTTGGCTGGAAGTGCAACAACTGCGCGCCCTGACGACTGAACACCGCCTGACACAGCGGATGGTCGATCACCAGCACGTCGCGCATCTGATAGCGCTCCCACGCAAACACCGGACGTTCGCGCAAGGATTTGAAGAAGCGTTGTAGCGGATGCTCAAGCATGTGCCACGGTCCTGAAAATCATCTGTCACCCGAGGGTGCGCCGCCCCCAAAAAAAAGCGGACAGCCATGGCCGTCCGCAAATATGCGCACATAGAGAGGAGCTTATCGCAACAGCGTTAGAACACCGACTGAATTTTCAGGCCGGCGACCAGCGCGTTATCAACTTCATCCACACCACCCGGGTGAGTGATGTATTGCAAGTTAGGACGCACCGTCAGCCAGTTGGTAACGTGGAAACCGTAGTTGATCTCGTAGTTGTACTCGGTGCTGCGCAGTGGCGCGAACAGTGGATCGTTGTAGTCGGTGACACCATTGGCGGCGTTGACCAACTCGGAGTTTTTCTTCACGTCATCGTTGACATGGATACGGGAGAAACCGATCCCGACGTCGTCTTTTGGACGCGCATCGAACGGGCCCTTGTAAACAAACATCAGCGACTGGTAGTTGTCGACGAAGTTGGTGTCCTTGTCGTGGAAGGTGGCGTTGGCCGCGATGTTCAGACCGCGCGAAGCATCACCGTTATGGGTGGTCAGTTGTTGCTGCGCCACGAACCAGTAGCCGTGCTTGCTGTCATGGCTGCGATAGGCATTGCCGGTGGTCGCTGCATCATTGCCGTTGTCGTCTTTACGGACGTCATTGGCGTCGGCCGTGCTCTTGTAGTAACCGACACGGTATTCGCCCGGCAGGTTGTTGACCTTCGGCGACCAGACCAATTCAACCGGCAAGACGGTGCCTTTGGTGCCACTGCCGCTGAGCTTGAAACCGTTACCGTGCTCAAGTTGCGATGGGTTCTGGTTGTACGCGCCGATCTGCGCATAGAACTCAGGCGTGATGTTGTACTTCACGCGAACCGCTGCCTGCATGACCGGCCAGTTGTACCAGATACCGGTCGCCCAGTTACCCGCCTGGGAACCGCAGAATGCCAGGTTCTGGAACTCGCAAGGGAAGGTGTTGAAGTCTTCGCCTTCGCCGAAGTAACCAGCCTTGACGTCCAGTTTCCCGTCGAGGAACTGGTGCTTGATCCACAGCTGGGTCAGACGGACCATGTGGCCACGGCCGTAGACTTCCTGGGAGGAGCTCAAGGTGCCGGCACGCGGGTCGCCGACACGGTCATTGGAGATGTTCTGACCGTTACGGTTGGTAAGCTGGATCTTGGCCTGGGTGTTATCCCAGCCCCACAGTTTTTGCAGGTCCAGCGCCACGCCCAGACCAAACTGGTCGGCGTAACGCGCCGTTTTGTCGTCGTTGTAGCCGCCGTGCAGGTTGGCGCCCACTTCACCGACATAGTCGGCCTTGATGTCGATACCTTGCTCGATCAGCTTGGTCCGCTCGCCACCCCAGTCCCCCGTCATCCACTGGGAATCGGCACTGAACGCGTCAGCCGCGTGTACGCTACCGGCCAGCATCATCGCCGCAACCGCTGACAATTGGCAGATCAGCTGAGCGTTGTTCTTCTTCTTCATCCCTACATCCTCGTTTTATTGTTATTAACTGTTTTTATCTAACGCGGTTTACATCGATTGCGACGGATGTCTCCATCCGCCACTAATCCCCCCTGTGAGAGCGGGCTTGCTCGCTCCCACATTTGATCTTCAGCGGCCTTTGAACTGGGCCACGTTGGCGCTGTGAGCTTCGGTTTTTGGCAGGCCGGCAACGCCCAGACGCTCACCGGTCTTGGCATCGAACAGCAGCACTTTCGATGGATCGAATTGCAACGTCAGGGTCTCGCCCGGGGCTGGTGCGACGTCCGGTGCCAGACGGCAGCAGACCTTGGTGTCGTTGAGATTGACGAATACCAGGGTGTCGGGACCGGTCGGTTCGGTGACCTGCACTTCGGCGCGGATGGTCGGCAGGCCGTTGGCTTCGCCGTTCGCCAGCACGATTTGCTCCGGGCGCATGCCGAGGATCACTTCGCGGTCTTCGAGACCGGCATCCTGCATGCCCAGCGGCAATTCGCAGCGCGCCTGACCGCTGTCGAGCAGCGCCAACAGACGGCCGTCCTTGCGCTGCAAACGCAGGGGGATGAAGTTCATCGGCGGCGAACCGATGAAGCTCGCCACGAACAGGTTGGCCGGGTTGTTGTAGATGTCTTTCGGCGTACCGAACTGCTGGATAATCCCGTCCTTCATCACCGCCACTTTGTCGCCCAGGGTCATCGCTTCGATCTGGTCGTGGGTCACGTAGACCGTGGTGGTTTTCAAGCGCTGGTGCATCAGTTTCATTTCTGTGCGCATCTCGACCCGCAGCTTGGCGTCGAGGTTGGACAGCGGTTCGTCGAACAGGTAGATCTTCGGCCGACGCGCCAACGCCCGGCCCATGGCCACGCGCTGTTGCTGACCACCGGAGAGCTGACCCGGCTTGCGGTTGAGCAGGTGTTCGATTTGCAACAGCTTGGCCACGCGAGCGACTTCCGCGTCGATGTCGGCGGCAGGCATCTTGCGGATCTTCAAACCGAACGCGATGTTTTCGCGCACGCTCATGGTCGGGTACAGCGCGTAGGACTGGAACACCATGGCGATGTCGCGGTCTTTGGGGCTCATGCCGCTGACGTCCTGGTCACCGATCATGATCGCGCCGCCGGTGATGGTCTCAAGGCCGGCGATGCAATTCATCAGGGTCGATTTACCGCAACCCGAAGGGCCTACAAGAATCAGGAACTCACCGTCCTTGATCGACAGCTCGATGTTCTTGAGGGTGTCCGGCAGGCCGGGGCCATAGGTTTTGTTTACATTGCGAAGTTCGAGCGTAGCCATGATTACCCCTTGACTGCGCCGGCAGTCAGCCCGCGCACGAAATACTTACCTGCGACCACATAGACCAGCAGGGTCGGCAGCCCGGCGATCATTGCCGCCGCCATATCAACGTTGTATTCCTTGGCCCCGGTACTGGTGTTGACCAAGTTGTTCAACGCCACCGTAATGGGTTGCGAGTCACCGCTGGAGAACACCACGCCGAACAGGAAGTCGTTCCAGATCTGGGTGAACTGCCAGATCAGGCAGACCATGATGATCGGGGTGGACATCGGCAGGATGATCAAGCGGAAGATGGTGAAGAATCCCGCGCCATCGAGCCGCGCCGCCTTCACCAGTGCATCGGGAACGCTGACGTAGTAGTTACGGAAAAACAGCGTGGTGAACGCCAGGCCGTAGACCACGTGCACGAACACCAGGCCTGTCGTTGTGCTGGCCAGGCCCATCTTGCCGAGGGTGAACGAGGCCGGCAGCAGGACCGTCTGGAATGGCAGGAAGCAACCGAACAGCAGCAGGCCGAAGAACAACTGCGACCCGCGAAAGCGCCACATCGACAGCACATAGCCGTTCAACGCACCGATGGCCGTGGAGATCATTACCGCCGGAACGGTGATCTTGATCGAGTTCCAGAAGTACCCGTCAACCGTGCCCCAGGCCTTGATCCAGCCAATACCGCTGACCACGGTCGGCCAGCTCAGCAGGTTGCCGGAGTTGATGTCTTCCGGCGTCTTGAAACTGGTCAACAGCATGACCACCAGCGGTATCAGGTACAGCAATACCGCAAGGAGCAGTACGCCATAGATCGCGATGCGACTCAGGCTGATGGCAGGTTTGGCAGCGAAACTAGTCATGACGTTTGGCCCTCAGCTCGGAGTACAGGTAAGGCACGATGATCGCGAGAATCGCACCGAGCATCAGAATCGCACTGGCCGAGCCCATGCCCATCTGGCCGCGACTGAAGGTGAAGGAATACATGAACATCGCAGGAAGATCGGAGGAATAACCCGGGCCACCGGCGGTCATTGCCGCTACCAGGTCGAAACTCTTGATAGCGATGTGGGCCAGGATCATCACTGCGCTGAAGAACACCGGGCGCAGGCTCGGCAACACCACTTTCAGGTAAATGCGCGGCATGCTCGCGCCATCGATCTGGGCGGCACGGATGATCGATTGATCAACGCCACGCAGGCCGGCGAGGAACATCGCCATGATAAAGCCCGAGGCTTGCCATACCGCCGCGATCACCAGGCAGTACACAACGCGATCCGGATCGATCAGCCAGTCCAGGCGAAAGCCTTCCCAGCCCCAGTCACGCAGCAATTTGTCCAGGCCCATGCCCGGGTTGAGCAGCCATTTCCAGGCAGTACCGGTGACGATCATCGAAAGCGCCATCGGGTACAGGTAAATGGTGCGAATGAAACCTTCGCGACGAATGCGCTGATCAAGAAACACCGCCAGCAACACACCGATCACCAGGGTGATACCGATGAACATGCCGCCGAAAAGCGCCAGGTTCTTGCTCGCTACCCACCAGCGATCGTTGTCGAACAGCCGCTGGTACTGCGCCAGACCCGCCCATTTGTAAGTCGGCAGGAAGGTCGAAGTGGTGAACGACAGGACGAAGGTCCACAGGATATAGCCATAGAACCCCACCAGAACAATGAACATGCTCGGCGCCAGCACCAGCTTGGGGAGCCAGCGCTGCAGCGCATCGAACGGCGAGGCCTTGCTGAACACAGCAACAGAACTCATGGGAAGATCCAGTACGAGAGAGAGAGAATTCGGGCAGGTCCCCTGTAGGAGCCGGCTTGCTGGCGAAGGCGGTGTGTCAGTCGACATCTGCGTTGAATGACACATCGCTATCGCCAGCAAGCCGGCTCCTACAGGCCAAGCATTACTTGGCTGCTTTAATGGCAGTGCCGAGTTGCTTGGCGGCAGTGGCAGGATCGGCTTTCGGATCGTTGATGAAGTTGGTCACGACATCAAAGAAAGCACCCTGTACCGCCAGCGTGGTCGCCATGTTGTGCGCCATGCTCGGCTGCAAGCCACCAGTCTTGGCGTCCGCCAGGAAGTCTTTGGCAGCCGTCTGGGCGCAGGAGTCGAAACCGTACTTGCCCATGTCACTCAGCATGTCGTTTCGAACCGGGATCGAACCCTTGTTGATGCTGAAGACTTTCTGGAAGTTCTCACCCAGCACGATCTTGGCAATGTCCTGCTGAGCTGCAGCAGTGCCCTTGTCTTTCTGCTTGAACACGGCCAGCGAGTCGATGTTGTAGGTGAAGGCCTTGTCGGTGCCCGGGAAGGCTACGCACTCGTAATCCTTGCCGGCGACTTTCTTGGCCGCTGTCCACTCGCTCTTGGCCCAGTCACCCATGATCTGCATGCCGGCCTTGCCGTTGATGACCTTGGCCGCCTCCAGGTTCCAGTCCTGGCCTTTGCCGTCGGCGTCCATGTAGGTCGCGACTTTCTTCAGCTCGGTCAGCGCCTTGACCATGTCAGGACCGGTCAGCGCCGCGTTATCCAGATCGACCAGGGCTTTCTTGTAGCCATCGACGCCCATGACCGACAGGACCACCGCTTCGAACACGGTGCTGTCTTGCCAAGGCTGGCCACCGTGGGCAAGCGCAATGAAGCCCGCAGCCTTGAGCTTGTCACCGGCCGCGTAGAATTCCTGAAGGGTGGTTGGCGCTTTTTCGATGCCGGCTTTCTTGAAGACTTCCGGATTGATCCACAACCAGTTGACGCGGTGAATGTTCACCGGCACGGCCACATAGTTACCGTCGTACTTCACGGTATCGGAGACTTTCTTGTCGAGCAGGCTGTCCCACTTCTCAGCTTTGGCAGCGTCTTTCAAGACGTCGGTATCGAGCAGACCGGTAGACGCCCATTCCTGAATGTCCGGACCTTTGATCTGCGCTACACCGGGCGGGTTACCGGCCACGGCGCGGCTTTTGAGTACGGTCATGGCCGTGGCACCGCCACCGCCGGCGACTGCGCCGTCTTTCCAGGTGAAACCGTCTTTTTCGACTTGAGCCTTGAGCACATCGACAGCCGCTTTTTCACCACCAGACGTCCACCAATGAACGACTTCCACCGAACCTTTGGAATCGGCGGCAAGGGCACTGAGCGGGAATGCAGCAACGGGAAGCAGTGAAGCGAGAGAAATGACAGTAGCGAGGCGAGAAATCGCATTCATCTAGTAGTACCTTTCTTGTTGTTATGCATGCAAGTCTGGTGCTTGCGCTGCATAGGATTTTAAACAGGGGATAGCCCTTCGCAGGTAACGAAGGGACGCGCGAATGTCACCACATGGTTACACAGGAGCGCTCTGGGACAATTGCGCCAGCGCACTGGCCATACTCGGCGCCAATGGCAGGCGCGGGATCAATACGGCTTGCCAGGCGTGATACAGGTCAGGTTTACCGGCCCAGATATCGGCGCTCGGGCGGTTCAGCGGATCGAGCTCGTGATGCCAGCTGCCATCGCAGCGGTCGATGAAATGACTGTCACAGAATTCCCAGAACAGTCGGTACCAACGCTCGTACTGCTCATCACCGGTGCGTTTTAGCAGCGCACTGGCGGCGGCGCTGGCTTCGCAATGAGTCCAGTGCAAACGATGACGAACCACCGCGCGATTGTCCCAGTCGAGGGTGTAGACAATGCCCGGCGCGCCGTCGATGTCCCAGCCGTGACGGCAATTATGCTCGAAGAGTTTTTGCGCATCGGTGACCAGCCAGCCCGGCGTGAGCATCCCGGCTTGCACCCGCGCCGCTTCAAGGTGCAGTAACAACCGCGCCCATTCGAAACCATGACCCGGCGTGGTGCCGTAAGGGCGGAAACCGTCGGCCGGGTTGTCGTGGTTGTAGTCACGCAGCGGCTGCCAGTCGCGGTCGAAATGTTCGACCACCAGGTAATCGTTGGCGGCGGCGTGTTCGTGAATGACACGCTCGACGATGCGCTGCGCGCGAATCAGCCAGCGGTGGTCCTCGGTGACATCGGCCAGGGCGAGAAAGGCTTCGGTGGCGTGCATGTTGCTGTTGGCGCCGCGATAGGCTTCCTCGCAACTGAAGTCGCGGTTGAAGGACTCGCGCATGGCGCCCTCCTCCTCGCTCCAGAAATGGCTGTCGATGATGTGGATCGCATCATCGAGCAAGGCTTGCGCACCGGGACGCTGGGCAACCACCGCAGAACTCGCGGCCAACGCCACGAAGGCATGCAGGTAAGCGGCTTTGCCGGTATTGCCGTCGCGGTGTTCGGGCGTGGCGAACCAGCCACCGTGTTCGGCGTCACGCAGCGGCCCGCTGAGGGCTTTGATGCCGTGATCCACCAGCTCGGCGAACCCCGGTAAACCCTGGATGTGGGCCATGGCGAAGCTGTGGGTCATGCGCGCGGTGTTCATGGTTTCGGCTTGCGCGTTGACCGCCAGGCGTCCCTTTTCATCAAGGTTGCCGAAACCTTCGGGAAGTTTTGAAGCCCTGGCAAATGCCAGCAGGCGCAGGCCTTCGGCGGCGAGCCATTGCTGATGGGCAGGCGCGTTCAGCCAACTGCTGAAGGCGGGTTGGAAGGTGTCCATGCGGTACCTTTTTTTGTTGTTATGACTGGGACCAGTCTAAACAACGGTCGGTGGCGGGCAGGTAACGAAGGGGGCGGCTTTTGTCACCGAGCTGTGACATTCACCCTGATTTTGAAGTGAGTGGTTACTTGTGGTGAGGGGGCTTGCTCCCGTTGGACTGCGCAGCAGTCCCTCTTTCAGGGCCGCTCCGCGCCCCAACGGGGGCAAGCCCCCTCACCCACAGGGTCGCTTTCAATCCATTGGTCGCGGCAACTGCAACGTCACGCGCAACCCGCCTTCACGCAGGTTTTGCAGGCTGACTTCGCCGCCATGGCTATGGGCGATGTTGCGGGCAATCCCCAGCCCCAGGCCATAACCCTGTTGCTGCCCGGCCAGGCGGAAGTGCGGCTCGAACACTTGCTCCAGCCGCTGCTCCGGCACACCCGGGCCTTCGTCGTCGACATGCAGGACGAACGCGCTCTCGTCGTCATCGATGTGCAGATGCGCGTTCTGCCCGTACTTCAAAGCGTTGTCGATCAGGTTGCCGATGCAGCGCTTGAGCGCCAGTGGCTTGCCGGGATACGGCGCCAGCGCCCGCCCCTGCTGAGTCACGCGGCCATTGCCGTTAGGCGCCAGATACGGTTCCACCAGGCAGTCGAGCACATGATTGAGGTCCACCGGTTCGATGTTTTCGTGGATGTCGGTGTCTTTCACGCATTGCAGCGCGCCTTTGACCAGCAACTCCAGCTCATCCAGGTCACGTCCGAACTTGGCTTGCAGCTTTTCGTCTTCAAGCAATTCGACCCGCAGTCGCAGCCGAGTGATCGGTGTGCGCAAGTCATGGGAAATCGCGCTGAACAACTGGCTGCGCTCGGTCAGGTAACGGCTGATGCGTTCACGCATTGCATTGAACGCGCGACCGACTTCCACCACTTCACTGCCACCGCCCTGAGCGACCGGTTCGACGTCGGCACCCAGGGACATGTCCCGCGCCGCCCGCGCCAATCGTTTGAGCGGTCGGCTCTGCCAGTGCACCAGCAGGCCGATGAACAGGAGCAAGAAGCCGCTGGTGAGCACGATAAACCAGACTTGCTGTGCCGGCAGGCCTTGCTCTTCGAGACTGGTGTAGGGCTCGGGCAACAGCGAAGCGATGTACAGCCATTCCCCCGGCGCCATCTGGATTTGCGTGACCAGCACCGGCGGGTTCACTGGCTCCAGGGTCAACGCGTAGTGCGCCCAGGAGCGTGGCAATTCATCGAGTTTCAGCCCGCTATTGAAGATCCGCAGGTCTTCGGGGCTGACGAACGTCACCGAAATATCCGCGTCCTGGCCCAGCGACTGGCGCAGCACCTCGTCCACCGCTTTGAGCACCGCTTCTTTGCGCGGCGTGATCGGCAGCACTTCCATGCCTAAGGGTTTGTCGTTGAGGGTCACCACGAACCGGGTGCCGCCCATGCTGCGCAACTGGTCGAGCACCAGCGGCCTGAACGCCACCGGCAACGAGCGGAAATAACTGACGCTGGCAGTCATCGAATGGGCCAGGCTGCGGGCGCTGGTGACCAGGCCTTCGAGTTGGGTAGCACGCAGTTGCGAAACCCAGATCACGCTCGACAGCGTCTGGGCAAACAGCACCGCCAACAGGGTCAGCAGCAACATGCGCCCGAGCAGCGAGCGCGGCACCGGCACGCGCCCGGCGAGCTTGCGCAGGAACTCAGTGACCATTGCCGGCAACCACGTTGGCTGCCAATTGGTAGCCGCTGCCACGCACGGTCCGGATCAGCCGCGGCGGTTTTTCGGTGTCGCGCAGACGCTGGCGCAAACGGCTGACCGCCATGTCGACGATGCGATCGAGCGGCATCAGGTCACGGCCACGGGTGGCGTTGCCGATGGTGTCGCGGTCGAGGATTTCCTGGGGGTGATCGAGGAACAGTTTCAGCAGGGCGAAATCGGCGCCGGAGAGAATCACTTCCTCGCCGTCGGTATGGAACAGCCGATGGCTGACCATGTCCAGCCGCCAGTCGTCGAAGGCCAGCACTTCACCGCCGGAACGCTCCTGACCGAACTGCGCGCGACGCAACAAGGCTTTGATCCGCGCCTGCAATTCACGGGGGCTGAAGGGTTTGCCGAGGTAGTCGTCGGCGCCCAGTTCCAGGCCGATGACGCGGTCGGCCTCATCGGAACTGGCGGTGAGCATGATGATCGGCACGTGGGCCTGGCGCGGGTGCTGGCGGATCCAGCGGCAGAGGCTGAAACCATCTTCGTCCGGCAGCATCACGTCGAGGATCACCAGATCGCTCGGCGCCTCGTTCAGCGCCTGACGAAAGCCTGCGCCATCGGGCGTAGTGCGGACCTGGAAACCGGCACGGGTCAGGTAGGTGTCCAGCAACTCGCGTATCTCTTGATCGTCATCGACCAACAAAATCGACTTGTTGACTGAGCTCACGGGGCGGCGTCCTTGTTGTTTGTGTTAGGGAGGATTATGCCTGATCGATCATGGATCTATGTTGTCTGTTCCGGCCTCTTCGCGGGCAAGCCTCGCTCCTACAGGGTTCGTGACATTCCTTGTAGGAGCGAGGCTTGCCCGCGAATGAGGTGACGCGGTCTCAGGCCTGCTCCAACGCCACACCCGCGCCAACAAGGCCGGAATACGGCGCTGTCACCAGCCACACCGGAATGCCTTTGAAGTAATCGCTCATGCAACCCTTGTCGGCAAAGCACCGGGCGAAACCGCTTTTAACGAAAAAGTCGGCAAACCGTGGAATCACCCCGCCAACGATGTACACACCACCCCGTGCACCGGTGGTCAGCACATTGTTGCCGGCCACGCGGCCGAGCCAGCAGCAGAACTGCTCGAGCACTTCCAGGGCAATCGGATCGCCCGCCAGCCCGGCCGCCGTGATCGCCTCAGGCGTGTCGAGCACAGGCGTGTGGCCATCCACCGCGCAGATCGCCCGGTACACTCGCGGCAAACCACTGCCGCTCAACGCCGTTTCAGCGCTGACATGGCCGATCTCGTTGTAGATGTGTTGCCACAGCTGGGTTTCTCGTGGGCTGCTCAGCGGCAGATCGACGTGACCACCCTCCCCCGGCAACGCGGCAAAACGGCCCTCGCCCAGATCGAGCAACGTGCCTACGCCCAGCCCCGTGCCCGGACCGATCACCACCGCTGGCCGCAACGGTTCCGGCGTGCCTTCGCAGACCACCCGGAACTCGCCCGGCTGCAAGCGGGTCATGCCCAGCGCCATGGCTGAGAAATCGTTGACTAGCAGCAGTTGATCCACCTGCAAGGTCTTGCAGAAACCCTTGCGACTGAGCCGCCAGTGATTGTTGGTGAACTTGAATTCATCACCGCTCACAGGGCCGGCCACCGACAGGCACACCGAACCGATCGAACCCGGCGCCAGACCGAGCCCGTTCAGATAGAGCGCGATAGCCTCCTCCGGACTGGCGTGGTCTGCCGTCGCCAGCACCTGGACTGATTCCAGTTGCTGGTTTTTCCACAACGCGAAACGTGCGTTGGTCCCACCGATGTCACCGACCAAAGCCAGTTTCAATTAAGCGTCTCCAGGGCAGAAGTAAAGGCGCTGGCGCCTTGCTCTGCGGAGCTGAAGGCCATGCGCATGAAACCAAACAGTTCGCGACCGGTGCCGATGTTGTTGCCCAACAGGCCTTTGGCCGGCTCGCGTGCTGCGAATTCTTCGGCGTCCACCTTAAGCTCCAGGGTGCCTTTGACGCCATCGACGCGGATGATATCGCCCTCACGCACCCGTGCCAAAGCGCCGCCCACATAAGCTTCGGGGCTGACGTGGATCGCCGCCGGGATTTTCCCCGAGGCGCCGGACATGCGCCCGTCAGTCACCAACGCAACTTTGAAGCCACGGTCCTGCAACACGCCGAGGAACGGCGTCATCTTGTGCAGTTCCGGCATGCCGTTGGAGCGCGGGCCCTGGAAGCGCATTACCGCGACAAAATCCTTCTCCAGCAATCCGGCCTTGAACGCATCGGCCAGGTCCTGTTGATCCTGGAACACCATGGCCGGGGCTTCGACGACCTGGTTTTCCAGGGCGACTGCCGAGACCTTCATCACGCCACGACCGAGATTGCCTTCCATCACGCGCAAACCGCCTTCTGGCGAGAATGCCCGAGCCACTGGGCGCAGGATGTTTTCGTCGAGGCTTTCGATCGGGCCTTCGCGCCAGACCAACTCGCCGTTATCGAGGAACGGCTCCTGGGTGTAGCGGCTCAGGCCGTGGCCGAGCACGGTGTTGACGTTTTCGTGGAGCAGGCCGGCTTCCAGCAGTTCACGGATCAGGAACGACATGCCGCCCGCCGCCTGGAAGTGGTTGATGTCGGCTTTGCCGTTCGGGTACACGTGGCTCAGGGTCGGCACCACCTCGGAGAGGTCGGCCATGTCCTGCCAGGTCAACTGGATGCCCGCAGCCATGGCGATGGCCGGCATGTGCAAGGTGTGGTTGGTCGAGCCGCCGGTGGCGTGCAGGGCCACGATGGAGTTGACCAGCGAACGCTCGTCGACGATTTCGCCGATCGGCAGGAAGTTGCCATTCTGCTTGGTCAGGCGCGTGACCTGATGCGCCGCTTCGCGGGTCAGGGCATCGCGCAACGGCGTGTTCGGGTTGACGAACGAGGCGCCCGGCAAGTGCAGGCCCATGACTTCCATCAGCAACTGGTTGGTGTTGGCGGTGCCGTAGAACGTGCAGGTGCCAGGGCTGTGGTAGGACTTCATCTCCGATTCCAGCAGCTCTTCGCGGGTCGCCTTGCCTTCGGCGTAGCGCTGGCGCACATCGGCTTTCTGCTTGTTGGAGATGCCCGACACCATCGGCCCGCCCGGCACGAAAATCATCGGCAGATGACCGAAGCGCAACGCGCCCATCATCAGGCCCGGCACGATCTTGTCGCAGATGCCGAGCATCAGCGCGCCGTCGAACATGTTGTGGGACAGCGCCACGGCGGTGGACAACGCGATCACTTCACGGCTCGGCAGGCTCAGTTCCATGCCCGGTTCGCCCTGGGTCACGCCATCGCACATGGCCGGGGTGCCACCGGCGAACTGGCCGACGGAGCCGATTTCGCGCAGGGCTTTTTTGATCTGTTCAGGAAAGACTTCGTACGGCTGGTGCGCCGAGAGCATGTCGTTATATGACGAAACAATTGCGATGTTGGCGGAGTTCATCATCCGCAGGCTGTGCTTGTCGTCGCTGCCACATCCGGCCACGCCGTGGGCGAAGTTGGCGCATTGCAGCTTGCCGCGCATCGGGCCGTCACTGGCGGCGCCACGGATCAATGCAAGGTAAGCCTCACGCGTGGCGCGGCTGCGGGCGATAAGCCGTTCGGTGACCTCAAGGACGCGGGGATGCATGTGTAGAACTCCAGGCTAACGGATGTGGCGACCTGATTGTCTATGCTGATCAAACGCCGTTGTGATCGGGATGACAGACGGCTTTCTTGATCATTCGGACCAGTTGATTCAGGTCACTCGTTGTAGATAAAACAAAATATTGCCACTAAAAAGGCTTGTTTTCTATTTTTTTGCGAATAATCTTGTAATTCCAACAACAAAACGACGGCGGCGCTGTAAATGACTCTTCGAATCGCAATCAATGGTTTTGGCCGTATCGGCCGTAATGTCCTGCGCGCACTGTATACCCAAGGCTATCGTCAGGATCTGCAGATCGTGGCAATCAATGACTTGGGCGACAGCTCGATGAATGCTCACCTGCTCAAGTACGACACCGTTCACGGCACATTCGATGCCGATGTCCAGCACGATCAGGAAAGCCTGACCGTCAACGGCGACCGTATTTCGGTCAGCGCCATTCGCAACCCGGCCGAATTGCCTTGGGCCGCGGAGAAGGTCGACGTCGTGTTCGAATGCACCGGTCTGTTCACCGACCGTGCCAAAGCCGCCGCCCATATTACGGCCGGCGCGCGCAAAGTGATTATCTCGGCCCCGGCCAAGGGCGCCGACGCCACTGTGGTTTATGGGGTTAACCACGACATTCTGCGCCAGTCGCACCAGATCATCTCCAACGCTTCGTGCACCACCAACTGCCTGGCCCCGGTGGCCCATGTGCTGCACCGCGAGCTGGGCATCGAAAGCGGTCTGATGACCACTATTCACGCCTACACCAACGACCAGAACCTGACCGACGTCTACCACACCGATCCGTACCGCGCCCGTTCCGCCACCCAGAACATGATCCCGAGCAAGACCGGCGCCGCTGAAGCGGTGGGCCTGGTGCTGCCGGAACTGGCGGGCAAACTGACCGGCATGGCGGTGCGTGTTCCGGTGATCAACGTGTCGCTGGTGGACCTGACCGTGCAGCTCAAGCGCGAAGCGTCGGCCGATGAAGTCAACGCATTGCTCAAACAAGCCAGCCAACACTCGAAGATTCTCGGCTACAACGCCCTGCCGCTGGTATCCAGCGACTTCAACCACAACCCGCTGTCGTCGATCTTCGACGCCAACCACACCAAGTCCAGCGGCAAGCTGCTCAAAGTGCTGGCCTGGTACGACAACGAGTGGGGCTTCTCCAACCGCATGCTCGATAACTGCCTGGCGCTCTGCAACGCAGAGTAAACCGTGGAGCAGCAACCGATGATCGGTATCAGCTTTACGCATAAGACCATGGCGGCGCGCAAGCGTATCGCCCTGGTCGCCCATGACCACTGCAAAGTGTTTTTGCTGGACTGGGCCGAGCGACAGAAAGACAAACTCGCGCAGCATGAACTGGTCGCCACCGGCACCACGGGGTTGTTGTTGCAACAACGCCTCGGCCTGCCGGTAGAAAGTATGATCAGCGGTCCACTGGGCGGCGACCAGCAGCTCGGCGCGCAAATCGCCGAGCAGCGGGTCGACATGCTGGTGTTCTTCTGGGACCCGTTCGAACCGCAACCCCACGACCCGGACATCAAGGCATTACTGCGGGTCGCGGCGGTGTGGAACATCCCCGTGGCCTGCAACGAATGCAGCGCCGACTACCTGCTCAGCAGCCCGTTGATGGATCAGGCTCACGAACACCGCATCCCGGATTACGCGACCTATCTGCAGGGGCGCGGGTAAAGCGCTGGCATAAATCCTCTGTGACAACAGGCTCGCTCCCACGGGAATGCATATCCCCGTAGGAGCGAGGCTTGCCCGCGACGGCCGCGACACGGTCAACGACTTCGCGGGCAAGTCGGATCGCCGCACCGCTCTCTCTACAGGATTTCATCTGGCCGAGCCGTCTTTTTGAACTATGCTCGGGCTCTCGCTCCGGAGGGCCTTCGATGACTGATTTACTCACGTCCATTCAAGCCGCACTCGGCTTGCCTCACACCCCAATCCCGTTCACCTCGAGCGGCGCCCTGCCCTCGGCATTTGCCGTGACCGATCTGGCCTGCGCCAGCATTGCTGCCGCCGGCCAGGCCGCCAGCGAACTGCTGCACCGGCAAACCGGTCGTTTGCCCAGCCTTGAAGTTGACCGCCGCCTGGCGTCGTTCTGGTTCGCCACCTCGATCCGCCCCGTGGGCTGGAGCGTCCCGCCGCTGTGGGATCCGGTCGCCGGTGACTACGCGACCAAGGACGGCTGGATCCGCCTGCACACCAACGCGCCCCATCACCGCGCCGCTGCTGAGTCAGTGCTCGGCGCCTGTGCCGACCGCGCAGCGATGGCGAGCAAAGTGGCTCAGTGGGCGAAAAGCGATCTGGAACAAGCAGTGGTCGAGGCCGGTGGTTGCGCCGCCGAGATGCGCAGCTGGAAGCAATGGCAAGCTCACCCCCAAGGTCGGGCCGTGAACGCCGAGCCGTTGATTCAGTTCAGCGTCGATGGCAACCAAACCGCCAAACCGTGGCAAGGCTCGGTGGCGCAACCGCTGGCCGGAATCAAGGTACTGGACCTCACGCGAGTGCTCGCCGGCCCGATCGCCAGCCGCTTCCTCGCCGGGCTCGGCGCCGACGTGCTGCGCATCGACCCACCGACCTGGAACGAACCGGGCGTGGTGCCGGAAGTCACCCTGGGCAAACGCTGTGCGCGCCTGGATCTGCACGACAAAGCCGATCGCGCGGTGTTCGAAAGCCTGCTCAAGGACGCCGACATTCTGCTCCACGGCTACCGCGCCGACGCCTTGGAACGCCTGGGTTACGGCATCGCCCAACGCCAGGCACTGGCCCCGGGCCTGATCGATGTTTGCCTCAACGCTTACGGCTGGAGCGGCCCTTGGCAGAACCGTCGCGGCTTCGACAGCCTGGTGCAGATGAGCAGCGGGATTGCCGACGCGGGCATGCACTGGAAGAAGGCGGATAAACCGACACCGCTGCCGGTCCAGGCCCTTGATCACGCCACGGGGTATTTGATGGCGGCCAGTGCGATCAAGCTATTGGGGCACGGTGGCTCTGCGCGGCTGTCGCTGGCACGGACGGCGAAGCTGTTGATCGAACATGGCGCCGGAACCAACGAGCCGTTGCGCGCAGAGGATGACCACGATCAAGGGATGTTGATTGAGCAAACGCCGTGGGGACCGGCCCATCGGTTACAGGTGCCGTTGAAGATCACCGGGACGCCACTGCAATGGGCGCTGCCGGCCGGGGAACTGGGCGCCCATCGCGCGCAGTGGTGGTGATCACCAGATAGCTTTCGCGGGCAAGCCCGCTCCCACAGGTAGAGCGTGATCCTGTGGGAGCGTGGCTTGCCCGCGATGAGGCCCGAACAGTCACCGCAAACACTGTCATGTAGTTATTTTTAACTAAACAGATAAAACGAAATAACGTTTATTCATTAATTCCAGTACCGCGCACCAGATAAATCAAATCTGTCATATAAAACAGTTATCAGAAAATTGGCGAAACCGCAGAAACACACTAATTTCAAAACCCAAGCAATACCGCTTACGCCCACCTGACTTACCCCCCTCTGAACAGGGCTTCCCCGGCAAAACCGCGATGTCCGAGAAAGATACATAAGTCTTTCATTAACAATGGAATGTGCCCATGCACTGATCTATGTCAGCTGATTGAACAGCCAGCAGAACTACTCTGTTGTCTCTCTTCTCCTGCACTGGAGTCATGCTATGTCTGAATCCCCCGGAAAACTGAAACTCGGTGCGCTCGTTGCTTTAGTGGTCGGTTCAATGATTGGTGGCGGAATCTTCTCTTTGCCCCAGAACATGGCCGCCAGTGCGGATGTCGGTGCTGTTCTTATTGGTTGGGTAATCACCGCAGTGGGCATGTTGACCCTCGCTTTCGTCTTCCAGACCCTGGCCAATCGCAAGCCTGAGCTGGATGGCGGTGTTTATGCCTACGCCAAGGCCGGTTTCGGCGACTACATGGGTTTCTCGTCGGCCTGGGGATACTGGATCAGTGCCTGGCTGGGCAATGTGGGTTACTTCGTTCTCTTGTTTAGCACCCTCGGCTACTTCTTCCCCATTTTTGGGGAGGGAAATACCGTGGCTTCGGTAATCGGCGCCTCGCTGCTGCTTTGGGCGGTGCACTTTCTGGTTTTACGGGGAATCAAGGAAGCGGCGTTCATCAACCTGGTGACCACCGTCGCCAAGGTCGTACCGCTGCTGCTGTTCGTGTTGATCGCCTTGTTCGCGTTCAAACTGGAGATCTTCACCGCCGACATCTGGGGCATCAAAAACCCTGACCTGGGCAGTGTGATGAACCAGGTGCGCAACATGATGCTGGTCACCGTGTGGGTGTTCATCGGCATCGAAGGCGCGAGCATTTTCTCGGCCCGTGCCGAAGTACGCAGCGATGTGGGTAAAGCCACCGTCATCGGGTTCATCACCGTGCTGCTGTTCCTGATGCTGGTGAACGTGTTGTCCCTGGGGATCATGACCCAACCTGCGCTGGCGAAACTGCAGAACCCGTCGATGGCCGCGGTGCTGGAACATGTGGTTGGTCATTGGGGCGCGGTGCTGATCAGCGTCGGCCTGATCATTTCCTTGCTCGGGGCGTTGCTGTCATGGGTGTTGCTGTGCGCGGAGATCATGTTCGCTGCCGCCAAGGACCACACCATGCCGGCGTTTTTGCGCCGTGAAAACGCCAACCTTGTACCGGCCAACGCGCTGTGGCTGACCAACGCGATGGTGCAGCTGTTTCTGATCATCACACTGTTTTCGGCCAGCACTTACCTGTCGCTGATCTACCTCGCTACCTCGATGATCCTGGTGCCCTATCTGTGGTCGGCGGCCTATGCCCTGCTGCTGGCAGTGCGCGGCGAGAGCTATGAAAACGCTGCGGCCGAGCGCAGCAAAGACCTGGTCATCGGTGGCATCGCACTGATCTACGCGATCTGGCTGCTGTACGCCGGCGGCGTCAAATACCTGCTGCTCTCCGCCCTGCTGTATGCCCCCGGCGCGATCCTGTTCGCCAAGGCCAAACTTGAAGTCGACAAACCGGTTTTCACTAACGTCGAGAAGCTGATTTTCGCCGCCGTCGTCGTAGGCGCCCTGGTGGCGGCCTATGGGCTGTATGCCGGTTTTCTGACCCTTTAGCACTGTAATGAAAAGCAGCACCTGATTGTTTTCATCTGGAGGAACACGGTAATGACCACGGAAAAAGTTAAGTACGGCGTCCATTCCGAAGCCGGCAAACTGCGCAAAGTCATGGTTTGCTCCCCCGGCCTGGCCCACCAGCGGCTGACCCCGAACAACTGCGACGAACTGCTGTTCGATGATGTGCTGTGGGTCGCCCAAGCCAAACGCGACCACTTCGACTTCGTCACCAAAATGCGCGAGCGTGGTGTCGACGTGCTGGAAATGCACAACCTGCTGACCGACATCGTCGCGATGCCTGAAGCGCTGGACTGGATTCTGGAACGCAAGATCACCGCCAATTCGGTCGGTCTCGGCCTGGTCCATGAAGTGGGGGCCTGGCTACGTAGCCTGGAGCCACGCAAGATCGCCGAATTCCTCATCGGCGGGGTTTCCGCCGATGACCTGCCGGACAGTTTCGGTGGCAAGACCATTCAGATGTTCCGCGACTTCCTCGGTCATTCCAGCTTCATTCTGCCGCCGCTGCCCAACACCCAGTTCACCCGCGACACCACCTGCTGGATCTATGGCGGCGTGACCCTGAACCCGATGTACTGGCCGGCGCGTCGTCAGGAAACCTTGCTGGCCACCGCCATCTACAAATTCCACCCGCAGTTCACCAACGCCGACTTCCAGATCTGGTACGGCGACCCCGACCAGGACCACGGCAACGCCACCCTTGAGGGCGGTGACGTGATGCCGATCGGCAACGGCGTGGTGTTGATCGGCATGGGCGAGCGCTCGTCCCGCCATGCCATCGGCCAATTGGCGGTCAACCTGTTCAAGAACAAAGCCGTGGAACGAGTCATCGTCGCCGGCCTGCCGAAATCCCGCGCGGCGATGCACCTGGACACCGTGTTCAGCTTCTGCGACCGCGACCTGGTGACGATTTTCCCGGAAGTGGTGAAGCAGATCGTCGCCTTCAGCCTGCGCCCCGATGAAAGCAAACCGGGCGGCATCGACGTGCGCCGTGAAGAAACCAGCTTCCTCGACACCGTGGCCAAGGCCCTCAACCTCAAGGCGCTGCGCGTTGTCGAAACCGGCGGTAACGCCTTTGCCGCCGAACGCGAGCAATGGGACGACGGCAACAACGTGGTGGCGGTGGAGCCAGGCGTGGTCATCGGCTACGACCGCAACACCTACACCAACACCCTGCTGCGCAAGGCCGGCGTCGAGGTCATCACCATCAGCGCCAGTGAGCTCGGGCGCGGGCGTGGCGGTGGCCACTGCATGACCTGCCCGATCATTCGCGACCCTATCGATTATTAACTTTCGAGCCTTGGCCGATGCTTATCCAGCACGGCCGAGGGGATAACCGAAACCCAAGGAGATCCAATCATGGCTTTCAACATGCGCAACCGCAGCCTGCTCTCGCTGATGCACCACACCACTCGCGAGCTGCACTACCTGCTGGACCTGTCCCGCGACCTCAAGCGCGCCAAATACACCGGCACCGAGCGTCCGCACCTGCAAGGCAAGAACATCGCGCTGATCTTCGAAAAAACCTCGACCCGCACCCGGTGCGCCTTCGAAGTCGCGGCCCATGACCAGGGCGCCCACGTCACCTACATCGACCCGGTGTCGTCGCAGATCGGCCACAAGGAAAGCATGAAGGACACCGCCCGCGTGCTGGGGCGGATGTTCGACGCCATCGAGTACCGTGGCTTCGAACAGGAAATCGTCGAAGAGCTGGCCAAGTTCGCCGGCGTACCGGTATTCAACGGCCTGACCGCTGAATTCCACCCGACGCAAATGATCGCCGACACCCTGACCATGCGCGAACACAGCGACAAACCGCTGCACGACATCAGCTACGCCTACCTGGGCGATGCGCGCTACAACATGGGTAATTCGTTGCTGATGATCGGCGCCAAACTCGGCATGGACGTGCGCATCGCCGCACCGAAAGCGCTGTGGCCGCATCAGGACTTCATCGATCAGTGCAAAGCCTTCGCCGAAGAGAGCGGTGCGCGCATCACCATCACCGAAGACCCGAAAGCCGCGGTCAAGGGCGTGGACTTCATCCACACTGACATCTGGGTGTCGATGGGTGAGCCGGTGGAAGCGTGGGACGAGCGCATCGAGCAACTGCTGCCGTACCAGGTCAACGCCGACATGATGAAGGCCTCGGGCAACCCGCGCGTGAAGTTCATGCACTGCCTGCCGGCGTTCCACAACAGCGAAACCAAGGTCGGCAAGGACATCGCCGCACGCTATCCGCACCTGGCCAACGGCGTCGAAGTGACTGAAGAAGTCTTCGAATCGCCGGCCAACATCGCCTTCGAGCAAGCGGAAAACCGTATGCACACCATCAAGGCTATTCTGGTGTCGGCGCTGGCGGATGTCTGAGGCTGAACACTTGCTGATGATCGTTCCCACGGTCCCCGTGGGAACGATCATCAGGGAGATCAGATTGCCCGCCCCTATTTAGAAGGACTGCACTATGCGTATCGTCATTGCTCTGGGCGGTAACGCCCTGCTCCGCCGGGGGGAGCCCATGACCGCGGACAACCAGCGCGCGAACATCCGGATCGCCACCGAACAGATCGCCAAGATTCATCCCGGCAACCAACTGGTGATTGCCCACGGCAATGGTCCGCAGATCGGCCTGTTGTCGCTGCAAGCGGCGGCCTACAGCCAGGTTTCGCCTTACCCGCTGGACGTACTCGGCGCCGAAACCGACGGCATGATCGGCTACATCATCGAACAGGAACTGGGCAACCTGCTGGACTTCGAAGTGCCCTTCGCCACCCTGCTGACCCAGGTCGAAGTCGACCCCAACGACCCGGCGTTCCAGGCCCCCAGCAAACCGATCGGCCCGGTTTATTCCAAGGCCGACGCCGAGAAACTCGCCGCCGAGAAAGGCTGGGCCATCGCCCCGGACGGCGACAAGTTCCGGCGCGTGGTCGCCAGCCCGAAACCCAAACGTATCTTCGAAATCCGCCCGATCAAGTGGCTGCTGGAAAAAGGCAGCATCGTGATCTGCGCCGGTGGTGGCGGCATCCCGACGATCTACGACGCCAACGGCAAACTGCAGGGTGTGGAAGCGGTGATCGATAAAGACCTGTGCTCGGCACTGCTGGCCGAACAGTTGGAAAGTGATCTATTGGTGATCGCCACTGACGTCAATGCGGCCTTTATCGATTTCGGCAAGCCCACCCAGAAAGCCATCGCCCAGGCTCACCCCGATGAAATGGACAAACTCGGCTTCGCCGCCGGCTCCATGGGACCAAAGGTCCAGGCGGCCTGCGAGTTCGCCCGCCATACTGGGAAAGTCGCGGTAATCGGTTCACTCTCGGACATCGAAGCGATCATCCAGGGCAAGGCCGGCACCCGTATCAGCACAGCGACGCCTGGCATCAGTTATCAATAGAAAGAAACGAGTAGAAAGAAACGCAGGGGGGCAGGCGTGAGGTCTGCCCTGATTCAATGCCTTTGAAGGAGAGACGCCAATGGCTACGTTCGAACCCGGACACCTGCACATCGAGCGCCATGCGCTGAACAAGGACGATTACAGCTACAACCTGCACATTGAATACAAAATTGCTCAGGATCCCAAGGAAGGCCAAGGCATGCTCTTCAAGCTGCGTGGTTCGGTCGAGGGCAAGGAGCTGAATAATGAAGAGTTTTATCTGCCCAAGGACCAGGCCTTCGACTTTGCCCGCCACGCCACGCGCATCGCGCAAAAGTACGGCATGCCCAAGACCGCCAACATCGGCGCCATGCACAAGTACTACGACGAAATGTTTGAAGACGTGCGGGCCCAACTCGACGTCAAATCCGGCGACCCGGTCAAACCTGAACACCTGGGATAAAACGGTGAACGCTGAACCTGTGGGAGCGGGGCTTGCCCGCTCCCACAGGAGATCATCGTTGTCATGAAGTCCTGTACAGGATTTCACCATTGGCCCGCCCCAAGGCATACTTGCCACCCTCCGCACTCCAGAACCAAACCGCCCCATGCGCATCCACGTCAGTTTCATCGACCGCGTCGGTATCACCCAGGAAGTCCTGGCCCTGCTCGGTGGGCGTAATCTCAATCTGGATGCGGTGGAAATGGTGCCGCCCAACGTCTACATCGACGCCCCGACCTTGAGCCCGGCCGTGCTCGAAGAGCTGCGCGATGCGCTGTTCAACGTGCATGGCGTACAAGCGGTGACGGTGGTCGACATCCTTCCCGGCCAACGCCGTCACTTGCAGCTCGATGCGCTGCTCGCCGCCATGACCGACCCGGTGCTGGCCCTGGACAGCGCCGGCAAGGTGCTGCTGGCCAACCCGGCACTGATTGCCCTGTACGGTCGCGAACCGGCGGGTGAAAGCATCAGCGAGCTGTTTGCCGACCCGGCACTGCTCGACACATTGCTGGAAAACGGCTTCCGCCTGCCGCTGCGCGAGATCACCGTCAACGGTCAAACCCTGCTGCTGGATGCCACGCCGATCACCGACGCCGGCGCCCTGCTGACCCTGTATCAACCGAACCGCATCGGTGAACGCCTCTCGGCGCTGCACCACGATCACGCTGAAGGTTTCGATGCCCTGCTCGGCGAATCCCCTGCCATTCGTACGCTCAAGGCCCGCGCCCAACGCGTCGCAGCCCTTGATGCACCGTTGCTGATCCAGGGTGAAACCGGCACCGGCAAAGAATTGGTGGCCCGCGCCTGCCACGCCATCAGCGCCCGCCACAGTTCGCCGTTCCTGGCCCTGAACTGCGCGGCACTGCCGGAAAACCTCGCCGAAAGCGAACTGTTCGGCTACGCCCCCGGCGCTTTCACCGGCGCGCAACGGGGCGGCAAGCCGGGGCTAATGGAACTGGCCAACCAGGGCACGGTATTTCTCGACGAGATCGGTGAGATGTCGCCGTACTTGCAGGCGAAGTTGCTGCGGTTCCTCAACGACGGCAGCTTCCGTCGGGTCGGTGGCGATCGTGAAGTGAAGGTCAACGTGCGGATCCTCAGCGCGACCCATCGCGACCTGGAAAAAATGGTCAGCGAAGGCACTTTCCGCGAAGACCTGTTCTATCGCCTCAACGTGCTGAATGTCGAAGTCCCGCCCCTGCGCGAGCGCGGCCAGGACATTTTGCTGCTGGCGCGTTACTTCATGCAGCAGGCCTGCGCGCAGATCCAGCGTCCGGTCTGTCGCCTGGCCCCCGGCACTTATCCGGCGCTGCTGGGCAATCGCTGGCCAGGCAACGTACGGCAATTGCAGAACGTGATCTTCCGCGCCGCGGCGATTTGCGAAAGCAGCCTGGTGGACATCGGCGACCTCGACATCGCCGGCACCTCTGTGGCGCGCCAGAGCGACATTGAGGTCGACAGCCTCGAACAGGCCATGGAAGCGTTCGAGAAGGACCTGCTGGAAAAGCTCTACGCCAGCTACCCCTCGACCCGCCAACTGGCCAGCCGCCTGCAAACCTCCCACACCGCGATTGCCCATCGGTTGCGCAAGTACGGGATTCCCAACAAGCCCCTGTAGAAGCGCAATGCCGTTCACTTAAGGAAGTATTGAGTCAGAGAGACCTGTGGCGAGGGAGCTTGCTCCCGCTTGAGTGCGCAGCACTCACAAAAATCGGCAATGGTTGTCAGATTTTTGGGGCCGCTACGCAGCCCAGCGCGAGCAAGCTCGCTCGCCACAAAAGGTAGGCATGACTGAAGAGTGTGTTTAAGTGAACAGCATTACTGTAGGAGCGAGGCTTGCCCGCGAAGAGGCCATCAAGACCGCTAAAAGCTTCGCGGGCAAGCCTCGCTCCTACATAAAAGGTTTCTTCAGGGATTACCGGGAAAAACCCATTAAAAGCGACCTCCATCTGTACTGAAAGCGCTACAGTGGAATGATATCAATACACCCCATCCTGATCACCGCTGTCCAAGGCTTTGATCCACCTAGGCTTTTTTCTTTGCTTCAGGCTGTAGCGATTTCGCTACAGCTGCAGAAATATAACGGCTTACGAAAACTTATAAGTTATTGTTTTTAAACATAAAAATAACATTGGCCGCCTTTTTGCTTAGTAACCTCCTATAAAGCAGGGTTTTTGCCCCTGCATTCCATCGCGTCCACCAGACGAGTCTGGCCCCCTTAGGAGTTTCCATGAGCGAGTTGCGTTTTACTGAAGATCACGAATGGCTGCGCACCGAAGCTGACGGCACCGTTACGGTCGGCATCACCGCTTTCGCACAGAACGCACTGGGCGACGTGGTTTTCGTACAACTGCCTGAGCTGCAGTCCTACGACAAAGGCGCAGAAGCCGCCACCGTGGAGTCGGTAAAAGCTGCCAGCGGCGTGTACATGCCTCTGGACGGAGAAGTGGTCGAGACCAACCCGGCCCTCGATAGCAGCCCTGAACTGGTCAACGAAGATCCGCTGGGCGAAGGCTGGTTCTTCCGCTTCAAGCCAACCGACGCCTCGGCTGTCGGCCAACTGCTGGATCAAGACGCTTACGACCGTCTGATTGCCCAAGCCTGAGGAGCGCCGACATGACTCAAGTCAATCTGACGACCGCCAACGAATTCATCACCCGCCACATCGGCCCGCGTGCAGGCGACGAGCAAGCCATGCTCAACAGCCTCGGGTTCGACTCCCTGGAAGCCCTGAGCGCCAGCGTCATTCCCGACAGCATCAAAGGCACCAGCGTCCTCGGCCTCGAAGACGGCCTGAGCGAAGCCGATGCCCTGGCGTTGATCAAATCCATCGCCGGCAAAAACCAGCTGTTCAAGACCTACATCGGTCAGGGCTACTACGGCACTCACACGCCGTCGCCAATCCTGCGCAACCTGCTGGAAAACCCGGCCTGGTACACCGCCTACACCCCGTACCAACCGGAAATTTCCCAGGGTCGTCTCGAAGCGCTGCTGAACTTCCAGACCCTGATCAGCGACCTGACCGGCCTGCCGATCGCCAACGCCTCGCTGCTGGACGAAGCCACCGCTGCCGCCGAAGCGATGACCTTCTGCAAACGCCTGAGCAAGAACAAAGGCAGCCACGCCTTCTTCGCCTCCGTTCATTGCCACCCGCAAACCCTCGACGTTTTGCGCACCCGTGCCGAGCCTTTGGGCATCGACGTTGTGGTGGGCGACGAGCGTGAACTGACCGACGTGACGCCGTTCTTCGGCGCCTTGTTGCAATACCCGGCCAGCAACGGTGACGTGTTCGACTACCGCGAACTGACCGAGCGCTTCCACGCGGCGAATGCGCTGGTCGCGGTCGCTGCTGACCTGCTGGCCCTGACCGTGCTGACCCCACCGGGCGAGTTCGGCGCCGACGTGGCCATCGGCAGCGCGCAACGCTTCGGTGTTCCGCTGGGCTTCGGTGGCCCGCACGCGGCGTACTTCTCCACCAAGGATGCGTTCAAGCGCGACATGCCGGGCCGTCTGGTCGGCGTTTCCGTGGACCGTTTCGGCAAGCCGGCCCTGCGCCTGGCCATGCAGACCCGCGAGCAACACATCCGTCGCGAGAAAGCCACCAGCAACATCTGCACCGCCCAGGTGCTGCTGGCCAACATCGCCAGCATGTACGCCGTGTACCACGGCCCGAAAGGCCTGACGCAGATCGCCAATCGCATTCATCACCTGACCGCGATCCTCGCCAAAGGCTTGAGTGCACTGGGCCTGAGCGTCGAGCAAGCCAGCTTCTTCGACACCTTGACGATCAAAACCGGCGCGCAAACGGCGGCCCTGCACGACAAGGCTCATGCGCAGAAGATCAACCTGCGCGTGGTCGATGCTGAGCGTCTGGGTCTGTCCCTCGACGAAACCAGCAGCCAGGCTGACGTCGAAACCCTGTGGAGCCTGCTGGCCGACGGCAAGGCACTGCCGGACTTCGCTGCCCTCGCCGCCTCGGTCCAAAGCACCCTCCCGGCCGCACTGGTTCGCCAATCGCCAATCCTCAGCCACCCGGTGTTCAACCGTTATCACTCCGAAACCGAGCTGATGCGCTACCTGCGCAAACTGGCGGACAAGGACCTGGCCCTGGATCGCACCATGATCCCGCTGGGTTCCTGCACCATGAAACTCAACGCCGCCAGCGAAATGATCCCAGTGACCTGGGCTGAATTCGGTGCCCTGCACCCGTTCGCTCCGGCCGAGCAAAGCGCCGGCTATCAGCAACTGACCGATGAACTGGAAGCGATGCTCTGCGCCGCCACCGGTTACGACTCGATCTCCCTGCAACCGAACGCCGGTTCCCAGGGTGAATACGCCGGTCTGTTGGCGATCCGTGCCTACCACCAGAGCCGTGGCGAAGACCGTCGCGACATCTGCCTGATCCCGTCGTCCGCCCACGGCACCAACCCGGCCACCGCCAACATGGCCGGCATGCGTGTGGTTGTGACCGCGTGCGATGCCCGCGGCAACGTCGACATCGAAGACCTGCGCGCCAAGGCCATCGAGCACCGCGAACACCTCGCCGCACTGATGATCACCTACCCGTCGACCCACGGTGTGTTCGAAGAAGGCATCCGCGAAATCTGCGGCATCATTCACGACAACGGCGGTCAGGTATATATCGATGGCGCGAACATGAACGCCATGGTCGGCCTCTGCGCACCGGGCAAGTTCGGCGGCGACGTATCGCACCTGAACCTGCACAAAACCTTCTGCATCCCACACGGCGGTGGCGGCCCGGGCGTCGGCCCGATTGGCGTCAAGTCGCACCTGACGCCGTTCTTGCCGGGCCACGCCCAGATGGAACGCAAGGAAGGCGCGGTCTGCGCGGCACCGTTCGGCAGCGCGAGCATTTTGCCGATCACCTGGATGTACATTCGAATGATGGGTGGCGCCGGCCTCAAGCGCGCTTCGCAATTGGCGATCCTGAATGCCAACTACATTTCCCGTCGCCTCGAAGAGCACTATCCAGTGCTGTACACCGGCAGCAACGGTCTGGTGGCGCACGAATGCATCCTCGACCTGCGTCCGCTGAAAGACAGCAGCGGCATCAGCGTCGATGACGTGGCCAAGCGCCTGATCGACTTCGGCTTCCACGCCCCGACCATGTCGTTCCCGGTGGCCGGCACGTTGATGATCGAGCCGACCGAGAGCGAATCCAAGGAAGAACTGGACCGCTTCTGCGACGCCATGATCCGCATCCGCGAAGAAATCCGCGCGGTGGAAAACGGCACACTGGACAAGGATGACAACCCGCTGAAAAACGCCCCGCACACCGCTGCGGAAATCGTCGGCGAGTGGACTCATCCGTACAGCCGCGAGCAAGCCGTTTACCCGGTAGCGTCGCTGATCGAAGCCAAGTACTGGCCACCGGTCGGTCGCGTCGACAACGTGTTTGGCGATCGCAACCTGGTCTGCGCCTGCCCGTCGATCGAAAGCTACGCTTGATCTAAGGGGGGCGAGTTGCTCGCCCCCCTCAAGAACACCGCACTCTCTGTAGGAGCGAGGCTTGCCCGCGAAGGCGATTTCATATTCAGCATTGATGGTGGCTGATACAACGCCTTCGCGGGCAAGCCTCGCTCCTACGGTTTCATCTAACGCCTATAACAAGAAAACCGGAGAACAACCATGTCGTTAAGCGTGTTCGACCTGTTCAAAATTGGTATCGGCCCCTCCAGCTCCCACACCGTCGGCCCGATGCGTGCCGCTGCGCGCTTCGCCGAAGGTCTGCGCCGTGAAGGGCTGCTATCGGCAACTACCTGCGTCAAAGTCGAGCTCTACGGCTCGCTCGGCGCCACCGGCAAAGGCCACGGCAGTGACAAGGCCGTATTGCTGGGCCTGGAAGGCGAACACCCGGACACCGTGGACACCGAAACCGTCACCGCCCGCCTGCAAGAGATTCGCAGCAGCGGTCGCTTGAACCTGCTCGGTGAACACAGCATCGCGTTCAACGAGAAAGAACACCTGGCAATGATTCGTAAACCGTTGGCCTATCACCCCAACGGCATGATCTTTCGCGCGTTCGACGCAGCCGGCCTGCAAGTGCGCAGCCGCGAGTATTACTCGGTCGGTGGCGGGTTCGTCGTCGATGAAGACGCGGCCGGCGCCGACCGCATCGTTGAAGACGCCACGCCGCTGACCTTCCCGTTCAAAAGCGCCAAGGACTTGCTTGGTCACTGCAGCACCTACGGTTTATCGATCAGTCAGGTGATGCTGACCAACGAAAGCGCCTGGCGCCCGGAAGCGGAAACCCGCGCCGGACTGCTGAAGATCTGGCAAGTGATGCAAGACTGCGTCGCCGCCGGTTGCCGCAACGAAGGCATCCTGCCCGGTGGGCTGAAGGTCAAACGGCGGGCGGCGGCGCTGCATCGGCAACTGTGCAAAAACCCGGAATCGTCGCTGCGCGATCCACTGTCGGTACTGGACTGGGTCAACCTGTACGCCCTGGCGGTCAATGAAGAAAACGCCAACGGCGGACGCGTGGTCACTGCGCCCACCAATGGTGCAGCCGGCATCATCCCGGCGGTGCTGCATTACTACATGCGCTTCATCCCCGGTGCCAACGAAGACGGCGTGGTGCGTTTTCTACTGACGGCCGCTGCAATCGGCATTCTGTACAAGGAAAACGCTTCGATCTCCGGCGCCGAAGTCGGCTGTCAGGGTGAAGTCGGCGTTGCCTGTTCCATGGCGGCCGGGGCCTTGTGCGAAGTGCTCGGCGGTACGGTGCAGCAGGTGGAAAACGCGGCCGAAATCGGCATGGAACACAACCTCGGCCTGACCTGCGACCCGATTGGCGGACTGGTGCAAGTGCCTTGCATCGAGCGCAACGCCATGGGGTCGGTCAAGGCCATCAATGCGGTGCGCATGGCCCTGCGTGGCGACGGTCAGCACTTCGTCTCCCTCGACAAGGTCATCCGCACCATGCGCCAGACCGGCGCCGACATGAAAAGCAAATACAAGGAAACCGCCCGTGGCGGTTTGGCGGTCAACATTATCGAGTGCTGATGCGCGCATCTGCACTATTTTCAGGAGCTGTATATGTCCACCGAACAACTGTTGAAGACCCCGTTGCACGCACTGCACCTCGAACTCGGCGCCCGCATGGTGCCGTTCGCCGGTTATGACATGCCGGTGCAATACCCGTTGGGCGTGATGAAAGAACACCAGCACACCCGTGATCAGGCCGGGCTGTTCGATGTCTCGCACATGGGCCAGATCCGCCTGACCGGCGCCAACGCCGCCAAAGCCCTGGAAACCCTGGTGCCGGTGGACATCATCGACCTGCCGGTGGGCATGCAGCGCTACGCGATGTTCACCAACGAGGCCGGTGGCATCCTCGACGACCTGATGGTCGCCAACCTCGGTAACGACGAACTGTTCCTGGTGGTCAACGCCGCCTGCAAGGACCAGGACCTGGCGCACCTGCGCAAGCACATCGGCGACCAGTGCACCATTGAACCGCTGTTCGAAGAGCGTGCCCTGCTCGCTCTGCAAGGCCCGGCTGCCGTCACCGTGCTCGCACGCCTGGCACCGGAAGTTGCGAAGATGACCTTCATGCAGTTCACCCGCGTGAAACTGTTGGGCGTGGACTGCTTTGTCAGCCGTTCGGGCTACACCGGCGAAGACGGTTACGAAATCTCCGTGCCGGCGGCCAACGCCGAAGCGCTGGCTCGCGCCCTGCTGGCCGAACCGGAAGTCGAGGCCATCGGCCTCGGCGCCCGCGATTCCCTGCGCCTGGAAGCCGGTCTGTGCCTGTACGGCCACGACATGAACACCGAAACCACGCCGATCGAAGCAAGCCTGCTGTGGGCCATCTCCAAGCCTCGACGTGCCGATGGTGCGCGGGCCGGCGGCTTCCCTGGCGCCGAAACCGTGTTCGCCCAACAGCAAACCGGTGTCAGCCGCAAGCGCGTTGGCCTGCTGCCGCAGGAACGTACACCGGTGCGTGAAGGTGCAGAGATCGTCAACGAAGCTGGCGAAATCATCGGCAGCGTTTGCAGCGGCGGCTTCGGTCCGACCTTGGGCGGTCCTTTGGCCATGGGTTACCTCGACAGCGCTTATACCGTTTTGGAAACGCCAGTTTGGGCCATTGTGCGTGGGAAAAAGGTGCCTTTGCTTGTAAGCAAAATGCCATTTGTTCCACAACGCTACTATCGTGGCTGATTGACTGTTTCTATAAGTAACGCGGTTGCGTTAACAGTGCACTAATCTGTAACGCAACCGCCATAAAATAGTGCATACGTTTCGTTTATGAACGTTACTTATAACAATCGAAAAGCAATGAACAACTCGATCGAATAAGCCCGCACTAGTGATCACTCTAATTGCCATCAACCTGAGGAAATCCGGGCCTTCGCAGGGCTTGTTTTTTCTCCCGTAGTTGGCGTAGAGTTTGTTCACTGTGTTTGCATGGGTCGCTTGGAAATCGTGACCTGGGCAGTAGCCTACAAGTTAGCTACATCCCGCTCGACGTCTTCTTACTCTCCTGCAACCAGCCCCAGTACTCTTTCACGAGAAGGAGACTGTCATTCATTTTTGCGTCAAAGGAAATAAGAAATGTCCCAACGTCAGAGCGGTACCGTCAAGTGGTTTAACGACGAGAAAGGTTTTGGTTTTATCACTCCAGAAAGCGGTCCGGATCTGTTCGTGCATTTCCGCGCTATTCAGGGCAACGGCTTCAAGAGCCTGAAAGAAGGCCAGAAAGTGACGTTCGTTGCTGTGCAAGGCCAGAAAGGCATGCAGGCTGACGAAGTACAAGCAGAAGGCTAATCTTCTGTTACGAAAAAGCCCCTGATGCTGACATCAGGGGCTTTTTTGTGCGCGCAAATCCGTAAAATGGCTTCTTTTTTCCGTTCTGAGGCAGCCATGTCGAAACACCTGCTCAACCCCCAAGGCGACTTTCCCGCCGCAGGCCTGGGTCGTCGCCTGGCAGCGATGTTCTACGACTTCCTGCTGTGCACCGCGCTGCTGATCGTCACCAGCGGCATCTACAAGATGATCCAGATGGCGATCATCGGCGAAGACCGGATGCGCACCCTGACTGAGGCCGGCGCCCTGGACGGTGACCCACTGCTGTCGACGGTTCTGCTGTTTGTGCTGTTCGGCTTCTTCGCCAAGTTCTGGACCTGGTCGGGCCAGACCCTGGGCATGCAGGTGTGGTGCATCCGCGTACAAAACGCCGACGGCTCATCCATCAGCCTGTGGCAGGCGCTCCTGCGCTTTGTGGTGTCGATCGCGTCCTGGTTATGCCTCGGGCTGGGGTTCTTCTGGTCGCTGTTCGACAAGCAGAAGCGCAGCTGGCACGACATCTATTCCAACACCCAGTTGGTGCGGATTCCGAAGAAGACCAAATAATCCTCCAGATGCAAAAACGCCCCGATCAACCCGGGGCGTTTTTTTTGGCTCACTGCCAACGAATCAGGCGTTACCCGCCAGCTTCATCCGCGCCGCCTGCGTGAAATCGAGCATGCGCTTCAACGGCCGAATCGCCTGCGGAATCAACGCCGGATCGACGAAGATCTCGTTGGTCCCCTCCTTCAAGCTCTTCAGCGTGCGTTCAAGGGTGTTCATCGCCATCCACGGGCAATGCGCGCAACTGCGGCAAGCCGCGCCGTTACCGGCCGTTGGCGCTTCGATAAAGACCTTGTCCGGGCACAGCTGCTGCATCTTGTAGAAGATGCCGCGGTCGGTGGCAACGATCAGGGTCTTGTTCGGCAGGCTTTGCGCAGCAGCGATCAGCTGACTGGTGGAACCCACCGCATCGGCCAATTCGATCACGGCGGTCGGCGACTCCGGGTGCACCAGAATGGCCGCGTCCGGGTACAGCGCTTTCATGTCTTCGAGCTGCTTGGCCTTGAACTCTTCGTGAACGATGCAGGCACCATCCCACAGCAGCATGTCGGCGCCGGTCTGGCGCTGAATGTAAGTGCCCAGGTGCTTGTCCGGGCCCCAGATAATGGTTTCGCCGTTATCCATCAGGCTTTCGACGATTTCCAGCGCGCAACTGGAAGTCACCACCCAATCCGCCCGGGCTTTGACTGCCGCCGAGGTGTTGGCATACACCACCACCGTGCGTTCCGGGTGCTGATCGCAGAACGCCGAGAACTCGTCCACCGGGCAACCCAGATCCAGCGAGCAGGTCGCTTCCAGGGTTGGCATCAGCACACGTTTTTCAGGGTTGAGGATCTTGGCGGTTTCGCCCATGAATTTCACACCGGCGACCACTACGGTCTTGGCCGGGTGAGCATTGCCGAAGCGGGCCATCTCCAGAGAGTCGGAGACGCAGCCACCGGTTTCTTCGGCCAGGGCCTGAATGACTGGATCACAATAGAAGTGTGCAACCAGCACCGCGTCCTGAGCTTTGAGCTCGGCTGCGATGGCTGTGCGGTAATAAGCCTCTTCCTCGGCCGTCAGCGGTTTGGGCTGCTTGGCGTCGAGGTGGGCTTGAACCAGAAGGCGTTCGGAAATCTGCGTCATGTTCGCAAGACCTGCAGGCGCTTTCGCGCGAAAGTCGAGTATACACCCGGCTCCGGACCCTTCGGGGTACCGCCGGGAGAGTGAGTATTCATCAGGCACGGACAGCGTTGAAGCTGCGCAAGGCTACAGAATATCCGGCGGATGCAAAAGATGATTCTGACCTGCGTCACTCGGTGCGATCCCGGACCGGGACAACCTCAAATCGCGGGCAAAAAAAAACCCGGAAATCCTCACTTACGTGGGCCTTCCAGATTTTTTAAAATGGTGGGTCGTGTGGGATTCGAACCTACGACCAATTGGTTAAAAGCCAACTGCTCTACCAACTGAGCTAACGACCCGCTGTGTGGTGGCGCGTATAATACTGATTTTTAAGGACTATTCAACACCTAATTTGAAATAAATCAAAAATAAGGTGTCGGGTCGCTGATTCCGGCCGCCGCAAAGCCTTCTGCACGCAGACGGCAGCTGTCGCATTTACCGCAAGCACGGCCGTTATCGTCCGCCTGATAGCAGGAAACGGTCAGCCCGTAATCGACGCCAAGCTTCACGCCCGCCTGAACGATCTGCGCCTTGCTCAGGTTCTGCAGGGGCGCCTGGATACGGAAGCCATTCCCTTCTACACCGGCCTTGGTCGCCAGATTAGCCATGAGCTCGAAGGCTTCGATGAACTCGGGACGGCAATCCGGGTAACCGGAATAATCCACCGCGTTTACACCGATAAATATGTCACGCGCACCCAGCACTTCGGCCCAACCCAACGCCAGGGACAGAAACACCGTGTTGCGCGCCGGCACATAGGTCACCGGAATGCCTTCGCTCGGCGCCTCCGGTACGTCGATGGAACTGTCGGTCAGGGCCGAGCCGCCGATACCGTTCAGGTTCAGGCCGATCACCTTGTGCTCGATCACACCCAAGTCGCGGGCAACACGCTCGGCGGCTTGCAGTTCGGCACGGTGGCGCTGACCGTAATCGAAGCTCATGGTGTAGCAGCTGTAGCCTTCGGCACGGGCCATGGCCACGACCGTCGCCGAGTCCAGGCCGCCGGACAGCAGGATGACCGCACGTTTTTCAGCAGTGTTCAGTTGTTCAGTCATTTCAGCGCCCCGGCTCGTCATTCCAAAGATATTTATGCAGCTGCAATTGCAGACGCACAGGCAGATTGTCCGCCACCACCCAGTCCGCCAGATCACGTGCATTCAGGTCATGGTGGCTCGGCGAGAACAGGACTTCGCCGGCACGCTCGTTCAAACCGTATTGAATCAGCTTGGACACGGCCCAGTCATAGTCTTCCCGCGAGCAGATGACAAACTTCACCTGATCGTTGGGCGTGAGCAGTTCGATGTTCTCGTAGCGGTTGCGGTGGGCTTCTTTCGAACCCGGGGTTTTCAGGTCGACGACGCGACTGACCCGTGGATCGACCGCCGAGATGTCCAGAGCGCCACTGGTTTCCAGCGACACTTCGTAACCGGCGTCACACAACTGCTTGAGCAAGGGAATGGCATTGGGTTGCGCCAGGGGCTCACCGCCCGTGACACAGACGTAACGCGGGCGAAAACCGGCCACTTGCTCGAGGATGTCGTCGAGCGTGCGGAGGGTGCCGCCAGTGAACGCGTAGGCGCTGTCGCAGTATTGGCAACGCAATGGGCAACCGGTCAGGCGCACAAAAACAGTGGGCAGCCCGGCAGTCCGCGTTTCACCCTGCAACGAGTAGAAAACTTCGGTGATTCTCAATGTGTCTTGCATAGTCGCCACGGGCGTAACAGCTAAACAGGCTGTCCGCCTCCGTCAGGCACTTCAAGGAACCCCGCCAACGCGCAGATCCCAAAAAGCGTGTTTCATAAAAAGGGCATGAATTCTAACGAAAAAACCCGCGACAAGCGCGGGTTTCTTCAAAACGGGCTAAACAGGCTTACATGCGCTGCAAGTCCCGTTGCGCCAGCTGAGCGGCGGAAGTGCCCGGATATTGGGACACGACCTGTTGCAGAATGCCTTTGACCCGGTCGGTATGACCGAGACGACGCTCTACATCAGCGAGCTTGTATAGCGAATCAGGCACTTTGGGGTGCTTGGGGTACAACTGCGAAACCTTGGCAAATGCCTGACCTGCACCTTGCAGATCGCCTTTGGCCAGGTTCACTTCACCCAACCAGTACTGGGCATTGCCCGCGTATTGGCTGTTCGGGTATTTGCGCAGGAATGCGGCGAAAGCCTGGCTGGCCTTGTCGAAATCCTTGGCTTTGATCAGGTCGAAGGCTGCATCGTAATACAGTTTTTCCTTCGCCGGGTCAGCCGGTTCGCCACCCGCGGCCGGGGCTTGAGCGGCAGCCGCTCCCGCACCTGCGCCGGCTGCTGCACCGGGGGCATTCAAATTGCCACCGGCGGAAGAATTATCAGGAGTCGCGGCTGGTGCAACGCCGGTTCCTATGCGCCGATCAAGATCCTGATATCGCTCCAGGTTCTCTTGCTTCATGCGCGCTACATCATTTTGCAGAACTTCAATGATGCCTTGTTGGCGCGAGATCTGCTCCTGCATCGATTGCAGTTGGTTGAACAGCTCGCCCTGTGCCGAGACAGGGGCCGAAACCCCTCCCCCGGCATAGGCGCCGTTCGTACCGTAACCTGCAGGCGGATAACTGCTCCCGCTATTGTTATAGCCGGAGTTGTCCTCGACCACAGGAACCGCAGCCCACACCGCAAGCGGTGCGAGACTGAGAGCCAAAATAGTTACAGCACGACGGCACGTTCGCATGACGAATTACTTACGCAGTTCGACGCGACGGTTTTGAGCCCAGGACTGCTCGTCGTTGCCGGTAGCAACTGGACGCTCTTCGCCGTAGGAAACCAGTTCCAGCTGAGCTGGGGAAACACCTTGCAGTACCAGGTAGCGCTGAACGGCTTTCGCACGACGCTCGCCCAGTGCCATGTTGTACTCACGAGTACCACGTTCGTCGGTGTTGCCTTCCAGAACAACGCGAGCGCCGTTTGCTTTCAGGTCTTTGGCGTGAACGTCCAGAGCGCGCATGGCTTCTGGCTTCAGGTCCGAGCTGTCGTATTCGAAGTAGAAGGTGGTGATTGCGCGCAGAGCAGCTTCTTCGCTCAGGGAGCCGTCAACTGCACCAGTGTTAGCGCCGTAACCAGCGTTTGGATCTACAGCGCCTTCACCGGCGTTGTCGCCGCCTTTGGACGAGCAACCTACAGCTACAGCCATGGCCAGAGCCAGCGCAGCAAATTTACCAAACTTCAGCATTTCCATCGTGAAACTCCTAATGAACCCCAGTGTGTTAAGTAAAACGTATAGCGCCGCGTCAGTTCAGGTAAGGGGACCAGGACGGTTCTCTGACTTCGCCTTGTGCGGTAGGAAGCGGGAGCCTCACGCGTCCATTAATAGACACGAGCATCAAGACTCCCCGGCCCTGCTGGCGGGTGGCGTAGATTACCATGGTGCCGTTGGGCGCAACAGTAGGAGACTCGTCCAGAGTGCTATCAGTGAGGATCTTTACACTACCGCGCTGCAAATCCTGGGCCGCCACCTTGAAGTTGGTGAAACCGTCCTGGCGGTGAATCATCACCAGGGTCTTTTCATCGGCCGACAGTTTAGGGTTGGCATTGTAGTTACCGATGAAGGTCACACGCTCCGCACCACCACCGCCTGCGCTGGTTTTATAGATCTGAGGCTTGCCGCCACGGTCAGAGGTGAAGTAGATGGTCGAACCATCCTTACCCCAGAACGGTTCGGTATTGATGCCAGGACCATTGGTGACACGGGTGATCTGACGCGACCCCAGGTTCATCACGTAGATGTCCGGGTTACCGTCTTTCGACAACACGAATGCCAGGCGATTGCCATCCGGCGACCAGGCTGGCGCGCCATTCAGGCCTTCGAAGTTGGTGATCTGCTCACGGCGACCGGTGTCGATGTTCTGCATGAAAATGCGTGGACGCTTCTGCTCGAACGACACGTAGGCAATGCGCTTGCCATCCGGTGCGAAACGCGGCGACAGGATTGGCTCGCGCGATTGCAGCAGCGTCACGGCACGGGCACCGTCGTAGTCCGAACGTTGCAGTGTGTAGCGAGTGTTCTTCTCAGAGAAACGCTCGGCCGTCACGTACAGCAGACGCGTCGAGAACGCACCTTTGATACCAGTGAGTTTTTCGAACGACTGGTCGGAGATGTAGTGCGCCATGTCGCGCAGTTGATCGACGCCGCCCGACACGCTGCCGGTCAGCACTTGCTGCTCGGTGGCGACGTTGAACAGTGCGTACTGCACCTGCAGGCGACCGCCCGCCGGAACAATGCTGCCGACCATGACGTACTGGGCACCCACCGCCTTGAAGTCACGGTAGATGATTTCGCTGGCCTGGCTTGGCTGGCTGATCATGTTCTGCTTTGGAATCGGCGCGTAGTAACCCGAATTGCGCAGGTCGTTACCGATAATCTCAGCCATGTCGTCCGGCAGCACGCTACCGCCCTGGAAGCCGAAAGGCACAACGGCAATTGGAGTTGCCTGGGAGCTGCCACTGCTGACCAGGATATTTTTTTCATCTGCCGTGGCCAGTCCTGCAAAGCAGAACATGACTACAAGCAGTCCTCGAAGAAGGTTTCTCACAAGGCTAGATCCTCAGGTGTGAATGTCATCTTGAATGAACGATAGGGTGCGAAATCAGCTGGCTTCAGACCCTGCATTTCGGTCAATCGACCAATATTTTTTACAGCCGCGACTGCAGAACTGTCGAACGGCGCGTCACCGCTGGAATGAGCAACCGAAACACCGGAGATCGTTCCGTCAGGGAGCATGTTGATTTGCAGAATCACCTTCATGCCCTTGCGGGCCGACGGTGGCTGCGCCCAACCTTCAGATGCTCGCGAACGAATCAGATCATCAAAGTTGCCCGCGGTTTCATCGCCTTGCTCATCCGCCAAAGCCTGCTGACGCTCGGTCTTATCGGACAGCAAGTCAGCCAGAGCCTGAGCCTTCTTGTCCTCTACCGATTTGCGAGCCGCATCCTGCGCTTTCTTCTTCGCGGCATCGGCAGTCGCTTTCTTCTTCGCGTCTTCGGCGATTTTCTTCTTCGCCTCTTCCGCTTCAGCTTTCTTCTTGGCGTCTTCCGCGGCTTTCTTCTTCGCGTCTTCGACGATCTTTTTCTTCGCTTCTTCAGCGGCCGCTTTCTTGGCCTCTTCTTCAGCAGCTTTTTTGGCTTCTTCTTCGGCTTTCTTCTTGGCTATATCAGCCAATTGTTTCTCTTCGGCCTTTTTGGCTTCGGCGGTCTTCTTCGCTTCGTCGGCTTTCTTGGCTTCATCAGCCTTTTTCGCCTCTTCCGCTTTCTTCGACTCGTCGGCCTTCTTGGCTTCCTCGGCCTTTTGAGCCGCTTCTTCTTTCTTTTGTTCCGCAGCCTTCACCGCTTCCTGCTCGACCTTCTTCTGTTCCATCTGCTCGACTTCGGTCTGACGCGCAGCAGATTTCTGCGCCTCACCCGCGATCTTCTGATTGGTCTGGGTGGTCGCCCGACTTTTCGATTTCAGCTGGTACAGGGTTGCCTGGACAATCGGCTTGGCCGGCGGCAGCTCCGGTGTGAAGGCGAAACTGACGAACAGCATGCCGAACACCAGCACGTGCAAGACAATCGCCCAGACACTAGGCCAGAAGTAGCTTTCCGAGGCGGACGGCTCTCGCAGTTGCTGCATCAGGGCGCCTCGGTAATCAAGCCAACATTACCGACCCCGGCCTTCTGCAACCCGCCCATGGCGCCCATGACGGAGCCATAATCGACGGTTTTGTCGCCACGAATGAACACCTGCGTGCGCTTGCCGTTACCGTTGCCAACGCGAATGATCTTGGTCACGGCGTCGGTCATTTGCGGCAAGGTCATGGCCTTGTCCTGCTGCTTTTCGGTGTCGACTTCGCTGCCAAGGTTCCAGTAGTAGGTCTTGTCAGCCTTGATCGAAATGGTCAGGACCTGAGTGTTGTTGTCCTGCGGCAAGGCTTCGCTGGAAACCTTGGGCAGATCAACTTTCACGCCCTGATTGAGCATCGGCGCGGTCACCATGAAGATGACCAGCAGTACCAGCATCACGTCGATGTAAGGCACCACGTTCATCTCGGCAACCGGCTTGCGCTTTTTGCGAGCTCGAGCGATTAAAGCCATTGGAAATTACCTGCTTATTCTTCGCTGGTGTGCACTTTGCGGTGCAGGATCGCCTGGAATTCGTCGGCGAAGGTGTAATAGCGGCCCAGCAGGGTTTCGCTGCGGGCAGCAAAACGGTTGTAGGCGATAACGGCCGGAATGGCGGCAAACAGACCGATCGCAGTAGCAACCAGTGCTTCGGCGATACCTGGAGCCACAGTGGCCAGGGTCGCTTGCTGGGCAGTCGCCAGACCACGGAAGGAGTTCATGATGCCCCAGACTGTACCGAACAGACCGATGTACGGGCTGACGGAACCGACGGTGGCGAGGAACGGCAGGCTCTGCTCGAGCTTCTCTTCCTCGCGGGAGATGGCTACGCGCATGGCACGCGCCACGCCTTCCATGACCGCTTCCGGATCAACGCCCGACTGCTGGCGCAGACGGGAGAATTCCTTGAAGCCGGCACGGAAGATCTGCTCGACACCGGAATCCGGATCAGGGTTGCTGCCAGCCTGACGGTAGAGTTTGGACAGGTCGATACCGGACCAGAAGCGCTCTTCAAAGCTCTCCAGGGCACGTCGACCGGCGCGCAGCAAGTTGCTGCGCTGAAAGATCATGATCCACGAGGTCACCGATGCGGCTACCAGGATCAGCATTACCAGTTGCACCACGACACTGGCATTGCTGACCAGGCTCCACATGGAGGAATGGTCGACGACGTTAGCTTCCACGCTTTATCTCCTGCTTTGAGTGTGTACCCGCGCCGCTCACGTCGGCAAAGGCCGCACGTAGAGCTTCGGGAATGGCCCGGGGTTTCAAACTGTTAGTGCGCACACAGGCCACCAGAAACTGCCCTTCGCAGAGCAGCACGTTATCCGTAGCCCGCCTGACCTGCTGCTTGAAGCGCAGGCTGACCCGGTTCAATTCAATTACTTCGGCGCTTACCAGCAGTTCGTCGTCCAGTCGCGCCGGCGCGTGGTAACGCGCTTCGCTGGAATGCACGACGAACAACAGGTCCTCCCCTGCCAGCGCCGACTGGGCAAAGCCCAGCTCTCGGAGCCGCTCGGTTCGAGCCCGTTCCATAAACTTGAGGTAATTGACGTAATACACGATGCCGCCGGCATCGGTGTCCTCGTAATAAACGCGACAACGATGTGCGAACGGCTCAAGCCCGTTTTGCGCGCGCATACTCTAGTGCTTACTCCTCAGGTTGCCAATCCGGCCAGGCAACTGTTTTTCATTGATTCGCGGCTTTCTGGCGAAAGTACCGTCCTGGGACAGCACAAACCCCGAATAAATCAGCACGCAAAGGTGATTAATCGTCCACGGCATCGAGGAACTCGTCTACCACGGGCATCTCGCCCAATCGTGACGGAATGTTTAAGCCGAAGTGCAAATACGCATGCCGGGTCACTACCCGCCCCCGCGGCGTGCGCATGATATAGCCCTGCTGGATCAGGTACGGCTCCAGCACGTCTTCAATGGTGTGGCGTTCTTCGCTGATCGCAGCGGCCAGACTGTCCACCCCCACCGGCCCACCGTCGAACTTCTCGATCATGGTCAACAGCAGGCGTCGGTCCTGATGGTCGAAGCCACGCTCATCGACATCCAGCAGGTTCAAGGCCAGGTCGGCGATCGGTTTAGTGATGTGGCCCTTGGCACGAACCTCGGCAAAATCCCGGACCCGGCGCAGCAAGCGGTTGGCGATTCGCGGTGTACCGCGGGCACGCCGGGCGATTTCAAAGGCGCCTTCCGGGTCCAGCGGCAAACCGAGAATGTTCGCCGAACGGCTGACAATCGTTGCCAGATCGGCGGTGCTGTAGAACTCCAGGCGCTGGACGATCCCGAAACGGTCGCGCAACGGGTTGGTCAGCATACCGGCACGGGTCGTTGCGCCAACCAGGGTAAACGGTGGCAGATCGAGCTTGATCGAGCGCGCGGCCGGCCCTTCGCCGATCATGATGTCGAGCTGGAAATCTTCCATGGCCGGGTACAGCACTTCTTCGACGATCGGCGACAACCGATGGATCTCGTCGATGAACAGCACGTCATGGGGCTCAAGGTTGGTCAGCAATGCAGCCAGATCACCAGGACGCTCGAGGACCGGCCCCGAGGTGCTTTTGATCGACACGCCCATTTCCTGGGCAATGATGTTGGCCAGGGTGGTTTTACCCAGGCCCGGCGGGCCGAAAATCAGGGTGTGATCCAGCGATTCATTGCGCCCGCGCGCGGCCTGGATGAACAACTCCATTTGCTCGCGAACGGTCGGCTGGCCAATGTATTCGGCCAGGCTGACGGGACGAATCGCCCGGTCCTGGACTTCTTCGCGCTCACGGGGGCCACCCGTAGCGGCGATCAGACGATCAGCTTCAATCACTTAGATCATTCCCTTCAGGGCACGACGAATCATGTCTTCACTGCTCAAACCCTTCTCCTTGATCGCGGAAATCGCCTTGCTGGCTTCCTGCGGCTTGTAGCCCAGGGAAATCAGCGCGCTTACCGCGTCATTTTCGGCGGCAGCGACTTGTTGCGCTGGCGCATCCGGCTGGTTCGGCACCAACGCAAACATGCTCGGTACGGTTTCCCAGGCCTTGAAGCGATCCTTGAGCTCCACCAGCAAACGTTCGGCAGTCTTCTTGCCCACCCCCGGCACCTTGGTCAGCGCCGAGGTGTCCTGGGACTGCACGCAACGGATCAACTCGTCGACTTCCAGGCTCGACATCAGGGCCAGCGCCAGTTTCGGCCCCACCCCATTGAGACGGATCAGTTCGCGAAAAAAGTCTCGCTCACGCTTGCCGAAGAAGCCATAGAGTAACTGCGCGTCTTCGCGTACGACCAAATGGGTGTGCAAGGTCAGCGGTTCACCGACCGACGGCAAACGATAAAGCGTGGTCATGGGCACTTCCAGCTCATACCCCAGACCGTTTACATCCAGAATCAGGTGCGGCGGCTGTTTCTCAGCCAATGTGCCGCGCAAGCGTCCAATCACGTTTCAGATCCTTGAGCGTTGGCCAGATCAGTGCTGGCGACTGACAGAACAAGGGTTTTGCGCCGACAACACAGGCGCAAAACCCTCATCCCACAAAAAATGATTGCTGATGCTATCAGAGACGCAGGCGCCCGCCACGACTGCGTGCCGCGCCCAGGCCATGAGGCAACAGGCTGGAACGGGTGTGAGCGTGGCAAATCGCGATGGCCAGGGCATCCGAGGCATCGATTTGCGGCTTGCTGGTCAGTTTCAGCATGTGCATGACCATCATTTGCACTTGTTCTTTATTGGCGGCGCCGGTGCCGACCACGGCCTGCTTGACCTGGGTTGCGGTGTACTCGGCAATTTCCAGGCTCTCTTCGGCGCCGGCGACAATCGCCGCGCCACGGGCCTGCCCCAGTTTCAGCGCGGAGTCGGCATTGCGCGCCATGAACACCTTCTCGATGCCCATGGTGACCGGGCCATAAGTCTGAATGATTTCACGCACGCCGCGATAGACGATCTGCAGACGCTCATGCAACTCGCCAGCACCGGTGCGAATACAGCCCGATGCCACGTAAACACAACCACGGCCAGTATCGCGAACAATGCCGTAACCGGTGATACGCGAGCCGGGGTCGATACCAAGAATTAAAGTCATAACGCCTGCGAAGCTAGTGCGAATATCTGAGAGTAACCGTAGGAGCTGCCGAAGGCTCGGGCCGCGTTCGGACGATCTTTAAAATAAATAACTGTAAATCAAAAGATCGCAGGCTTCGCCAGCGCCTGCAGGGCTGATGAAGGCTGCGATCTTTATAAAGGCATCAACCGAGCTGCGCGGCCACCGCCTCTGGAATGTCCGCGTTGGAGTACACGTTCTGCACGTCATCCAGGTCTTCGAGCATGTCGATCAGCTTGAGAACCTTCTCGGCGCCTTCCAGATCCAGTTCGGCACTGGTGGTCGGCAACATGACGATTTCCGCATCGCTGCCCTTGAAGCCTGCGGCCTCCAAGGCGTTACGCACGGAATAGAAGCCGGCGAACGAGGTGAACACGTCGATGGAGCCGTCTTCGTTGGTCACCACGTCATCGGCGTCGGCTTCCATGGCTGCTTCCATCAGCGCGTCTTCATCAACCCCTGGCGCGAAGGAAATCTGCCCTTTGCGTTCGAACAGATAAGCCACCGAACCGTCGGTACCGAGGTTACCGCCGCACTTGCTGAACGCATGGCGAACAGCGGCTGCGGTACGGTTGCGGTTGTCGGTCATGCATTCGACCATCACCGCCACACCGCCCGGGCCATAGCCTTCGTAGGTCAGCTCGACCATGTCATCGGTATCGGCAGCGCCGGCACCACGGGCCACCGCGCGGTCGATGATGTCGCGGCTCATGTTCGCACCCAGCGCTTTATCCAGCGCCAGACGCAGACGCGGGTTGGAGCCCGGATCAGCGCCGCCCTGACGGGCAGCGACCGTCAGCTCACGAATCCACTTGGTGAAAATCTTGCCCTTCTTGGCATCCTGACGTTCTTTGCGGTGCTTGATGTTCGCCCACTTGGAATGACCCGCCATAACTCGCTCCGAATTTCTCTTTGAAACATCGCCCGCCACACAGGGAGTGTCGGCCAGCAACAAAAAAATCTCGACCTAAAGAAAAGGCGCATCCCACAGGATGCGCCTTTGCGGTCAGCCTTACTCTGCCTTTGGCGTTTCGCGCAGACGAATGTGCAGCTCACGCAACGCCTTGGCATCTACCACGCCCGGAGCCTGCGTCATCACGTCCGCAGCACTCTGGGTTTTAGGGAAGGCGATCACTTCACGGATCGACTGGGCGCCGGTCATCAGCATCACCAGACGGTCCAGACCGAAAGCCAGACCACCGTGCGGCGGCGCGCCATATTTCAGGGCGTCGAGCAGGAAGCCGAATTTCTCTTCCTGTTCCGCTTCGTTGATACCCAACAGACGGAACACCGACTGTTGCATTTCCTTACGGTGGATACGGATCGAACCGCCACCCAGCTCGGTGCCGTTCAGAACCATGTCGTAGGCACGGGACAAAGCGCCAGCCGGGTTGGCTTCCAGCTCTTCAGGAGTGCACTTCGGCGCGGTGAACGGGTGGTGCAAGGCGCTGAAGCTGCCGTCGTCGTTCTCTTCGAACATCGGGAAGTCGACGACCCACATTGGCGCCCACTTGCAGGTCAGCAGCTCGAGGTCATGACCCAGCTTGATCCGCAGCGCGCCCAGGGCTTCGCTGACGATCTTGGCTTTGTCGGCGCCGAAGAACACGATGTCGCCATCGACCGCACCCACGCGATCGAGGATCACGTTCAGGTTGGCTTCCGGGATGTTTTTCACGATCGGCGACTGCAGACCTTCAACACCGGCAGCACGCTCGTTGACCTTGATGTACGCCAGGCCCTTGGCACCGTAGATGCCGACGAACTTGGTGTAATCGTCGATCTGCTTGCGCGGCATGCTCGCACCGCCTGGAACGCGCAAGGCGGCGATACGGCATTTCGGGTCATTGGCCGGGCCACTGAACACCTTGAAATCGACTTCCTTGAGCTGATCGGCAACATCCACCAGTTCCAGCGGGTTACGCAGGTCTGGCTTGTCGGAACCGTAGCGGCGCATGGCCTCTTCGAAGGTCATGTGCGGGAATTCGCCGAATTCCAGACCCAGCACTTCCTTGAACAGGTTGCGGATCATGCCTTCGGTCAGGCCCATGATGTCTTTTTCATCGAGGAAGCTGGTCTCGATGTCGATCTGAGTGAATTCCGGCTGGCGATCAGCCCGCAGGTCTTCGTCGCGGAAGCACTTGGCGATCTGGTAGTAACGGTCGAAGCCGGCCACCATCAGCAGCTGCTTGAACAGCTGCGGCGATTGCGGCAAGGCGAAGAACGAACCGGCGTGAGTACGGCTCGGCACCAGATAGTCACGCGCGCCTTCCGGCGTCGCACGGGTCAGGATCGGCGTCTCGACGTCGAGGAAACCGTTCTCGTCCAGGTAGCGGCGGATGCTGGTGGTCATGCGCGAACGCAGACGCAGCTTCTCGGCCATTTCAGGGCGACGCAGATCAAGGAAGCGATAACGCAGGCGGGTTTCTTCGCCAACGTCAGAGAACTCGTTCAGCGGGAACGGCGGTGTTTCCGATTCGTTCAGCACTTCCAGCTCGTAGCCCAGGACCTCGATCATGCCCGACGCCATGTTGGCGTTGGTTGCACCGGCCGGACGCAGGCGAACCTTGCCGGTGATCTTCACGACGTACTCGCTGCGCACGCGATCGGCGGCGGCGAAGCTCTCGGCACGGTCCGGATCGAACACCACCTGGGCCAGACCGTCACGATCACGGATATCGAGGAAAATCACCCCGCCATGGTCACGGCGACGGTGAACCCATCCGCAAAGGGTAATTTCCTGGCCTTCCAGGCTTTCGTTCAGTTGGCCGCAATAATGGCTGCGCATCATGGTAGTGGTTTCACTTCTCGTAATTCGAAATTCGGGTGGAGGTCTTGCCGCACCACCGCACTTGAATAAGGTGCCAGATGATGCAAGAGCTCGCGCGTGTCGTTCAGCCCGGGCGCTAGACCCTAGTCAGCTTTGTCGCCACCGGCCAGATTTTTCTTGGAACCGGTCTTGAAGTCGGTTTCGTACCAGCCGGTGCCACTGAGGCGGAAACCGGGCATGGACAGCATCTTTTTAAGCTCTGGCGCCTGGCAGGCAGGGCAGTCGACCAGCGGTGCTGCGCTGATCTTTTGAATGGCTTCCAACTGATGACCACAGGAAGCACATTGGTAATCGTACATCGGCATGGGGGTTGTCTCGGCGATCAGATTGCTACCGCGCATGCAGGGCTTCGCGGCAAAGAGCGGGATTATATCCATTAAATGCAGCCTGTGCAGCCGTAAGACTGCACAGACCGACACTCGACTCATTCAGCCGCTCTCGCTAAGCCATGACGGGGCAACTGCCCTCCTTCAGGCTGTGCACGACGCAGACAACCCGCACCAGCCCGGTGAAATTTTTCACCCCGCCATGGCGCAAGTGCACCTCGCGATCCACCTGAGACAACAGCGCACTGACCGAGCAGCAATTGACCTTGGCCATGTTGCCCAAAATATCCCAATAGACCTGCTCAAGCCGCAAACAGGTCGCAAAGCCATTCAAACGCACCGACCGGGATAAGGGCTGGGCCAGCCCCATATCGAATTCGCTGACAAGTGAATCAATCCTTATATCCTTGAGTGGACCGATCCTCCCCTCGTCTTGTCTTTCTTCATGAACCATACCGTTGACACTCCTTTGTCATCCTTGCTGCTTGTAAGGGCCATATTCCGTTTCCTTATAAAAGCGCAGGCGCAACGGTATATCCAGATGACTTTATGACCATCAACGTAGGATAAGCCAACAATGGAGGGGCGATCATGGAGCTCGTCCTAGGCCGGACGATTTCCTACGAAAACTGACGCAACATCACTCAACGAAAAGGCGAAAGATCCGAGAAACACAGCGCACGAATAACACTCGGCATCGTCATCCGCGCGCCATGCCAATGGAAACACCGCCGGACCGCCTGATTTGAGTAGCCGCAGGCTTTGCTGTTAAATAGGCAGTGTGTCGCTACCACCTATTTTCCGGGGGCTGCGCATAGGCTGATATCAGGTACGTGCCCAACGCCTCTTATTGTTCTGAAGCGAACCGTGCTCTATCAGCTCTTCCTTGTGATCCGTCTTAACGTGAGTTAATCAAAATGTTGAAAATCGTCCACCTGCTAATGGGCGCAGCAGCCCTGCTGCTGTCCTTCATCCCTAGCCTGCGATCCGAAGCGGTACCTTACCTGCAACAACCCGATGCGCTTTACCTGGCCTTTTTCGGCCTGCTCAACCTCACCCTCGCGCCTGTTATCCCTTACTGGAACAAAGGCCCGCGTCATCAATTGCAAAACCTGGTCAGCGCTTTGCTGGTTCTGGCTGTCGTACTGCAAACCCTGACGCTGATCGCTCCGATGCCTGTCATCGCCGGTCAACCTGCCGTTCTGTTCAGCCTGGTCGCTGCCCTGATCGCCGTATTCCTGCACCTGGCCATCAGCTTCTACAAATCTTCACCGGCCGCCGCCGCGCCAAGCTATGACATGAGCAACCGCGATACTGGCACCGTCAAATGGTTCAACACCTCCAAAGGCTTCGGCTTTATTTCCCGCGACTCCGGCGATGATATTTTCGTGCATTTCCGGGCGATTCGCGGTGAAGGCCACCGCGTTCTGGTGGAAGGCCAGCGCGTGGAGTTCTCCGTCATGAACCGTGACAAAGGCCTGCAAGCCGAAGATGTGATCGCCGCACTGCCGCGCCGCTGATTCAAGGCTAAAAAAAACCGCGAACAGCTTGGCTGTTCGCGGTTTTTTATCGCCTGCTTCTCAGTAATGAGGCGGTGGCGCCTCTTCTTCTTCAAGCGTCGCAAACTGGCCGGCCATTTCCTCCTGCCGCTTGAGCAACGCCGACATTTGCAATTGCAGACGCTCGACCATCCGCTGCTGCGCCACCAGCACATCATTCAATGCCTGGATGGTGTCATCCTGAAATGCCAGTCGGCTTTCCAGATCGGTAACGCGTTCGCCCAGGCTCATGATTCAGCCCTCCAGAAACTTGAAATCGTCGGTCAATACCAGACGCAGTCGCTCGCGAATCGTCGCGATCTGCTCTGAACTGTATGGCTTGGCCTCCTGTTTGCCCCAGATCGGAGCTGGCCAGGCGGCGTCCTCACGCTTGCGCACAATCACATGCATATGCAACTGATTGACGACGTTACCCAGGGCCGCGACGTTCAACTTGTCCGCGTCGAAAGAGTCCTTGAGGATTTCCGCCAGCTCAGTCGTTTCCCGCCACAGCTGCTGTTGATCTGCGCCATCCAGCTGAAATATTTCACTGATATCCTCGCGGCGTGGCACGAGGATGAACCAGGGGTAATTCGAATCATTGGACAGCAGTAACCGGCAGAGCGGGAAATCGCCGATTGGCAACGTGTCTTGTTGAAGTCGTGGATCTAAAGCGAACACAGCGCACACTCCCCTCTGGTCATCCTTTTTCAGCTTAGCGCCCCCACCGAAAGACGGCGCACCAAGCGACAGGACGGCAGCATACCTGCGAATGGCATGCGCTTCACGACGAACTGCCGCCAGCACCGCCCTGCGGGCGCGCCGAGATGCGCCATTTTGATTCGGGACGCACCATGACGGAACCGGCCATCACGGAAAAAACGCCGAAACAGCCCATAAACAACGCACTGTTCGAACCCACGGCAACACCACCATGTGTGAATTCAGTACAGGAAATAAAATTTTTTGCACCAAAACCGCACAACGCGTCTACGCTCAGTGCGTCAGCATCCGCCAATTACTCACTGACGGGGTGAACCGGTAACATTTTTGGTTGTCACCTCGCAGCTCCAATGTGGTAACCACGATGCAAAGCATGGCGTCAAGCCTAAGAAAAACGAGCTTGAACCCCCCGGTTTTATGAGGTTTTTACAGCAACAGGCAGGCTTTCAGAAAAAAACAGCAACAGAATTCTGGTTTGTGCACGCTTGTTGCATTCACCCCCGTATCGTCTATAAGTGCTCCGCTGGAAGTGGAAGCCTTAAGGCCAATAAAAACAGTGGCAGGGTTGCCCGATGGAGATTCAAGTGCAGGACCAGGGACTCTTTTTTACCGATGCTCAAGCCCTGGAAAACAGCGCTGAAGTTGTCAGTCCGATTGCGTCGGGACTGTGAATTTGCGACATCTACCCAGCCATTTGCGACAGGGTCGTAAAGAAGCTGAAAGGTTAGATGTGCAAGTATCGCCAATAGGGTCGGCGTGATATAAGTTTGCGCCGACACAAAAAGAAAGAGCCGCCCAGATAATAAAACAGGTGGGACGGCAGTACTCTTCTAAAAACCAAAGGAGCAAATCACGATGCGCGTGATGAAGTGGAGCATGATCGCACTGGCAGTTGCAGCAGCAGCCAGTACTCAATTGGCTACGGCCGCACCTTTCGTAAGTGACCAGGCTGACGCCAAAGGTTTTGTTGAAGATAGCAAGCTCGACTTGCTGGTTCGCAACTACTACTACAACCGTAACAAGAAAGACGGCGCCGTCGATGACAAAGACTGGACCCAGGGCATCCAGGGCATGTACAGCTCGGGCTACACCCAAGGTCTGATCGGTGTTGGCGTTGAAGCTTGGGGCCAACTGGCCATTAAGCTGGACGGTTCCGACAAGTATTCGGGTACCGGCAACATGCCCGTGGGCAATGATGGCGAAGTCGAAAACAACCAGGGCAAAGCCGGCGCTGCCGCCAAGTTCCGCATCTCCAAGACCGAGCTGAAAATCGGCGACATGCAGCCAAGCACTTCTCCGGTGTTCGCTGTTGGCGGCTCCCGCATCCTTCACCAAACTGCCAGCGGTATCCAACTGCAGAGCAGCGAAGTCAAAGACCTTGACCTCGAAGCCGGTCACTTCTACTCGGCGACCAGTCAGGACCGAAATGCCCGTGATGGCGACCTGTGGGCAACCTACGCTGGCGTGCAAGCCAACTCCATCGACTACTTCGGTGGCAAGTACGGCATTACCCCAGACCTGAGCGTGTCGCTCTACGGTGCCAAGCTCGAAGACATCTGGAACCAGTACTACGCCAACGCGAACTACACCCTCGCATTGGGTGGCGATCAGTCGATCAACTTCGACGGTAACATCTACAACACCAGGGACACTGGTAGCGCTAAAGCAGGCGAAATCAATAACACCGCCTACTCCCTCGCTGCTGCTTTCTCGTTCCTGAAGGCACACACCATCACCCTGGGCTTCCAGAAAGTGAATGGCGATACTCCGTTCGACTATATCGGCGTGGGTAAAAACAACCGTGGTGGCGACTCGATCTTCCTCGCCAACTCCATCCAGTACTCTGACTTCAACGCCCCTGGCGAGAAATCGGTACAGGCCCGTTACGACCTGAAAATGGCCGAATACGGCATCCCTGGTCTGAGCTTCATGACCCGTTACGTGAAAGGTTGGGACATTGACGGCACCAACACTCCAGCAGGCAGCCCTTACGCTGGCCTGTACGGTGCAGACGGTAAACACCACGAAACCAACGTGGAAGTTAAATACGTAATTCAGTCCGGCCCAGCTAAAGATCTGTCGTTCCGCATCCGTCAAGCATGGCACACCGCCAACGCAGACGAAGGCGAAGGCGATATCTCTGAGTTCCGCCTGATCACCGACTACCCGCTCAACATTCTGTAATTGCAGAAAGTTAGTTCGCGGTAATCAAAAAAAGGCCCATCTTCGGATGGGCCTTTTTTATTGGCTACAGCATTGTTTAAAGGATCGGGGCTTGCAAAATGTTTGACCAAAAGGTCAGACATCAGTTGATTGACTGTTCCTTACACCGCCGCCGATTCCTGCACCACGCGAATAACCCGCTGCGGAAACGGAATATCGATACCGGCATTCTTCAAACGATCACGCGATTGCTCGTTAAACATGAACATCACATTCCAATAGTCGGCAGTCTTCACCCACACGCGCAGGGAAACAGTGATCGAACTGTCACCCAGCAAGGAAATCACCGCTTCCGGTGCCGGATCAGCCAATACTCGCGGATCCTTGGCCAGTTCCAGCAACACTTCACGGGCCTTTTGCAAGTCCGCTTCGTAAGCCACACCTACATCAAACACAACCTTGCGGGTCGGCTGACGGTTAGTGTTGGTGATAATGCCGTTCGACAGATTACCGTTAGGCACGATGATGGTTTTGTTATCGCCTGTGCGCAGTACGGTGTGGAAGATCTGGATGCTGTCGACAGTACCGGCAACACCTTGGGCTTCGATCCAGTCACCGATACGGAATGGACGGAACAACAGAATCAACACGCCGCCGGCGAAATTCGCCAGGCTGCCCTGCAGGGCCAGACCGATGGCCAGGCCGGCTGCACCGATAGCCGCGACGAAGGAGGTGGTTTCCACACCGATCATCGACGCCACGCTGACGATCAACAGAACCTTGAGAATGATGTTCGCCAGGCTGCTGATGAAGCCTTGCAGCGCCAGGTCGGCGTTGCGCAACGCCAACAGGCCGCCCAGTTTTTGCGTGACTTTGTTGATCAGCCACCAGCCAATGGCCAGGGTGATCACCGCCAGCAACACGCGGCTGCCGTATTCCATGATCATCGGAATCCAGGCTTGAGACGCCTTGACCAGGTTGTCCACTTCAGTATTCAAATCCATCTACTTTCTCCTGATTTCCGGCTGCCCGGCACGCAAAAAATGAGCGGCAGAAAGACCGACCCCATAAGGCTCGGTCGTTTCTGCCGTTGCTTGGGCCTCGGACGTCGAAATCGCCGAGAGGTTCCCGCTTGAAAGATCAGTCGCGGAAGTTATTGAACTGCAGCGGCATGTCGAAAGTTTTGGCACGCAGGGCGGCGATGGCTTCCTGCAGATCGTCACGTTTTTTACCGGTGATACGCACCTGCTCACCCTGAATGGCAGCCTGGACCTTGAGCTTGGCATCTTTGACGTGAGCGACAATTTTCTTCGCCAGCTCTTTGTCGATGCCTTCCTTGAGGACCGCTTCCTGCTTCATCAGCTTGCCCGACGCATAGGCATCCTTGACTTCAAGGCATTGCACGTCGATCTTGCGCTTGACCAGGGCCAGCTTGAGGATCTCGATCATCGCTTCGAGCTGGAAATCGGCTTCAGCGGTCAGGTTGACGGTCAGGTCTTTTTCCTTGAACTCGAAGCTGCCCTTGCCTTTCAGGTCATAACGACGATCGAGTTCCTTGACGGCGTTCTCGACCGCGTTGGTGACTTCGTGTTTGTCCAGTTCGGATACCACGTCGAACGACGGCATGTAATTTCTCCAATAAAAAGGCGCGCTCGATAACGATGGAGCGCGCTTGGCTTGCGGTTAAAATCGGGCTCATTATAACGGGTCTTTTCCAACCGATACTGCGAGCCTCACATGCCAGCGACAAACCGAGTAAAAAGCTGATGTCTACCCCTTGGCATGTTCTGGGCGCCGGCAGCCTCGGCACGTTGTGGGCCACCCGTCTGGCACGGGCTTCAGTGCCGGTCAGGCTGATCGTACGGGACGCGGCACGCCTGCAGGCCTATCAGGCGGCGGGCGGGCTGACACTGGTCGAGCACGGCGAAGCGCAGCTGTACCCGGTGCCTGGCGAAACAGCCGACAGCGACGGGCCGATCAGCCGTCTGCTGGTAGCCTGTAAAGCCTATGACGCCGTAACAGCCGTGGCCCAGCTCGCCCACCGCCTGACACCGGACGCCGAACTGATCCTGTTGCAAAACGGCCTTGGCAGCCAGGACGCCGTCGCCGCGCAAGTCCCGCATGCCCGCTGCATCTTCGCTTCCAGTACCGAAGGCGCGTTTCGCGATGGCGACTGGCGTGTGGTGTTTGCCGGTCATGGTTACACCTGGCTGGGAGATGCCGGCCATCCAGTGGCACCGTTCTGGCTGGAGGACTTGAGCGACGCCGGCATTCCCCATGAGTGGAGCACCGACATTCTCACAAGGCTGTGGCGCAAGCTGGCGCTCAATTGTGCGATCAACCCGTTGACCGTCCTGCACGAATGCCGCAACGGCGGTTTGCAGCAACATCAGTGCGAAGTGGCCACCCTGTGCGCCGAACTCACCGAACTGCTGGAGCGCTGCGGCCAGCCGGCGGCAGCCGAAAACCTCCGGGAGGAAGTCGAACGGGTGATCAAGGCTACCGCGACCAATTTCTCCTCGATGTACCAGGATGTCGCCAATCAGCGCCGCACCGAAATCAGCTACCTGTTGGGCCATGCCTGTAAAGTTGCGTCGCGGCATCAGTTGAACCTGCCCCACCTCAATCAATTGCAGCAGCGCTTGATCGCTCATCTGCACAGCCTTGGATTGCCCAGCGACTGAGCAGCGGCTACGCTGGCCACTTGTTCCTTTTCAGCGATGAACCTGATGCCATTGCGCCAGCGCCTTGAAAACCTTCCGGTCGGCCAGAAACTGCTGGCCGCCCTGCTGGTGCTGTTGACCACCGTTTTGCTGGTCGCCAACCTGACCTTTATCAGTGCCGCGTATTACATCTCCCAGGAAAGCATGGCCCCCCAGGCCCTGCAGACCATCGGCCGACTGGTGTCCAACCCGAGCCTGGTGTCCGACGCCCTGAAGTCGCCGCAAAACGCCGAACGCCTGCTCAACGAACTCAACAGTTATTCACCACTGCGTGCGGCAGCCCTTTACGACGGCACGGGTACGCGTCTGGCGCAGCTGCAACACGGCGACATGCTGAGCCTGCCAGAGCACTACCAGCACCTCGAAGCCTGGCAAGCCACGGAGTTTCGCAGCAATCAAGTGATCACCCTGCCCCGCCCCGGCACCGCTCCCGGGCATTTGCTGCTGGTGGCCAGCAGCGAGTTGCCGATGGCGTTCTACACCGGGACCCTGACCGCCAGCCTGGGGATTCTGATCTTCAGCGTGCTGTTGTGGCTGGTGATCGCCCGGCAGATCAAACGCCTGATTACCCGCCCCATCCATCAGCTCGAAGAGCTGTCCCGGCAAGTCACCCGGGAAGAGAACTACGCCCTGCGCGCCTCTCGCGGCAACCACGACGAAATCGGCAGCCTCGCCGAAGCGTTCAACACCATGCTCTCGCGCATCGAGGCCCGGGAGCAGCAGCTCAAACGCGCCCGCGACGATTCCCAGGCGGCTTACGACCAGGCCCAGGGGCTGGCCGAAGAAACCCGTCACACCAACCGCAAGCTGGAACTGGAAGTTCAGGTGCGGAGCAAGATCGAGAAAAAACTTACCGGTTTCCAGAACTACCTCAACAGCATCATCGACTCCATGCCATCGGCACTGATCGCCCTCGACGAGCAGCTTTACGTGACCCAGTGGAATCAGGAGGCCAGCGCACTGTCCGGCACGCGCCTCGACGAAGCCTTGAACCAGCCGATCTTTCTCGCCTTCAAACCCCTCAAGCCGTTCCTGCCGCAGCTCAAGCAAACCGTCGAGCAGCATACGGTGGCCAAGATCGAACGCGTTACCTGGCCCAAGGACGACGAACCCCGGCATTACGCCCTGACGTTCTACCCGTTGATGGGCGGTGCCGGACGTGGCGTGGTCATCCGGATCGACGACATCACCCAGCGTCTGTCCCTGGAAGAGATGATGGTGCAGTCGGAAAAAATGCTCTCGGTCGGCGGCCTCGCCGCCGGTATGGCCCATGAGATCAACAACCCGCTGGGCGCAATCCTGCACAATGTGCAGAACATTCGTCGACGTCTGTCCCCCGACCTGCCGAAGAACCTCGAACAGGCCGAGCAAATGGGCATCGAACTGGAAACGGTCAATAAGTACCTGAAAGCGCGTGAAGTACCGCAGCTGCTCGACGGCATTCAGCAGGCTGGCGCCCGGGCGGCGAAGATCGTGACCCACATGCTCAGCTTCAGCCGCCGCAGCACTCGGCAAATGGCGCCATGCGACCTGCCGGCACTGATCGATCAAGCGGTGGAAATCGCCGGCAACGACTTCGACCTGGCCATCGGCTTCGACTTCAAGGGCCAGGCGATCATTCGCCAGTTCGATCCGGCGCTGGGCCCGGTACCCGGCACCGCCAACGAACTGGAACAGGTGCTGCTCAACCTGCTGAAAAACGCTGCGCAAGCCATTCACCAGCGTACAGACGACCGCGAACCGGGGCGGATCATTCTGCGCACAAAACTGAATCCGCCGTGGGCGGAAATCCAGGTCGAGGACAACGGCATCGGCATGAGCGAAAGCGTGCGCAAACGCACGTTCGAGCCGTTCTTCACCACCAAGGAAATCGGTCAGGGCACCGGTCTTGGGCTCTCGGTTTCGTATTTCATCATCACCAACAACCACAAGGGCCAGATGGAGGTGCAATCGACGCCGGGCCAAGGCACTTGCTTCACCTTGCGCCTGCCTTTGTCGGGCACTGCGGTGAACTCTCAAGAACTCAATCAGCTGTCGAGGTAACCATGGGCTTTCGTTTGTCGAAGATTTACACCCGCACCGGTGACAAAGGCGAAACCGGGCTTGGTGACGGCCGCCGGGTGCCCAAGGACCATCCGCGAATCGAGGCCATTGGCGAGGTCGATACGCTGAACAGCCAGGTGGGCGTGCTGTTGGCCGGGTTGGCGGCGCAAAGTGGCGAGTTTCCAGGGCTTGGCGAAGTGATCGAGGTATTGGCGCCCTGCCAGCATCGGTTGTTCGACCTCGGTGGCGAACTGGCGATGCCGGTGTATCAGGCACTGAACACGGCAGAAATCGAACGGCTGGAAGCGGCCATTGATGTGTGGAATGAAGAGCTGGGGCCGCTGGAGAATTTCATTCTGCCCGGCGGTTCGGCGCTGATTGCCCAGGCCCACGTGTGCCGCAGCCTGGCGCGTAGTGCCGAACGCCGGTGTCAGCAGTTGAATACGATCGAACCGTTGGCCGGGGTGGGCCTGGCGTATATCAATCGGTTGTCGGATTTGTTGTTTGTGGCGGCACGGTTGATTGCCAAGCGCCAGGGGATTGCCGAGATTTTATGGCAGCCTGCGGCGAAACCTTCAAACTGATCGACTGATCATTCCCACGCGGAGCGTGGGAATGATCACAGCACTGCAAATCAAGCCTCAGGCCAGAACGCCCGAATCCCCGCCACACCCTGCGCGCCCGCTTCCCAGGCTTTCTGCCGCTCTACCAGGCCAACACCACCCAACAAGAACACCGGTTTGCTGAAGCCTTCGATCAAAGTCGACGCCAGCTCCCAACCCAGCGGCTGAGCATCCGGGTGCGTCTGGGTCGGCTGCACCGGCGACAGGGTCACAAAGTCCACGCCCATCTGCTCGGCCAGCGCCAGTTCTTCAGCGTTGTGGCAGGACGCCGCCAACCAGCGCGACGCTGGTAGCGGTCGGCCGGCCGCCGCGTACTTGCGCAACTGCGCGGCAGTGATGTGCCAACCGGCGGACGGGAAGTCCCCCAGCCATTCAAACGGCCCCTTGATCATCAACTGCGCCTTGCCGGCACACAGCCCCGCCGCGTCCACCGCCAGATCGCGGTATTGCGGGTCATAGCCATTGGGCGCACGCAACTGAATCAGCTTGATGCCGCCCGCGATGGCTTTCTGGATACCGCGCAGCAAGGCCGGGGTTTCCAGACCGTCCGGGGTGATCAGGTATTCGCCGGGCAAGCGTGCAGCCGCGACGATCGGCTGGTTGGCGGCCGGAAACTCGTAGTCCAGCAGTTCCCGCGCAGTCACCCAGGCCAAAGGCTGGCCTTCGGCACCATGGGGTTCGCCGGTAAACGCCGAGACTTCCCAGACATCCAGCAACACCTGCTTGTCCGGGTAGTCGTGGCGAACCTTGATCAACGGTCGCGCGGTATTGACCACAATGCCCAACTCTTCGTGAAGCTCGCGGGCCAGGGCGGTTTCGACGGATTCGTTATCCTCGACCTTGCCACCGGGGAACTCCCACAAGCCGCCCTGATGCTGGGTGTCGGCACGCCGGGCGATGAGGATCTTGCCGTTGCTATCGCGGATAACCGCCGCGGCCACGTGTACTCGTTTCACTGCCCGACCTCCTCCAGACCTGCCTTCTGCCAGGCCTTGAAAGCTGGCCATTGGTAAATGGTTTCGACATAGGCTGCATCGACCTCGGGCAGCTTCACTTGATAGGTGCGCAGGCGGACGGCGATCGGTGCGAAAAACGCATCGGCCAGGGTCGCGCCACCGAACAGGAACGGGCCGGCTTCAGTCGCGGCCGCACGACATTCAGCCCACAACGCCAGCATGCGCTCGATCTCGGCCTGAACGTCAGGCGGAGTCGGCAACAACGGCGCATTGTGGCTCAGGTCGAACGGCATGTTGCCGCGCATGGCGAAGAAACCGCTGTGCATCTGCGCGCAGGCCGAACGCGCCTGGGCTCGGGCGGCGGTGTCTTTGGGCCAGAGGCCGGCATCGGGAAATTGCTCGGCCAGGTACTCGGCAATCGCCAGCGAATCGGCGATGGTGCCGTGTTCGCTTTTCAGCAGCGGGACTTTCCCGGTCGGCGAATGCTTGAGCACGCGTGCGCGGGTGTCCGGCTGGTTCAGCTTGATCAGTTCTTCGGTGTAGGACGCGCCGGTCAGGTCGAGGGCCAGCGCGGCGCGCAGGGACCAGGAAGAATACAGTGTGTCGCCGATGATCAGGTGGAGGCTCATGTTCGGGCGCCTTTTGGTAAGAGTACAAGCCAGAATCTTTAGCGTCTGGTGGTCCGTCTTCGCGGGCAAGTCGGATCGCCGCACCGCTCGCTCCTACAGGTGGTGTGACCTGTAGGAACGAGGTTTGCCCGCGAAAGCGATCTGTCTTACGTGCGGTACTCGGCGTTGATCTTCACGTATTCGTGGGACAGGTCGGTGGTCCAGATGGTTTCGCTGCAATCGCCGCGACCCAGCTCGATGCGGATGGTGATTTCTTCCTGCTGCATCACCGCCGCGCCCTGGGCTTCGGTGTAGGTGGCAGAACGCGCGCCACGGCTGGCGATGCACACCTCGCCAAGGAATACGTCGATCTTGCTCACGTCCAGGTTCGGTACACCGGCACGGCCTACAGCGGCCAGGATGCGGCCCCAGTTCGGGTCGGAGGCGAACAGCGCAGTCTTGATCAGCGGCGAGTGGGCCACGGTGTAACCGACGTCCAGGCATTCCTGGTGATTGCCGCCGCCGTTGACTTCAACGGTGACGAACTTGGTCGCGCCTTCGCCGTCACGCACGATGGCCTGGGCCACGTCCATGCACACTTCGAATACCGCTTGTTTCAACTTGGCGAACAGCTCGCCTTCGGCACGGGTGATTTCCGGCAGTGCGGCCTTGCCGGTGGCGATCAGCATGCAGCAGTCGTTAGTCGAGGTGTCGCCGTCGATGGTGATGCGGTTGAACGACTTGTTGGCGCCGTCCAGCAGCAGGTTTTGCAGCACCTCGCGGGAGACTTTGGCGTCGGTGGCGATGTAACCGAGCATGGTCGCCATGTTCGGGCGAATCATGCCCGCGCCTTTGCTGATGCCGGTGACAGTGATGGTCACGCCGTCATGCTGGAACTGACGGCTGGCGCCCTTGGGTAGAGTGTCGGTGGTCATGATGCCGGTGGCGGCAGCTTCCCAGTTGTTTTCCGACAAATCATCGAGGGCAGCTTGCAACGCGCCTTCGATTTTCTCGACCGGCAGCGGTTCGCCGATCACGCCGGTGGAATACGGCAGCACCAGGCTGGCATCAACGCCGGTCAGCTCGGCCAGCTTGGCGCAGGTGCGCTCGGCGGCGGCCAGGCCTGGTTCGCCGGTGCCGGCGTTGGCATTGCCGGTGTTGGTCAGCAGGTAACGTACCGGACCTTGCACGCGTTGCTTGGCCAGGATCACGGGAGCGGCGCAAAAGGCGTTCAGGGTGAACACGCCCGCCACTGTGGAACCTTCGGCACAGCGCATGACCACGACATCCTTGCGCCCCGGGCGCTTGATACCGGCCGAGGCGATACCGAGTTCAAAACCGGCAACCGGGTGCAACGTTGGCAAAGGACCAAGACCAACAGCCATGAATGCGCTCCTTAAAAAATGTTGGCACCGTCAGTGCGATGGACGGTGGTTTAAATGGCAAAACGCCGCGACGGCAGAAGCCGGTCGCGGCGCGGGTATTTCAGCGTTTGAAACGGGGTTTACTGGATCTGCCCGTGGCAATGCTTGTACTTCTTGCCCGAGCCGCAGTAGCACAGCTCGTTGCGGCCCAGCTTCTGCTCGTTGCGTACCGGTGCGGTGGCGAGAGCTACATCGATCTCTTCACCCAACACTTCCGGTTGCTCCAGGCCAGGCGCTTCGTCGTGCTGGAACTGCATGCGCGCAGCCAGCGCCTCGGCTTCCTGACGCAGACGTTGCTCTTCGGCTTCCGGATCTTCGCGGCGCACCTGAACGTGCGACAGCACACGAATCGAGTCGCGCTTGATCGAATCCAGCAGCTCGGAGAACAAGGTGAAGGACTCGCGCTTGTACTCTTGCTTCGGGTTCTTCTGCGCATAACCACGCAAGTGAATGCCGTGACGCAGGTGATCCATGGTCGACAGGTGGTCTTTCCACAGGTCGTCGAGCACGCGCAGTACGATTTGCTTCTCGAAGGAGCGCAGTGCTTCGGCACCGGCCTGGTCTTCTTTCTCGTTGTACGCGGCGATCAGTTCGTTGAGCAGCTTCTCACGCAGGGTTTCTTCGTACAGGTGGTCGTCTTCGTCGAGCCATTGCTGGATCGGCAGCGCCACACCGAAGTCGCTCTGCAACGCCGCTTCCAGACCGGACACGTCCCACTGCTCAGGCAGCGATTGTGGCGGAATGTGTGCGCTGACGGTTGCGTTGAGCACGTCCTGACGGAAATCGGCAATGGTTTCGCCAATATTGTCGGCGGCCAACAAACTGTTACGCATGTGATAGATCACTTTACGTTGTTCGTTGTTGACGTCGTCGAACTCAAGCAGCTGCTTACGGATGTCGAAGTTGCGGCCTTCAACCTTGCGCTGAGCCTTCTCGATGGCGTTGGTCACCATGCGGTGCTCGATCGCTTCACCGGACTGCATGCCCAGCGCCTTCATGAAGTTCTTCACCCGGTCAGAGGCGAAGATGCGCATCAGGCTGTCTTCCAGCGACAGGTAGAAACGGCTGGAACCGGCGTCGCCCTGACGACCGGCACGACCGCGCAACTGGTTGTCGATACGACGCGATTCGTGACGCTCGGAAGCGATCACCTGCAAGCCGCCCGACTCCAGCACTTGCTGGTGACGTTTCTGCCAGTCGGCCTTGATCTGGGCAATCTGCTCAGGGGTCGGGTCTTCCAGCGAAGCCACTTCCACTTCCCAATTACCGCCCAACAGGATGTCGGTACCACGACCGGCCATGTTGGTGGCGATGGTCAGTGCACCCGGACGACCGGCCTGAGCGATGATTTCGGCTTCTTTTTCGTGGAACTTGGCGTTCAGAACCTTGTGTTCGATGCCTTCCTTCTGAAGCAGGCCGGACATGTGCTCGGACGTTTCGATGGTGGCGGTACCCACCAGCACTGGACGGCCCTGAGCCATGCACTCCTTGATGTCGCCGATGATCGCCGCGTATTTCTCTTCGGCGGTCAGGAACACCAGGTCGTTGTAGTCTTTACGCGCCAACGGCTTGTTCGGCGGGATGACCATGACCTGCAGGCCATAGATCTGATGGAATTCGAACGCTTCGGTGTCCGCGGTACCGGTCATGCCGGACAGCTTGTTGTACAGACGGAAGTAGTTCTGGAACGTGGTCGACGCCAGGGTCTGGCTCTCGGCCTGGATGTTCAGGTTTTCCTTGGCTTCGATGGCCTGGTGCAGACCTTCGGACAAACGGCGACCCGGCATGGTACGGCCGGTGTGTTCGTCGACCAGCACCACCTGACCGTCCTGCACGATGTACTCGACATTGCGATGGAACAGTTTGTGCGCACGCAGGCCGGCATAGACGTGAGTCAACAGGCCCAGGTTATGCGCCGAATACAGGCTCTCGCCTTCAGCCAGCAGGCCGACGCGGGTGAGCATTTCTTCGATGAACTGGTGACCGGCTTCGTTGAGTTCGACCTGACGGGTCTTCTCGTCGATGGTGTAATGGCCGGCCTTGGTGACTTCCCCTTCGACTTCCTCGATGTGCAATTCAAGCTGCGGGATCAGTTTGTTGATCTCGATGTACAGCTTGGAGCTGTCCTCGGCCTGACCGGAGATGATCAGCGGGGTACGGGCTTCGTCGATGAGGATGGAGTCGACTTCGTCGATCACGGCAAAATTGAGTTCGCGCTGGAATTTTTCTTCCATGCTGAACGCCATGTTGTCGCGCAGGTAGTCGAAACCGAATTCGTTGTTGGTGCCGTAGGTGATGTCGGCGGCGTAAGCGGCGCGCTTCTCTTCCGGCGGCTGGAATGGCGTGACCACGCCGACCGTCATGCCGAGGAATTCATAGAGCGGACGCATCCAGTTGGCGTCACGACGTGCCAGGTAGTCGTTCACCGTCACAACGTGCACGCCCTTGCCGGACAGCGCGTTGAGGTAAACGCCCAGTGTTGCCACCAGGGTCTTGCCTTCACCGGTACGCATTTCCGCGATCATGCCTTCATGCAAGGTCATGCCGCCGATCAGCTGGACATCGAAGTGGCGCATACCCATGACGCGCTTACCGGCTTCGCGGGCGACCGCAAAGGCTTCTGGCAGCAGCTTGTCGAGGGTTTCCCCTTTGGCGAGGCGGGCCTTGAACTCGTTGGTCTTGGCACGCAATTGATCGTCCGAAAGGGCCACCATTTGCTCTTCGAAGGCATTGACGAGCTGCACCGTCTTGAGCATGCGTTTGACTTCACGCTCGTTCTTGCTTCCAAAAAGTTTCTTTAACAAAGGCGCAAACATATCGGCAGGATCTTCCACACTAAAGGGATGGAGGGCGGCCCCGTGAGTCGCCCGTGCAGCCCTCATGGCCGCATGCGAACGAGCATTCTACCCGGAAACGATGGTGAGGAAAGTGGCGTTGTTCCACGATGCATGCACTGCGCTGTGACGGGGCTCACTTAAAATAAGGGCTTTTTACTGAACTTCAACCCATTGAGGGTACAAGTTACTCGTTGATTTAATGGGTAAAGCGCTCGTAAAGCAATGGGTCGGGACCAGCGGGTGCTTTCTGTTACCATGGCCGTTCTGTTACTTCAGGTGTTCGATCATGGCATTTCGCCCTCTCACGGCCAGAGCACCCGCCGTTCTGCTTCGCGAAGCCAAACCGCTGAAAGCCATCTTTGGCCACGCTCAACGCCTGGGTCATTTGCAACGTCTGGTGGAAAGCCAGCTGCAACCGGCCGCCCGCGAGCATTGCCATGTGGCGTCGTGGCGCGAAGGCAGTTTATTGCTGATTGTCACCGACGGTCACTGGGCCACCCGCCTGCGTTATCAACAAAAGCGTCTGCAACGCCAGTTACAGCTGTTCGACGAGTTCGCCAGCCTGACGCGGATCCTGTTCAAGGTGCAGCCACCGACCGTTCAGCAAGGAGCGGCTGGGCATACCATGGATTTGTCGACGGATGCCGCGGCGACCATTCAAGCGACGGCTGACGGGATTACCGACCCGAATCTAAGGGCGGCGCTGGAGCGCCTTGCGGCGCACGCAAAACCTAAATCCTGACTCAAATTTAATGTGGGAGCGCCACACCGCCGCTCCCACATTTTGACTGCGTACACTCGCTAGCGGCGCTTACTGCCCCCAAGCAATGACCCCATCAACCCGCGTACCAGTTGTCGGCCCAATTGATTGGCCGCCTGTCGCATCGCCGATTTAAGCGCCTGTCCTGCGGCCGTACCGAGGAATTCCCCGGCCTGTTCGGTGAAACTCGGCTCTTCGGGGGCAGGTTTGCCCGGCGCGGTTTCAGGCTCCGGCGCCAACCCCTTGCGCCCCATCAGCACTTCATAGGCCGATTCGCGATCAACCGGTTTGTCATATCGCCCTTTAAACGGCGAACCGGCAATCAGCACCGTGCGCTCAGTCTCGGTCAGCGGCCCGATCCGCGATTGCGGCGGTGCGACCAGTACACGCTGGACCATCTCCGGCGTGCCCTTGTCCTGCAAGGTGCCGACCAACGCCTCGCCGATGCCCAGCTCAGTCAACACCGACAAGGCATCAAATGCCGGGTTCGGCCGGAAGCCCTCGGCCACTGCCCGCAGGGATTTCTGCTCTTTGGCGGTGAACGCGCGCAAGCCATGCTGAACACGCAGGCCCAACTGAGCCAGCACATCATCCGGCAAGTCCCCCGGCGATTGGGTGACGAAATACACGCCCACGCCTTTCGAACGGATCAGCCGCACCACTTGTTCCAGACGATCCTGCAACGCCTTGGGCGTACCGGCGAACAACAAGTGCGCCTCGTCGAAAAACAGCGCCAGCAGCGGTTTATCGGCATCGCCGCGTTCCGGCAGTTGCTCGAACAATTCAGCCAGCAACCACAGCAGGAACGTCGCGTAGACCTTCGGCGCTTCGTGCACCAGACGGCTGGCGTCGAGCAAGTGGATGCGCCCGCGACCGTCCATCGCCGGTTGCAAAATATCTTCCAGTTGCAGTGCCGGTTCACCGAACAACGCTTCGGCGCCCTGCTGTTCCAGCGTCGCCAAACGGCGCAACAGTGCCTGGCTGGAACCGGTGGTCATCAGTGCCGCGTCATCGCCCAGTAATACGGGGTTATCACGCAGGTGATTGAGCAGAGCCTTCAAATCTTTCAAATCCAGCAGCAACAGCCCTTCGCGGTCGGCCACCTTGAACGCCGCATAAAGTGCCGACTGCTGACTGTCGCTCAGCTCCAGCAGGCTGCCGAGCAGCAACGGCCCCATTTCGCTCAAAGTGGTGCGCAATGGATGACCGGACTGACCGTGAATATCCCACAGGGTTACCGGATACGCCTGAGGCTTATGGTTCAGCCAGGGCATGCCGGCGATCCGCTCCGCGACCTTGCCTTGAGGGTTACCGGCGGCGCCCAGGCCGCACAAGTCGCCTTTGATGTCCGCCGCGAACACCGCCACGCCTGCATCGCTGAACGCTTCGGCCAGGCGCTGCAACGTAACGGTTTTACCGGTCCCGGTAGCGCCCGCTACCAAACCGTGACGGTTCGCCAGGCGCATGGCCTGGGCGATTGGCTGGCCAGCGAGGTCAGCGCCGATAACGAGTTGCGATGAGTCAGGCATTTTGTCACCCATGGTTAATCTTTGATCCTGCATGGCCGATAACAACCGAGAGACCAGACTGAAAATAGCGTCGGTAATTCCTTAAGGAGAGACGGAACTATCAGCTTACTTTCAACACTGCCCAATTTGCGCGCCTTTATAAAGCACGCCCTGGACATTAAGACTTTAGCGGACCCCCAAGCCATGAATAAAAATCTGCGCTTCAGCCATAAGATACTGCTTGCCGCCGCCCTGATCGTTATTGCCGCCTTCGCCTCCTTCACGCTGTACAACGACTATTTGCAGCGCAATGCGATTCGTGAAGATCTGGATAACTATCTCACCGAGATGGGAGACGTCACCGCCAACAACATCCAGAGTTGGCTCGCCGGTCGTATCCTGCTGATAGAGAACCTCGCTCAAAACATTGCCATCAACCCCGAACAATCCAACGTCGTCAGTCTGCTTGAACAAAATGCTTTGGCATCGACCTTCATGGCCAGATACCTGGGTGATGCCAGCGGCAACTTCATCAACCGCCCGGACTCCAAGATGCCGGACGGCTACGATCCCAGAGTTCGCCCTTGGTACAAAGGCGCGGAAAACAGCAACGGCTCGACGCTGACCGAACCTTATGTAGATGCGGCGACCGGTCAAACCATCATCTCCATTGCCACCGCTTCGAAAAAGTCGGGGAAAAGCGTGGGGGTGGTAGGCGGTGACTTGAGCCTGCAAACCCTGATCGACACCCTGATCGCGCGTGATTTCGGCGGCATGGGCTATGCCTTTCTGGTCAGCGCCGACGGCAAGATCCTGGTTCATCCGGATAAAGCCATGGTGATGAAGTCCCTGAGCGAGGCGTACCCGAAAAATACCCCACGCATTAGCAGCAACTTCACTGAAGTAGACGTCGACGGCAAAACCCGCATCGTCTCTTTCACCCCGATCAAAGGCTTGCCGTCGGTCAATTGGTACATCGGCCTGTCGGTGGACAAGGACAAAGCCTTCTCCATGCTCAGCGAATTCCGCACCTCGGCGATCATCGCGACCCTGATTGCAGTGGCCATCATCATTGGCTTGCTGGGCATGCTGATCCGCCTGCTGATCCAGCCGCTGCACGTGATGACCCGCGCCATGGAAGACATCGCCGACGGTGAAGGCGACCTGACCAAACGCCTGACCATCCAGAATCAGGACGAATTCGGCGTCCTTGGCACGGCGTTCAATCGTTTCGTGGAGCGAATTCATACATCGATCCGCGAAGTGTCCTCGGCCACCGGCCAGGTCAACGAAGTGGCCTTGCGGGTGGTGGCGGCCTCGAACTCGTCGATGTTCAACTCCGACCAGCAAGCTTCGCGCACCAGCAGCGTCGCCGCGGCCATCAACCAGCTCGGCGCCGCGGCTCAGGAAATCGCCCGTAACGCCGCCCAGGCATCGAATCAGGCCAGTGATGCCCGCAGCCTGGCCGAAGACGGCCAGCAAGTGGTGGATCGCAGCATTGCCGCGATGAATCAGCTGTCGAGCATGCTCAGCGCTTCGAGCACCAACATCGAATCGCTGAACAGCAAAACCGTGAACATCGGGCAGATTCTCGAAGTGATCACCAGCATTTCCCAGCAAACCAACCTGCTGGCGCTCAACGCCGCCATCGAAGCAGCGCGGGCCGGTGAAGCCGGGCGCGGTTTTGCCGTGGTGGCCGACGAGGTGCGCAACCTGGCGCACCGCACACAGGAGTCGGCGCAACAGGTGCAGACCATGATCGAGGAGCTGCAAGTCGGCGCCCGTGAATCCGTCAGCACCATGAGCGACAGCCAGCGCCACAGCCAGGACAGCGTGGAAATCGCCAACCTGGCGGGCGAGCGCCTGAACAGCGTGACGTTGCGCATCGGCGAAATCGACGGCATGAACCAGTCGGTGGCCACGGCGACCGAGGAACAGACGGCAGTGGTGGAGTCGATCAATGTGGACATCACCGAGATCAACACGCTGAACCAGGAAGGCGTGGAAAACCTGCAATCGACCCTGCGGGCGTGCTCGGACCTTGAGCAACAGGCTTCTCGATTGAAGCAATTGGTAGGCAGTTTCCGTATCTAGCGTCTGAACTGGCCTCTTCGCGGGCAAGCCTCGCTCCTACACAGGTATATGTGTAGGAGCGAGGCTTCCCGCGAAGGCGTCCATCCAGACACCGCAAATCCCGCTGCGCCCCCCCACCGCAAAACCCAACCGAACATCTATCCTTCATATAGGTCAACCAAAGGGAGCACATCGAACCCGGAGGGATGTTCATCGTGCATATCGCTGACATAACCATGTTCTACGCCCCTGCCAGCGGTGGCGTGCGCACGTATCTGGATGCCAAGCACCGTCGTTTGGGCATCAAACCCGGCATTTGCCATAGCCTGCTGATCCCAGGGGCGCATTTGAGTGAACAGGATGGTGTCTATACGGTTCCGGCCCCCGCCCTGCCCTTCGGCAAGGGTTATCGCTTCCCCCTCCGTCTCGGGCCGTGGCGCAATGTTCTGCGAGATTTACAACCCGATCTGATTGAAGTCGGCGACCCTTACCTGACCGCCTGGGCCGCTTTGGACGCCAAGCGACAACTCGATGTGCCGGTAATCGGTTTTTATCACTCCGACCTGCCGATGCTGGTCAGCAATCGCATGGGCAACTGGGTTACACCCAATGTCGAGGCTTATGTCAGCAAGCTCTACGGCAACTTCGACCGGGTTCTGGCGCCAAGCCAGGTCATGGCCGACAAACTGATCGGGTTGGGGGTGAAGAACGTTTTCGTACAGCCCTTGGGCGTCGACCTGCAAACGTTCAACCCCAGCGTTCGGGATCCAGGCCTGCGGGCCGAATTGGGCATCGATGAAAACACTCACCTGCTGATCTTCGCCGGCCGTGGCTCCAAGGAAAAAAACCTGCCGGTGCTGCTCAACTGCATGAAACGCCTGGGTCGTCGCTACCACTTGCTGCTGGTGGGCTCGTCGATGCCGACCCTGGTGCCGCGCAATGTCACCGTCCTCGATGAATTCTGCCCGGCAGCGCAAGTCGCACGCCTGATGGCCAGCGCCGACGCGCTGGTGCATGCCGGCGACCAGGAAACCTTTGGCCTGGTGGTTCTCGAAGCCATGGCCAGTGGCATTCCCGTGGTGGCCGTGGCGGCCGGGGCTTTCCGGGAGATTGTCACCGATCAATGCGGCTTGCTCTGCGCGCCGAACAATCCAGTGGCGATGGCCAACACCGTTCGCGAACTGTTCAGCCAAGGCAGCGCCGCGTTGGGCAAACAGGCCCGACGGCATGTCGAGCAACATTACGCCTGGGACACCGTGGTCCACAGCCTGCTGGGGCACTATCACGCCGTACTCGGCACGCAATGGCCGCTGATCGCCAATGGCTGAGCCCATGAACACACCCGGTCTGTTATTGGTGCTACACGACGTTGCACCCCAGACCTGGCCCGATTACCAGGCCTTCGTCGAAGCCGTCGACGCATTGGGTACAGTGCCGATGACCTGGCTGGTGGTGCCGAATTTCCACAAACATGACGACCTTGACGCACATCCGGAGTTTCGACGTTTGCTGAGCCGTCGCGTCGCTCGCGGCGACGAACTGGTACTGCACGGTTACTACCATTGCGATGAAGGGCCGATTCCCACCACTCCCCGAGACTGGTTCATGCGCAGGATCTATACCCATGAAGGCGAGTTCTATGACCTGCCTCTAGACGCCGCCCTCGCCCGCCTGCGCGCCGGAATCGAGGTATTCCATCGCTACAACTGGCCGCTCGAAGGCTTTGTCGCCCCCGCCTGGCTGATGAGCGAAGGCACCCGTCAGGCGTTGCGTCAGTTACCGCTGCGCTACACCAGCGATTCGCAGCACCTGTATCGTTTGCCGGATTTCACTGCGATCGATGCCCCAGGCCTGGTCTGGAGCGCACGCAGCGCCTGGCGCCGTGGCCTGTCGAAAATCGTCAGCGATCAGCGCGAACAGCGCTGGCGCCAGGCGCCGGTGATTCGTCTCGGCTTGCACCCGGTGGACATGCGCCATGAGTTCTCGCGTCAATATTGGCTGCAAACGCTCAAGCGCTTGCTCGACGAGGGCCGTGTGCCGATGACCAAGGCCGGTTGGTTGAAACTGCAACGCGACCCCATCGGTCGCGCAGCATGAGCCGGGGAATTCTGCTGGTCATAGCGCTGCTCGCTGCGGTGCTCATCCCGGCGTTGCTGGGCGGCGGCGAGACATGGTCGCGGTTGCAACGCTTCCCGCTGGAATGGCTGCTGATCATGTTCGGCATGATCCTGTTGTGCTGGGTGCTCAACACCCTGCGCTTGCGCCTGTTGCTGGGCGATCAGCGTGACAAGGTGAGCCGACTCAAAAGCCTCGGGGTGGTGATGTCCGCCGAGTTCGCCTATTGCGCCACCCCCGGTGGCAGCGGCGGCCCGCTGACCATCATGGCCCTGTTGGCGCGCCACGGCGTGCGGCCGGCCAGGGGCAGCGCCGTGTTCGCCATGGACCAGTTGAGCGACTTGCTGTTTTTTCTCTGCGCGCTGAGCGCGATTCTGATTTATGCACTGTTCCAGCACCTCAGTCAGCGCCTGGAATGGATGCTGACGGTCAGCGCCATCTCGTTGTTCGGCGGGCTGTTCAGCTGTGTATTGATGGCTCGCTGCCACCGTTCGCTGATTCGCCTGAGTGGTCGGTTGCTCGCCCGTTTCAATGTCAAGGAAGCGACCCGGCTTCGTTGGGCGCGAAAGCTCCTGCACTTCCTGGCGGCATTCACCGACACACTGAAGTTACCCTTTCAAACATTGATCACGGTGTTTGCCCTGACCTGTCTGCATTGGGTCTTGCGGTATAGCGTGCTGTATCTGGCGTTACGCGGGCTGGGCGTGGACTTGCAATGGGCCTGGTGCTTTCTGATCCAGATGCTGTCATTGAGTGCGGGGCAATTCAGTCTGTTGCCGGGCGGTGCCGGGGCGGCGGAACTGACATCGGCGGCGCTGCTGGCGCCGATGGTGGGGAAATCCACCGCGGCGGCAGCGATTCTGATCTGGCGGACGGTGACTTATTACTTCTATCTGGTGGTCGGTGGCCCGGTGTTTCTGCTGATGCTCGGGCGGCCATTGCTGAAGAAGTTGATGAAGTTCAAGCAAGCTTAAAGATCATCTGTGGCGAAGGGGCTTGTCGGAACGCCGCACCGCCCCTTCGGCGGCGCAGCCGTCGCAAGATCAGCACGCAAGGTCTACCTGAAAGAGTGCCGGGGCCGCTTCGCAGCCCAACGGGGGCAAGCCCCCTCGCCACAGGGGCTTTTCAGGCACCACCGGCTGTATCTTCAGAATCGTCCTGCAACTGCTCCCACAACTCGGCGGCGCCGGGAAACTCCGTGCCGTCTTCGGGGCTCAGGTCGTCCGGATCGTAGCGGCTCAAACAGCCCTCGCCCAATGTGGCGGGCGCCTTGGAAACGGCTTTATCCAGCGGATCGGCCATGGTCATGTCCTCGGTGCAGAAACGGCGAAGGGCCTGAAGCGATTGAACGCCCAGGCCCTTCGGATTTCAACCGTATGGTTGTCAGAACACGACGGTTTTGTTGCCGTGCACCAACACCCGGTCTTCCAGGTGATAACGCAGACCACGGGCCAGCACCATTTTCTCGACGTCACGACCGAAGCGCACCATGTCTTCAATACTGTCGCTGTGGCTGACACGCACCACGTCCTGCTCGATGATCGGACCGGCGTCCAGCTCTTCGGTGACATAGTGGCAAGTGGCACCGATCAACTTCACACCGCGCATCGAAGCCTGATGATACGGCTTGGCGCCGACGAACGACGGCAGGAAGCTGTGGTGAATGTTGATGACTTTGTGGGCATATTCGCTGCACAAGTCAGGCGGCAGAATCTGCATGTAACGGGCAAGTACCACCACTTCGGCGTCGTGCTGTTTGACCAGGCGCGAGACTTCGGCGAAGGCCGGTTCCTTGTCCTGCGGGTTGACCGGTACATGGTAGTAAGGAATACCGTGCCACTCGACCATGCTGCGCAAATCGTCATGGTTGGAAATCACGCAGGCGATTTCGCAGTCCAGTTCGTCGCTGTGCCAGCGGTGCAACAAGTCAGCCAGGCAATGGGACTCACGGCTGGCCATCAACACCACGCGCTTCTTCTGCTCGGTGTCGGTGATGCGCCAGTCCATCGAGAACTCTTGGGCAATCGGTGCAAACGCTTCGCGAAAGGCTTCGATACCGAAAGGCAGCGAATCGGCACGAATTTCGTGACGCATGAAGAACCAGCCACTCTGATTGTCCGAGTGATGGCTCGCTTCAGTGATCCAGCCGTTATGTGACGCCAGAAAGTTACTGACTTTAGCAACGATACCGACGCGGTCCGGGCAAGCAATCACCAGCCGAAAAGTGCGCATGAGGGGGAAACTCCAGAACTTCGCAAAGGCCGCCATTCTAGCGATTGCGCAGCAAAACTGCAGTATTGATGACGCGCGGCTGCGGATTGCGGTCATCGGCACAGGTTCCGGCGGTGTCATACGCCAGTGCATGGTGCTCTTGTAGCCAGCCTTCAAGAGGTTAACTGTGAATATTTGTGACGCTATTTAACTGTCTCTCCAATGTGTGTCCTATTCACCGCAACTAATTTAAGTAAAACTTCGGTTAAATGTTTACTTGATGAAACACCCTGACTATTATTGTCGCACTGTCACCCTGTCATCCAGCGCCAACATAAGGTAGTCCTCATGTCCTTGATCAACGAATATCGCGCCACCGAAGAAGCTATCAAAGAGCTGCAAGCCCGTTTGAAGAACCTGTCCCAAGACGACAAACTGCAAACCGAGCTGGAATTCGAAGGCAAATTGCGCACCCTGATGGGCGAATACTCCAAATCCCTGCGTGACATCATTGCCCTATTGGATCCAGAGTCCAAAACCAAGGCTCCACGTGGCGGCGCAGTAAAAACTACTGGCACCAAGCGTGCTCGCAAAGTTAAACAATACAAAAACCCGCACAACGGCGAAGTCATCGAAACCAAAGGTGGCAACCACAAAACTCTGAAAGAGTGGAAAGCCAAGTGGGGCGGTGACGTGGTTGAAAGCTGGGCTACCCTGCTGGGCTAAGCCGCAAGCGCGTCGCAGACTGATCCGCGACCAAAAGAACGCCAGCAAATGCTGGCGTTTTTTTATGCCCGGAATTCAATCGCAAGTCATTTTCGTTTTCAAAGATTCAAACGTTTGCGTAATGCCTGGACATGAATCTGCCATTCATCCAGGACCTCTTGCTGAAACGATGCAGGACTAATCGTCAATTGGGCGGCCGCTGTCAGAAAACTTTCCAGCGTATTGGGAGCGCCCCACTCCGGTGCGGACAAACGTTGCTGACAGAATATTCGCCAGCGCTCTTGCTCTTCCAGGCTCAACGTATCGGGAAAGTTGCGTGCGCGATAACGAAATAATAATTCAGGCAAGCGTTCATCATCGAAAGGCCACTGCTCTTGTGCTAATTGCGCAGGGTCGGCGGCTCTGACTTGCTCACATAGACGTCGATCCCGATCGCCAATAAAACCGTCGTATAACTGTTGCTCGGGATCCAGGCTCGCAGCGAAATCCTCACGAGCATAAATTCCCGAGACTTTATCTTGCCAAAGTTGTTGTGCGGCACTTAGCCGCAGCGCCCGTTCCTGATAGAGCGCCATGTCCAGCCCCAAACGTTGCTGATCTTCGGGACGAAGTACCGATAACGGCGCCACGACCGGGCACTTGTTGATGTGTATGAGCTTGAGCGGCACGGGCAGTTCGCCTTCGGCCAGATCGTCACGGCGTGTATAAAGCCGCTGACGCAAGGTTTCGGTATCCAGATCGAGCAGCCCCTGAGGGTCCAGGTGCAGGTCACAGACAATCAGCGCGTTGCGATTGCGTGGATGCCAGGCCAGTGGCAGTACCACGCCGACATAATGGCGGGCCGCCGAAAAGCGTCCGGAAATGTGCACCATCGGCTGCAACAGCCGAATCTGGTCCATCACCTTTTGTTTGCTGCGTAACTGAAACAGCCAGTCATACAACTTCGGCTGTTTTTCACGAATCAGACGCGCCAGGGCGATTGTGGCGCGAACATCCGATAGCGCCTCGTGGGCATTTCCGTGATCGATGCCATTGGCGGCGGTCAGGCGTTCGAGCTTGAGCGTCACCCGCCCTTCGTCATCCGTGGGCCAGACGAAGCCATCGGGACGCAACGCATAAGCCGCGCGCACGATGTCGATCAGGTCCCAGCGGCTGTTGCCGCCCTGCCACTCCCGTGCGTAGGGGTCGAAAAAGTTTCGATACAGGCTGTAACGGGTCATCTCGTCGTCGAAACGCAGCGTGTTGTACCCTGCCCCACAAGTGCCGGGCAGGGCGAGCTGGGCATGAACCCGTGTCATGAAATCGGCTTCGCTCAAACCTTGCTCGGCCAGAAGGCCAGGCGTGATACCGGTGATCGCGCAGGCTGCCGGATGCGGCAGGATGTCGTCACTGGGCTGGCAGTAGAGATTAACCGGCTCGTCTATTTCATTGAGATCGAAGTCAGTGCGAATCCCCGCCACTTGCAACGGACGGTCGCAACGGGGGTTGATGCCAGTGGTTTCGTAGTCGTACCAGAAGATCGAGGTCACGGGTTGTTCCTGAACAGAAGACCGGCGAAGTCTAGGCGCACACAGGCTGCCTCGACCAGAAATGTTGTCATTCAATCACCTCCGGCCGCATACCGTGCAATACATAGTTATGTCGTTTCCCCCCGAGAGGCTGCTAGCATCGAACGGACATCGAATCGCAAACCGGCCACAGCAAGGTTGCCCATGCTCGAGACCACAGCACTGCCACGGAAAGCAACGCTGGCCCCGCCACTGGATACGCGGTATCAGGTCGAAACGCCCGAAGGCATCGACTTGCCACTGCGCCCGGCCGGGTTGATGGTCCGTGCGCTAGCGTTCACCATCGACCTGGGCCTGCGCGGGTTGATCCTGGGCCTGCTGTTCATGGTGCTGGCGTTCCTCGGCAAACTCGGCGCCGGGCTTGGCTCGATTTTGCTGTTCGTGGTGAGCTGGTGGTACATGGTGCTGTTCGAGGTGCTCAATCAGGGGCGCTCGCCGGGCAAGCAATGGATGGGATTGCGCGTGGTGCACGACGATGGCACCCCGATCGGCTGGTCCGCGTCCTTGCTGCGCAACCTGTTGCGATTTGTCGACATGTTGCCGTTCGGCTACTTCCTCGGGGCGATCAGTTGCCTGCAACATCCCACCTTCAAACGCCTCGGCGACCTGGCCGCCGGCACGCTGGTGATCTACCGCGAACAACCGCTCACCCGACCGCAGTTACCCGATGCCCCGCCGCGCCGTGCCGCTTTCGCGCTGACGCTGACCGAGCAACGCGCCATCCTCGGGTTTGCCGAGCGCCAGGGTGAACTCTCCGAGGCGCGGGCAGGTGAACTCGCCTCGATACTCGCGCAACCGCTGCACGTTTCAGCGCCGCAGGCCGTGGCCGAACTCAACGGCATCGCCCGCGGACTGTTGGGCCCGACATGAAGCAAAGCCTATTCGAAAGCCGCCACAAGACCGAATGGGAGCAGTTTGCACTCATGCTCGAACGGCTGGAACGCGGCAAGGAAACCTCGCGAGTCGCCAGCTTCCCCAGCGACTATCGACGGCTCTGCCAACACCTGGCCCTGGCTCAGGAGCGTGGTTACAGCAGCTTTTTGGTCGACTCGTTACAGCAACAAGTGCTGCGCGGGCATCAACAGCTTTATCGGCATCGCAGTTGGCTGAGGGCCAACGTACTGAGCTTCATCCTTGCCGACTTCCCGCGACTGGTGCGCGAACAATGGCCCTTCGTGCTTGCCGCCAGCCTGATATTTTTTGGCAGCCTGATTGGCATCGGGCTGCTGGTGTATCTGTTCCCGGAACTGGTCTACAACCTGATCCCGGCCGAGCAGGTCAGTGAGATGCAAAGCATGTACGACCCCGTCGCCGGTCATCTGGGGCGCTTGGCAGAACGGGCGGCCAGTGAAGACTGGGAGATGTTCGGTTACTACATCATGCACAACATCGGCATCGCGTTTCAGACCTTCGCCAGCGGTTTGCTGTTTGGCCTGGGCAGCGCGTTTTTCCTGTTCTTCAACGGCTTGATGATCGGTGCGGTGGCCGGGCACCTGACGCACATCGGCTACGGGCAAACCTTCTGGTCATTCGTGATCGGGCACGGCGCCTTCGAACTGAGCGCCATTGCCCTGGCCGGTGCCGCCGGCCTGCAACTGGGCTGGGCGTTGATCGCGCCGGGACGTTTGCCCCGCGCCGAAGCCCTGCGAGTGGCGGCGAGCAAGAGCGTGTTGCTGATTTGCGGGGTCATGCTGTTTTTGTTGATTGCAGCGTTTATAGAAGCCTACTGGTCGTCGCGGACCGGAGTCACGCCGCTGACCAAATACCTGGTCGGCGCAGCGCTCTGGGTGTTGGTCGCGACTTATCTGCTGTTTGCCGGACGGACCCGCCATGCGCCTGAGTGACGCCAGTGCAGTGATTCGCCCACGCACAAACTGGGAAGCCATGGACCTGGGGGTGCTGCTGAGTCAGCGCCATCGACGCCTGTTGATGACCAGTTGGGCGATCGTGACCCTACCGATTTTTACCTTGCTCAGCTTGATGCTGTGGGAGTCGCCCTCCCTCGCCCTGTTCCTGTTCTGGTGGCTCAAACCGGCGTTCGATCGGCTGCCGCTGTACATCCTGTCCAAAGCCATGTTCGGCGAAACACCCACGCTGAAACAGGCCCTGCGCCAATGGCCGCGCCTGCTCCCGCCGCAACTGCTGGCCAGCCTGACCTGGCGCCGCCTGAGCCTGAGCCGCAGCTTTCTGATGCCGGTGGTACAACTCGAAGGCCTGGAGGGCGAAGCACGACAACAGCGTTTACGCGTGCTGTTGCAGCGCAATGCCGGTGCCGCGCAATGGCTGACGATCATCGGCGTGCACCTGGAAACCGCGTTGTGGATCGGCCTGATGGTGCTGTTCTACATGCTCCTGCCACTGCAGGTCGAAATCGACTGGGGCTGGCAGACCTTGATTGCCGCCGCCACACAAGACTGGCGCTGGCTGGAACACCTGACCAATGCTTTTTACGCCCTGGTGCTGGTGGTCTGGGAACCGATTTATGTCGCCTGTGGTTTCAGCCTTTACCTGAACCGGCGCACACGGCTGGAAGCCTGGGACATCGAACTGGTGTTCCGCCGCTTGCGCCAACGCCTGAGCAGCGCAGTCATCACGCTACTGCTGGCGGCGTTTGTGCTGGTGCCGACGGGGCAAAGCGTATGGGCCGCCGAACCGGGCATGTCACCGGACAGCCCGCGTCTGCTGGAGCAACCGCTGACCAGTCAGGCATCCCGAGACAGCATCAAGGCCATCCTCGATCAGCCACCGTTCAAGAACAAGGAAACGGTGACCCGCTATCGGTTTGGCGAAGACAAGCCCAACGACGATACTGCGCACGGTGGTCAAACACCCGCCTGGCTGAAAGCGCTGTTCAGTTTGCTCGACAGCCAACGTTTCGGCGCATTGGCCAACCTGATCGAGGTGTTGCTGTGGGGCGCGGTGATCGGCGCCATTGGCCTGTTTATCTGGCGTTACCGCGACTGGTTGCAGGCGTTCGTCAGCCGCCGGCCAGCACTCAACCGAAAAGTGACGCGACCATTGCCGCAGCAGGCGTTCGGCCTGGACCTCAACCGCGAAACCCTGCCCGCCGATATTGCGGCCAGCGCCGAAAGTCTCTGGCAAACCAACCCGCGTGAAGCCCTTGGCTTGCTCTATCGCGCCTTGCTCAGCCACTTGCTGAACGACTTCGACATGACGCTCAAGCCCGCCGACACCGAAGGCGAAGTGCTTCAGCGCGTTGAACATTTGAAGCAACCGGCGTTGCTGGCCTTCAGCAAAAACCTGACTGCACACTGGCAGAACATGGCCTACGGGCATCGCCTGCCACCGGCGCATTTGCAACAGGAACTGTGTGACGGCTGGCGCGCATTGTTCGGCCCCGGAGCGGTCCGTTGAATCGCAGGGCATGGCTGGCGGTCGGCGTGTTCATCGTCGTGCTCTTGGGTGCGCTGAGTGTTTACCTGTATTTCAAGGCCACACCCTATCAGGTACAAATCGAACACGGCCCGTCCCCTGAAGCCCAGGCCAATCCCTACCTGGCCGCCGAGCATTTTCTGCGCAAACAGGGCCTGACCGTCAGCCACGCCAACAGCCTCGACATCCTGCCGACCCTCGAACCGCGTCAGCACAGCCTGTTGTTGCTCGGCGACCGCTCGAACATGTCGCCGCGCCAGGTGGATCAGGTGTTGAACTGGACCCGGGCCGGTGGGCGCCTGGTATTCGTCGCCGAAGCCCTGTGGGATGAAAAGACCGGCCAAAGCAATGACCTGCTGCTCGACCGGGTGCAGTTGCACCAGTTCCTGAGCAAAGACCTCAAGGACTCGCCTCCCGATCTGCGCGATGATCCCTTCCCCAAACTGACCAAGCTCTACCTGGAAAACGAAGAGGCGCCGGCCTACTTCAGCTTCGATACTGCGTTCCACCTCGACGACCCGAAAAACCTCGCCCAGGCCTGGGCCAACAGTGGCAAGGCCACGCACATGATGCAGCTGAGCCACGGGCTGGGTTCGATCACCGTGGTCACCGATGCCGACCTCTGGAAAACCCCGGCCATCAACCAGTACGACAACGCCTGGCTGCTGTGGTACCTGACGGCCGACACCGATGTGACCCTGCTGTTCAATACCGAGCGCGACAGTCTGCTGACCTTGTTGTGGCGTTACTTTCCCCAAGCCCTGGTGGCCCTGATCGCCTTGGTCGCTTTGGGTTTCTGGCACGTTGGCGTGCGCAGCGGCCCGTTGCTGGAGCCGGCCCCAAGGGCGCGTCGGCATCTTCAGGAACACCTGCGCGCAAGCGCCGATTTCATGCTGCGCCGCAGCGGTCAGCACAGCCTGTTGCACGCCTTGCAGCAAGACATCCTGCGTCGTGTCCGCCACCGTCATCCCGGTTTTGAACAACTCGGCGTCGCCGAACAATGGCTGGTGCTCGCACGCCTGACCGGCCACCCCACACGCGCCATCAGCCAGGCCATGAGCCCGCGACCGAAACAGCGGCTGTCCAGCGCTGAATTCAGCCGTCAGGTCGCCCACCTGCAAACCTTGAGGAACGCCTTATGAGTGAACAGATCGAGCCCGGCACCCAGACCCACGCCGCCCAGCAGCGCCAGCGCGCCAGCCAGTTGGCCCAGGCGATAAGAACGGAATTGCAAAAAGCGGTGATTGGCCAGAACACCGTGATCGACGATGTGCTCACCGCCCTGATCGCCGGCGGCCATGTGCTGCTCGAAGGCGTGCCGGGGTTGGGCAAGACGTTGCTGGTGCGCGCCCTCGCCCGTTGCTTCGGTGGCGAATACGCCCGCATCCAGTTCACCCCGGACCTGATGCCCAGCGACGTCACCGGGCATGCGGTGTACGACCTGCAAACCGAGCAATTCAAACTGCGCAAAGGCCCGTTGTTCACCAACCTGCTGCTGGCCGATGAAATCAACCGCGCCCCGGCAAAAACCCAGGCCGCGTTGCTCGAAGCCATGCAGGAACGCCAGGTCACCCTCGAAGGCCGCGCTTTGCCCATCGCGCAACCGTTCATGGTGCTGGCCACGCAAAACCCCATCGAACAGGAAGGCACTTACCCGTTACCCGAAGCCGAGCTCGACCGCTTCATGCTCAAGGTGCGCATGGACTACCCCGAGGCCGATCAGGAACTGGACATGGTGCGTCAGGTCAGCCGCTCGACCCGCGCCGACATGCTCGATGTACAACCGCTGCGCACCGTGTTGCAAGCCAAGGACGTGCTGGCCTTGCAGCGCATTGCCAGTGACCTGCCGCTGGACGATCAGGTGCTCGATTACGCCGTGCGCCTGGCCCGCACCACCCGCACCTGGCCAGGCCTGACTCTCGGCGCCGGGCCTCGCGCCTCCATCGCCCTGGCACGTTGCGCCCGCGCCCGCGCCTTGTTGCGCGGGGGCGAGTTCGTGATTCCCGACGACATCAAAGGTTGCGCCCTGGCGGTACTGCGTCACCGCGTGCGGATTGCCCCGGAGCTGGACATCGAAGGGCTGGACGTCGATCAGGTGCTCAAGCAACTGCTCGACCAAGTGCCGGCGCCACGGTTATGACCCCCTCTATTTCGTTACACGCCACTCCTGTGGCGAGGGGGCTTGCCCCCGTTGGGTTGCGAAGCGACCCCAAAACCTGCAATCGCATATCGACAGACACACCGCGGTTGTCGGGTTTGCGACTGCTTCGCAGCCGAACGCGGGCAAGCCCGCTCGCCACAGAATTACCGTGCCAGACCAACCCTTGCCACGAAGTCGCGACGCCATGAAACCCTCGCGCCTGCTCTTGACCTGGCTCACTATCCTGCTGGCCATCGGCATCGTGCTGGGCGCCTTACGGGCGCTGGACATCGCCGTTCCATCTAGCCTTTTATCGATCAACTGGGGATTACTGCTGGCCCTGCTGGCCCTGGCGATACTCGACGCCATTCGCCTCAAGCGTTTGCCCTCACCGCGCCTCCAGCGACAAATGCCCGGCAGCCTGGCACTCGGTCGATGGAGCGAAGTGCGACTGGAGGTCGAGCATGATTTTACCCAGCCACTGAACATTCAGATCTTCGACCACGTACCCGACGGCCTGAGCGTCGAAAACCTGCCCCTGTCGGTCGAACTGCAACCCGGCCAACAGAGCCAGATCAGCTACCGCCTGCGCCCGCTCATGCGCGGCCATTTCAGCTTCGAATACTGCGAAATCAACCTGCCGAGCCCCATGGGGTTGTGGTCCGACAAACGCCTGCTCAACATACCCGACACCACCCGCGTCTACCCCGACTTCGCCCGCCTCTACGGCGGCCAGTTGCTGGCGGTGGACAATTGGCTCAGCCAACTCGGCGTACGCCAGCGCCAACGTCGCGGCCTGGGCCTGGAATTCCATCAACTGCGCGAATTCCGCGAAGGCGACAGCCTGCGCCAAATCGACTGGAAAGCCACCGCCCGCCAACGCACCCCCATCGCCCGTGAATACCAGGACGAGCGCGACCAGCAAATCATCTTCATGCTCGATTGCGGCCGTCGCATGCGCAGCCAGGACGGCGAGCTCGCGCATTTCGATCACGCTCTCAATGCCTGCCTGTTGCTCAGCTACATCGCGTTGCGCCAGGGCGACGCGGTGGGCTTGAGCACCTTCGCCAGCAACCATCCGCACTACCTTGCCCCGGTCAAGGGCACAGGCCAGCTCAACGTATTGCTCAACAGTGTCTACGACCTCGACAGCACCCAACGCCCGGCCGACTACCAGGCTGCCGTCACGCAACTACTGGCCCGACAAAAACGCCGGGCACTGGTGGTGCTGGTGACCAACCTGCGGGATGAAGACGACGAAGAACTGCTGACTGCGGTCAAACGCCTGAGCAAACTGCATCGGGTGTTGGTGGCGAGCCTGCGTGAAGACTTGCTCGACAATCTACGGCACGCCCCGGTGCAGACCTTGCCTGAGGCGCTGGCCTATTGCGGGACGGTGGATTATTTGAATGACCGGGCGCAGCTCCATGAGCGGTTGAGTGCTCATGGAGTGCCGGTGGTGGATGCTCGGCCCCAAGAGTTGGGGGCCGAGTTGGTGACGGCGTATTTGGGGTGGAAAAAAGCTGGAACGATGTAACGTCGAATCGTATATAAAATCGTCATATCACGATGCCGACATGGATATGACGTGCGAGCACGTACGACAAGCCCTCAATCCGGGTACTTACGAAAACCAGTCCCACTCAACAACCTGAAAGCTCTATCGCAAGGAATCCATCATGGACGAGACAAAACTATTTGCTTCAGTGCTAACGCAGATCAATGAGAACCAACTGGCTTTGGGGGCCGCTATAGAAGAACTATCGAATTGGATAGCGCAACGAGGTGCTACCGAAATAGCGGATAACATCCGATGTGCATTGCAAGCGATAGATCGAAACCAAGAATTCATCTCTTTGGCACTTATTTCTATCTCCACCGATTTTAAAGAATCACAAGCTCCAAAAAAGCATGACCCTAATGACTAGCTAACCATCAAGAGTCGTAATTCTCCTCGGCTGTTACCCGATGCTCCTCATCGGGTAACAACTGACGTTCATGGTCAGTAATATGCTTGTTGTCCTCCTCCCGACTTCTCGAATAGCAGCGCTAACGGCTACAAAATGAAGCGCATCTGCCTACAAGTGTCAGCGACCCAGGCTGATTGTGGGTGGTGTCCGTCCCAACATAAGGTTCTCCTTCCCTCGCTGCCGTCCATTCGTCTACCTCCGAATCGGCGGTAGCTCCAACAAGGAGTTAACCGTGTCAATGCCTCGACCCAATTCACTCAATACCATCCCGCGCTCCCCCTACGGAACCCTCGACTCAAGAAAACTCCAAGACGCTGCCAACAGGGCTCTAGATCACTATCTCAAACAGGAAAACACTGAGCCGTGTTTTGCCAACGAACGCCCCACCGAGGAACGATCCATGAAAATGTTCACCGTTGTCCCCGATGCCAATCCCGAAGCCTTGACCATCGAGACCTACGAAACCTTTTCGACGGTCAGCATTCTGCTACTCGACCTGGCGGAAAGCCTGGACGACAAGCCGCGGCATCTGGCCATGGCAATTTACCGGATGAGTGAGTTGGGGCTGATGCTGGTAGAACGGTCGCTGGATAACGAGAAGGCGATTAAAACGACGTAGCGACGAATCCCAGTAGCAGCAGGCTGCGCCAGCTGCTACTGGTTGCGGATTTGTCAGGCTGAAGCAGGCAATGGCTGAAAGCTGAAATACTGCGTCAACGCATCCACCAATTGCCCGTACTCCGGCGGTGCCCGTTGCAGGCTGAACCCGGCGTCGTAATGATGGGGCGTGACGTCTTCATGGCACCACAGACAACACGCCTTCAGGTCAATGACCTGCTGGCAGCCGTCGCTGGCGGGGATTTTCAATCGCAGGTCAAAGTCGACGCCCACCATTATCGGCAACTGGCTGATAAGCATCAGCCCGTCGTTGGACAAGTTGCCCAGAAAGCCGATGGGTTTGTCGGTGACGCTGTTGAACACTTTCAGAAAATACGGCAGTTGATGCCGCTCGATCCGGCGGTCGGTAAACATGCGCAAATGGCCCAGCAAGGCCCTTAAGCAGGGCCGCACTAATGCTTCGGAACGTGCCGGCTGCTTGATAAGCCTGGGCGCGCTCTCCCCGATCCTGGTGCGTCAGCCCTTACAACGCTGACGTTTACTGCTGCCGATCACAGGTATCACCCCGGTTTAGAGGCAAGGTTCTAAAACCGATCTCTTGGACTATAGCTCACCACCGCCGGGCGGCCAGCCGTTGCATGACAGCGGCCATCAGAACTGCGTCGGGCGAACGGCCGCCGCGCTGCGCGTCGGGTAATGGCCCAGGCTCTGCAAGGTTTCCAGACGGGCACGGGCGCGATAGGCATATTCGCTTTGCGGGTACGAGGCAATGATGAACTGATAAGTCTGCGCCGCATCGATGAACAGCTTCTGCCGTTCCAGGCACTGGCCGCGCATCATCGACACTTCCGGCTGTACGTAGCGGCGGGAACGACTTTCACGATCGACCTTGGACAGTTCGAGCATCACCTGTTCGCAGTTGCCGCGTTCGTAGGCGCTGTAGGCATTGTTCAAATGATGGTCCATCGACCAATGGGTGCAGCCCGCAGCACTGAGGGCAAGGACGGCAATGAGCACGAATCGCATAAGGGGATCTCCTGTCTTGCGCTCTGTATCGACCCGTTGTCGGAAATCTTCAGGATGGCGTGCTGCAAAGTTGTCACGTTCAATAAAGAAAGCAATAAGTAGTGCAAACGAACAATGACTACACCCAAAGACCATAGTAGCCTCTGCTAGCGCTTGAACTCAGGAGTCTTTGCATGTCCGTTCGTCGTACCAAAATCGTCGCTACCCTTGGCCCGGCCAGTAACTCGCCGGAAGTTCTCGAACAGCTGATTCTGGCTGGCCTGGACGTCGCCCGCCTGAACTTCTCCCACGGCACCCCCGACGAGCACAAGGCTCGCGCGAAGCTGGTGCGTGACCTCGCTGCCAAGCACGGCCGCTTCGTCGCCCTGCTGGGTGACCTGCAAGGCCCGAAAATCCGTATCGCCAAATTCGCCAACAAGCGGATCGAGCTGAAGATCGGTGATCAATTCACCTTCTCCACCAGCCATCCGCTGACCGAAGGCAACCAGCAAGTGGTCGGCATCGACTACCCGGACCTGGTGAAAGACTGCGGCGTGGGCGACGAGCTGCTGCTCGACGACGGCCGCGTGGTGATGCGCGTCGATACCGCCACCGCCACCGAACTGAACTGCACCGTGACCATCGGCGGCCCGCTGTCGGACCATAAAGGCATCAACCGTCGCGGCGGTGGCCTGACGGCACCGGCCCTGACCGAGAAAGACAAGGCCGACATCAAGCTCGCCGCCGAAATGGAAGTCGACTACCTCGCCGTGTCCTTCCCCCGTGACGCCGCCGACATGGAATACGCCCGTCAACTGCGCGACGAAGCCGGCGGCACCGCCTGGCTGGTGGCGAAGATCGAACGCGCCGAAGCCGTGGCCGACGACGAAACCCTCGACGGCCTGATCAAGGCCTCCGACGCGGTGATGGTGGCCCGTGGTGACCTGGGTGTGGAAATCGGCGACGCTGAGCTTGTGGGCATTCAGAAGAAAATCATTCTGCACGCACGTCGCCACAACAAGGCCGTGATCGTCGCGACCCAGATGATGGAGTCGATGATCCAGAACCCGATGCCGACCCGCGCCGAAGTGTCCGACGTAGCCAACGCCGTGCTCGACTACACCGACGCCGTGATGCTCTCGGCTGAAAGTGCTGCTGGCCTGTACCCGCTGGAAGCGGTGCAAGCCATGGCGCGCATCTGCATCGGCGCTGAAAAGCACCCGACCAGCAAGACCTCCAGCCACCGCATCGGCAAGGAATTCGAGCGCTGCGACGAGAGCATCGCGCTGGCAACCATGTACACCGCCAACCACTTCCCAGGCGTGAAAGCGATCATCGCGCTGACCGAAAGCGGCTACACCCCGCTGATCATGTCGCGTATCCGCTCGTCGGTGCCGATTTACGCGTTCACTCCGCACCGCGAAGCCCAGGCCCGCGCAGCGATGTTCCGTGGCGTGTACACCGTTCCGTTCGACCCGGCCTCGCTGGCACCGAACGAAGTCAGCCAGAAAGCCATCGACGAGCTGGTCAAGCGCGGCGTCGTGCAGAAAGGTGACTGGGTGATCCTGACCAAGGGCGACAGCTACCACACCACCGGCGGTACCAACGGCATGAAGATCCTGCACGTGGGCGACCCGCAGGTCTGAGTGACCGATTGCTGAAAAACAAAAGCCCCGCCATGTGAATGGCGGGGCTTTTTTCGTCTGTGGTGATCGTTCCCACGCAGAGCGTGGGAACGATCGGTTAGTGTTTGCTGATAAACGCTGACAACGCCGCCATCGCTTCCGGCGAGCGCAACCGCTGGGTGAACAACGCGCCCTCTTCTTCTATGACCTGGCGCAGCTGTTCCCGGTCCGGCGCTTTCATCAATTGCTTGCTGATGCGCACCGCTTCCGGTGGCAAAGACTCGAACCGCAACGCCATCTCCCGCGCCTTGGCCAACGCCGCCTCGCCACTGCCCAAGGCCTCAGTCGCAATGCCCCACGCGGCGGCCTGTTCACCACTGAAACCTTCCCCAAGCAATAACAACTCCGCCGCTTTGGCCTGCCCAAGCAAGCGCGGCAGGATCAGGCTGGAGCCGAACTCCGGGCATAACCCCAGATTGACGAATGGCATGCGCAACCTCGCAGCCGCACTGACATAAACCAGATCGCAATGCAGCAGCATCGTCGTGCCGATCCCCACCGCCGCGCCGGCTACCGCAGCGATCACCGGCTTGCGGCACTCAAGAAGGCCGAGCATGAAGTGGAACACCGGGCTGTCGAGGTTGCCCGGCGGTTGCTGGATGAAGTCGGCGATGTCGTTGCCAGCCGTGAAGCATTCGGCGCTGCCGGTGATCAGCACGGCGTTGATGTCGGGATCGCTGTCGGCAAGCCGCAAGCCCTCCGCCAGTTGGCTGTACATGGCACGGTTCAGGGCGTTTTTCTTTTCCGGGCGGTTGAGGCGCAGGGTCAGTAAACCGCGCTCACGTTCAAACTGGATGGCGTCGGGCATGGCGTGTCCTGATCTGAGAGGATCAACTGTGGCGAGGGAGCTTGCTCCCGCTTGACCGGGCTGGCGCTCCAGTGCGCAGCGCTCACAAACTTTTGGGGCCGCTTCGCAGCCCAACGGGGGCGAGCCCCCTCGCCACAGCAATCAGCGCTCAACCATGGGGGACAAAGACATCCGCCAGCAGTTGATTGCGCGGCAAACCCGCCAGGTACAGGCGCCGGGCAAAGGCGTCGACGCTGTCGGGTGCTCCGCAGACTAAAGCCAGGGTTTGCCGGGAAACAAGGCGCAGTTGCGCCAAAGCCGCGGGCAACTCGGCCGCCGTCCACAGCTCGACATTAAGGTTTTCACGGCCCTCGGCCATGGCTTGCAGGGGTTTGGCCAGATAATGCTCACTGGCATCATGGGCCAGGTGAATGACGCGGATGGCGCCCTGGTGATGCTGACGCAACGCTTCGCGCAAGATGCCGAACAGCGGCCCCAGACCGGTGCCGGCCGCCAGTAACCACAGCGGGCGGGTGTGCCAGTCCGGATCGTAATGCAGCGCCCCGCCGCGCAACTCGCCGAGGCGGATCGGATCGCCGATTCTCAAGCGACGCGCCGCGTCACTGAACTCCCCCGGTTGACGGCAATCGAGGTGGAATTCCAGAAAGCGGTCTTCTTCCGGCAGGCTGGCCAGGGAATATGGCCGCGCCACCTGCCCCGCCCACAACACCAGATGCTGCCCCGCCTGATAGCGCAACGGGCGCTCGCTGCTCAGGCGCAAGCGCAACACGCTGGCGCTCAGCCAATCGCTGGCGACCACTTGCGCGGCAAGACCATCGCGCAGCGGGTCAAAAGTTTCGACTTGCAGATCGTCAACCACCTGGCACTGACAGGCCAACCGCCAACCCTGCTGGCGCTGTTCATTGCTCAAGGCATCGGGACGGCTGTCGCTGGGCAGGCCCTCGACACATTTGACCAGGCACGCGTGGCAACTGCCGGCGCGGCAGCTATAGGGCACCGGCACGCCGTTTTGATTGAGGGCATCGAGCAGGTTACTGCCTACCGCCACTGCCCATTGGCGTTCGCCGACCCGTAACTCAGGCATCGACATTCTCCCAGGCGGCCGCGCAACGGTTACGGCCGTCACGCTTGGCGCGGTACAGCGCCTGATCGGCGCGGTGCAAGGCGTGATCCAGATCGTGGCCCAGTTCCAACAAGGTCATGCCCGCCGACAGGCTGAGATGGGCGATCTCCAGGCCGACCAATTCGACATCCATGAAGGCTATGCGCAAGCGCTCGCAACAGGCCGTCAGGCGCTCGGCATCGCAATCGGGCAACAGCACCACGAATTCTTCACCGCCATAACGGGCCAGAATATCGCCATCGCGCAGGCAGGCCGTGGCCACTCCGGCGAATGCTTGCAGCACCTGATCACCGGCGGCGTGGCCGTGAACATCGTTGATGCGTTTGAAGTGGTCGAGGTCGATCAGCGCCAGGCCATGCACCACACCGACTTCCATGGCATTCAACTCGCGGGAGGCCAGGCGCAGGAAATGCCGGCGGTTGAACAGCCCGGTGAGTTCGTCGGTCGCCACCAGGCCTTCGAGCTGGCGCATCATCCCGCGCAGGGTGTCCTGATGCGCCTGCAAGGCGAACCGCCGCTGCCGCATACGCTGGCGCGACACCTGGACGTAACGGGCATAGAGCACCAGCCAGCCGAGCACCACAAACAGCACGCACACCTGCAACAGGGACTGCGTCGGGTCGTGCAGCTCGAAGTGGTAGAGCTCCCATAACGTGATGGCGCTGAAACTGAAAAACACCAGCAACGCGCAACGCACAAAAGCAATACGCGACAGATGAAACAGCCCGAACAACAGGATCAGCAGGTAAAACACCAGAAACGCACCGCGCGCCTCGTCCAGATGGGCGATCAGCCAGGATTGCCAACCCAGCCCCAGCAGAATTTGCACTTCGGTCAGGCTGGGGTCGGAACACCGCAGGTTCGTGCCGCTGTAAAACACCGCGAACAACACGGCCTGACTGAACACCGTCAACACGCTGCCGATCACCATGCCAGCAAGGGAGTCGTTGTAATGGCCGGTGAAAAACGCCAGCCACACCAGCAGCAAGGCCAGGGCATAAGTGCCGGCCGCAAGGGCAAAGCGTTTGAGCAAAAGCCGCTGGATGGCGTTATGGGTCAATCGTTGATTCACCGTGCGAAAGGAGGCTGTCAGAGTGTCCTACTCTACAGGCCGGATGCCACTTTAGTGGCGAGTCTGATAAATGACCATTCAATTTTTGTGGCGAAAATCTGGCGTCAAACCCATGACCCGCTTCCTGTGAGTCGAGCCTTGCTGCATTCCAGGTAGCAGCTGCCGAAGACTGCGTTCGCTGTAGCAGCTGTCGAGCTTGCGAGGCTGCTGCTACAGGTTCGCGTTGTGCGGCTATATTAGGATTCGTGGCGATCCGCACCGGCGATGTATGCGACCAACGTTTGACTGTCAACAGATGTACCCGCCTTTGATGCGCGGTATACTGCCGCGCCTTTTTAGCGTCGCGCCAGCATGCCCGGCGTGCCTTGAAAGGTGTCTGCGACCGACCGATGCACCCAAGCCGCAGGCACCTTATTGAATGTTCCCGTCTTTTAGAGGAGCGCGACTCGATGACCGTGATCAAGCAAGACGACCTGATTCAGAGCGTTGCTGACGCCCTGCAATTCATTTCTTACTACCACCCCGTGGATTTCATCCAGGCGATGCACGAGGCCTACCTGCGTGAAGAATCGCCGGCAGCCCGCGATTCCATCGCGCAAATCCTGATCAACTCGCGCATGTGCGCCACCGGCCACCGCCCGATCTGCCAGGACACCGGCATCGTCACCGTGTTCGTGCGCGTAGGCATGGACGTACGTTGGGATGGCGCCACCATGGGCCTGGACGACATGATCAACGAAGGCGTGCGCCGGGCTTACAACCTGCCGGAAAACGTCCTACGTGCCTCGATCCTCGCCGACCCGGCGGGCGCTCGTAAAAACACCAAGGACAACACCCCGGCCGTTATCCACTACTCCATCGTTCCGGGTAACACCGTGGAAGTGGACGTGGCGGCCAAGGGCGGCGGTTCCGAGAACAAGTCGAAAATGGCCATGCTCAACCCGTCCGACTCGATCGTCGACTGGGTTTTGAAAACCGTTCCGACCATGGGCGCCGGCTGGTGCCCACCGGGCATGCTCGGCATCGGCATCGGCGGCACCGCCGAGAAAGCCGCCGTGATGGCCAAGGAAGTGTTGATGGAATCCATCGACATTCACGAGCTTAAAGCACGCGGCCCGCAGAACCGTATCGAAGAGATGCGCCTGGAGCTGTTCGAGAAGGTCAACCAACTGGGCATCGGTGCCCAGGGCCTGGGCGGTCTGACCACCGTGCTCGACGTGAAGATCATGGATTACCCGACCCACGCCGCCTCCCTGCCGGTGTGCATGATCCCGAACTGCGCCGCCACCCGTCACGCGCACTTCGTGCTCGACGGTTCCGGCCCGGCCTCGCTGGAAGCGCCACCGCTGGACGCCTACCCGGAAATCGTCTGGGAAGCCGGCCCGTCGGCCCGTCGCGTCAACCTCGACACCCTGACGCCGGAAGAAGTGCAGAGCTGGAAGCCGGGCGAAACCGTCCTGCTCAACGGCAAGATGCTCACCGGTCGCGACGCCGCGCACAAGCGCATGGTCGAGATGCTGAACAAGGGTGAAACCCTGCCGGTGGACCTGAAAGGTCGCTTCATCTACTACGTCGGCCCGGTTGATCCGGTGCGCGAAGAAGTGGTTGGCCCGGCTGGCCCGACTACCGCTACGCGGATGGACAAGTTCACCCGTCAGATCCTCGAGCAAACCGGCCTGTTGGGCATGATCGGCAAATCCGAGCGCGGCCCGACCGCAATCGAAGCGATCAAGGACCACAAAGCCGTTTACCTGATGGCAGTCGGCGGCGCGGCTTACCTGGTGGCGCAAGCGATCAAGAAATCCCGCGTGGTGGCGTTCGCCGAACTGGGGATGGAAGCGATCTACGAGTTCGACGTGAAAGACATGCCGGTCACCGTTGCGGTGGACAGCAAAGGTGAGTCGGTACACATCACTGGCCCTGCGATCTGGCAGCAGAAGATCAGCGAAAGCCTGGCGGTGGAAGTGCAGTAAGCGCTTCAGTCTGCCCGTACGGCCGGCTCATCGTTATGGATGACCCGGCCGTTTTTTTATCCAGTGTCCAAACCGTTCGCGATAGAAAAACCTGGTACTTTGGCAACTCTCAAGCCTGTCAGTCGCCCGAACGATCGGTGAGTGCGCGAACAGGACGCCGAGCCGATCACCTGCATGGTATGGTGCCCGCCCGACTTACTCTCTGTTTGCGCCAGCATGCTGCCGACCTCCCGTACCCTGCGTCTGTCGTTGTACTCCCTGCTGATCGTCGCCGGTGCCGTCCTCGCCGCCACCCTGGCCATCCGCCACGCCGAACGCCAGGCGCTGGAAGAAGACGCCGCCCGCGCCAACCAGCAACTGGCGCTGTACGCCAATTCCCTGCATACCCTGATCGACCGCTACCGCGCCCTGCCCGCCGTGCTGGCGCTGGACCCGGAGTTGCGCGCCGCGCTCGATGGCCCGGTAACGCCTGAGCAACAGGACGCACTGAACCGCAAACTGGAAAAAATCAACGGTGCCGCGCAGTCCTCGACCCTGGAACTGCTCGACCGCACCGGCCTGGCCGTGGCCGCCAGCAATTGGCGTTTGCCCAGCAGTTACGTCGGCCACAACTACGGTTTTCGTCCTTACTTCAGCCAGACCCGCACCCAGGGCGCCGGGCGCTTTTATGCGGTAGGCGTCACCAGTGGCATTCCCGGTTACTTTCTCTCCAGCGCGGTGACCCGCGACAGCGGCGAGTTCCTCGGCGCCATGGTGGTGAAACTGGAATTCCCGGAGCTGGAGCGCGAATGGCGTCAGGGCAGCGACACGTTGCTGGTCAGCGATGCGCGCGGGATCATCTTCATTGCCAACCAGCCGGGCTGGCGCTATCGCCTGTTGAAACCGTTGAACGACAGCGATCACACCGAGCTCAAGGCCACCCGCCAATACGACAAACAACCGCTGACACCGCTGGATTACCAATCGCTGCAGCGCTTTGACGACAACAGTGATCTGGCGCGCGTCGTCGGCCCTGACGGCACGGCAAACTACCTGTGGGAATCGCTGCCGCTGACCACTGAAGGCTGGACCTTGCACCTGCTGCGCCGCCCGCAAGTCGCCTTCGAAGACATCCGTAACGCCGCGCTCGCTGCTGCCGGGTTGTGGCTGGCGCTGGTGTTTCTGTTGCTGTTCCTTAATCAACGCTGGCGCCTGGCCAAAATGCGCCAACGCAGCCGCGAAGAACTCGAACAACTGGTGGAAGAACGCACCCGTGACCTGCGCACCGCTCAGGACGGACTGGTGCAATCGGCCAAACTCGCGGCGCTGGGGCAGATGTCCGCAGCGCTGGCCCATGAAATCAATCAGCCCCTGACCGCCCAGCGCATGCAGCTTGCTACGCTGAGGTTGCTACTCGATCACGGCCGGGTCGACGACGCCTACAAGGCGCTGAAACCGGTGGACGACATGCTCACGCGCATGGCTGCCCTCACCGGCCACCTGAAAACCTTCGCGCGCAAAAGCCCCAGCGGTTTGCGCGAACGGCTGGATCTGGCGGCGGTGGTGGATCAGGCCCTGCAATTGCTCGACGCGCGCCTGCGCGATGAACAGGTCAGCCTGGTGCTGCACCTGACCCGTCCGGCCTGGGTGCGTGGCGATGCGATTCGTCTGGAACAGGTGCTGATCAACCTGCTGCGCAACGCCCTGGACGCCATGCAGGGCAAACCCTGCAAGCGTCTGGAAATCCGCCTCGAAGCCGATGAACAGCTATGGCGCCTGAGTGTGATCGACAATGGCGGCGGCATTGCCGAAGAACATTTGAGCCTGGTGTTCGATCCATTCTTTACCACTAAACCGGTGGGTGATGGCCTGGGCTTGGGGCTGGCCGTGTCCTTTGCCATCGTCCACGAAGCAGGCGGACGCCTGAGCGCCGATAATGGCGAGAAAGGCGCGGTATTCACCCTGACGTTGCCCATTGATCTGGAGGTATTTGCCTGATGCTCAATTCGGTGATGGTGGTCGATGACGAAAGCAGCATCCGCAGCGCCGTCGAACAGTGGCTGAGCCTGTCGGGGTTCGAGGTGCAGCTGTTCAGCCGCGCCGATGAGTGCCTGGCGCAACTGCCGAAACACTTCCCCGGGGTGATTCTCAGCGATGTGCGCATGCCCGGCATGAGCGGGCTGGAACTGCTGGCCGAAGTGCAGCGCCGCGACGCCGATTTACCGGTGATCTTGCTGACCGGTCACGGCGATGTGCCGATGGCCGTCGAAGCGATGCGCGATGGCGCCTACGATTTCCTCGAAAAACCCTTCAGCCCGGAAACCCTGCTGAGCAGCCTGCGTCGGGCGCTGGACAAGCGCCGGCTGGTGCTGGAAAACCGTGCCCTGCACGAACAGGCCGACAATCGCGCCAAACTCGATGCCACCCTGCTGGGAGTGTCCCGTGGTTTGCAGACGCTGCGCCGGCAGGTGCTGGATCTGGCGACGCTGCCGGTCAATGTGCTGATCCGTGGCGAAACCGGCAGCGGCAAGGAACTGGTTGCCCGCTGCCTGCACGACTTCGGTCCCCGCGCCGACAAGCCCTTCGTCGCCTTGAACTGCGCGGCGATTCCCGAGCAGTTGTTCGAGGCCGAACTGTTCGGCCATGAGAGCGGCGCGTTCACCGGCGCCCAGGGCAAGCGCATCGGCAAGCTCGAATACGCCGACGGCGGCACGCTGTTTCTCGATGAAATCGAAAGCATGCCGCTGGCGCAGCAGGTGAAGCTGCTGCGGGTGTTGCAGGAACAGAAGCTTGAGCGCTTGGGCTCCAATCAGAGCATCCGCGTGGATTTGCGGATCATCGCCGCGACCAAACCCGACTTGCTGGATGAAGCCCGGGCCGGGCGTTTTCGCGAGGACCTGGCGTATCGCTTGAACGTCGCCGAGCTGCGGCTGCCGCCGTTGCGTGATCGGCGTGAAGACATTCCACTGTTGTTCGAGTTCTTCGCGCAGAGTGCCGCCGAACGTCTTGGCCGTACCTTTCCACCGTTGAGCGGGCCGCAATTGAGCCATCTGCTGAGCCACGACTGGCCAGGCAATGTGCGCGAGCTGGCCAACGTCGCCGAGCGCCAGGTGCTGGGCCTCGGCGAACCGGAACCGGTGGGGATCGATCCCGGCCAGTCACTGGCGGCGCAGGCGGAAGCCTTCGAAGCGCATTGCTTGCGCGCGGCGCTGACCCGGCATAAGGGCGATGTGAAAGCGGTGCTTGAAGAACTGCAACTGCCGCGCCGGACCTTCAATGAAAAGATGCAGCGCCATGGCTTGAGCCGGGAGATGTTCATATCCGACACATGACCTGTGGCGAGGGGGCTTGTCGGAACGCCGCATCGCCCCGTTCGGCTGCGAAGCAGTCGTAAAATCTGCAAATGTGGTGTACCTGAAAAAATGCCGGGGAGCGCTTCGCACTCCAACGGGGGCAAGCCCCCTCGCCACAAGTGATCGGCGGAAATCCGCTCATACTTACGCATACCTTGAGCGACTATCCGCTCAACAAAACCTCTCACCCCCTCTAAACCGGCCCTCCTCCCCTTGGCACAGCTCCTGCTATAGCCCCTGCAGGCTGCGTTTACACGCGCTCCACAAAAACAATTAAACGAAGGATCCTTCAATGGATAACTCCAACGCCCTGCCCCTTGGGTCGGCTGCCGTGCCGGCTAAAGAAAGAAGCACCGCCAGCCGGATCAAATCGATCTTCAGCGGCTCTGTCGGCAACATGGTCGAGTGGTATGACTGGTACGTCTACGCCGCCTTCTCCCTGTACTTCGCCAAAGTCTTCTTCCCCAAAGGCGACACCACCGCCCAACTGCTCAACACCGCCGCAATCTTCGCCGTGGGCTTTTTGATGCGCCCGATCGGCGGTTGGCTGATGGGCCTCTACGCCGACAAGGCCGGCCGTAAAGCCGCGCTCATGGCGTCGGTCTACCTGATGTGCTTCGGCTCGCTGCTGATCGCCCTGAGCCCGGGCTATGAAACCATCGGTATCGGCGCGCCGATCCTGCTGGTGTTCGCCCGCCTGCTGCAAGGTTTGTCGGTGGGGGGTGAGTACGGCACCTCGGCAACGTACCTCAGCGAGATGGCGACCAAGGAACGTCGCGGCTTCTACTCCAGTTTCCAGTACGTGACGCTGATCTCCGGCCAGCTCATCGCCCTGGGTGTGCTGATCGTGCTGCAAAACTTCCTGACCACCGAAGAGCTGTACGCCTGGGGCTGGCGCATTCCGTTCGCCATCGGCGCGCTGTGTGCCGTGGTCGCGCTATACCTGCGTCGCGGCATGGAAGAAACCGAGTCGTTCACCAAGAAAGAGAAAGCCCGAGAAAGCGCGATGCGCACCTTGCTGCGCCATCCCAAGGAACTGATGACCGTGGTCGGCCTGACCATGGGCGGCACGCTGGCGTTCTACACCTACACCACGTACATGCAGAAATACCTGGTGAACACCGTCGGCATGAGCATCTCCGACTCCACCACGATTTCCGCGGCCACGCTGTTCCTGTTCATGTGCCTGCAACCGATCATCGGCGGGCTGTCGGATAAAGTCGGTCGGCGGCCGATCCTGATTGCCTTCGGCATTCTCGGGACGCTGTTCACCGTACCGATCCTGACCACCCTGCACACCATCCAGAGCTGGTGGGGCGCGTTCTTCCTGATCATGGCGGCGCTGATCATCGTCAGCGGCTACACCTCGATCAACGCGGTGGTCAAAGCCGAATTGTTCCCGACCGAAATCCGCGCCCTGGGCGTCGGCCTGCCGTACGCACTGACCGTGTCGATCTTCGGCGGCACCGCTGAATACATCGCCCTGTGGTTCAAGAGCATCGGCATGGAAACCGGTTACTACTGGTATGTCACGGCGTGCATCGCGGTGTCGTTGCTGGTGTACGTGACCATGAAAGACACCCGCAAGCATTCGCGGATCGAGACCGACTGACAGCAACATTGATGGCGGCTGTACCGGCCTCTTCGCGGGCAAGCCTCGCTCCTACAGGGGTACGCGATCATCTGTAGGAGCGAGGCTTGCCCGCGAACGGGACACCTCGGTATCAGGTCAACTCAGCCGCCGTCTGCTTCGCGTACTTGCCCTGCACGTAAGACGCCCCCGCAATCATCACCACCAGAACCCCCGCCAACACCAGCGAAGAACCGATGGTGCCGAAATCCAGGCCACCCTTTGCATGGGGTTTGGTCAGGAAGTCGCCCAAGGTTGCGCCGAATGGCCGCGTCAACACGAACGCCACCCAGAACAGCAGCACCGACGAAATCTTCGTGAAGTATTTCAACAGCACCACCAGCGCAATGGTCGAACCGATCAACAGTGCGCCGCCGGCAAAACCCAGGCCCGAGTCGTCGGCCAGGTAATCGCCAAGCGCCGTGCCCAGGGTGTTGGAAAACAGAATCGCCATCCAATAGAACATCTCGCCCCGGAAGGTCTGGACCTTGGTGACGTTCAGCGAATCGCCGCTCAAGCGCCAGGCCGCGAATATCCCCAGCAGAATCGCAATCAGGATCATCGAACCCGTGGCGTAGCCCAATTCAAGGGTGCGGTCCATGAAGTCGGACATGGTGGTGCCTGCGGTGCTGGTCGACAGAATCACGATCCAGTACAGCACCGGCTTGTAGGTTTTGGACATCAACTGCGTGACCAGCGTCAGCACAAAGACGCTGATCAGAATCAGCGAGCTGATGGCGTAACCGACATTAAGGGTCATCGACAACAAATCCCCCGCGGTTTCACCCAGGGTCGTTGCGCAGATTTTCATGACCCAGAACGCCAGGGTGATCTGAGGAAGTTTATTCATTCAAGGCAAGCTCCAGTTCGTGGCAGTCGTTTCTTCGGGTTATTGACCGGTGCGCAGACTGGCGGTGGAGCGGTGAAAAATAGGTAAGTGCAGGATGAAAATTCTGTCACGCAGACAAGAGAGCCCGATTAATCGCTGGTTAATGCCCAGTACGCATCCTGCCCCCCGTCGATCAATTCATTGCAATGTGCAAACTGGAGTTACCCATGAAAACCAAACTGATGCTTGCCCTGACCCTCTCTGTGCTGGCGGCCAATACCTTCGCCGCCGATGGTTACGACCGCACCGGTTCCGCCGTCTTCACTGCGCAAAGCAACACCGCAGACGACAGCCGCACCGACGCGGCCAAAGTCGCTACCGACAGCGTCGATCGCACCGACGCTGCCCGTACCAACTGATCCCTGTACGCACCACACAGCCCGGCTCTGGCCGGGCTTAGTCATTTCTGGGGAAAGCAAAACCCGGTGATCGCCACAGAAGCCCCACTCCCACTGATTGAAATCTGCCGCTGGCCCTTGCACCATGCTCACCTCCCGGACGCCCTCAGGAATTCACTCCATGCCCGACGATATCCATTTCTACGAACCCGCCAACGGCCATGGCCTGCCCCATGACCCGTTCAACGCCATCGTCGGCCCGCGTCCCATCGGCTGGATTTCCTCCCAGGACGCCAACGGTCGCCTGAACCTGGCGCCCTACAGCTTCTTCAACGCCTTCAACTACATCCCGCCGATCATCGGGTTTTCCAGTGTCGGGCGCAAAGACAGCCTGAACAACATCGAGCAGACCGGCGAGTTCGCCTGGAACCTGGCGACGCGTCCGCTGGCCGAGCAGATGAACCAGAGCTGCGCCATGGTCGGGCCGGAAGTCAACGAGTTCGAACTGTCCGGGCTGACCACCGCCGCGTCGAAGATCATTCAGGTGCCACGGGTCGCCGAAAGCCCGGTGTCCTTCGAGTGCAAGGTCACGCAGATCATTCAGTTGCAGCGCGCCAACAAGGAAGTGGTGCCGAGCTGGCTGATTCTCGGCGAAGTGGTCGCCGTGCACATCGCCAAATGGCTGTTGAAGGATGGGGTGTACGACACCGCCGCGGCAGAACCGATTCTGCGCGGCGGCGGGCCAGCGGATTATTTTCAGCTGGGGCCAGAGGCACTGTTCAAGATGTTCCGCCCGGGGGCGGTCAAGTGATTACCAGAGCAGGTCGGCGTCTTGTTTGACGTCTTTGAGGTGGGTCAGCTCTTTGGCCGCGGCCTCGTCGGCTTCATGAGCGGTCTTGAACGTCTGGCCTTCCAGCACTTTGTGAAAAACCGGGGCACCGGAACCACCGAGGGCTTTGACGGCAATCGCGGCGTGGTAACCGCCCTCGCTCGGTACTACTGCTGAAACGGCTTCGAAGTGTTCAAAGGCTTTACGTGCCATGTCGCGGATCCTGGCTAATGGAGAGTTGCGCCATTAAACCCTCAACCGGCCAGTTTGTGTACCGCTGCCTGGGACTGGCCGAGGGCCTGGGTCGCCGAGACATCCTTGAAAGTATGGAAATCCAGGCTGTTGACCACCATTTCCTGCACCAGTTCGGCAAAAATCTGCATCGCCGGGCTGCCGAAGTAAGCGGTCATCGCCTGTTGGCTGGCCCAGAAACCGGACACCAGCCACAGCTCGGGATCACATTGCGAGTGCTGCAGGGCGAAGCTCAGGCAACCCGGCGCGTTGCGCGACGGTTCGATCAGGGCGCTCAGGCGCGCACCGAGTTCTGCCGAACGCCCGGCGCGGGCGCGAACGAAGGCCATATGACTGACGGGGATCTGCGTAGACATGTTCAACCCTCCCAGGGAGTCGAGTGGCAGCCGTGGGACGGGCTGCGACAGGATCCAAGATTAGGCGGCGCATCACAGTCAGCGTTAGTCGATTTCTGCCGGCTTATTGCACAATCCTGCGCAACTGCAAAAAGCCTCTGTAACAGCGCGCAAAGTATTGTCACACCGCTGTCACACCACTTTTAAGCAAGTTTCATCCACGTTGCCCTGCTATGGCAGCCTCGTGTATTCACCCCGCGCAGAATCAGGCAAGCTTTTGACAGGATGTGTCTACCGCTGTCCCTTGCACAAATTTAAGCTCGGCCCATGACCAACACTTCACGGAGGATTCCCTGCATGTCGTCGCTCGATCACTTTCAGGCTCCGCTTCCCGCTGACATGGAAAAACAGCGCGCGGAACTGGCCGACCTCATCCGTCGCAACACGCTGGACGATGGTTCCTACGCCACCGCCGTCGGTTCGCTGTTCATGTCGCGTCACAGCAAATCCCATGATTTCGCCCCGGGGCTGGCCCAACCGGCCCTGTGCATCATGGCCCAGGGACGCAAGGAAGTTCGGTTGGCGGACGAACACTTCAATTACGACCCGCTGAATTACCTGGTGGTATCGGTCTCGATGCCCCTGAGCGGGCGGGTGGTGAATGCCTCGCCCGAAGAACCGATCCTCGCGGTGCGGCTGGACATCGACCCGGCGGAAATCACCGCGCTGATTGCCGACGCCGGCCCCATCGGCCTGCCCACACGGCCCACGGGCCGAGGCCTGTATGTCGAGCGGATCGACGCGGCCATGCTCGACGCCGTGCTGCGCCTGGCGCGTTTGCTGGACACACCGAAAGACATCGCCATGCTGGCGCCGCTGATTCGTCGGGAGATTCTGTATCGGCTGTTGCGCAGCCAGCAGGGGCATCGGCTGTATGAGATTGCCATCGCCAACAGCCAGAGCCATCGCATCGGCCAGGCGATCAAATGGCTCAACGGCAATTATGAGCAACCGCTGCGCATCGATGATCTGGCGCGGGAAGTGAACCTGAGCGTGTCGACGCTGCATCACCGCTTCAAGGCGATGACGGCGATGAGTCCGCTTCAATATCAGAAACAGCTGCGCCTGCAAGAAGCGCGGCGGTTGATGCTGGCCGAAGGGCTGGAAGCGTCGGCGGCAGGGTATCGGGTGGGGTATGAAAGCCCTTCGCAGTTCAGCCGCGAGTACAGCCGATTGTTCGGGGCACCGCCGCTGCGGGATTTGGCGCGGTTGCGGTTGTCCGTGTAATCAGATTCATACCCTGTAGGAGCGAGGCTTGCCCGCGAAGGCGTCGTATCAGCCAGCATCAATGCTGAGTATGAAATAGCCTTCGCGGGCAAGCCTCGCTCCTACGAGGATGGGGGTGTTTGTTCAGGCGCTCAGTACTCGGCACGCCTCAGCCGGCAAGGTCACCGACACCGGATTGCCAATGCTCAACCCAACGTCCTGACACGGCGTGCTCAACGCGGTAAACGACACCCCGGAACATTCGACGGTGGTTTCGATGGTCGCGCCGATATCCCGCACAAACGTCACCTTGCCCAGCAAGCGATTCCCCGCCGTGGCCTGCGGTTGCGACAGCTGCAGGTCTTCGGGGCGAATCAGCATTTTCACCTTCTCCCCCACCACGATGCTGCTGCAGATCGGCACTTGCAGCGCATCACCGCCGGGCAGGCTGACCTTGCCATTGCCCAACGCCGTGGCCGGGAAAATATTCCCCGAACCGATGAAGTCCGCGACGAATTCGTTGGCCGGGTGCCGATAAATCTCAATCGGCGTGCCCACCTGCTGCACCCGATGCTCACCCAGCACCACCACGATGTCGGCCATGGTCATGGCTTCGCGCTGGTCGTGGGTGACCATGATGGTGGTGATGTTCAAGCGCTGTTGCAGCTGACGGATTTCCACCTGCATCGACTCGCGTAACTTGGCGTCCAGCGCCGACAGCGGTTCGTCGAGCAGCAGGATTTTCGGCCGCGAAGCAATCGCCCGGGCAATCGCCACACGCTGACGCTGACCGCCGGAGAGTTTCGCCACCGGGCGATCAATCATTTCCTGCAGTTGAATCAGCTCAAGCAACTCCACCACCCGCGCCTGCTGATCAGCCTTGCTGACCCCACGCAGTTTCAGCGGATAGGCAATGTTCTCCCCCACCGTCATGTGCGGGAACAGCGCCAGGGATTGAAACACCATGCCGAAATTGCGCTGATGCGCAGGGGTATGGCCGATGTCTTCACCGTCCAGGCGAATCTCGCCGCCGGTCAGGGTTTCGAGCCCGGCGATCATCCGCAGCAAAGTGGTTTTACCGCAGCCCGACGGGCCGAGGAAACACACCAGTTTGCCCTCGGGCAAATGCAGGTTTACATCCTTTACCGCGCAGGCCGAGCCGTAATGTTTCTCGACGTTTTCCAGAATCAGACCAGTCATTTGAATCACCTCAAGAAATCAGAACGAAACGCCGCCTTCGCCAACCAACTTTTCCAGCGCCCAAATGAGCACGAAGTCGATCAGCACGATCAGCACGGCAAACGAGAAAACGGTAGGGTCGAGCGAAGACACGGTGCGGCTGTACATCCAGATCGGCACGGTCATGACGTCGATGGTGTAGAGGAAATAGGTCACGGTGAATTCGTTGAACGAGACGATGAACGCCAGCAGCATGCCCGCCAGAATCCCCGACTTCATCAACGGCACCACCACATCGACAATCGCCCGAGTCGGTGAAGCGCCGAGCATTTGCGCGGCCTCTTCGACTTCGCTGCCGATGGAGAGCATCGCTGCCGTGCAGTTCTTCACCACGAACGGCAGCGCTAGAATCACATGGGCAATCACCAGCCGCGAGGTGGTGATCTGGAATGGCAGGCTGTCGAACACCAGCAGCAAGGCCAGGCCCAACACCACCATCGGGAACACCAGTGGCAGCGACATCAATTGCAGCGCCACGGCCTTGCCGCGGAACTCGCAACGGGTCAGCGCGTAAGCCGCCGGCACCGCGATGATCGTGGCGAAGATCATGGTCAGGCAGGCCACCATCAGGCTGGTGCTCATGGCTTTGCCCAGGCTCAGCACGTCGCTGGCATCCGGTGAGACGAACGTGTGCCAGGCGGCCTTGTACCATTGCAGGCTGTAGCTGCTGGGCGGAAAGTCGAGGTTCGAGGCGCCGCTGAACGACATGACGATCATGGTCAGGATCGGCAGCACCGCCAACAGCAAAATGAAGCCCGAGAGGATGCCGGCGAACTTGCCGGTATCGCCCGGCAGCAACGACTGACGCTTCTTGATCAAAGTGCTCATTGGGAAGCCTCCAGCATGCGCCGACGACGGCCAGTGATGTATTCGGACAAGGTCATGATTGCCAGGGTGGTAACGATCAGCACCACGCCGGCAGCGGACGCGGCGGGCCAATTCATCAGCGGGGCGATCTGGTCATGGACCATCACCGCCAGCATCGGCACGCGCCGACCGCCGAGCAGCAAAGGCACCACGAAGCTGCTGGCGTTGTAGGCAAACACCAACGTCGCGCCGGTGATGATCCCCGGAAAACTCATCGGCAACACCACTTGGCGAAACACCTGCAGGCGACTGGCGCCCAAGGTTGCAGCGGCTTCTTCGTAAGTGCGGGCGACTCCGCGCATGGCACTGGCAATCGGCAGCACAGCCAACGGGAACGCGGTTTGCACCAGGCCCATCAATACGCCGTTCTGGTTGTACAGCAGCATGATCGGCCGCTTGATCAGGCCCAGGCCCATCAGCGCCTGATTGAGCATCCCGCCCGGGCCGAGAATCACCAGCCAGCCGTAGCTTTGCAGCAACAGGTTGACCAGCAACGGCAACAGCACCGCCGCCAGGAAAATCCGCCGCACGAACGGTGAGGTCAGCCGCGACATGGTGTAGGCCACCGGGATCGCCAGCAGCACCGCGATCACCGCGCTGATCAGCGCCAGGCGCAGGGTCAGCAGCAAGGATTTGAGGTAGTACGGTTCCAGCAATTGCGCGTAACTGGCCAGGCTGAAGCCGGACCACTCCGCACCTTTGGTGCCCACGCTCATGCGCAGCACCAGGAGGCTGGCGGCAATCAGCACGCCGAGAAACAGCATCGACGGCGACAGGAAAAACCACGCACGCACTGTCGGTGAGACACCCCGATTAGCGCGCGTGGGTGCGACGCTTACCGGATGGGTCAGAGGTTGGTGTTCCATAGCAAGGGTCTCGTCAATGGAAAGCAGCTGGCAAACACAGCCCTCAAAACCGCCGTGAATCCTGTGGGAGCGGGCTTTGTGGCGAGGGGGCTTGCCCCCGTTCGACTGCGAAGCAGTCGTAAACCATCTCATGCGGTACACCTGATGCACCGCGATGACAGGATTCAGGGCCGCTTCGCGCCCCAACGGGGGCAAGCCCCCTCGCCACAAAGCCCGCTCCCACATTTGATTTGCGGTGATTTCAGGGCTTGTGTTCGCCACTCGATCAGGAAGAAAAGATTTCCGTGTAACGACGAATCCATTGGTCATGCACGGTGGCCAGGAAGGCGTTGTCGTGCATGATCGCCTTCTCGGCAATCTGCTCCGGCGTAAGGATATACGGGCTCTTGCGGGCTTCGGCGGAGATGATCGCCTTGGCGTTGACTGGGCCGTTGTAGATGTCTTCGGCCATCTTGCCCTGCACTAACGGGTCCAGAGAGTGGTTGATGAAGGCATAGGCCAGGTCGGTATCGCCCGGACGATTTTTCGGCATCACCGAGAGCATCAGGTCGGTGTAGAAACCTTCCTTCATGCCGAACGTGGCGCCCAGACCGTAGGCCGGGTCGCGGATCTGTTTCGGGAAAAACGCCGGCGCGTACAAGCCGCCCATGTCCAGGGAGCCGGTACGGAACAGCTCGGCGATCTGGTTCGGGTTTTCGCCCAGGGTCACCACGCGGCTCTTGAGCTCGGCGAGTTTCTTGAAGCCTGGCTCGATGTTGTGTTCGTCACCACCGGCCAGTTTGGCGGCGATGATGATCAGGTCCATGGCCTCGGTCCAGTTCGGCGGCGGCAGGAAAATGTTCGGCGCCAGGTCGGCGTCCCACATCGCGGCGTAGCTGTCCGGGGCTTCTTTCTGGGTACGGGTGCTGTAGACCAGGCTGTTGCACCACAGCAGGTAACCGATACCGTGGCCATTGGCGCCGGTGCGGTATTTCTCCGGCACGTCCACCAGGTTGGGGATGCGGTTGAGGTCGGGTTTTTCCAGCAGGTTGGCGGCGGCCAGGCCTTCGGCGCCGACGCCGGCCAGGGTGATGATGTCGTACTGCGGACGATCACCGCCGGCCTTGAGTTTGGCGACCATTTCCGAGGTGCTGCCGGTGCGGTCAGCAATGACCTTGCAGCCGTACTTGTCTTCGAAGGTGGCCGCGATATTGCGCAATGCTGCCAGGCCAGTGTCATCAGACCAGGTCAGCAAGCGCAGGGTCTTGCCCGTAAAGCGCGTGTCGCTGGCATTGGCCCGGATGAACGGCATGCTCATGGCTGCCGCGGCTACCGACGCCACACCCACGGTTTTGATGAATTGACGTCTGTTCAGATCATGCTTGCCCATGAAGGACTCCCTTTGTTTTTTTAAGTATGAGGTTGGTCGCAACCGTTGCATCCGCGCGGCCAGATCGGCTTGAAGTCCCCGGTTTCAAAGGACTTGAGCTTGACCTGCGGGTTCATCCTGAGGTCGTGCAAAACACCTGACTATCGATAAATACTCATTGAAGCCATGACGTTGGCGCATGCCTCCTTTCGAGGCATGCGCTCACTGTTTTCGTGCTGTCAGACGGCCCGAATCACGTGTTTGATTTCCTGGAAAGCCTGCAAGCCCCACGGCCCCAATTCGCGGCCGATGCTGCTCTGTTTGTAGCCACCCCAGGCGGTCTGCGGGAAGATCACTTGCGGTGCGTTGATCCACACAAGCCCCGCCTGCAAAGCGTTGGCGACCCGATCGGCGGCCTCGCTGTCGCGCGTGACCACACTGGCCACCAGACCGAACGGGCTGTCGTTGGCCAAGGCGATCGCCTCGGCTTCAGAGCTGAAACTGCGCACGCAAATCACCGGACCGAAAATCTCTTCGCACCACAACGCACTGTCGAGGGGCGCGTCGATGAAAACGGTCGGCTGCAAAAAATATCCGCGTGAAAGGTCCGCCGGGCGATTGCCGCCGCAGATCAGCTTCGCGCCAGCGCTCAAACCGCGATCGATGTGGCCCAGCACCCGCTGGTATTGCGCCTGGTTGACCAGTGCGCCCATCTCCACGTTCGGGTCGAACGGGTCGGCCACGCGAATGGCTTCGGCACGGGCCTTCAATCGCGCGACAAATTCATCCGCCAGTTCATCGGCGACCAGTACGCGGCTGGTGGCGGAACACATCTGCCCGGCGTTGAAGAAACCGCCGCCACAGGCCACTTCCACGGCCAGTTCGATATCGGCATCGGCGAGCACCAGCAGCGAGGATTTACCGCCCAGTTCCAGGCTCACGCCTTTCACGGTTTCCGCCGCCCGCTGCATCACCTGCACGCCCACCGCATTGCTGCCGGTGAAGGAAATCTTGGCGATGCGCGGGTCAGCCGACAGCGGTGCGCCAACGGCAAGGCCGGTGCCGCAGACCAGGTTGAACACACCGTTTGGCACACCGGCCTCGGCAATGATCGTCGCCAGTTCCAGCTCCGGCAGCGGCGTCACTTCAGACGGTTTGAGCACCACGCAGCAACCGGCGGCCAGGGCCGGGGCGAGTTTCCAGGCGGTGGTGACCATCGGGAAATTCCACGGCACGATCAGCCCCACCACACCGCACGGTTCGCGGCGCAAACGGGCGCTGAAATCGTCGCTCGGCAATGCCACGACACTGTCTTGTTTCGCGTCCAGGCCTTCAGCCAGACCGGCGTAATACTCGAAGGTGGCGATCACGTCGTCGACGTCGATGGCCGCTTCGAACAGCGGTTTGCCGTTGTTGCTCGACTGCAACTTCATCAACTGTTCACGCCCGGCCTGCACGCCTGCGGCGATTCTGCGCAGGATCGCCCCGCGCTCGGCACCGGTGGTTTTCGACCATTGCTTGAACGCGTTGGCCGCCGCCGTGACGGCCTGATCGACAGCGTGAGCATCGCCGCCGTTAACGGTGGTCAGCAGGGCTTCGGTCGCCGGATTGATCACACGCAGATGCTCGTTGCCAGCGGACCATTGACCATCAATGAACAGGCCGTCGAGGGTCGTCGGAAAGGTCATGGGAACACTCATTGCGACACCGCCTTCATCCACTGGGTCTGGTCGATTTCAATCAGGGTCGGGCCCTGACGATCGGTGGCCAGGCGCAACGCATCACGCAACCCGTCAACACTGTTGACCGCTTCGGCCGCACAGCCCAGGGCCTTGGCCACACCGATAAAGTCCGGGGTATAGATGTCCACGCCCACCGGCTCGATGGCGCGGTTGACCATGTATTTCTTGATCTCTTCGTAGCCCTGGTTATTCCACAGCAACACGATCACCGGCGTACGCGCTTCCACCGCGCTGGCCAGTTCCGGCAGGGTGAATTGCAGGCCGCCGTCGCCGATCAGGCACACCACCGGCGGGCGCGTGCCGCCTTCGACGCTGCCACCGAGCCAGGCGCCAATCGCCGCCGGCAAGGCGTAACCGAGGGTGCCGTAACCGGTGGACGAGTTGAACCAGCGACGCGGACGCTCCGGGTTGAAGGTCAGGTTGCCGGTGTACACCGGTTGGGTCGAATCGCCGACGAACACCGCGTTCGGCAATTCGTACAGCACGGTTTCCAGGAAGCGGGTCTGGGCCAGGGTCGGGGCGTCCCAGGTCGCGGCGAGCTCTTCTCGCAAGCGAGCGGCGCGCACCTGGCCCCAGTCATTGCGGCGCTCGGCCAGCGACTTGTGGGACAGCGCACTCAGCAGGGCCTGGGCGGCATTGCGCGAGTCGGCCACCAACGCCACCTTCGGCGGGTAATTACGCACGGTCTGGTCTGGGTCGATGTCCACGCGCAGCAGCACGCCCGGGATTTCGAAACCGCCGGCGAAGGTGATGTCGTAATCGGTTTCGGCCAGTTCGGTGCCGATGGCCAGCACCACGTCAGCCTCGGCCACCAGCGCACGGGTGGCCACCAGGCTTTGGGTCGAACCGATCAGCAGCGGATGGCTGGATTCGAGCATGCCTTTGGCATTGATGGTCAGGGCCACTGGCGCATCCAGCAGCTCGGCCAGTTCAGTCAGCTCGGCCGCCGCATCGATGGCGCCGCCACCCGCGAGAATCAATGGGCGTTTGGCACCGGCCAGCAGGTCGGTCATGCGGCTGATCGCGCTGGGCGAAGCACCGGCACGATCGATGTTCACCGGCACGCTGGCGAGCAAGTCATCGGCCTCTTCGACCAGTACGTCCAACGGGATTTCGATGTGCACCGGACGCGGACGCCCGGCCTGGAACAGCGCGAAGGCCCGCGCCAATACGCCCGGCAATTCCGCCGCCGACATCAAGGTATGGGAGAACGCCGCCACGCCGCCGACCAGTGCGCTCTGGTTCGGCAGCTCATGCAGCTTGCCGCGCCCACCGCCCAATTGGCTGCGCGATTGCACGCTGGAGATCACCAGCATCGGGATCGAGTCGGCGTAAGCCTGGCCCATGGCGGTGGTGATGTTGGTCATGCCTGGACCGGTGATGATGAAGCACACGCCCGGTTTGCCGCTGGTGCGGGCATAGCCGTCGGCCATGAACCCGGCGCCCTGTTCGTGACGTGGAGTGACGTGGTTGATGCTCGAACGGGCCAGCCCGCGATACAGCTCCACGGTATGCACCCCGGGAATGCCGAACACCTGCTCGACCCCGTAATCTTCGAGTAACTTGACCAATACTTCGCCGCACGTCGCCATGTGTTTGCCCTTTTTGTTCGTTTGAGACGCCGGGCCTGCGCAGTGTTTATGATGGATTGGCAGGCCCGGGAATGGCCTCATTGGAACGGGCGACACGTAGCCGCAACAATGGATAAAAAGTCATACTAGCCATGTCCTCACGTCATACCTTGGATCCCAATGAAACGACTGCCTCCCCTGCCGGCGCTGCACACTTTTCTGATCACCGCGCAGTGCTGCAACTTCACCCGGGCCGCCGAACAGCTGCACATCACCCAAGGCGCGGTGAGCCGGCAGATCGCCGGGCTGGAAGATCATCTGGGCTATGAACTGTTCATTCGCCAGGCGCGGGGCTTGAGCCTGACCGCCGAAGGACGTGAGTGGTTGCCACGGGTGCAGCAGATTTTCGGCCTGATCGATGAGGCCGTGGAGCAGATCGGCGAGAAGCGCGAAACCTTGCAACTCAAGGCGCCGACCTGCGTGATGCGCTGGCTGTTGCCGCGCCTGTTGCAGTGGCAAAAGGAACGCCCGGATGTGCCGGTGGAATTGACCACCACGGTGAAACACGGCGTGGACTTTCATCGTGAACAATTCGACGCGGCGGTGATGTATGGCCCGCCGCCGGAGAGCTCACTGGCCTCCCATCATTTGTTCGATGAGCAACTGACGCCCGTGTGTTCCCGGCCGATGCTTGAAGGGCCACTGGCCTTGCAGACACCGGCAGACCTGCAACAACACTTGTTGCTGCATCCGACCCGGGATGAACGGGACTGGAAAGCCTGGTTGAAAGCGGCGGATATTCATCTGAGTAATGTCGGCAAGGGCCAGCACTTCGAAACCCTGGACCTGGCGATGTCGATGGCGTCCCAGGGGACAGGCGTGGCGATTGGCGATTGGTCGTTGATCGGCGATGACCTGAGCGCCGGGCGGCTGGTCATGCCCTTTGATTTGAAGGTGAAAACCGGATTGGCGTATTACCTGGTGTTCCCCGAAAAACCTGCGCCTTCGCCGAAGTTGCGCGAATTGATGGGGTGGTTGGTGGAGCAGGCGCAGGCACGCTGAACCGAAATCGCCCTGTAGCAGCCTGCGTTCGGCTGCTACAGGGGATGTGGTGTTGCGAAGTTAATACCCGACCGTAAACCGCTGGCGGGAATGCTTCGGTGTTTCCACTTCATCCAGCAACGCGATCGCGTAATCGGCAAAGGTAATCCAGCTGCGGCCCTGCGCACTCACCAGCAAGTCATCCTTGCCGACTCGAAACGTGCCCGTACGCTCACCTTCGACAAACTCCGCCGACGGCGACAGGAAGGTCCAGTCCAGGTTCTGTTCCTGACGCAAGGTGTTGAGGAAATCGGCACCGGCGCTGGCCTCAGCCTTGTATTCCTTCGGGAAGCCTTCGCTGTCGATCACCCGTGTGCCGCCCGGCAGCAACAGCGAACCGGCACCGCCCACCACCAGCAGACGCTTGACCCCGGCCTGCTTCACCGGCTCGATGACGGCGCTGGCGGGGATGGTGGAGAAATGTGCAGCACTGATTACTGCATCATGACCAGCGACGGCGGCTTGCAAAGCGGCAGCATCGAGCACGTCGACGTTTTTGCTGACGACACCGGCACGCTGGCCGATTTTAGAGGTGTCGCGGGCGATGGCGGTGACGCTGTGACCGCGACGCAGGGCTTCTTCCAACAGTTGGCTACCGGCACGACCGGTGGCACCGATGATTGCGATTTTGCTCATGACGTTCTCCAGTTGGCTTGGGTGAATCTGTATTGATGTGTATGGCACGGGGCGACGAAAATCCTGTGGGAGCGAGGCTTGCCCGCGAAGAAGGCGCCGCGGTTTTTTCAGGGATTACGCGTCATCGTTCTTCGCGGGCAAGCCTCGCTCCTACAGGTTCTGCGTCGCCCCCCTCGCCACTGTTCAGCGGATTACCACTTCATCTCGCCCTTGGCGACTTTGGCGCTCAGCTCGAGCGAGCTTTCTTCGCCCAGGGTCGGGTAGCGTTTTTTCATCGCGCCGATCAGTTCGGCTGAATCTTTCGCCTTGGCGGTTTCTTCGTCGAACGCCTTGATGTAATCAGCGGTGAACTGCACAGCCGCCAGAGAGCGAGCGCTCTCACCGAGGTAGTGACCCGGCACGATGGTGTTCGGCTTCAAGGCTTCGATCGTGTGCAGCGTCGTCAGCCAATCGGCATGGGACTGCGTGGTCTGGGTATCAGCCATCCACACATGAATGTTTTCGGCGACAACCACGCCACCGACCACTGCCTTGATCGACGGAATCCACACAAAGCTGCGATCCGGTTGCTTGCCATCCAGGCCGAGCACCTGCAGTTTCTGCCCTTCCAGCATCAGGCTGTCGCCCTTGAGCACGTGCGGCACGATGGTTTTGTTCGGCACGTCGGCGCCCATTTTCGGCCCCCAGAACGCCAGTTTGCCGTCGACGGTTTTCTTGATGTGATCAACCGTCGGTTGCGAGGCCAGTACCTTGGCTTTCGGGAACGCTTTGGTCACGGTGTCGAGGCCGAAGTAGTAATCCGGGTCACCGTGGCTGATGTAGATGGTGGTCAGTTGCTTGCCGCTGGCGCGGATTTTTTCCACCACTTGTTCGGCCTGGGATTTGCCGAATTGGGCGTCCACCAGAATCGCTTCCTTCTCGCCGCTGACCAGTACCGAGGTCACTGGGAAGATCGCGTTGGTGCCCGGGTTGTAGACGTCCAGGGTCAGGGTCGACGCCGCAGCGGCGTGGGCCGCGAAGCCCAGTGCCGCGGTTGCCAGAAGAATGCGTTTGATTGAAGTGAAGCCGATCATCTGTTGCTCCGTTGTCCGAATGCCGTGCTTGGCGATGGGACAGAGCTTAGTTGCCTGGTTCGATACAAAAAATGCGATGCTTGAACATAGTTTGTTTCTGAAAGCGGGCAAATCATGGATCGTCTACAAGCAATGCGGGTGTTCGTCACGGTGGTGGACCTGGGCAGCCAATCGGCCGCCGCCGATCACCTGGACCTGTCGCGGCCGGTGGTTTCACGGTATCTGGCGGAGCTGGAAGATTGGGTCGGCGCACGCCTGATGCACCGCACCACGCGCAAATTGAGCCTGACCGCCGCCGGCAGTGAAATCCTGCCCCGGTGCCGGCAGATGCTCGATTTATCCAGCGACATGCAAGCCGCCGTCAGCGAGCCGGACGACGCACCGCGCGGCCTGCTGCGGATCAGCGTCAGCACCTCGTTCGGCCAGGCGCAACTGGCCGATGCCATGGCCGCCTACGTCAAACGTTACCCCGGCGTAAGCATCGATCTGCAAATGCTCGACCGCACGGTGAACCTGGTGGATGAGCGCATCGACCTGGCCATCCGCACCAGCAACGACCTGGACCCGAACCTGATCGCCCGGCGGCTGACGGTCTGCCGCTCGGTGATCTGCGCCTCCCCCGCTTACCTGCGCGAGCACCCGGCGCCGCAGCGGGTCGAAGACCTGAGCCTGCACAATTGCCTGACCCACTCCTACTTCGGCAAAAGCCTCTGGCATTTCGAGCAGGATGGCGAACCGGTCTCGGTGCCGGTACAGGGCAACATCAGCGCCAACGAAGCCAGCACGCTGTTGCGCGCGGCGATGGCCGGGGCCGGCGTGGCGATGCTGCCCAGTTACCAGGCCGGCGTGCATATCCACAGCGGCGAACTGATCCGCCTGCTGCCCCAGGCCGAGCCCCGTCAGATGAACATCTATGCGGTGTATGCCTCACGCAAGCACATGCCGGTGGCGTTGCGCAGCATGCTGGATTTTCTGGTGCTCAGATTTCCCGAAGAACCGGCATGGGATGTGGGCCTTTAACCGGAGCGAATGTGGGGTGGTTTTGATGGCAACTCACCGGCGCTGACCTATGCTCAAAGCAGTACCCAAGGGTATTCGTTCAGAGGTCAACGCCATGAACATCAAAACAAGAAGATACCTCGCCATTTTCATCACCTGCGCGGCGACGCTGGCGCTGTATGGCACAGCCGCCTGGCGTGTCGAACAGTTGCGCAAAGTGCCCCATGACTTCGCGAGCTGCAACTTCGAGCACTGCATCCCCCACAGCGCAAGCCTCAACGCCCTCCGCTGACGAACACCTTGTGGCGAGGGGGCTTGCCCCCGTTGGGTCGCGAAGCGGCCCCAGCATTTCAATGAGAACACCGCATTCACCGAATTACGACTGCTGCGCAGCCGAACGGGGGCAAGCCCCCTCGCCACAAGGGTCAGGCCTCGCTCTTCTGATCGGCAGCGTCCTGATCGGCCTTCAAGCGGTCGCGAAAAGCCTTGGGCGAGATCCCCACCCGACGTCGGAACAAGCGTGTGAAGTTGGTCGGATCGGAAAACCCCAGCACATCGGACATTTCATAAATGGTCATGCTGGTGTAGGTCAGCAAGCGCTTGGCCTCCAGCAACTGACGCTCGTGCATGATCTGCAACGCCGGCTGCCCCGCCAGTTCACGGCACGTGCCGTTGAGGTGGGACACGGAAATCCCCAGCCGATGGGCCAGGTCCTCGACCTTGACGTGCTGGCGATAGGTCTCCTCCACCAGCTGGATAAAACCGTTGAGGTATTCCCGGGCACGCTGCGGACGCTGATTGGCAGCGCGGCGCTGGATCACCTGGCGGCTGACCCACACCATGATCACGCTGACCAGCGAATGCATGAGCATTTCCCGCGCCGGTTGATGGCCGGTGTATTCGCTTTGCAGCGCTGAAAACAGGCTGCTGAGGTACTCGCTGTCCTTGCCCGCCGGGTAGCTTTCGGCTTGGGCCAGGGCATTTACCGAATTGCCCAACTGCGCCTGAAGATGGGCGACCAGCGGCGCGGCCAGGGTGACGACGAACCCTTCGACGTCCTCGGAAAACCGATAACCATGCACCGATAACGGCGGCAGAATGATGATTGCCGGCTCAGCCAATTGTGAGCGTTTCCCTTCGATCTCAAGCTCTGCCTGACCTTTGAAGACGAAGAGCAACTGACACAAATCAGCGTGGCGATGGGGTTTTATTTCCCATTGATGTTCGCGGCTGCGTTTTGAAATGGTTTCACAGTGGAGCAAATCGGGGGTCGGCCAATCCAGGCTTTCACCGTAGAGTTTGAACACCGGAATCGATGGCAGGGCGGGCTTGTTCATCACTTCAATCCAGGCCTCGAAGGTAACGGGGCGATAATCGCACCGATTGGCAGAATGTACAGGTATCGGCTCAGTTTTCACCTTCAATTGACGGACCCGCAAGTGAAAAATGCAAGCACTCGATTCATAAAAATCATCCACCGGCGTTGGTCGCGTGGAGCTTGCGAGTCATAAAAACAATGAAAACACTAAAAACCCAAATCGCCATCATCGGCGCCGGCCCCTCTGGTTTGCTACTCGGCCAATTGCTGCATAACGCCGGCATCGACACCCTGATTCTCGAACGCCAGACCCCGGACTATGTGCTGGGACGCATCCGTGCCGGTGTCCTCGAACAAGGCATGGTAGAGCTGTTGCGTCAGGCCGGAGTGGGCCAGCGTATGGACGCCGAAGGGCTGGTCCACACCGGCTTCGAACTGGCCCTGGACGGGCGCCGGGTACACATCGATCTGCAAACATTGACCGGTGGCAAAACCGTGATGGTGTATGGCCAGACCGAGGTCACCCGCGACCTGATGGCCGCTCGTCGGGACACTGGCGCGCAGACAATTTATTCGGCCGGCAACGTCGTCCCCCACGGCATGAAAAGCGCTGAACCCTATGTGACCTTCGACAAGGACGGCGAAACGTATCGACTCGATTGTGACTACATCGCCGGTTGCGACGGTTTCCATGGCGTGGCGCGACAGTCGATTCCTGCCGACTGCCTGAAGGTATTCGAGCGGGTGTATCCGTTCGGCTGGCTGGGGATTCTCGCTGACACTCCGCCAGTTCACGAGGAGTTGGTCTATGCGCGGCATGAACGGGGCTTTGCGTTGTGCAGCATGCGTTCGCCGACACGCACCCGTTATTACCTTCAGGTACCGGCCCAGGATCAGGTCGATGACTGGTCCGACCAACGCTTCTGGGACGAACTCAAATCCCGTCTGCCAGCCGCCCTCGCCGATGTGCTGGTGACCGGCCCGTCGATCGAGAAAAGCATCGCGCCGCTGCGCAGTTTCGTGGTCGAGCCGATGCAGTACGGGCGGATGTTCCTGGTCGGCGACGCCGCGCACATCGTCCCGCCCACCGGTGCCAAAGGCCTGAACCTGGCGGCCAGCGACGTCAGTACGTTGTTCAATATTCTGCTGAAGGTTTACCGCGAAGGCCGTGTTGATTTGCTGGAGAAGTATTCCGAAATCTGCCTGCGGCGGGTGTGGAAAGCCGAACGGTTTTCCTGGTGGATGACCTCGATGTTGCATCGCTTCGACGAGCACGACGCGTTCAGTCAGCGCATCAGCGAATCGGAACTGGCCTATTTCGTTGACTCCGAGGCGGGCCGAAAAACCATCGCGGAAAACTACGTCGGCCTTCCGTACGAGGCTATCGAATAGGCTCCTATCGACTTACACTGGCGAGCACTCCCGCTCGCCTTGCTCCTTGCGGGTCCATTACTGTCCGCAGGTTTTACCGTGACCAATCTCAACCGGCCTGAAACGCCCAAACCGGCTATTCGCAGCGTGCTGATCGCCCTGATGCTGGCGATCTTTCTGGGCGCGCTGGACCAGACCATCGTCGCTGTGTCGATGCCGGCGATTTCCGCGCAGTTCAAGGACGTCAGCCTGCTGGCCTGGGTCATTTCCGGCTACATGGTGGCGATGACCGTGGCGGTGCCGATCTACGGCAAGCTCGGCGATCTGTATGGCCGCCGCCGGTTGATGCTGTTCGGCATGGGCTTGTTCACCCTGGCTTCATTGTTCTGCGGCATGGCGCAAAGCATGGAGCAACTGGTGCTGGCGCGGATCTTTCAAGGCATCGGCGCCGGCGGAATGATTTCGGTGAGCCAGGCGATCATCGGCGACATCGTTCCACCGCGCGAACGCGGTCGCTATCAGGGCTATTTCAGCAGCATGTACGCGGTGGCCAGCGTGGCCGGCCCGGTACTCGGTGGCTACATGACCGAATACCTGTCCTGGCGCTGGGTATTCCTGATCAACCTGCCGTTGGGCCTGGGTGCCTGGTGGGTGGCTTATCGCACGCTGGTAGGGCTGCCGGTGCCGCAGCGCAAGCCGATCATCGACTACCTCGGTACGTTGCTGATGATCATTGGCCTGACGGCGTTGTTGCTGGGCATCACTCAGGTTGGCCAGGGGCATTCGTGGCGCAGTCCCGAAGTGGCGGGTTTGCTCGGTTGTGCGGTGGCGGTGCTGGCGGTGTTCGTCTGGCATGAACGGCGGGCGCGGGAACCGTTGCTGCCGATGCATTTGTTCGCCAACCGCAATGCGATCCTTTGCTGGTGCACGATTTTCTTCACCAGTTTCCAGGCGATTTCCCTGATCGTGCTGATGCCGCTGCGCTTCCAGAGCGTCACCGGCGCCGGGGCCGACAGCGCGGCACTGCACCTGTTGCCGCTGGCCATGGGCTTGCCGATAGGCGCCTATTTCGCCGGGCGCCGGACCTCGGTGACCGGTCGTTACAAACCGATGATCCTGACCGGCGCGTTGCTCATGCCGTTGGCGATTCTCGGCATGGCGTTCAGTGCGCCGCAGGCGTTTGTGCTGAGCAGCCTGTTCATGTTGCTCAGCGGCATCGCCAGCGGAATGCAGTTCCCGACGTCGTTGGTGGGCACGCAAAACTCGGTGGATCAACGGGACATTGGCGTGGCCACCAGCACCACCAATCTGTTCCGTGCTCTGGGCGGTGCAGTGGGCGTGGCGTTGATGTCGGCACTGTTGCTGGCGTTGTTGCAGGATTCCAGTTTCGCGCACCTGGCCGGCTCGTCGCTGATTGCCGAGGGTCGTTCGGGGAATGTCTTGCTCGATGGTTTGAACGCCGCGCCGGGGGATGCGCAAAACGCCTTGCGCGCCGAGCTGCTGCTGACCTTCAGGCATTTGCTGATGGTCAGCGCGGCGGTGTCGCTGCTGGGGTTGGTGGCGGCGATTGCCATGCCGAACAGGGTGTTGCGCGGGCGGGAAGACAAGGTTCGCTAGAAAGACCGAGTCGCCTGCATTCGCGAGCAAGCCCTGTGGCCAGTGTAGTGAGAGGGATTATCTGTGGTGGGCGGATTATCTGTGGCGAGGGGGCTTGCCCCCGTTCGGCTGCGCAGCAGTCGCAAATCAGGCACCACGGACTATCTGAAAAGCCGTGGTGAATGGAGATGGGGCGGCTACGCCACCCAACGGGGGCAAGCCCCCTCGCCACAAGCAAGCTCCCTCGCCACAAAAGTCCCACTCCCAGGCCCACTCCACATAACATCACTGCATCGGGCTATTGAGGCCGGGCGTGCAGCTGTTGTTGCAGGTTCTGGATCTGCGCCTGCAGGGTGTTGATGTTGCGGGTGACCTGGCCACGGAAGGCGTCGAACTCGGCGGTATTGTTGCCACCTTGCGCCGCGGCCGGGCGGTTGTCCTGTTGGCTTTTGAGCACGATCATGTCTTGCTCCAGACGCTCGACGGCGGCGCTCGGGTTACCTTGCCGCTTCAGCGCAGCGATATCGGCGCCAAGGCTTTTGAGTTGGGCGTCGACTTTGCTGGTATCGGCCGGTGCGCTCTTCAACGCGGCCAGCTCGCCGCTCAAGGCTTTGACCTGGGCCTGCAACTGAGCATTGGCGGCTTGTTGTTCGCTGGCCTGCGTGGTCATTTGCGCCAGGCGCTTGTCCAGATCGGAGGTCTGGCCGAGCACGCCTTGCTGCTGTTTACTCTGATCCTGGAGTTTGCTTTCCAGCTGTTTGCTCTGGTCCTGGAGCTTGCCTTCCAGTTGTTTGATTTGCAGCTTCAACGCTTCACTGCCGGTGTTGACCGTGGACTGGCTGGCCACGACCTTGCCGGAAATGTCCTGCAAGCGCCCCGCCGCTTCCTCACTGATACGGGCGAAACTTTCCTGGGTCGCCACCAGTTGTTGTTCCATCAGCGATATCTGCTGGAAACTCCACCAGGCAAGGCCAGCGAAGGCAAAGAACAACGCACCGACCAACGCCCATAGCGGGCCGGTGCTCGGGCCTTTGACCTTGACTACCGGTGTGGTGCGCGAATGCACGGAAGTGCGCGCGGTGGTCGGAAAATCATCGTCGTCGAGGCTGTCGGCACGCAGGCTCGGTACATCGTCGAAGTCGTCGTTGGCATCGTTACGCATGGACATTGAGTCAACCTTTGTAAAACGCGGTGATGGCTTGATGCGGCGAAGTATAACCCTCGCTGCCGCACCGGTTGACCCTGAACCCCGAACTCGGTTCAGTGAGGGCCGGCCCTTGTGTGTCAGCGAGTGTCCTGAGCCTTCCACCAGGCGCAAAATTCATCGAGGGCGGTCCAGAGACTGACTTTCGGATCGTAATCCAGATAATGCCGGGCGCGACTGATGTCCAGGGTGAAATTTTTGTTCATTACCTGCATGCCCAGCCGCGACAGGGTCGGCTCGGGACGACCCGGCCACAGCTTGCAAACACCCTCGTTGAGCGCGGCAAGGCTGTAGGCCAAGCCGTAGGAACGGTAACGGGTCACCTGTGGCACATCCATTTTTCGCATCACGTAATTGACCACATCCCACAACGGCACCGGCGCTCCGTTGCTGATGTTGTAGGCCTTGCCCAAGGCCGAACCGCTGGCCAGCAAGCTGCTGAACAACGCCTCATTGAGGTTTTGCACACTGGTGAAGTCAACCTTGTTCAGGCCATTGCCGATAATCGCCAACCGCCCTTTGCGCTGCATCTTCAGCAACCTGGGGAAAATGCTCATGTCGCCTGCGCCCGTCACGAAACGCGGGCGCAGGGCCAGGGTTTCGAGGCCGAACTCCTGCGCACCGAAAACTTTCTGCTCGGCCAGGTATTTGGTTGCGGCGTAAGGATGCTTGAAGCGCTTGGGCACCTGGTCTTCGGTCAACCCCAGATGATCGCGGCCATCGAAGTAAATCGATGGCGACGACAAGTGCACCAAGCGCCGCACCCGTTGTTTCAGGCAGGCCTCGACCACGTTCTCGGTGACCTCGACGTTGCCTTGATGGAAGTCCTGATAGCGCCCCCACAAACCGACAGAGCCTGCGCAATGGACCACGGCTTCGACGTCGGAACACAGGTCGCGCGCCAGTTGCGGGTCGCTCAAGTCGCCCTGGATGAACTCGGCACCACGGCGAACCAAATGCTCGACGCTCTCGGCCCGGCGACCGTTGACCCGCACATCCAGGCCCTGCTCCAGGGCGAAACGCGCAAAGCGCCCGCCAATGAAGCCGCTTGCGCCGGTGACCAGAATCTTCATGTATTGCTCCGAATATTTCGTTTTGCGTTTTACGTTTTGCATAGGGCGTGAGGTCTTGACGCCAGCCGTCAGTCCAACGGCACCAGCCATTGCTTCGACGAGCGCACCAATTGATCGGTGAGTAACCCCAACAGCTGACCGCCATTGCGCCAATGATGCCAGTACAGCGGCACATCGATCGGCTTATCTGGCAAAAGCTCCACCAATTGGCCGCGCGCCAGTTGCTCGCGCACCTGCAATTCAGGCACCAGGCCCCAGCCAAGCCCTGCTTCCGTGAGACGAAGAAACCCTTCGGAAGACGGGCATAAATGGTGTTCGAAACCGCCATTCACGCCGACTGACGCGAGGTAACGATGCTGCAGGAAATCGTCCGGGCCAAATACCAGCGCCGGGGTTCTGGCCAACTGATCGGCGCGCACACCTTGGGGAAAATGCCGGGCAATGAATGCAGGGCTGGCCAACGCACGGTAGCGCATCGCCCCCAACAGCACGCTGCGCGCACCGGCCACCGGCCGCTCACTGGCGCACAGACACCCCGCCACTTCGCCTGCGCGCATGCGTTTGAGGCCGACGGTCTGGTCTTCCACCACCAGGTCGAGCAACAGATGCTCCTGCGCGCAAAAATCCCCCACCGCCGCAGCCCACCAGGTGGCCAGGCTGTCAGCGTTCAGCGCGATGCGCAGGCGTTCCGGCAGGCCTTCTTCGTCCAGCGCCGGCACCAGGCTTTGCAGATCGCGCTCCAGCAATCGCACCTGCTGCACATGGTTGAGCAATCGCCGGCCAATCTCCGTCGGAGCGGGAGGCGTGACCCGCACCAGCACCGGTTGGCCGACCCGCGCCTCAAGCAGTTTGATGCGCTGGGAGATGGCCGATTGGGACAAGCCCAAGACCTGCGCGGCGCGTTCGAATCCGGCCTGCTCGATCACGGCGGCGAGCGCGGACAGTAATTTGTAGTCGAACATCAGTTTTCCTAATGAGCGATCAGCACTATTGGTTTTTCTTATACAACTTCCCACCGGAGAATGGCCAGCAAGAACTCTTGAACAAGGATCACCAACATGGCTGGCGAAACCTCATTGGCAACCCTGCTGCGCAGCATGAGCCCGCAACTCAACGACGGCGAATACGTGTTCTGCACCTTGCCCGACGGCAAGCTGCCCACTGGCCTTGAGATTGTCGGCAGCTTCCGCGAACAGGAAGGGCTGACGGTGATTCTGCAACGTTCCCACGCCGAGAAGGCCGGTTTCAGCTTCGACTACATCGCTGCCTGGATCACCTTGAACGTGCACTCAGCCCTTGAAGCCGTCGGCCTGACCGCCGCGTTCGCCACGGCACTGGGCCAGGCCGGCATCAGTTGCAACGTGATTGCCGGCTACTACCACGACCATTTGTTCGTCGGCCAGGCCGATGCCGAACGCGCCCTGCAGGTACTGCGGGATCTGGCGGCCAACGCGGAGTAAAAATCTTATGTGGCAAAGCTATGTGAACGGCCTGTTGGTGGCCGCCGGGCTGATCATGGCGATCGGCACTCAGAATGCGTTTGTGTTGGCGCAGAGCCTTCGACGTGAACATCACCTGCCGGTGGCGGCGCTCTGCGTAACCTGCGATGCGTTGCTGGTAGCCGCCGGGGTGTTCGGCCTGGCGACGTTGCTGGCGCAGAACCCGACTCTGTTGGCCATCGCTCGTTGGGGTGGCGCGGCGTTTCTGCTGTGGTATGGCAGCCTGGCGCTGCGTCGGGCCTGCTCGAAACAGAGCCTGCAACACGGCGAGAACCAGACCGTGCGCTCATTACGGGCGGTGCTGCTCAGCGCTTTGGCGGTGACCCTGCTCAACCCGCACGTTTATCTGGACACCGTGTTGCTGATCGGCTCCCTTGGCGCACAACAGACCGAGCCCGGTGCTTATGTCGTGGGCGCGGCCAGTGCTTCGTTGCTGTGGTTTTTCACCCTGGCCTTCGGCGCAGCGTGGCTGGCACCGTGGTTGGCACGCCCCAGTACCTGGCGAATTCTCGACCTGTTGGTGGCCGTGATGATGTTCACCGTAGCGATTCAACTAGTCATCGCCGGGTGATTTATTCCAAAAGGCTCTGGAACCTCTATCCCACACAGTTGTTGCGTGGTTATGCCGCACCCCCGGTGCTATGATCCGATCCCTGCGCCGCAAAGAGTACAAACTCCCCGGCGCATGTCTGGCCGCCCGTGATCGGCCTTGCGCTCACCGCAACTGACCTGATTAGGAGAATCATCATGGCTTTCGAATTGCCGCCGCTGCCTTACGCGCACAATGCCCTGCAGCCGCACATTTCAGAGGAAACTCTGCAATACCACCACGACAAGCACCACAACACCTATGTCGTGAACCTGAACAACCTGGTGCCAGGCACCGAGTTCGAAGGCAAGACCCTGGAAGAAATCGTCAAGACTTCCTCGGGCGGTATCTTCAACAACGCCGCTCAGGTCTGGAACCACACTTTCTACTGGAACTGCCTGGCGCCAAACGCCGGCGGTCAACCAACCGGCGCTCTGGCTGATGCCATCAACGCTGCTTTCGGTTCGTTCGACAAGTTCAAGGAAGAGTTCAGCAAAACGTCCATCGGCACCTTCGGTTCCGGTTGGGGCTGGCTGGTGAAAAAGGCTGACGGTTCCCTGGCCCTGGCCAGCACCATCGGCGCCGGCAACCCGCTGACCAGCGGCGACACCCCGCTGCTGACCTGCGATGTCTGGGAACACGCTTACTACATCGACTACCGCAACCTTCGTCCGAAGTACGTCGAAGCGTTCTGGAACCTGGTCAACTGGAAATTCGTGGCAGAGCAGTTCGAAGGCAAAACCTTCACCGCTTAAGCTTCGCGCCAGTCAAAAAACCCGGCTTTTATGCCGGGTTTTTTACGCCATCGAAAATCCGTACGTGGGGCGTGCTTTCCCACAACGCGAGCCGCATTCGCCCTCTTGCCCCCGCAGCACAGCGGTCTAACATCAACACAAGGAAAAATTGCCTCAACCTCCTCAAGTTGAAGGCCCCGGCAACCGACACAGTGTTAATAGGGCAAATACTCCAAACAGCAGCCTATCGGCCAAGCTACCGGCAATATCCCCCGGGTTGGATTGTCCCTTTGACTGCCATCACGGGATTGCCAATACTCATGGCAACTTGACGCTACCCGCACGGAACAAGGAATAACCCTTTGAAGCTGGAACTCAAGAACAGCTTGTCGGTGAAGTTACTCCGGGTCGTGCTCCTGTCGGCATTGATCGTCGGCGTAGTCTTGAGCTGCGCACAAATTGTTTTCGATGCCTATAAAACACGTCAGGCGGTTGCCAACGATGCCCAGCGCATCCTCGACATGTTCCGCGATCCCTCCACCCAGGCGGTCTACAGCCTGGATCGGGAAATGGGCATGCAGGTGATCGAAGGCCTGTTCCAGGATGACGCCGTGCGCATGGCCTCCATCGGCCACCCCCACGAAGCCATGCTCGCGCAAAAATCCCGCGAGCTTCAGCAGTCCCACAGCCGCTGGCTGACTGACCTGATCCTCGGCCAGGAACGCACGTTCACCACCCAACTGGTGGGTCGCGGTCCCTACAGCGAGTACTACGGCGACCTGAGCATTACCCTCGACACCGCCACCTACGGCCAGAGCTTCATCGTCAGTTCGGTGATCATCTTCATCTCTGGCGTCTTGCGCGCCCTGGCCATGAGCCTGGTGTTGTATCTGGTTTACCACTGGCTGCTGACCAAACCATTGTCGCGGATCATCGAACATCTGACTGAAATCAACCCGGACCGGCCCAGCGCCCACAAGATCCCACAGCTCAAGGGTCATGAAAAAAACGAGCTGGGGGTCTGGATCAACACCGCCAACCAGCTGCTCGAATCCATTGAGCGCAACACTCACCTGCGCCACGAAGCAGAAAACAGCCTGTTACGCATGGCCCAGTACGATTTTCTCACCGGTCTGCCGAACCGCCAGCAATTGCAGCAACAGCTGGACAAGATCCTTGTCGACGCCGGCAAACTGCAGCGTCGGGTCGCGGTGTTGTGTGTCGGGCTCGATGACTTCAAAGGCGTCAACGAACAGTTCAGCTACCAGACCGGCGACCAGTTGCTGCTGGCCCTGGCCGATCGCCTGCGGGCTCACAGCGGCCGCCTCGGCGCCCTCGCCCGCTTGGGTGGCGACCAGTTCGCGCTGGTCCAGGCCGACATCGAACAACCCTACGAAGCCGCCGAACTGGCCCAAAGCATTCTCGATGATCTGGAAGCGGCGTTCGCCCTCGATCATCAGGAAATCCGCCTGCGCGCCACCATCGGCATCACCCTGTTCCCCGAGGACGGTGACAGCACCGAGAAGCTGCTGCAAAAAGCCGAGCAGACCATGACCCTGGCCAAGACGCGCTCGCGCAACCGCTATCAGTTCTATATCGCCAGCGTCGACACGGAAATGCGTCGGCGTCGCGAGCTGGAAAAAGATCTGCGCGACGCCTTGATCCGCGACCAGTTCTACCTCGTCTACCAGCCGCAGATCAGCTACCGCGATCATCGCGTGGTAGGTGTCGAGGCGTTGATTCGCTGGCAGCATCCCGAGCATGGGCTGGTGCCGCCGGACCTGTTCATCCCGCTGGCCGAGCAGAACGGCACCATCATTGCCATTGGCGAATGGGTTCTGGACCAGGCCTGCAAACAACTGCGCGAGTGGCACGATCAGGGCTTCGTCGACCTGCGCATGGCGGTGAACCTGTCCACCGTGCAATTGCACCACGCCGAGTTGCCGCGGGTGGTCAATAACCTGCTGCAGATCTACCGCCTGCCACCGCGCAGCCTGGAGCTGGAAGTCACCGAAACCGGCCTGATGGAAGACATCAGCACCGCCGCCCAGCACTTGCTGAGCCTGCGTCGCTCCGGCGCGCTGATCGCCATCGACGACTTCGGCACCGGTTATTCGTCATTGAGTTATCTGAAAAGCCTGCCGCTGGACAAGATCAAGATCGACAAGAGCTTCGTTCAGGACCTGCTCGATGACGACGACGATGCGACCATCGTCCGGGCCATCATCCAGCTGGGCAAAAGCCTGGGCATGCAGGTGATTGCCGAAGGCGTGGAAACCGCCGAGCAAGAGGCCTACATCATCTCCGAAGGCTGCCACGAAGGTCAGGGTTATCACTACAGCAAACCGCTGCCGGCGCGGGAATTGAGCGTCTACCTCAAGCAGGCCCAGCGCAGTAACGCGGCCATCCTCTGAAACAACGGCGATCTTTTGATCTGCGTGAATAAGAAATATTTGCAGGCGCAACCCTTTACAGATAATGCGAAAGATTTGCATTATGTGGCACTTTTGCGCACCGCCCGTGCGCGCCCACTCCATCACCGAAGCAGGATGTTCGCCATGATTCGTATGCCTCTGGCCACCGCCAGTCTGCTGGCCATCGCTATTTCCCTCGCCGGTTGCGGCGAAGGCAAAGACAAGGCTGCCGCTCAACAAGCGCCGACCCCGGCCGCCAGCACAGCTGCGCCTGCTACCACCGCTAAAGTCGATGAAGCCGCCGCCAAGGCTGTGGTCGCGCATTACGCCGACATGGTCTTTGCCGTTTACAGCGATGCCGAATCCACCGCGAAAACCCTGCAAACCGCCGTCGACGCGTTCCTCGCCAAGCCGGACGCCGACACTCTCAAAGCCGCCCGGGCTGCCTGGGTCGCGGCCCGCGTGCCTTACCTGCAGAGCGAAGTGTTCCGCTTCGGCAACACCATCATCGACGACTGGGAAGGTCAGGTGAACTCCTGGCCACTGGACGAAGGCCTGATCGACTACGTCGACAAATCCTACGAACACGCACTGGGTAACCCGGGCGCCACCGCCAACATCATCGCCAACACCCAGATTCAGATCGGCGAAGACAAGGTCGACGTGAAAGACATCACCCCGGAAAAACTCGCCAGCCTGAACGAGCTGGGCGGTTCCGAGGCCAACGTCGCCACTGGCTACCACGCCATCGAATTCCTGCTCTGGGGCCAGGACTTGAACGGCACCGGCCCTGGCGCCGGCAACCGCCCAGCCTCCGACTACCTGGAAGGCAAAGGCGCTACCGGCGGTCACAATGATCGTCGTCGCGCTTACCTGAAATCCGTGACCCAACTGCTGGTCAACGACCTGGAAGAAATGGTCGGTAACTGGAAGCCGAACGTGGCCGACAACTACCGCGCCACCCTGGAAGCGGAACCGGCTGAATCCGGTCTGCGCAAAATGCTGTTCGGCATGGGCAGCCTGTCCTTGGGCGAACTGGCGGGCGAGCGCATGAAGGTTTCCCTGGAAGCCAACTCCCCGGAAGACGAACAGGATTGCTTCAGCGACAACACCCACAACTCGCACTTCTACGATGCCAAAGGCATTCGTAACGTGTACCTGGGCGAATACACCCGTGTCGACGGCACCAAAATGACCGGCGCCAGCCTGTCGTCCCTGGTGGCCAAGGCTGACCCTGCTGCCGACACCACGCTGAAAGCCGACCTGGCTGCGACCGAAGCCAAGATCCAGATCATGGTCGATCACGCCAACAAGGGTGAGCACTACGACCAACTGATCGCTGCCGGCAACACCGCTGGCAATCAGATCGTGCGCGACGCCATCGCCTCGCTGGTCAAGCAGACCGGTTCGATCGAAGCCGCTGCCGGCAAACTGGGCATCAGCGACCTGAACCCGGACAACGCTGATCACGAGTTCTGATCAACGCTGGCTGAGCGAATACAAAGGCGACCTTCGGGTCGCCTTTTTCATGCCTGTCTTTTGGGTGATGCTGATGACCTCATCGCGGGCAAGCCACGCTCCCACGGGGTCAGCGCAAAACCCTGTGGGAGCGTGGCTTGCCCGCGATGGGGGCGACGCGGTCTGACATCAAACCCTGCCTCACATCAACCAAACGATAATTCCTCTTATTCAAACTCCCCTGCCCTGTTAGACTTTGCGCCCTTGTTTTGCTCGTCTTGCAGGATGTCCGATGCCCACGCTGCCTCTTCGCTTGTCTGCACTGTTGCTGGCCCTGGGCCTGAGTGCCTGCGATGACGCCCCGCGTTTTACCCAGGCCGAACCTGGTGAAGCCCGGTCCGGTGGCAGCGCGACAGTGCGCAAGACCGATAAGAACGCATTCTCCTTGCCCTCCGCCAATCTGCCGCCGTCACGACGCGTCGACTTCAGCGTCGGCAACAGCTTCTTTCGCAGCCCCTGGGTGATCGCGCCGTCGACCACCACCGCCCGCGATGGCCTCGGCCCGTTGTTCAATACCAACGCCTGCCAGAACTGCCACATCAAGGACGGGCGCGGTCATCCGCCAACGCCCGATGCGCCGAATGCGGTGTCGATGCTGGTACGCCTGTCGATCCCCAATGCCCCCGCCTACGCCAAGGTCATCGAACAACTGGGCGTGGTGCCGGAGCCGGTCTACGGCGGCCAGTTCCAGGACATGGCGGTGCCCGGCGTCGCCCCGGAAGGCAAGGTGCGCGTCGATTACACGCCAGTCCCGGTACGCTTCAAGGACGGCAGCGAAATCGAGTTGCGTAAACCAATCTTGCAGATGACCCAACTCGGCTACGGCCCGATGCACCCGGACACACGTTTCTCGGCGCGCATCGCACCGCCGATGATTGGCCTGGGCTTGCTTGAAGCGATTCCCGACGAGGCCATCCTGGCCAACGCCGAGGCTCAGGCCCGGGAGAAAAACGGCATCGCCGGACGACCGAACCGGGTCTGGGACGACGCGCAGCAGCAGACTGTTCTCGGACGATTTGGCTGGAAAGCCGGGCAACCGAACCTCAATCAGCAGAATGTTCATGCGTTCTCTGGTGATATGGGCCTCACGACCAGCCTGAGACCCATTGATGACTGCACCGACGCCCAAACTGCTTGCAAACAGGCGCCCAACGGCAATGGCCCCGATGGCGAGCCGGAAGTCAGCGACAACATTTTGCGTCTGGTGCTGTTCTACAGCCGTAACCTCGCCGTGCCGGCCCGTCGCGATGTTGGCGCACCTGAGGTGCTGGCCGGCAAGAATCTGTTTTTCCAGGCCGGATGCCAGTCCTGTCACACCCCTCAATACACCACCGCCGCCAACGCCGCGGAACCTGAATTGGCCAATCAAGTGATTCGCCCTTACAGCGATCTGCTGCTGCACGACATGGGCGACGGTCTGGCCGACAACCGCACCGAGTTCCAGGCCAGTGGCCGCGACTGGCGTACGCCGCCGTTGTGGGGCATCGGCCTGACGCAGACGGTCAGCGGACACACCCAGTTTTTGCACGACGGCCGCGCCCGCAACCTGCTCGAAGCCGTGCTCTGGCATGGCGGCGAGGCAAAAGCGGCGCAACAACAGGTTTTGTCTTTCAACGCCGAGCAGCGCGCGGCGTTGCTGGCGTTTTTGAATTCCCTTTAATACGTATTCCTTCAGCGGGAGCCCGACATGTTCCGTCCCAAATTGTTGTTCACCAGCCTTGCCGCCCTCGCCCTGGGCGCCTGTTCGCCCCAGGATCCGCAAGCGGTCACCTCGGCGGCCATCGCCAAGCAAGTGATCCTGCCGAGCTACAGTCGTTGGGTGGAAGCCGACCGGCAATTGGCGGTCAGCGCCCTGGCGTTCTGCCAAGGCAAGGAAACCCTGGACACCGCTCGCGCCGACTTCCTGCACGCGCAAAAAGCCTGGGCCGAGTTGCAACCGCTGCTGATCGGGCCGCTGGCCGAAGGCAACCGTTCGTGGCAGGTGCAGTTCTGGCCGGACAAGAAAAACCTCGTCGGCCGTCAAGTCGAGCAACTGGTCACTGCGCAGCCGCAGATCGATGCTGCCGCCCTGGCCAAGTCCAGCGTCGTGGTGCAAGGCCTCTCGGCTTATGAATACATCCTGTTCGACAGCAAGATCGACATGGCCGACAGCGCTCAGAAAGCCAAATACTGCCCGCTGCTGACCGCCATTGGCGAGCGTCAGAAGCAACTGGCCGAAGAGATCCTGTCGCGCTGGAACACCAACGACGGCATGCTCGCGCAGATGAGCAAATTCCCCAACCAGCGCTACGCCGACTCACACGAAGCGATCGCCGATCTGCTGCGTGTGCAAGTGACTGCACTGGACACCCTGAAGAAAAAACTCGGCACGCCGATGGGCCGTCAGAGCAAGGGTACGCCACAGCCATTCCAGGCCGATGCCTGGCGCAGCCAATCGTCGCTCAAAGGCATGGAAGCAAGCCTGAGCGCTGCGCAAACCGTCTGGGTGGGTGTCGACAACAAAGGCCTGCGCGGTCTGTTGCCGAGCGAGCAAAAACCGTTGGCCGACAAGATCGACGCGGCCTACGCAGCGTCCCTGAAACTGCTTGCCGGCAACCAGCGCTCGCTGACCGACATGCTCACCGACGATGCCGGTCGCCAGCAGCTGAACGACATCTATGACAGCCTCAACGTTGTCCACCGCTTGCACGAAGGCGAACTGGCCAAGGCGCTGGGCATCCAACTGGGCTTCAACGCCAACGACGGCGACTGATGAGGGCAAGTGCCATGCTGCGACGCCAGGCTCTGACGTTAGGGAGTTTGCTGCTGGGTGCGGTGACACTGGGCGGCTGGACGCTGTTCAAGCAAAAGGACAAAAGCCCGCTGCTGCTCTCGGCGCGGGACGACGGTGACGGCAAGCACTATGCCGTCGGTTATCGACTGGACGGCACCCGGGTGTTTGCCACCCAGGTCGGTCAGCGCTGCCATGACATCATCAACCACCCGACACTGCCGATTGCGCTATTCGTCGCTCGGCGTCCGGGCACCGAGAGCTACCTGATCGACCTGCGCGACGGCACGCTATTGCAAACCGTGGTGTCGCAGCCGAACCGGCACTTCTACGGTCACGCGGTGATTCACCAGAGCGGTGACTGGTTGTACGCCACCGAGAACGACACCTCCGATCCGGGCCGTGGCCTGCTTGGTGTGTATAAGTTCGAAGGTGAGCGACTGGTGCACAGCGGCGAAATTTCCACCCACGGCGTCGGCCCGCATCAGGTGTCGTGGATGCCCGATGGCGAGACGCTGGTGGTGGCCAACGGCGGTATTCGCACCGAGGCCGAAAGCCGGGTCGAGATGAACCTCAATGCCATGGAACCGAGCCTGGTACTGATGCAGCGCGACGGCACGCTGCTGAGCAAGGAAACACTGGCCCAGCAGATGAACAGCGTGCGGCACTTGGGTATCGCCAGTGACGGCACCATCGTCGCCGGTCAGCAGTTCATGGGCGATGCTCACGAGTCTTCGGAGCTGCTGGCGATCAAGCGCCCCGGTCAACCGTTCGTGGCCTTCCCGGTGCCTGAGCATCAGTTGCAGGCCATGGGGCATTACACCGCCAGCGTTGCCGTACACAGCGAACTGCGTCTGGTCGCCCTGACCGCGCCGCGGGGCAACCGCTTTTTTATCTGGGACCTGGACAGCGGTGAAGTACGCCTGGATGCACCGCTTCCCGATTGCGCCGGGGTCGGGGCCGTGGCCGATGGTTTTGTCGTGACCTCCGGGCAAGGCCGTTGCCGGTTCTACGATTGCCGCCAGACAAACCTTGTTGCAAAACCTCTGGAATTGCCTGCGGGGCTCTGGGACAACCACCTTCACCTGATCTGAACACGCAACCTGTAGCGGCTGGCGCAGCCTGCGTTTGGCTGCGCAGCAGTCGTGAAATCAGACACCGAGTTGTATCAGACGAACCGCGGTGTCTGGATTACGACTGCTTCGCAGCCGAACGCAGGCTGCGCCAGCTGCTACAGTTGGAATCCCCTTCGCAGTGGGAGTAATGTTTTCGCCTGTCTCACCTGATTTTCTCCAAGGAAATGGAAATATGCTGCGTCGCCGCATGCTGATCATGTTGGGTGTTGTCCTGCTAATCTTGCTGGTCCTGGCCGGTTACAAAGCCTTCTCCATCTATACGATGATGAAGGGCTTCTCTGTACCGAAACCACCGATCAGCGTCGCCGTGGCCACCGCCACCGAACGTCCGTGGCAAAGCCGTTTGCCAACGGTCGGCACCCTTACGGCGCTGCAAGGGGTCGATCTGAGCCTGGAGGTCGACGGCACCGTCAAGGAAGTTCAGTTCGAGTCAGGACAGAAGGTCAAGGTCGGTCAGCCGCTGCTGCAACTCGACAGCGCCGTGGAAACCGCCCTGCTGGCAACCGCCCAGGCCGACCTGGGACTGGCGCAACTGGATTACGGTCGCGGCAGCCAACTGGTAGGCAGCCAGGCTATTTCCAAAGGTGAGTTCGACCGACTCTCGGCGGTATTGCAAAAGAGCCGGGCCACGGTCAATCAGCTCAAGGCGGCGCTGGAGAAAAAACGAATCCTCGCACCGTTCAGCGGGACCATCGGTATTCGTCGGGTAGACGTCGGCGAATACGTGGCCAGCGGCACGATGATCGCCACCCTGCAAGACCTCAGCAGCCTCTACGTCGACTTCTTTGTACCCGAGCAGGACGTGCCGAAGATCACCCTCGGCCAATCGGTACAGGTCATCGTCTCGGCCTACCCGACGGAAACTTTCCCCGGCACCGTCAGCGCCATCAACCCGAAGGTAGAAAGCAGCACCCGCAACGTGCTGGTGCGCGCGACCCTGGCCAACCCCGATGGCAAACTCCTGCCGGGGATGTTTGCCAGCCTGCAGGTGTTGTTGCCCGACCCGCAGCCGCACATCGTGGTGCCGGAAAGCGCGATCAGCTACACCCTTTATGGCAACTCGCTGTATGTCGTCGCGCAGAAAAAGGCCGAAGACGGCAGCCTCGAAAAAGACGACAAGGGCGAACCGGTTCTGATCGCCGAACGACGCTTCGTCGAAACCGGCGAGCGCCGCGACGGGATGGTCATGATCACCAAAGGCGTGCAGAACGGCGAAAAAGTGGTCACGGCTGGTCAGCTCAAACTGGACCACGGCGCGCACGTTGCCATCAGCGACGACAAGACCCTGGCTGAGAAGAACAGTCAGCCGCGCGCTGACTGATCAAGGAATCCCCATGGCTTTTACCGATCCGTTCATCCGCCGCCCGGTGCTCGCCACCGTGGTCAGCCTGTTGATAGTGCTGCTGGGCTTCCAGGCCTGGAGCAAGTTGCCGCTGCGCCAATACCCGCAAATGGAAAACGCCCTGATCACGGTGACCACCGCTTATCCCGGAGCCAACGCCGAGACCATCCAGGGCTATATCACCCAACCGATGCAGCACAGCCTGGCCAGCGCCGAGGGCATCGACTACATGACCTCGGTCAGTCGCCAGAACTTCTCGGTGATCTCGATCTACGCGCGTATCGGCTCCAACACCGACCGCCTGTTCACCGAACTGCTGGCCAAGGCCAACGAGGTCAAGAACCAGCTGCCCCAGGATGCCGAAGACCCGGTGCTGAGCAAGGAAGCCACCGGCGCCTCGGCGCTGATGTACATCAGTTTCTTCAGCAACGAGCTGAGTAACCCGCAGATCACCGACTACCTGTCCCGGGTTATCCAGCCGAAACTGGCGACCCTGCCGGGCATGGCCGAAGCCGAGATTCTCGGCAACCAGGTGTTCGCCATGCGCCTGTGGCTGGACCCGGTGAAGCTCGCCGGTTTCGGCCTGAGCGCCAGCGATGTGACCAACGCCGTGCGCCAGTACAACTTCCTCTCCGCCGCCGGCGAAGTGAAAGGCGAGTACGTGGTCACCAGCATCAACGCCAACACCGAACTCAAGTCCGCCGAGGCCTTTGGCGCAATTCCGCTCAAGGTCGACGGTGACAGTCGTGTGCTGTTGCGAGACGTGGCGCGGGTCGAGATGGGCGCGGAGAACTACAACACCATCAGCTCCTTCGGCGGCACACCTTCGGTGTACATCGGCATCAAGGCCACACCCGGCGCCAACCCGCTGGACGTGATCAAGGAAGTGCGCAAGATCATGCCGGACCTGGAAGCCCAGCTGCCGCCAAACCTCAAGGGCGAAATCGCCTACGACGCCACGCTGTTCATCCAGGCCTCCATCGACGAGGTGTTGAAAACCCTGTTCGAAGCGGTGCTGATCGTGATTGTGGTGGTGTTCCTGTTCCTCGGCGCCCTGCGTTCGGTGGTGATCCCGGTGGTGACCATTCCACTGTCGATGATCGGCGTGATGTTCTTCATGCAGATGATGGGCTACTCGATCAACCTGCTGACCTTGCTGGCGATGGTCTTGGCCATCGGACTGGTGGTGGACGACGCCATCGTGGTGGTGGAAAACATCCACCGGCACATCGAAGAAGGCAAGACACCGTTGGATGCGGCCATCGAGGGCGCACGGGAGATCGCCATGCCGGTGGTGTCGATGACCATCACCCTGGCGGCGGTCTATGCGCCGATCGGCTTCCTGACCGGCCTGACGGGGGCGTTGTTCAAGGAGTTTGCCCTGACCCTGGCCGGGGCGGTGGTGATTTCCGGTGTCGTCGCCCTGACGCTGTCGCCGATGATGTGCGCCATGCTGCTGCGCCACGATGAAAACCCCAGCGGCCTGGCCCATCGCCTGGACGTGATCTTCGAAGGCCTCAAACGCCGCTACCAGCGCGTGCTTCACGGCACTCTCAACACCCGGTCGGTAGTGCTGGTGTTCGCGGTGATCGTGCTGTGCCTGATCCCGATACTGCTCAAGTTCACCAAGTCGGAACTGGCGCCGGACGAAGACCAGGGCGTGATCTTCATGATGGCCAACGCCCCGCAACCAGCCAACCTCGACTACATGAACGCCTACACCGACGAGTTCGTCGCCATTTTCAAGGAGTTTCCCGAGTACTACTCCTCGTTCCAGATCAACGGCTTCAACGGCGTGCAATCGGGGATCGGCGGCTTCCTGCTCAAACCCTGGAATGAACGCCACCGGACCCAGATGCAGATCCTGCCGCTGGTCCAGAGCAAACTGGAAAGCATTCCCGGACTGCAAATATTCGGCTTCAACCTGCCGTCCCTGCCAGGCACCGGCGAGGGCTTGCCGTTTCAATTCGTGATCAACTCGGCTAACAGCTACGAGGCGCTGCTGCAGGTGATGGACCGAGTGAAAAAAAGAGCGATGGAATCCGGCAAGTTTGCTTTTGTCGACGTCGACCTGGCCTTCGACAAGCCCGAAGTGGTAGTGGATATCGATCGCGCCAAGGCTGCGCAGATGGGTGTGTCCATGCAGGACCTGGGCGGTACTCTTGCGACGATGCTGGGCGAGGCGGAGATCAACCGGTTCACCATCGAAGGTCGCAGCTACAAGGTCATCGCTCAGGTGGAACGGCCCTACCGCGATAACCCTGACTGGCTGAACCATTATTACGTCAGGAACACCAAGGGCGAACTGCTGCCCCTGTCGACCCTGATCACCGTGACCGACCGCGCGCGGCCGCGTCAGTTGAACCAGTTCCAGCAACTCAACTCGGCGATTCTTTCCGGGGTCCCGCTGGTCAGCATGGGTGAAGCCATCGACACCGTGCGCCAGATCGCCCGGGAAGAGGCACCGACGGGTTACGCCGTCGACTATGCCGGTGTCTCACGGCAATACGTTCAGGAAGGCAGCGCGCTGTGGGTCACCTTCGCCCTGGCCTTGGCGATCATCTTCCTGGTGCTGGCGGCCCAGTTCGAAAGCTTCCGCGATCCGCTGGTGATTCTGGTGACTGTGCCGCTGTCGATCTGTGGCGCATTGATCCCGTTGTTCCTCGGCTGGTCGAGCATGAACATCTATACCCAGGTGGGGCTGGTGACGTTGATCGGACTGATCAGCAAGCACGGGATCCTGATCGTCGAGTTCGCCAACCAGTTACGCAAGGAGAAAGGCCTGACACCTCGCGAAGCGGTGGAGGAAGCGGCGGCCATTCGCCTGCGCCCGGTATTGATGACCACAGCGGCAATGGTGTTCGGCATGGTGCCGTTGATCATCGCCACGGGCGCGGGAGCCGTCAGCCGGTTCGACATCGGCACGGTGATCGCAACGGGGATGTCGATCGGGACGCTGTTCACCTTGTTCGTGCTGCCATGCATTTACACATTGCTGGCCAAACCCGATAAACCTTAACGTCAAAAAGCAAAAGGCCTCGCAACTGCGAGGCCTTTTATTTGGGCTTCAATCTGTTCAACTCTGTGGCCTCAGTCCCTGAGAAAGTCCGAACATGAACAGTAACAAGTCATGATCGGGTTGAGTGGCCACGGGTGCTTTGGCTACCCGGGGCAACGGACAACGTGCGTCGCCGTGCACGGAACTGAGGACTTGCGTGCGGGGCTGCTCCCAGGCAGCCACCGCCAAAGAAGCAACTGCCAAGGCTCCGGCTAAAAACAAACCTCGTGCAATTTCGAGTTTCATTGCAATAAGCCTTTGATAGCGCTGCCAAACGCCTTGTTATAAAAGTAGACGAGTTTTTCCCCGTCTGTATCGCTGAACGACGAGTGGCGACGCCTTTGCTTCAGGTCATGGGGCGCAGCTGCATAGTGCACTGTCATTCCGTTACCTCTTGCGTAATACATAGACCCGCCACATGGCATAGAGCGGTAAAAAATCCATTTGCCCCTGAATATGGAAACCCGCCTGCTCGAACTCCTTTTCAATCGTGGCAGCCGGTAACACAAATCGAGTCTGGTAACCTTCCTGCCCACGCATCCTCTCGGCGCGCTTGCGTTTCCAGGCCTTGAAATTGCCGTCTACCCACAACGAAACAATCACGCTGTCGCGGGTGACACGCTCGAATTCACGCAGGATGGTCAGTCGTTGCTCGGCTTCACCGATGTGATGGAGCAGACGCATGCAGAAAATGCTGTCGACCGCGTTATCGGGCAAGGCAATGTCGAATGCAGACGTGTGCAAGGGTTGTACCCTTTTGACCACGTCGGCGGGTTGAGTGCGCATGGCAGTCTTGAGCATGGACACCGAGTTGTCGGCCCCGATGATGACACGGTTGTGCTTTTCCGCGAGCAACGGCCAGAAACGCCCGGCACCGCAGGGCAAATCGAGGACCAGGCCAGGTTCACCGGCCAACGCCAGGGCCTTTCGCGCCAGGTGTTCATCACGCCATTGGGACAGCCGGCGACCGAGCCCCACCTGGTGCTTGCGCACATTTTTCTGTGCGGGTTGATCGTCGTATTTTTCGGAGAAGCCGAGCTTTATCGGGCCAGCCATGACTGCAATCTCCTGAGCTTCTGATGACAACCACCTTAAGTTGCGGGGTGTCAGCGTCAGGTCATGCGTTGGTGAAAATTTCGTCAGGTAAACCCGGAATCATTTCAGGGTTTTACGGAGCCGATTTATTTTTCAACCCATTCACCGCTTTTTCTGACTCAACTCCACCTGGAAGCGACAACCGTTGGGCTCCATGTTCGTCAGGCTGACACTCCAGCCCTGGTTCTCGCAGATCCGTTGCACCAGCGACAGCCCCAGCCCCAAGCCCTCGCCACGCTTTTCGCTGCCGCGCACGAAAGGCTCGAACATCGCCTCGCGTTTTTCTTCCGGAATGCCCACACCACTGTCCTCGACCACGAACCCCGTATCCGTCAGGGCCAAGCGGATAAACCCATGCTCGGTGTAATGCAGCGCATTACGCAACAGGTTGCCCATCACCGCGTGCAGAAGCGTCGCGTTATAGCGAGTGTCCGGCGGGTTGCCCAACTCGACGTTCAACGTCAGGCCCTTGGCTTCGATCGGTTCGCGCCATTGGCAAAGCAACCCGTCGGCCACCTGACTGAGGCTCTGCTGGGGGCCCATGCTGGCGTCTTCATGCTGAGCGCGGGCCAGCATGAGGAAGGTCTGCACCAACTCGCGCATCTCTGCGCAAGCCCGGGCGATCCGCTCGACCTGGGCACGCCCGCGCTGATCGATGCCGGGGTTTTCCAGCAACAATTCACAGGAACTGGCCAACACCATCAATGGCGTGCGCAGTTCGTGGCTGACGTCACTGGTGAACAATCGCTCACGGGTCAACGCCTGACGCAAGCGCCCGAGGGTGGCGTCGAAGGCCACGGCCAGCTCGCCCACTTCATCGGCGGCATAATCCGGCGCCAGTGGCGGTGCCAGGCCCAACAGCTGATCGCGATGGCGCACCTGGCGGGCCAGTCGCACCACCGGCGCCATCACCTTGCGCGCCAGCACCCAGCCCAGAAATACCGCCAGCGCCAGGCTCAGTACGAACCCCACCAGCACTACGGCAAACAGCACCCGTTCACGCTCTTCGAAATCGCTCTGGTCCTGCAACAGCACGTAGCGCCGTCCGTCGACGATTTCGACCATGGCGTGATACGACAGATGGTCGCGAAAGACTTCATGAAAACCCGAGTCCAGGTGCCGCAAATCCTTGGGTAACTCAAAATCGCCCGGCCCGCCGCTGAAATAGAACAACTGGTCCGGCTCGGGGCGGTGGCTCCAGTCCGTCACGCTGTCCATCAGCAACAGGCGTTGCAAATCGCCACCCAGACCTGACGAAATCAGTTTCTCCTCCACCAGGTGCACGGTCGCGATGATGCCTATCGCGAAGGCTCCCGCGACCAATGCGCTCATCAACGCAAAGGCGATGATGATCCGTTGCGAAAGGCTCTGCTTAAACTCCATCACGGCCCTCGGCCAAGCGATAACCGACGCCGTGCACCGTGTGCAGCAGGGGTTTGGCGAACGGCTTGTCGATCACCTGGCGCAATTGATGGACGTGGCTGCGCAGGCTGTCGCTGTCCGGGCAGTCGTCGCCCCACAGGGCCTCTTCGAGAATTTCCCGGCGCAGCACGTGCGGGCTTTTCTGCATCAACACCGCCAGCAACTTCAGGCCCACCGGGTTGAGTTTCAGCAGACGGCCTTCGCGCGTCACCTCCAGGGTATCGAGGTCGTAGCTCAGATCGCCGACCTGCAAGGCACGGCGACCGCCACCTTGGGCACGGCGCATGACCGCCTCGATGCGCGCCGCCAGTTCTGACAGGGCAAAGGGTTTGATCAAGTAATCGTCGGCGCCGGATTTGAAGCCTTGCAGACGGTCGTCCAGTTGATCGCGCGCAGTGAGCATGATCACCGGCGTATCACGGCGGGCGTCTTCGCGCAGGCGTTTGCACAGGGTGTAGCCATCGATACCGGGCAGCATGATATCGAGTACGATCAAGTCGTAATGCTCGGTGGCCGCCAGGTGCAAGCCAGATAAACCGTCCTGCGCGCAATCCACGGTGTAACCTTTGAGCCCCAGATAATCGGCCAGGTTGGCCAGGATATCGCGGTTGTCTTCAACCAATAGAATTCGCATCGGCACCTCCTCCGTATACAGTAACGGCCGTCTTGGCCCGCGCAGCTTAAGGCCTAGTGTGACTCAGGGCTAGGGCGGCCGGTCGTAGAATCGATGCGCTCAACCAAATAATGGTGCTAACAAGTTTTTCACTGTCGGTTCACAACCCGACTACAGCGTTCAAGAGAAACTTTCGCGCGATTGATATAGGGAATGTAGATAATGGATTGTTTGAAGACGGCGCCAATGCGCTTTCTGCTACTGGTAACCGGTTCCTGGCTGGTCATTTTTCTCCTGACCCGAAGCGTTCTGCTCCTCACTCACCTGGATGAGGCCGGCAGCGGGCTCCTGTCCGTGTTTGGCATCGGCCTGCTTTATGACCTGGGTTTCATTGCCTACGCGGCGCTGCCCATGGGCCTCTATCTGCTGCTATGCCCGCCGGCCTTGTGGCGCCGCCGTGGCCATCGCTGGTTCCTTCAGGGCCTGCTGACCGTCAGCCTGTTCGCCATGCTGTTCACGTCGGTGGCCGAATGGCTGTTCTGGGATGAGTTCGGTGTGCGTTTCAACTTTATCGCCGTCGATTACCTGGTCTACTCCGACGAAGTGCTGAATAACCTGCTGGAGTCGTACCCGATCGGCAAGCTGCTGAGCCTGCTCGCGGTGCTGGCCGTGGTCCTGAGCCTTGCGCTGCGCAAATCCTTCAACGCTGCGCTGGACGCACCATTGCCTGCCATGCGCGGGCGTCTGCTGAATGCGCTCGGCCTGCTGATCGTCGCGGGCCTGAGCGCGCAACTGCTCAGCCAGGATGCGCCGCGCGCTCAGGGCGGCAATGCCTATCAGAACGAACTGGCGAGCAATGGCCCGTACCAGTTCTTCGCCGCCTTTCGCAATAACGAACTGGATTACCCGCAGTTCTACAGCACCCTGCCGACCTCCGTCGTCGCGCAACAGATTCGCGCTGAACTGACCGAGCCCAACGCTCGCTTCATCGGCGAGGATCCGCAGGACATCCGCCGGATGATCGATAATCCCGGCACCGAACGAAAACCCAACATCGTGCTGGTCACCATCGAAAGCTTCAGTGCCAAGTACATGGGCAGCAATGGCGACGATCGCAACCTGACACCAAACCTCGATGCCTTGCGCAAACAAAGCCTGTACTTCAATAATTTCTACGCCACCGGCACCCGCACCGATCGCGGCCTGGAGGCCATCACCCTGGCCATTCCACCGACGCCGGGGCGCTCGATCGTCAAGCGCGTGGGTCGTGAAAGCGGATTCGCCAGCCTCGGCCAGCAACTTGGCGCCGTGGGTTACGACAGCGTATTCGTGTATGGCGGGCGCGGTTACTTCGACAACATGAACGCGTTCTTCAGCGGCAACGGCTATCGCGTCGTCGACCAGAGCAGCGTCGATGAATCAGAGATTCACTTCAAGAACGCCTGGGGAATGGCTGACGAAGACCTCTATAACCAGACCCTGAAACTGGCCGATGCCGACTACGCCAGGCAACAGCCGTTTCTACTGCAACTGATGACCACCTCCAACCATCGCCCCTACACCTACCCGGATAACCGTATCGATATCAAATCCGGTAACGGACGCGACGGTGCGGTGAAGTACACCGACTTCGCCATTGGTCAGTTCCTCGATCAGGCGCGCAAAAAACCCTGGTTCGATAATACAATCTTCGTCTTCGTTGCCGACCACACGGCTGGCAGCGCCGGCAAAGAAGACTTGCCGATCAGCAACTATCAGATTCCGCTGTTCATCTATGCACCGAAGCTGATCGACGCTCGGGAAACCGCACAGCTGGCCAGTCAGATCGACCTTGCGCCAACGTTGCTCGGGCTGCTGAACCTGGATTACCAGTCGACGTTCTTCGGTCGCAACCTGTTGCAGGACAATCCACTGCCGCCGCGAGTGGTGGTGGGCAACTATCAACATCTGGGCTTGTTCGATGGTAAGGATTTAGCGATCCTGAGCCCGCGTGAGGGTCTGCGTCGCCACGACGATGCACTGACCGACAGTCGCGAATCACAGGCAACCACAGGTGATCCGTTGATCACCCGCGCAATCACTTACTACCAAACTGCCAGTCATGGCTTCAAGCAACAGCTGCTCGGCTGGAAAGCGCCCACGGAGGGCATCCGCCAAGTCAGCGAACGTTAATCGAATGGCCCCGGGCTGATGCCCCGGGGTTTTTCCATTCATCAGGATCCACCATGTCATCAACCGCTGTCCGTCCCGTCTCCCGCCCGCTCAATTTCTGGCTGTGCCTGGGAGTGCCCGCCATTGCGGCGATCACCCTGATGCTGCTCGAGTTGACGTCCCTGGACATGGACCTTGCCAAGCTGTTCTATGATCCGGTCGCCGGTGCGTTCATCGGGCGCCACAGTTATTTCCTGGAAAACATCCTGCATGACCGGGCCAAGCAAGTGGTCATTGCCTTTTCGGTGTTCTCTATCCTCGGCTTTGTCAGTTCCTTTTTCATTGAAAGGCTCAAACCGTTCAAACGTGAAATGGGTTGCCTGGTGTTGTCTCTGGCGCTGTCAACCTCCTTTGTCACTCCGCTCAAAGCGGCAACGGCGGTGCAATGCCCATGGAGCCTGGAACAATTCGGCGGGCACGAAACCTACAGCGAACTGCTGAGTCCTCGCCCGCATACCGACAAGCCAGGCCGCTGCTGGCCCGGTGGTCATGCGGCGACCGGTTTCACCCTGTTTGCGTTGTTCTTTGTGTTGCGTGACCGACGCCCACGGCTGGCACGCTATGCGTTTATCTTCGCTTTCACGTTGGGCTCGGTGTTTTCCATCGGCCGGATGATGCAGGGCGCGCACTTCTTCTCGCACAACGTGTGGACGGCGATTTTCTGCTGGCTGTTTTGCCTGGGTGCGTACTACAACATCCTGTACCGGCCGGCCTCCAAGACTGAACAGGCGAACGAGGCAAAACCGGTCAGCGCCTGAACCGACGCCATTGCGAGCAAGCCCTGCTCCCACAGGTTTACGCAATCCACTGTGGGATCGTGGCTTGCCCGCGATGGATGGCCGCGACGCGATCTGCGGACCTACCAAAATGAAGGCAATAAAAAGCCCCGCCTGCTCGACGCAGGCGGGGCTTTTTTATAGGGGTAAGGCTGGCTTACATCATGCCGCCCATGCCACCCATACCGCCCATGTCTGGCATACCGCCGCCAGCTGCACCGTCTTTCTTCGGTGCTTCGGCAACAGCGGCCTCGGTGGTCAGGATCAGACCGCCAATCGAGGATGCAGCTTGCAGAGCCGAACGGGTCACCTTGGTTGGGTCCAGGATGCCCATTTCGATCATGTCGCCGTATTCGCTGGTGGCAGCGTTGTAACCGAAGTTACCCGCGCCTTGCTTGACCTTGTCGACAACCACGCTTGGCTCGTCGCCGGAGTTGGCAACGATCTGACGCAGTGGCGCTTCAACCGCACGACGCAGAACAGCGATACCGACGTCCTGATCGGCGTTGTCGCCTTTCAGTTCGCTGATGGCTTGCAGGGCACGGATCAGTGCCACGCCGCCGCCAGGTACCACGCCTTCTTCAACGGCTGCACGGGTAGCGTGCAGGGCGTCTTCAACGCGGGCTTTCTTCTCTTTCATTTCAACTTCGGAACCAGCGCCGACCTTGATCACTGCAACGCCGCCGGACAGTTTGGCCAGGCGCTCTTGCAGTTTTTCACGGTCGTAGTCGGACGAAGTGTCGGCCACTTGTTGACGGATCTGGGTCACGCGAGCCTGGATATCAGCCTCAACGCCGGCGCCGTCGATCACGGTGGTGTTTTCTTTGGACAGGATCACGCGCTTGGCATTACCCAGGTGTTCCAGGGTAGTGCTTTCCAGGCTCAGACCGATCTCTTCGGAGATCACGGTACCGCCGGTCAGAACAGCGATGTCCTGCAGCATGGCCTTGCGACGGTCGCCGAAGCCTGGAGCCTTGACGGCTGCGACTTTAACGATGCCACGCATGTTGTTCACAACCAGAGTCGCCAGGGCTTCGCCTTCAACGTCTTCGGCCACGATCAGCAGTGGACGGCCGGCTTTGGCAACGGCTTCCAGTACTGGCAGCATTTCGCGGATGTTCGAGATCTTTTTGTCGACCAGCAGGATCAGCGGACCGTCCAGCTCGGCAGTCATGGTCTCTGGCTTGTTGACGAAGTACGGGGACAGGTAGCCACGGTCGAACTGCATGCCTTCAACAACCGACAGTTCGTTTTCCAGGCCCGAGCCTTCTTCAACGGTGATCACGCCTTCTTTACCGACTTTTTCCATGGCTTCGGCAATGATGTCGCCGATGGAGTTGTCGGAGTTGGCCGAGATGGTACCTACCTGAGCGATTGCCTTGGTGTCAGCGCAAGGCTTGGACAGGGCTTTCAGTTCCTTGACGATCGCGATGGTCGCTTTGTCGATACCGCGCTTCAGGTCCATCGGGTTCATGCCGGCAGCGACGGCTTTCAGGCCTTCGTTGACGATCGACTGAGCCAGAACGGTAGCGGTGGTGGTACCGTCGCCTGCGTCATCGTTGGCACGGGAGGCAACGTCTTTGACCAGCTGCGCGCCCATGTTTTCGAAGCGGTCTTCGAGTTCGATTTCTTTGGCTACGGAAACGCCGTCCTTGGTGATGGTCGGAGCGCCGAAGCTCTTCTCGATGATCACGTTACGGCCTTTCGGGCCCAGGGTCGCTTTTACTGCGTCAGCCAGAACGTTGACACCGGTGAGCATTTTCTTGCGGGCGGAGTCGCCGAATTTAACTTCTTTAGCAGCCATGATCGATATTCCTTAAATACTTTGTAGTAGCGGGAAAATGAGCGGGGAATCAGCCTTCGACAACAGCGAGAATCTCGTTCTCAGCCATGATCACCAGGTCTTCGCCATCGACTTTCACAGTGTTGCTGCCGGAGTACGGGCCGAACACCACCTTGTCACCCACTTTCACGGACAGTGCACGCACTTCGCCGTTGTCCAGCACTTTGCCTGGGCCTACAGCTAGGACTTCACCCTGGTTTGGCTTCTCAGCAGCCGAACCTGGCAGGACGATACCGCCAGCGGTTTTCTTTTCTTCTTCGCTGCGACGGATAACGACGCGGTCATGCAGAGGACGAAGCTTCATTGTCGATCTCTCCTAATTGTGGTTTTCATCGGCCGGTGTAGTCCCGGCGGGTTTAACAAATCCGGCGGCGCCGGGTGCGGTTCGTCGAGCGAACCGCGGAAGTCTGTCTGGCGCAATTGCCAGAAACCTTGCGGTGACCGTTACATAAGGGCGCGCGAGCCTATTTCAAGGGCCGAGAGCGAAATTTTTACGTCGATACCCTGAAAATGAACACGGCACCCAAAGGTGCCGTGTCGATGGACATGTTACTTGGAGTCGCGGTGTTCGAACTCGCCTTCGATCACGTTAGGCTCACGGCCCAACGGCTGACGTGGAGCAGGACCGCCCCGCGGCTGAAGGTCATCGGCGAACGCACGCTGGCGCATCGCTTGTTCCTCGGCGCGCTGGCGCATTTTATTGGCCAGCAGTCGACGAGAGATCGGCAGCAACATAATCAGACCCAGCACGTCGGTGACGAAGCCCGGCAGAATCAACAGCCCCCCCGCCAGGGCCAGCATCAGGCCTTCGAGCATGGTCTGGGCCGGCAACTCGCCGCGGCTCAGGCTTTCACGAGCGCGCAGCGCAGTAGCCAGACCGGCGATACGCAGCACGAACACGCCGAGCATCGAGCCGAGAATGATCAGCAGCAGGGCCGGGAAAAACCCGATCGCTCCGCTGACCTTGACGAATACGAACAGCTCCAACACCGGAAACAGTACAAAGAGCAACAAAAAAGGGCGCATCAAATGGTTCCTCAACGCAAGTAAGCCTTGCCAGTGTTCCTTAGATGACGTCGCCGTTTCGTGAATTCAAGCATCGGCCACTTGATTTTTCGGCCAATGTTCGGCGTGAGCCAGGAAAACCAAGGCTTCCCGGACTTGTGTCGGCGTATTACAAGGCGCTTGAAACGGCAGCCAGTAGAGCCCCTGGCCGATGCGCAAGTGCATGCCTTCGCTGTCGATGCCGACCAATTGCGCCGGCACGGTTTTCGGCAGGCCCGCCAAGTCGACATAGTGGGCGATGGCTTTGGCGTGATCGGCATTCATGTGCTCGACCATGCTCACTTCGGCCTTGCCGGCGAACGGGTTGGCGAGGGTCAGTTGGTCGACCCAGTGAATCGCGCCGAAGCCGCCGATGTAACGGTGGCGTACCGGTTTGAGCACCCAGAAATCGAAATCGTGGGCCTTGTGATAGTTCTGCGAATCCGGGAAATAGCGGTAGTAACGCTCGGCTGCCGCTTCGATGGCTGCGGTGTCCTCGAGTTTTTCCCCTTCGGCCAGGTAGGTCAGCCGACCAACGGCTTGCACGTCTTCGGCCTCGCGTTCACCCACCAGCAGCGAGCATTTCGGATCCTTCAGCAGGTTGTGAGTGTGCTGAGCGATGCGGCTGATAAGGATCAGCGGCCGGCCCTGTTCGTCCAGACAGTACGGAACCACGGAGCCAAACGGGAAACCGGGCATCGCTTTGGAGTGCGTCGAGAGCACTCCACGGTATTCCTTGAGAAGCAATTCTCGGGCATGCTTAGCCACTACAACGCTCAATTTATGACTCCTTATATAGATTCCGTCGAAAAAACGGACAGGCGTTTGGGTGAAAGTTCCAGTACGCCACAGGGGCAGTTCTCATGTGCAGCCAGGCCACATCAGGCTCAGATCGAGAGGCCCTCTAGAAGGAGAAACACTCCGATCGGCTATGGGGCTATGCGAATGCAACTCACTGACAAAGTAATCATTATCACCGGCGGTTGCCAGGGTTTAGGCCGTTCCATGGCCGAGTATCTTGCAGGTCGTGGCGCCAAGCTGGCCCTGGTGGACCTGAACCAGGAAAAACTCGACGCCGCCGTCGCCGCTTGCAAGGCCAAGGGTGTCGAGGCCCGTGCCTACTTGTGCAACGTCGCCGATGAAGAGCAAGTGACCCACATGGTCAGCCAGGTGGCCGACGATTTCGGCGCGATCCATGGCCTGATCAACAACGCCGGCATTTTGCGTGACGGCCTGTTGCTGAAGGTCAAGGATGGCGAAATGACCAAGATGAGCCTGGCCCAATGGCAAGCGGTGATCGACGTCAATCTGACCGGCGTGTTCCTGTGCACCCGTGAAGTCGCGGCAAAAATGGTCGAGCTGAACAACAGCGGCGCGATCATCAATATCTCGTCGATCTCACGCGCCGGCAATATCGGCCAGACCAACTACTCCGCCGCCAAGGCCGGTGTCGCTGCGGCGACCGTGACCTGGGCCAAGGAACTGGCGCGCTACGGGATTCGCGTGGCGGGCATTGCGCCGGGCTTCATCGAAACTGAAATGACCCTGAGCATGAAACCTGAAGCGCTGGAAAAAATGACTTCCGGGATTCCGCTCAAGCGCATGGGCAAACCCGAAGAGATCGCCCAGTCGGCGGCCTACATTTTCGAGAATGACTACTACACCGGTCGGATTCTGGAGCTGGATGGCGGGTTGCGTATCTAAAGCAATATCAAAAGATCGCAGCCTCGTGTCGAGCGAAGCGAGGCTGCGATCTCTTTTCAGCGATTTAATCGTCGCTGACGGTGATGTTCGGCATCGCCGGCGTCGCAGCTTCCTGCAACACGATCCGCGCGCCGACATGGCGGGCCAGTTCCTGGTAAACCATCGCAATCTGGCTGTCAGGCTCGGCGATCACCGTTGGCTTGCCGCCATCGGCCTGTTCGCGGATCAGCATCGACAGCGGCAACGAAGCCAACAGTTCGACGTCGTACTGGTTGGCCAGCTTCGCACCCCCGCCCTCACCGAACAAATGCTCGGCATGCCCGCAGTTGGAGCAGATGTGCACGGCCATGTTTTCGACCACGCCCAGCACCGGGATGTTGACCTTGCGGAACATTTCCACGCCCTTGCGCGCATCCAGCAATGCCAGATCCTGCGGGGTGGTCACGATCACCGCACCGGCCACCGGGACTTTTTGCGCCAGGGTCAACTGGATGTCGCCGGTGCCTGGCGGCATGTCGATGACCAGGTAATCCAGGTCGCCCCAGGCCGTTTGCGTGACCAGTTGCAACAAGGCGCCGGACACCATCGGCCCACGCCAGACCATCGGCGTGTTGTCGTCGGTCAGGAAGGCCATGGACATCACTTCGACGCCATGGGACTCGATCGGAATGAACCATTTCTGATCCTTGACCTGAGGACGGGTGCCTTCAGGGATGCCGAACATGATGCCCTGGCTCGGACCGTAGATGTCCGCGTCGAGAATCCCCACTTTGGCACCTTCACGAGCCAACGCCAGCGCCAGGTTGGCGGCCGTGGTGGATTTGCCCACGCCTCCCTTTCCAGACGCCACGGCCACCACGTTTTTGACGTTGGCCAACCCCGGAATCTGTGCCTGGGCCTTGTGCGCGGCAATCACGCTGGTGATCTCGACACGGGCAGTGACCACGCCATCCAGGCCCTCGATGGCCATCTGCAACAACTGCGCCCAGCCACTCTTGAACAGACCGGCGGCGTAACCCAGTTCCAGCTGGACGCTGACGCGATCGCCCTGAACATCGATGCTGCGCACGCACCCGGCGCTGACCGGGTCCTGGTTCAGATAAGGGTCGGTGTATTGGCGAAGGACGGCTTCCACCGCTGCGCGATTGACGGCGCTCATGGGCAACTCCGATAGCAAGACTGAAAATCAGGCGGGTATCCTACGCCGGACACACATTTGTGGCGACAGAATACCGTGGCGAACAGGTTTACCTGTGGCGAGGGGGCTTGCCCCCGTTGGGGCGCGAAGCGGCCCTAAGTGTTTTTTGCCTGGAATACCGTGCTGACTTGCTTTACGACGGCTGCGCCGCCGAACGGGGGCAAGCCCCCTCGCCACAGGTTATGGCAGTCGATGCATCCGGAAACAGGCCCGAAGGGTGAAAAATATGCGCCGGCGCTTTATAGTGGCCGACCTCCGTTTCATCAAGTAGCCGAGCCCCATGTCCGAGCCACGCAAGATCCTCGTCACCAGCGCCCTGCCCTATGCCAATGGTTCGATCCACCTCGGCCATATGCTGGAATACATCCAGACCGATATGTGGGTGCGCTTCCAGAAGCATCGCGGTAACCAATGCATTTATGTCTGCGCCGACGACGCCCACGGTTCGGCCATCATGCTGCGCGCGGAAAAGGAAGGCATCACCCCGGAACAACTGATCGCCAACGTCCAGGCTGAACACAGCGCCGACTTTGCCGAGTTCCTGGTGGACTTCGACAACTTCCACTCCACTCACGCCGAAGAAAACCGTGAGCTGTCGAGCCAGATCTACCTGAAGCTGCGCGACGCCGGGCACATCGCCACGCGCTCGATCACGCAGTACTTCGACCCGGAAAAGAAAATGTTCCTGGCCGACCGCTTCATCAAGGGCACCTGCCCGAAATGCGGCACCGAAGACCAGTACGGCGACAACTGCGAAAAATGCGGTGCAACCTACGCGCCGACCGACCTCAAAGATCCGAAGTCGGCGATCTCCGGCGCCACGCCGGTGCTCAAGGATTCCCAGCACTTCTTCTTCAAGCTGCCGGACTTCCAGGAAATGCTGCAAGCCTGGACCCGCAGCGGCACCTTGCAAGAGGCCGTGGCCAACAAGATCGCCGAATGGCTGGACGCCGGCCTGCAACAGTGGGACATCTCCCGCGATGCGCCGTACTTCGGCTTCGAAATTCCCGATGAGCCGGGCAAGTACTTCTACGTGTGGCTGGACGCGCCGATCGGCTACATGGCCAGCTTCAAGAACCTGTGCAACCGTACGCCTGCACTTGATTTCGACGCGTTCTGGGGCAAGGACTCCACCGCCGAGCTGTACCACTTCATCGGCAAGGACATCGTCAACTTTCACGCCCTGTTCTGGCCAGCGATGCTCGAAGGCGCCGGTTTCCGTAAACCGACCGGCATCAACGTGCACGGCTACCTGACCGTCAACGGTCAGAAGATGTCCAAGTCCCGCGGCACCTTCATCAAGGCCCGGACCTATCTGGATCACCTGTCGCCGGAATACCTGCGCTACTACTACGCAGCCAAGCTGAGCCGTGGCGTCGATGACCTGGACCTGAACCTCGAAGACTTCGTGCAGAAGGTCAACTCGGACCTGGTCGGCAAAGTCGTCAACATCGCCAGCCGTTGCGCCGGTTTCATCAACAAAGGCAACGCTGGCGTGCTGGTGGCCGGCAACGCCGCGCCAGAGCTGACCGAAGCGTTCCTGGCCGCAGCACCGAGCATCGCCGAAGCCTACGAGGCGCGTGACTTCGCCCGGGCCATGCGCGAAATCATGGGCCTGGCCGACCGAGCCAACGCCTGGATCGCCGACAAGGCGCCATGGTCGCTGAACAAACAGGAAGGCAAGCAGGATGAAGTCCAGGCCATTTGCGCCCTGGGTATCAACCTGTTCCGCCAATTGGTGATTTTCCTCAAGCCGGTGCTGCCGCTGCTGGCCGCCGATGCCGAGGCGTTCCTGAACGTCGCACCGCTGACCTGGAACGACCACGCCACCTTGCTCAGCAACCATCAGCTGAACGAGTTCAAACCGTTGATGACCCGCATCGACCCGGTAAAAGTGCAAGCCATGACCGACGCCTCGAAAGAAGACCTGACCGCCAGCCAGACCGACACCGGCGAAGCTGCCGCGCCTCAAGGCAACGGCGAACTGGCCAAGGATCCGCTGTCGCCGGAGATCGAGTTCGATACCTTTGCCGCGGTCGACCTGCGCGTCGCCCTGATCCTCAAGGCCGAAGCCGTCGAAGGTGCCGACAAACTGCTGCGCCTGACCCTGGACATCGGTGACGAGCAACGCAACGTGCTCTCCGGCATCAAGAGCGCCTACCCGGACCCGGCCAAGCTTGAAGGTCGCCTGACCATGATGATTGCCAACCTCAAGCCCCGCAAAATGAAATTCGGGATCTCCGAAGGCATGGTGATGGCGGCCGGCCCTGGTGGCGAAGAAATCTATCTGCTGAGCCCCGACAGTGGCGCCAAGCCAGGTCAGCGCATCAAGTAAGGTCCTGCGCTAAACCGATCCCACAGTCGTGCCCGGCGCGACTGTGGGATTTTCATATCTGGCCCACCCTCCTTCCTTGCCGGATAATGCCTAATCTCTTTTTAGAGAGCCCCTTAAGAAAGCCCTGTTCTTACCGGCACGATCATGACCGAACTGCTTCTTACGCTTATCAGCGCTGCCCTGATCAACAACCTCGTGTTGCACTGGCCGCTGGGCGTCGATCCGGTGCTGGGCAGCGAGCGGCGACAAGTGCATGCATTGGGCATCGCGACGACGTGCCTGATGCTGATCGTCGGCACGCTCGGCCATGCGCTCTACCACTGGCTGCTGGTGCCGCTGGGGCTGACGTCGCTGCGACTGTTCGTATTCCTGCCGCTGAGCGTTCTGCTGATCGGCCCGCTGCTGAAACTGCTTCCACGGTTATTCGCCAAGCTTTCATTCGAGGGTCTCTGGCCCCTGCTGCTGGGCAATGCCGGCGTGCTTGGGCTGACCCTGCTCAACGCTCAGGACGACAAGGGACTTTTCCACGCCATAGCCTTGAGCCTCGGTGCCGGGCTGGGTTTCTGGCTGGTGCTGAGCCTGTTCAGCGACTTGCGCCAACGCACACTCGATAACGATGTCCCCCTGCCCTTTCGCGGCCTGCCGATCGAATTGATCGGCGCCGGATTGATCGCAGTGGTTTTTCTCGGATTCAGCGGGCTGATCAAAACATGAGTCTGATTCAACGCATCGATGCCCTCTTGCCGCAGACCCAATGCGGCAAGTGTGGCCACCCCGGATGCAAACCGTACGCCGAAGGCATCGCCAGCGGCGAGCCGATCAACAAGTGCCCACCGGGCGGCAGCGAAACCATCGCGGCCCTCGCCGAGCTGCTGAAAGTGCCGGTGCTGGAACTGGACGTCAGTCGCGGTTCGGCACCGGCGCAAATCGCGTACATCCGCGAAGCCGAATGCATCGGCTGCACCAAATGCATTCAGGCCTGCCCGGTCGACGCGATTGTCGGCGCGGCGAAATTCATGCACACGGTCATCGTCGACGAATGCACCGGTTGCGACCTCTGCGTGGCGCCCTGCCCGGTGGATTGCATCGAGATGCATCCGCTACCGCTGGCCACGCTGCCGATTGTCGGTGGGCTGGCGTTCAGCCTGGAGGAGCAACAGGCCCGGGCCGCCAAGCGCAACCGCGCGCGACGTCGCTTCGAACAGCGCAATGCCCGCCTACATCGCGAAGAGGAACAGAAACTCGCCGAACGTCAGGCCCGCGCCCAACGCGCCGTGCAGCACAGTGAAGTGACGCTCGACCCGGTTCAGGCCGCGCTCGAGCGCGTGCGTGCGCAGAAGGCCGCCAATGCCGATGCGGCGCTGAAAAAGGCCAAGGTCGATCTGGCGATGAGTCGGGCGCAGCTGAATAAATCGCTCAAGGCCTTCGGGCATCCACCGACCTTCGAACAGCAATCGCAACTGATCGTGCTGCAACAGCAGTTCGAAGCTGCCGAACAGGCGCTGTTGCTGCTGGAAAGCAGTGCACCGGTGGTAGCTACTCCACCTGTTCCGACAAACGATGCCGAGCTGAAACGGGCGAAGATCCAGTTGGCCATGCGCCGCGCCGAACTCAAGAAGGCTCAAACAAACGAAGCGCCGGCCGAACAGATCACAGCATTGCAACATGCGCTCAGCGAAGCCGAGCGGCAGGTGGATGCCTATGCCGCCCCTTGAATCGGTGGATGAACGCCTTCAGCAGGCCATGAAGCTGGTGTTGCTGGCCACCCTGCCGGGAATGCTGATGTTGTTCTGGCTGTACGGTTGGGGCGTGTTGATCAACCTGATTCTGACGGCAGCTACTGCACTGGCCGTTGAAGCAGCGGTGTTACAGCTGCGCAAGCAACCTGTAAAACCGACAGTGAGCGATGGCAGTGCGCTGGTCAGCGCGACCCTGTTGGCCCTGGCCTTGCCGCCTTATTGCCCGTGGTGGCTGACGGTCAGCGCAGCGGCATTCGGACTTTTTTTCGGCAAGCACCTGTATGGCGGCGTCGGCAGGAATCCGTTCAACCCGGCGATGCTCGGTTTCGCCCTGGCTTCAGTGACGTTTCCTCAGCAAATGACCCATTGGCCGTCGTCCCATGGCATGGACTTCCTCGCTGGCCTGCAACAAGTGTTCGGCTTCAACCTCGGCCAGACACCAGACGCGTGGGCCCAGGCCACCGCGCTGGACAGCCTGCGAATCAACAAAAGCCTGACCATGGACGAACTGTTTGCCGGCAACCCGGCATTCGGCCATTTCGGCGGCCGGGGCGTGGAATGGGTCAACCTGGCCTTCCTGGCCGGCGGCGCGTTTCTGCTGCAACGGCGGGTGTTCAGCTGGCATGCGCCGGTCGGCATGCTCGCCAGCCTGTTCGTCATCAGCCTGTTGTGCTGGAACGGTTCGGGCTCCGATTCCCATGGCTCGCCACTCTTCCATCTGCTCACTGGCGCGAGCATGCTGGGTGCCTTCTTCATCGTGACGGAACCGGTATCCGGCGCGAAAAACCCCACGGCCCGGTTGCTGTTCGGCGCCGGAGTGGGGCTGCTGACTTACTTGATTCGCACGTGGGGCGGCTATCCCGACGGGGTGGCTTTTGCCGTCCTGCTGATGAACCTCTGTGTACCGGCGCTGGAGCGGTTTGCTGCCTCCAGACAAGCGCAGGTCAGCCCATGAACCGAGCGACAAGCGTTGTGACCCTGGTATTACTGGCAGGCCTGGGGACAGGCGCGACTTACCTCGCGCAGTACACCAGCGCCGCACGCATTGCCGCTGAACAACGCCTGATCGACAGCCGCAATTTGCTGGATCTGCTAGCGCCCGACAGCTACGACAATCAGCCACTGGAACACCCCCTCAACGTCGAAAAAACACGCCTGCCCAACAGCACGCTGCTGAATGGCTATCTGGCGTCCAAGGCCGGCCAACCGAGCGCGGTATTGCTGCGCAGCCAGACACTGGGCTACGCCGGCGCCATCGATTTGCTGATCGCCATCGACCCCCATGGCACGTTGCTGGGGGTCAAAACCCTCAAGCAATCGGAAACCCCGGGGCTGGGCGGCAAGCTCGCCGACTGGCCCAATGCCTGGCTGCAAGTGTTTACCGGCAAGTCTCTAGGCGAACCAAGCGACACTGGCTGGGCCTTGAAAAAGGACCGAGGGCAATTCGATCAGATCGCAGGCGCGACCATCACCTCAAGAGCGGTGATCAATGCCACCCACGATGCATTGCGTTACTTCGATGAACACCGGCAACCGCTGATCGGGAGCAGCGCCCATGAATAAGTCATCAACCCTGCAGAACTCGCTGATGCTTGCGCCTCTGATCGGCGTCACTGATTCGTTGGTAACGGCTCTAGGCCTGTGGCTGATGTTCGCTCTGGTGCTCAGTGTTTATGACGTGAGCATGGGTATCTTGCGCTCACGACTGATTCCGGCAACCCATTTACTGGCCTGCCTCCTGCTGGCTGCCACACTGACCAGTTGTGTAGAACTCGCCATGCAAGCCTGGTCGCTTCAATGGCACCAGCATCTGGGGTTCTATACCGGATTGATCGCCTTGCAATGCGTGGTGCTGGAACATAACGGTTTTTTCCAGGGCACAAGGCGTGACCGCCTGCGCCTGTGCGGCCTGTTCGGCGCCTTGATGATTGGCCTGGGCCTGCTCCGCGAGCTTATCGGCAACGGGACACTGGGTAGCCATCTGCCCTGGCTGACCGCTGCCATGCAACCGGACTGGCAAGGTTGGGTGCTCACCGCTGACGGTGGCCTGCGCTTGGCCACGCTGGCCCCCGGCGGGTTTATTCTGCTGGGGCTGCTGATCGCCGCACGTCAGGCCTGGACCCGCCCCTCCCCCACATTGACCTCCTTCGAGGAAACGCATCGCCCATGAATGCCGCAAAACGTCTGGAAATTTTCCGCAGGTTTCACGAAGACAATCCTGAACCGAAGACCGAGCTGGCCTATTCCTCGCCGTTCGAACTGCTGATTGCCGTGATTCTCTCGGCGCAATCGACCGATGTCGGCGTCAACAAGGCCACCGCCAAACTGTTTCCGGTGGCCAATACGCCGGCGGCGATTTATGCCTTGGGCGTTGAAGGATTATCGGAGTACATCAAGACCATCGGCCTGTATAACAGCAAAGCAAAAAACGTGATCGAAACCTGTCGCTTGCTGGTAGAGCGCCATGGCGGTGAAGTACCGCAGACCCGCGAAGCGCTGGAAGCGTTGCCCGGCGTCGGCCGCAAGACCGCCAATGTGGTGCTCAATACCGCCTTTCGTCAGCTGACCATGGCCGTGGACACCCACATTTTCCGGGTCAGCAACCGTACCGGCATTGCTCCGGGCAAGAATGTGGTCGAGGTGGAGCAGAAACTGATGAAATTCGTGCCGAAGGAGTATCTGCTCGACGCCCATCACTGGCTGATTCTCCACGGACGCTACGTTTGCCTGGCCCGCAAGCCGCGTTGTGGCAGCTGCCGGATCGAGGACTTATGCGAATACAAGCAAAAGACCTCGGACGATTGAGGCTCTATTAGTTTTCTTGATTAGCCGATTGAAAAAATCTTTTTTACCCGCCGGGAAATTGTCGATATAAGGAGCGCCAAAGGCAGTCTTAGCCTGGAGTTAACCTTATGAGCACTGGCAAAGAGCAATTGGACGTAGAAGACGACTTCACCGCCGTTGAGGCCGATGACGCAGAACCGGTGGTGGAAGTAGCGAAGACCAACCTGAGCAAACGCCGCACCATCGACAATCTGCTGGAGGAGCGCCGATTGCAAAAGCAATTGGCCGATTACGATTTTGACCTATGACACCTAAAAGCCTCCCGAAACGGAGGCTTTTTACTAAGTGCCCATCCCCGACAAACGCCCGCTCATCGCCCCTCGTCAAACGCTGGCATACTCATACCAGGCCATTACGTTGAGCCAATTCAATAAGATCGACCAGTGAGCGAGCATTGAGCTTCAGCAACAGGCGAGTCTTGTAAGTACTGACGGTTTTATTGCTGAGGAACATCCCATCGGCGATTTCCTTGTTTGTCTTTCCTCGGGCCAACTGCTGAAGGACCATCATTTCCCGCCCGGACAAACGATCCACCATATCGGCTTCACTGGCATTCCCAAGACTGGAGCGCACAGTATGCAGCGCCTGATTAGGAAAGTAGCTATAACCTGACAATACAGCCTTTATTGCACTGAGCAACTCAGTAAGGTCCTGTTGTTTACAGACATATCCGGCGGCACCCGATTGCATACAACGCATGGAAAAATGTCCTGGAGCCTGGGACGTCAATATCAGCACTTTAAGAGGCATCGCCGCCGAGGTCAGGCGCGCGATAACTTCCAACCCATCCAGCTTCGGTATTCCAATATCCAGGATAACGATATCCGGCATAAGTTCACGAGCAAGTTGCAATGCATCCACGCCATTGTCTGTTTCTGCAATGACTTCGTAGCCATGACGCTCCATTAGCATACGTACCGCAAGACGAATGACGGGGTGATCATCCACGATCAGCACTTTATTCATGGGCAATTCCAATTTTCGCTGTTCGAATTTTTAGAGCCCGCACCATAGCCTAGTCGTTTCACCCATGGCATGCCGTCCCCCTCGACCACTCGCACCGAGAGACATTACCTACAAACAACACGGATTATTCCTACAAGAAATCATTGCGCATGATGAGCCAGGGATTTTATTGGCCGAACACTGCTAAACGCTTCGACAATGTCTTTGTAACAATTCACACCCCAAAAAAACAGAGTTCAACGCCCTTGGTCCGACAGACCGCGACTATTAAGCTACCCTTAAAGGTAACGAGTATCTTGCAGAATTTTACATAACCCGGCCCGAACCACTCGAAAAAACTTACATACAGCAACACTTCACAACCCAAACAAACCCACACAACTTTAAAACAAATAAACAGCCATACCCAGACCCAGAACAATACAGTTACTATATCAACCTCAACCACACAACAAAAAGAAACTTAAAATAACAAATACAAAAAAACACACTCATACATGCATCAACACCAAAGCACACCCTATAAACCAACAGAGAAAAAGATAATACCTAATGAGTAAAAAACATGACAAAACTCAAAAAAAGAATCACCAACCCCATGACAATCATTGCAATATTTGCAGCACTGTCCGAAACATCAGCTGCTGTATCGCTGCCCTTTCTTGACCACAAGGAGAGAGAACTCTACATCTGGTTTCTGATCAGCTTTCCCTTTTATTTGCTTTTTCTTTTCTTCGCCACACTTAACTTCAATTATCGATCGCTTTACGCGCCCTCCGATTTCGAGAAGGGAAAGCATTTTATAAAAGTCATGGACAACGCTGATCACTCTGGAAACAGCACTTCCAGTGTGTCGCCTGAACGCTCGGTCCAACACCATGTGCAGCTGCCCTCGCCGCTAAAGGATCTGCACATCATTGATGCACGCTGGATAACCAAAAAAATGGGGTTCAGCGCCCTGATGGAGAGTATCCAGCACGCTCCGGATAATCCTGCACACGTGATCGTATTTCTCACGTGTGCCGATTCGGAGGTAGTGCTGAAGGACAGTGCGCTCAAACACTGGAAACAACTAAAGAAACGTAGCAACGCAACGTTCTGTGTTTCTTACAATTTGAGCTCACATGGCGTGACGATCATGGGCTAGGTTTTGACCCGTCGCACAGAGCAAGGCAGCCCTTGAAGTGAGATCAAAGGCAGGCAGCAAAAGGAACGGTTGGAAGAAACCAGCAGAAAGCGAAACGTAATATGCAGCAGCCCTTTTTCAGAACTGTGGCCTTGTCATCGACAAGGCCACAGTTCCATTACCGCATCAAAGGTCTCAGAACAGCTTGCGGCCTTTGTTCGCCGCGATACGCATGCGCAAGGCGTTGAGCTTGATGAAGCCCGCCGCATCGGCCTGGTTGTAGGCGCCGCCATCTTCCTCGAAGGTCGCGATGTTGGCGTCGAACAACGACTCGTCGGACTTGCGTCCGGTAACGATCACGTTGCCCTTGTACAGTTTCAGGCGCACTACGCCGTTCACGTGGGCCTGGGAAGCATCGATCATCTGTTGCAGCATCAGACGCTCTGGGCTCCACCAGTAGCCGGTGTAGATCAGACTGGCGTATTTAGGCATCAGCTCGTCTTTGAGGTGAGCCACTTCGCGGTCCAGGGTGATCGATTCGATCGCACGGTGAGCGCGCAGCATGATGGTGCCGCCAGGCGTCTCGTAGCAGCCACGGGATTTCATGCCCACATAGCGGTTTTCGACGATATCCAGACGGCCGATACCATGTTCGCCACCGATACGGTTCAAGGTCGCCAGCACGGTGGCCGGGGTCATTTCGACACCGTCCAGTGCAACGATGTCGCCGTTGCGGTAGGTCAGTTCCAGGTACTGCGGTTTGTCGGGAGCTTTCTCCGGGGAGACGGTCCAGCGCCACATGTCTTCTTCGTGCTCGGTCCAGGTGTCTTCCAGCACGCCGCCTTCATAGGAGATGTGCAGCAGGTTGGCATCCATCGAGTACGGGGATTTTTTCTTGCCGTGACGCTCGATCGGAATCGCGTGCTTCTCGGCGTAGTCCATCAGCTTCTCACGGGACAGCAGGTCCCATTCGCGCCATGGAGCGATCACTTTCACGCCTGGCTTCAAGGCGTAGGCGCCCAGTTCGAAACGAACCTGGTCGTTGCCCTTGCCGGTCGCGCCGTGGGAAATGGCGTCAGCACCGGTTTCGTTGGCGATTTCGATCAGGCGTTTGGCGATCAACGGACGAGCGATGGAAGTACCCAGCAGGTACTCGCCTTCGTAAACGGTGTTGGCGCGGAACATCGGGAACACGAAATCACGCACGAATTCTTCGCGCAGATCGTCGATATAGATTTCTTTTACGCCCATGGCCTGTGCCTTGGCGCGGGCCGGTTCGACCTCTTCGCCCTGACCCAGGTCAGCGGTGAAGGTCACTACTTCACAGTTATATGTATCCTGCAGCCACTTGAGGATCACCGAAGTGTCCAGGCCGCCGGAATACGCCAGAACGACCTTGTTTACGTCCGCCATGCCATCACTCCACGGGGTTCTACGGAAAGCTGTCAAGTCTACCGCTCATGCAGGATAATTTACAGAGGCGCGACAGCTTATGACGACGAAGCGACAGATTATGTCGAGCGAGCGACGAATTCAGCAGGTTCAGGAGGTCGTCGCGCTGCTCGCGGCGGCGGTGGCTTGAGGCGCAGGTTTCTCGGTCGGTGCGACCCGCTCGAGACGTACGGCAACCCGGCGGTTCTTCGCCCGGTTGGCGGCATTGTTGTTGGGCGCCAGCGGATAGCGCTCACCGTGAAAACGCAGGGTGATCTGCGATTCCTGCACACCATTGGCCTTGAAGAAATCCATCACCGCCAGCGCCCGGCGTCGTGACAGTTCACGGTTGGTCAGCCGGTTACCGCTATTGTCGGAATGGCCATCGAGTTCAATGTGGTTGACCGTCGGATCGGCCTTCATGAACTCCAGCATGACCTGCAACTGGGCCTTGGCCCTGGCATCGAGATCGATACCCTCCCCCGGAAAGCCGACCTCGGATTGCTTCACTTGCTCGAAATTCTGTGGCAACAGCTTGGCGACGCAACCCTGATAGTCACCATAGGCCTTGCTGAACTTGACCGGCAGCAGACGCACTTCAGACACCCGACCGTCGCCCGATGAGTGTCGTACGACCGGGCTGCGCCCCTCCATCAGCCCGCTGATCAGGCGCCCGGCCTGCACTTGCGAACTGTTGAACAGCACGTTGCCACTACCGATTCTCACCGAGCCCAGGTTAATGTCGCCACGCCCCGGCTGCCATGGCGCAGCCGCCGCCAGCAAGGTGGCGGAACCCCCACCGATCATTGAGTTGTAGGCCTTCAGTCGAAATGTCGCCTGCTCTCCGGCGCGCCGCACAAACTCACCCGAACCGAAATCGGTGATCGGTTGAGTCAGGCGGCATTCGAACTTGTCGCCTTCGACCGTCCACTCGATGCTCTCCAGGCGAGTCTGGAAAGTGAGCGCCATCGCGGGAAGGCTGGCAAACACACTGAGCAAGGCTAAATAACGCTGGCGCACGGGAGGCTCCACTGGCTTCTACGACAAAAAGACCGACACACATATTCACGGCCTGCCTGTTGGGTATCGGAAGCTTGTCGTAAAACTTGATAGCGAGTGCCTGGAAGAGTCTTTTCCGGTAGCATTCCCCTGAGTTTGACCCGCCTGGAATTCCCTCATGTCCGACCGCCTGACCCTGCTGCGTCCCGACGACTGGCACATTCATCTTCGCGATGGTGCCGTGTTGACCAATACCGTCGCGGATGTCGCGCGCACCTTTGGTCGCGCCATCATCATGCCCAACCTGGTACCTCCGGTGCGCAACGCTGCTGAAGCCGATGGCTATCGCCAGCGGATTCTCGCCGCACGTCCGGCCGGCAGCCGTTTCGAACCGCTGATGGTTCTGTACCTGACCGACCGCACCCAGCCCGAAGAAATTCGTGAGGCCAAGGCCAGCGGTTTCATTCACGCCGCCAAGCTGTACCCGGCAGGCGCGACCACCAATTCGGACTCTGGCGTCACCAGCATCGACAAGATTTTCCCTGCACTGGAGGCCATGGCCGAAGTCGGGATGCCCTTGCTGGTTCACGGTGAAGTCACCCGTGGCGATATCGACGTTTTCGATCGGGAAAAAATCTTCATCGATGAGCACATGCGTCGCGTGGTCGAGCGTTTCCCAACGCTCAAAGTGGTGTTCGAACACATCACCACCGCCGATGCCGTGCAGTTCGTCAACGCGGCTTCGGCCAACGTTGGCGCCACCATCACCGCGCATCACCTGCTGTACAACCGCAACCACATGCTGGTGGGTGGGATTCGGCCGCACTTCTATTGCCTGCCGATCCTCAAGCGCAATACCCACCAGGAAGCCCTGCTCGACGCCGCCACCAGCGGCAGCGACAAGTTCTTCCTCGGCACAGACTCGGCCCCCCATGCCCAGCACGCCAAAGAAGCGGCTTGCGGCTGTGCCGGTTGCTACACCGCTTATGCCGCGATCGAGATGTATGCCGAAGCCTTCGAACAGCGTAATGCGCTGGACAAGCTCGAAGCCTTCGCCAGCCTCAATGGCCCGCGTTTCTACGGTCTGCCGGCGAACACCGATCGCATCACCCTGGTCCGCGAAGAGTGGACCGCCCCAACCAGCCTGCCATTTGGCGAGCTGACCGTTATCCCGCTGCGCGCCGGTGAAAAACTGCGCTGGCGCCTGCTGGAGGAACACGCGTGAGTGAAGACCATTTCGACGACGAACAGGACGGTCAAGGCGGTGGAGGTGGTCCTCGTCATCCAATGGCTGCCAGATTCCGTGGTTACCTGCCGGTTGTCGTCGACGTAGAAACCGGTGGCTTCAACTCGGCCACCGACGCCCTGCTGGAAATTGCTGCAACCACTATCGCCATGGATGAAAAAGGGTTCGTGTACCCCGATCACACCTACTTCTTCCGGGTTGAGCCATTCGAAGGCGCCAACATCGAAGCAGCAGCCCTGGAATTCACCGGGATCAAACTCGATCACCCGTTGCGCATGGCAGTGAGTGAAGAAGCGGCGCTGACCGATATCTTCCGTGGCATTCGCAAGGCCCTGAAAGCCAACGGTTGCAAACGGGCGATTCTGGTCGGTCACAACAGCAGCTTCGACCTGGGTTTCCTCAACGCGGCAGTCGCGCGCCTGGACATGAAACGCAACCCGTTTCACCCGTTCTCCAGCTTCGACACCGCGACCCTCGCCGGTCTTGCCTACGGTCAAACCGTACTGGCCAAGGCCTGTCAGGCAGCGGACATCGACTTCGACGGTCGTGAGGCTCATTCGGCTCGCTACGACACCGAGAAGACTGCCGAGCTGTTCTGCGGCATCGTCAATCGCTGGAAACAGATGGGCGGCTGGGAAGACTACAACGACTGAGGCTGGTCGCCGGTTTATCCCGCCCATAAAAAAACCGGCCTCAGTGAGGCCGGTTTTTTATTGCCGGACGCCTGGCTTACAGCGCAGCAGCGTGCTCGGTCAGGTAAGCCGCAACGCCTTCTGGCGAAGCGTTCATGCCTTTGTCGCCTTTTTTCCAGTTGGCAGGGCAAACTTCGCCGTGCTCTTCGTGGAATTGCAGAGCATCAACCAGACGGATCAGCTCTTCCATGTTACGGCCCAGCGGCAGGTCGTTGACGATCTGCGAGCGGACAACGCCTTTGTCGTCGATCAGGAACGCACCACGGAAAGCCACGCCGTCAGCGGACTGAACGTCGTAAGCCTTCATGATTTCCTGCTTGATGTCAGCAGCCATGGTGTAACGAACCTGGCCGATACCGCCATTGTTCACCGGGGTGTTGCGCCACGCGTTGTGGGTGAAGTGCGAGTCGATCGAAACGGCGACCACTTCAACGTTGCGTGCCTTGAAGTCAGCCATGCGGTTGTCCAGAGCGATCAGCTCGGACGGGCAAACGAAGGTGAAGTCCAGTGGGTAGAAGAACACCAGGCCGTATTTGCCTTTGATGGCCGAGGACAGGGTGAAGCTGTCGACGATTTCGCCATTGCCGAGTACGGCCGGTACGGTGAAGTCAGGGGCTTGTTTGCCTACGAGTACGCTCATTGGATATCTCCTGGTGTAATAACGTTGAAGAACAGGGCTCATGCCAGCCTGTCACCCTCAGGCGACAGCCCTGTGACACGAACCTCCTTCGCAAAAGGCCGACCATCATACACCGCGTTTTTCGCCTGTCCTTAGCGGTTTTTTTCTGGCGGGCAAAATGGCCGCTGCTATTTTTTTTCGCAAGGCGCGAGAGGAAACCGTTCGTCAGTCAAAGGCCCTTATGACGAAAAGCCTTCAGAAACCACTTTGACAATCATTCTCGTTAACATTAAGATCCATCGCAATTGAGTCACAACCAGCGACGGTTCTCACTTATGTATGTCTGCCTCTGCACCGGCGTCACCGACGGTCAAATCCGCGATGCAATCTATGAAGGTTGCTGCAGCTACAAGGAAGTCCGTCTGGCTACCGGCGTAGCCGGCCAATGTGGCAAATGCGCTTGCCTGGCCAAGGAAGTGGTGCGTGAAACACTGGGCAAACTGCAAACGGCCCAGGCGGCGATCCCCTACCCCGTAGAATTTACAGCCGCATAACTACCGTATTTCGAAGAACCGGACTTGATGTCCGGTTTTTTTATGTCTGAAAATCAATCGCTTAGGCCTTAGACGCGGAACACAAACATTCTTATTCCGATTAATTTTCATTTAAGTTTCAATAACTTAGGTTTGACACTATTAATTACGCGGCTCAAACTCCGCCTTATATACAGCTAATACAGGGCAGGACTCCCACCATGAAAGGCGACGTTACAGTCATCCAGCATCTCAACAAAATCCTTGCCAATGAACTGGTCGCGATCAATCAGTACTTCCTGCACGCGCGCATGTATGAAGATTGGGGCCTGAACAAGCTCGGCAAGCACGAGTACCACGAATCCATCGACGAGATGAAGCATGCTGACAAGCTGATCAAGCGCATCCTGTTCCTTGAAGGCCTGCCGAACGTCCAGGACCTGGGCAAGCTGCACATCGGCGAACACACCAAGGAAATGCTTGAGTGTGACTTGAAGATCGAGCGCGACGGTCATGCCGACCTGAAAGTCGCTATCGCCCATTGCGAAACCGTTGGCGACTTCGGTAGCCGTGAACTGCTCGAAGACATTCTTGAGTCCGAAGAAGAACATATCGACTGGCTGGAAACCCAGCTGGGCCTGATCGATAAAGTCGGCCTTGAGAACTATCTGCAATCGCAGATGGGCGAAGAGTAAGTTCTACGCCGCTAACCCCGACGCAATAAAAAGCCCCGCTCTCTTTACAGAGGCGGGGCTTTTTACGTGCTGAAGATCAAAAGATCGCAGCCTGCGGGAACCGAATCAGGCTTCGGTCTTGGCAGCGGCGGCTTTGGCGGCGGCGTCTTTGATCAGTGCCTGCAACGAACCGTCGGCAGACATTTCAGTCATGATGTCGCTACCACCAACCAGCTCACCGGCAACCCACAGTTGTGGGAAGGTTGGCCAGTTGGCGTACTTTGGCAGGTTGGCGCGGATTTCCGGGTTCTGCAGGATATCCACATAGGCAAACTTTTCACCACAGGCCATCACAGCCTGGGCGGCTTTCGCGGAGAACCCACACTGCGGGGCATTCGGCGAGCCTTTCATGTAAAGCAGAATGGTGTTGTTGGCAATCTGCTCTTTAATCGTTTCGATGATATCCATGGAGCACCTCGGCTGAACTTTCCGACTCAGTGGTCGGCACGGTGGCGCATTGTAACGGAAACCCGAGCGCCATGCTCGGCCTCCCCGACAGACATGTTCACGCCGCCGCCACGGTCACCGGCACGCCGTTCAATGCCGCATTGCCCGACAACTCATCGAGCTGACATTCGTCAGTCAGGTCATTGGCGCTGGAACCTGGCTGGCCACTGGCAATCGTCATCTGCACGCCCGGTCGCGCATGACCCCAACCGTGGGGCAGGCTGACCACTCCTTTCATCATATCGAGGCTGGCGACCACTTCAACCTCGATCACGCCGACCCGTGAACTGACGCGCACCCGCTGCCCATCGCTGAGCCCGCGGCTGGCCAGGTCGTCCGGGTGCATCAGCAGTTGATGGCGCGGCTTGCCCTTCACCAGGCGGTGATAGTTGTGCATCCATGAGTTGTTGCTGCGCACATGGCGGCGACCGATCATCAGTAACTCATCGGCGGCTGGTGCTTGCAACGCCGCAAAGCGCGCCAGATCGGCGAGGATCTCCACAGGCGCCGCCTGGACGCGCTGATTGGCCGTCTTCAGACGAGGCGTCAAATTGGGCTTGAGCGCGCCGAGATCGATACCGTGAGGGTGATCGAACAAGGTCGCCAGCGACAGTTTGTGCCCTGAAGCATCGCCATACAGGCCCATCCGCAGCCCCCGGTCAATCATCTGCGCCGGCGCAATGGTCGGTTTCAGCGCCTTGCCGGTCTTCGCCGCAAAGGCCTTGGCCAGCCCCACGAAGATCTCCCAATCATGCAGCGCGCCTTGCGGCTTGGCGAGAATCGCCCGGTTGAAACGGGTGACGTTGCGCACCGCGAACATATTGAAGGTGGTGTCGTAATGATCGTTTTCCAGCGCCGAAGTCGACGGCAGGATCAGGTCGGCATAACGCGTGGTTTCATTGATGTACAGGTCGACGCTGACCATGAACTCCAGTCCGTCCAGCGCCTGCTCCAGCTGTCGGCCATTGGGCGTGGACAACACCGGATTACCCGCCACGGTGATCAGCGCACGGACCTGCCCTTCCCCTTCGGTGAGCATCTCTTCGGCCAGCGCCGACACCGGCAACTCGCCACCGTATTCAGGACGCCCGGACACGCGGCTTTGCCACAGGTTGAAATGGCCGCCCGACGTGGACGCCACCAGGTCCACCGCCGGCTCGGTGCACAACGCACCGCCGACACGATCAAGGTTGCCGGTCACCAGATTGATCAATTGCACCAGCCAATGGCACAAGGTGCCGAAGGCCTGGGTCGAGACGCCCATGCGGCCATAGCAGACCGCCGTCGGGGCTGCCGCGAAGTCCCGCGCCAGTTGACGGATCTGTTCGGCGGGGACTGCGCACAGCGGGCTCATGGCCTCGGCAGTGAAACCTGCGATCGCCTTACGCACTTCATCCAGCCCATCGACCGGCAAATGACTGTCGCGGGTCAGGCCTTCAGCGAATAACGTATTGAGCAACCCGAACAACAGCGCCGCATCGCCGCCGGGGCGCACGAACAGATGCTGGTCGGCAATCGCCGCCGTTTCGCTGCGACGCGGATCGACCACCACCACTTTGCCACCCCGGGCCTGAATCGCCTTGAGGCGCTTCTCCACATCCGGCACGGTCATGATGCTGCCGTTGGAGGCCAGCGGATTACCGCCCAGGATCAACATGAAATCAGTGTGATCGATGTCCGGGATCGGCAACAGCAAGCCGTGGCCATACATCAAATGACTGGTCAGGTGATGGGGCAACTGATCGACCGACGTCGCGGAAAACCGGTTACGGGTTTTCAACAGGCCGAGGAAGTAATTGCTGTGGGTCATCAACCCGTAGTTGTGCACGCTGGGGTTGCCCTGATAGACCGCCACCGCGTTCTGCCCGTGACGCTCCTGAATCGCCGCCAGGCGTTCGGCTACAAGGCTGAACGCATCTTCCCACTCGATAGGCTGCAACTCGCTACCCACTCGCTGCATCGGCTGACGCAGGCGATCCGGGTCGTTCTGAATGTCTTGCAGGGCCACCGCCTTGGGGCAGATATGCCCACGGCTGAAGCTGTCCTGAGGGTCGCCCTTGATCGAGGTGATCTGCACGCCGCTGCCTTCGACCTCGGTGGTTTCGATGGTCAGGCCGCAGATGGCTTCACACAGGTGGCACGCACGGTGATGGAGAGTCTTGGTCATGGCCAGTCTCTGTTTTGTTCTGGGCGGGCAATGTCAGCCGCGGGAACAAAACTATGGCGCGTGACTTGCCACCGCGCCAGCGACGTTCGTCTTGTGAATCGACGACCATCAGGCCGGCCGATGGCAGCAAGGATCAGTTCGGCGGCAGACTCGGCGGCGCCTGCAGCTGGATTTCCTCGATGGTTTCGATCTGCTCGTGGGCGACGTGCACGCCGGTGAGCTCGCCGATCAGCCGCCAATGCTCGTCGAGCCCGGCACTGATGGTGGCCATGCGGTCGATCATGCGCCGGCCAGCCGCCTTGGTGACTTCATCTTCACTGCGTAACAACTCGAAAGACATCGAGGTCATGGAAGCAGTGAGGTGGGTCAGAGAGCGAGCCGTAAGGCCGAGTAGCTCCATCAATAACTGTTCTTTCGATTCCATTCCTGAGGCTTCCTGCGTCGCTCGTGCTTTAGTTATAACCCAGCACTTTGCATTAGCAAATGTTTCAGACTAGACACATTGCCCGCCAAAGGCTCGAATGACAGATCAAAAACCGACTGCCAATCTGTCGCCCGCGCCCTGCCTGATTGCCAAGCCCGGCGAGCCCAGTGTACAAATGCTCAGCTGCTGTCAGGAAACAGGCTTCAAAAGCGCTACTGCGGTCACCCCGTAGCCTCTCTGAAATCCTCTAAACACCGTAGCCTATTGGAAAAACGCGACATTTAATGTCAATATCGCGCCTCCCCCTATTTCGTCGCCCCGTGCGGCTTACGCCGCAGGTCTCGCCCGTTTTTCAGTTAAACAAGGCTTTGAGTATCTGCGGTCTGTTGCAAAAAGGTAGTCAATGATGAGCGCAAGGCACTTTCTCTCCCTGATGGATTGCACGCCCGAAGAGCTGGTCAGCGTGATCCGTCGAGGCGTTGAGCTCAAGGACCTGCGTAACCGCGGCGTACTGTTCGAGCCTTTGAAAAACCGCGTCCTGGGGATGATTTTCGAGAAGTCCTCGACCCGTACCCGTATTTCGTTCGAAGCCGGCATGATCCAGCTCGGTGGCCAGGCGATCTTCCTGTCGCCGCGCGACACTCAGCTGGGCCGTGGCGAACCGATCGGCGACGCCGCCATTGTCATGTCGAGCATGCTCGATGCAGTGATGATCCGTACGTTTTCGCACAGCACCCTGACCGAATTCGCCGCCAATTCGCGAGTCCCGCTGATCAACGGCCTGTCCGATGACCTGCACCCGTGCCAGTTGCTGGCTGACATGCAAACCTTCCTCGAACATCGCGGTTCGATCCAAGGCAAGACCGTGGCCTGGATCGGCGACGGCAACAACATGTGCAACAGCTATATAGAAGCGGCGATCCAGTTCGACTTCCAGTTGCGCATCGCCTGCCCGGAAGGTTACGAACCCAACCCTGAGTTCGTGGCCAAGGCCGGCGATCGGGTAAGCATCGTCCGCGATCCTCGGGAAGCCGTACGCGGCGCGCATCTGGTGAGCACCGACGTCTGGACCTCCATGGGCCAGGAAGAGGAAACCGCCAAGCGCCTGAAGCTGTTCGCACCGTTCCAGGTCAACCGGGCGCTGCTCGACCTGGCCGCACCGGACGTGCTGTTCATGCATTGCCTGCCGGCCCACCGTGGCGAGGAAATCAGCCTCGACCTGCTCGACGACCCGCGTTCGGTGGCCTGGGATCAAGCCGAAAACCGTCTGCATGCACAAAAGGCCCTGCTCGAGTTTCTCGTCCCACCTTCGTACCATCACGCATGAGCCAGCCATTACTGCTGAACCTGCGCAATCTGGCCTGTGGTTATCAAAACCAGCGGGTTGTGCAGAACCTCAACCTGCATTTGAATGCCGGCGATATCGGTTGCCTGCTGGGCTCTTCGGGCTGCGGCAAAACCACCACCCTGCGGGCCATTGCCGGTTTCGAACCGGTGCACGAGGGTGAGATCCAGTTGGCGGGCGAGACCATCTCCAGCGCCGGCTTCACCCTCGCCCCGGAGAAACGCCGGATCGGCATGGTGTTCCAGGATTACGCGCTGTTTCCGCATTTGAGCGTGGCCGAGAACATCGCCTTCGGGATCCGCAAGCACCCGCAAAAGGATCGTGTCACCGAAGAACTGCTCGAACTGGTCAACCTGAAAAACCTCGGCAAGCGCTTTCCCCATGAGCTGTCCGGTGGCCAGCAGCAGCGAGTTGCACTGGCCCGCGCCCTGGCACCGGAACCGCAACTGTTGTTGCTCGACGAACCGTTCTCCAACCTCGACGGTGAGCTGCGACGCAAGCTCAGCCATGAAGTACGCGACATCCTCAAGGCTCGCGGCACCAGTGCGATTCTGGTGACCCACGATCAGGAAGAAGCTTTCGCGGTCAGCGACCATGTCGGCGTTTTCAAGGAAGGTCGCCTGGAACAATGGGATACCCCCTACAACCTCTATCACGAACCGCTGACACCGTATGTGGCCAGCTTCATTGGCCAGGGTTACTTCATTCGCGGTCAGTTGAGCAGCCCGGAGTCGGTGCAGACCGAATTGGGTGAATTGCGCGGCAACCGTGCCTACACCTGGCCGATCGGTGGCGCCGTGGACGTATTGCTGCGTCCGGACGACATCGTCTATGCACCGTCCAGCCCACTGAGGGCGCAGATTGTCGGCAAGAGCTTCCAGGGGGCCTCAACGCTGTACCGCTTGCAGTTGCCTACGGGCGCACAGCTGGAGTCGATTTTCCCAAGTCATGCCGATCATCTGGTCGGTGCTGAAGTCGGCATTCGGGTAGCGGCGGAACACCTGGTACTGTTCCAGGCCTCCGGCAGTACAGCGGCACAGATTCCGACGATCGAGTCCGGGGTTCGGCGCTACGGCGCCGCCAGCTGAACAACGCGGACATAGGTGGGAGCTCGCTCCCATCTATTGGATTTTCGTTTAACCCAGCATTAGCGTTCCGCTCGCGACCAGCGTCGCATTCCCGCCAATACTCACCCGATCCCCTTCCAGCTGACAAAACAACTCCCCACCCCGCGCCGAGCACTGATAAGCCGTCAGACTCGACTTGCTCAAGCGTTTCGACCAGTACGGAATCAGGCTGCAATGGGTTGAACCGGTCACCGGGTCTTCGTTGATGCCGATCGCCGGGGCAAAGTAGCGCGACACAAAGTCATGCTTGCTGCCTTTGGCTGTCACGATGGCGCCCGGCCATGGCAATTTCGCCAGGGCAATCATGTCTGGCTGACAATCGAGCACCGCCTGCTCGGACTCCAGCACCACGAACAATTCGTTCGACCCCAGCACATCGACCGCCTCGACGCCCAAGGCGCGCTCGACATCCAGGGTCACGCCCACTTCCGACGGCACGACTGCCGGGAAATCCAGCCACAAGCGCCCACCCTCTCGGGTGACACTCAATGGGCCGGACTTGCAGATGAAGTCCAGTCGCTCGACCGGTTCTTTATAGAGTTCAAACAGTACGTAGGCACTGGCCAGGGTCGCATGACCGCATAACGGGACTTCGGTGGTCGGAGTAAACCAGCGAATGCGCCAGACAGCACCCTCACGCACCAGGAACGCGGTTTCGGCGAGGTTATGTTCGGCGGCGATTTTTTGCATCAACTCATCGTCAAGCCAGGCATCGAGCCGGTACACCATCGCCGGGTTACCACTGAACGGCCGATCACTGAACGCATCGATCTGATGAAACTCAAGCTGCATGGCACTTCTCCCTTTCTTCAGGTCGCCGAGCATGAAGCCCGGCATAGCCCTTCACCAGTGACAGAACGAACCAATTTCCACCATACAGCGCCGGGTTGTTAGCCCAAGACCTTCTGCTCAGGCTCGACCGATATCGGCGAACTTCGCCTGGGTGTGTTCGGCCAACACGGCAGGCGCCAGTTCGACTTCCAGACCGCGCCGCCCGGCGCTGACGAAGATACTGGAAAACGGCTGGGCCGAATGATCGATAAACGTGCGCAGGCGCTTCTTCTGCCCGAGCGGGCTGATACCGCCCAACAGATACCCCGTCGAACGCTGCGCAGCGGCTGGATCGGCCATTTCGACTTTTTTCACGCCTGCGGCCTGTGCCAGCGCCTTCAAGTCCAGACTTCCGACGACCGGCACCACCGCCACCAATAACTCCCCCTTCTCGCTGGCCGCCAGCAATGTCTTGAACACCTGCGCGGGGTCCAGGCCCAGTTTTTCCGCGGCCTCCAGACCATAGGACGCTGCCTTCGGATCATGTTCGTAACTGTGCACACGATGTTCGGCACGAACTTTTTTCAACAAATCCAATGCGGGGGTCATGACAGCTCCAGACTTGGCGGCAGAAGAAAAATACTGCGCAGGATTCTAGGTCATTGATCGATAAAAGGCTCTATTGCGCTGCTATTTCCAGAGCCTGGCCGGGCTTTCGGTCGTTCGTCCACACGCTTCTCACCGGATGAACGATGCGATCATTCACAGGACTAATAGTTTAAATATGACTAATGGTTCACTTTCGACCTTTGACAGCAGTGCTTCTTGTCTATATTTTTTCGAATGTGAACACAGCACGAACGTCTCACCGCAGCACCCGGCAGTAAGCCGAGCACAGGATGGGGATCCTGCCTCGGTGAAAATCGCGCTTTGACCTCGATGGAAAAGCGCCAGACAACAACAAAAACGAGGTTTTCAATGACAACTGCGTTACAACAACCGTCGCTCTCGAGCCAATGCATGGCCGAGTTTCTGGGTACTGCACTGCTGATCTTTTTCGGTACCGGCTGCGTTGCCGCGCTCAAGGTGGCGGGTGCCAGCTTCGGGTTGTGGGAAATCAGCATCATCTGGGGGGTTGGCGTCAGCATGGCGATCTACCTCACCGCCGGTGTTTCCGGTGCGCACCTCAACCCTGCCGTGAGTATCGCGCTGAGCATTTTCGCTGACTTCGAAAAGCGCAAACTGCCTTTCTATATCTTCTCCCAGGTCGCCGGTGCCTTCTGCGGGGCATTGTTGGTTTACACGCTGTACAGCAACCTGTTCTTCGATTTCGAACAAACTCACCAAATGGTTCGTGGCACCGAAGCCAGCCTTGAATTGGCCTCGGTGTTCTCCACTTTCCCGAACCCTGCCCTGTCCACGGGCCAGGCCTTTCTGGTTGAAGTGATCATCACCGCCATTCTGATGGGCGTGATCATGTCGCTCACCGACGACAACAATGGCCTGCCCAAAGGACCGCTGGCGCCGTTGTTGATCGGCCTGCTGATTGCCGTGATCGGCAGCTCGATGGGGCCGCTGACCGGTTTCGCGATGAACCCGGCCCGCGACTTCGGTCCTAAACTGATGACTTTCTTTGCAGGCTGGGGTGAAATTTCCTTCACTGGCGGACGCGATATCCCGTACTTCCTGATTCCGGTTTTTGCACCGATTGTCGGTGCCTGTCTCGGTGCTGCAGCTTATCGCGGGCTGATTGCCCGTCATCTGCCCAGCGCCATACCTGCTACAAAGGACGCAGCACTGGCCATTGACGGCAAACCAAGAACGTCTTGAAACCGTTGGCGCGTGATCCTGCCCATTTTGATCCCGCGCCTGACTTCACTTCCTTATTTCGTCCAAGGCAATCGACATGACCGACATTCAGAATAAGAACTACATCATTGCCCTCGATCAGGGTACGACCAGCTCCCGCGCGATCATTTTCGATCGCGACGCGAACGTGGTTTGCACCGCCCAGCGTGAATTCGCACAGCATTACCCGCAAGCCGGTTGGGTCGAACACGACCCGATGGAAATCTTCGCCACCCAGAGCGCCGTGATGGTCGAAGCCCTGGCTCAAGCCGGCCTGCATCACGACCAGGTCGCGGCCATCGGCATCACCAACCAGCGCGAAACCACCGTGGTCTGGGACAAGACCACTGGCCGCCCGATCTACAACGCGATCGTCTGGCAGTGCCGCCGCAGCACCGAAATCTGCCAGCAGCTCAAGCGCGACGGCCACGAGCAATACATCAGCGACACCACGGGCCTGGTTACCGACCCGTACTTCTCCGGCACCAAGCTCAAGTGGATCCTCGACAATGTCGAAGGCAGCCGTGAGCGGGCGCGCAAGGGTGAACTGCTGTTCGGCACCGTCGACAGCTGGCTGATCTGGAAATTTACCGGCGGCAAGGTGCACGTCACCGACTACACCAACGCCTCGCGCACCATGCTCTTCAACATCCACACGCTGGAGTGGGACGCGAAGATGCTGGACGTCCTCGACATCCCGCGTGAGATGCTGCCGGAAGTTAAGTCCTCGTCCGAAATCTACGGCCACACCAAAAGCGGCATCGCCATTGGCGGTATCGCCGGCGACCAGCAGGCCGCCCTGTTCGGCCAAATGTGCGTCGAGCCAGGCCAGGCGAAAAACACCTACGGCACCGGCTGCTTCCTGCTGATGAACACCGGCAACAAAGCAGTGAAGTCCAAGCACGGCATGCTGACCACCATCGCTTGCGGCCCGCGTGGCGAAGTGGCCTATGCGCTGGAAGGCGCGGTGTTCAACGGTGGCTCCACCGTGCAGTGGCTGCGAGACGAGTTGAAAATCATCAACGACGCCCACGACACCGAATACTTCGCCAACAAGGTCAAGGACAGCAACGGCGTGTACCTGGTGCCGGCCTTCACCGGTCTGGGCGCTCCGTACTGGGACCCGTATGCCCGTGGTGCGTTGTTCGGCCTGACCCGTGGCGTACGCGTGGATCACATCATTCGTGCCGCGCTTGAGTCGATTGCCTACCAGACCCGCGACGTTCTGGACGCCATGCAGCAGGATTCCGGCGAACGCCTGAAAGCCCTGCGCGTGGACGGCGGTGCAGTGGCGAACAATTTCCTGATGCAATTCCAGGCCGACATCCTCGGCACTCAAGTCGAGCGCCCGAAAATGCGCGAAACCACCGCGTTGGGCGCCGCTTACCTGGCGGGTTTGGCCTGCGGTTTCTGGGGCAGCCTGGACGAGTTGCGCGGCAAGGCGGTGATCGAGCGCGAGTTTGAACCAGCGCTGGACGAAACCGCGAAGGAAAAACTCTACGCTGGCTGGAAAAAAGCCGTCAGCCGCACTCGCGATTGGGAACCGCACGAAGGCGCTGAATAAGCCACGGACCGGACTCGTATCCGGTTGTAACTGGTAGGGAGCGGATTCCTGCGGCATCATGGGCAAATTTTGCACGGCAGCCCAAAGGAAGCCCCATGAATCTGCCTCCCCGTCAGCAGCAAATCCTGGAACTGGTCCGCGAACGCGGCTATGTCAGCATCGAGGAAATGGCCCAGCTGTTCGTCGTTACACCGCAAACCATCCGCCGCGATATCAATCAATTGGCGGAAGTGAATCTGTTGCGTCGCTATCACGGCGGCGCAGCCTACGACTCCAGCGTCGAAAACACCGCCTACGCCATGCGCGCCGATCAGATGCGCGATGAAAAGCAGCGTATCGGCGAAGCCATTGCGGCGCAGATTCCCGATCACGCCTCGCTGTTCATCAATATCGGCACCACCACCGAATCCATTGCTCGGGCGCTGCTCAACCACAGCCACCTGAAGATCATCACCAACAACCTGCATGTGGCCTCGATGCTCAGCGCCAAGGACGACTTCGACGTGCTGCTGACCGGTGGCAACGTGCGGCGTGACGGTGGCGTGGTCGGTCAAGCCAGCGTCGACTTCATTAACCAGTTCAAGGTCGACTTCGCCCTGGTCGGCATCAGTGGTATCGATGAAGACGGCAGCTTGCTGGATTTCGACTATCAGGAAGTGCGGGTATCCCAGGCGATCATCGCCAACGCCCGACAGGTGATTCTCGCGGCGGACTCCAGCAAATTCGGGCGCAACGCCATGATTCGCCTGGGGCCGATCAGCCTGATCGATTGCCTGGTCACCGACCAGCCGCCTTCGCCGGCCCTGGCGCAGTTGTTGAGCCAGCACAAGATTCGGCTGGAGGTCGTGTAAGCACATCCCCCCTGTGGCGAGGGGGCTTGCCCCCCCCCGTTCGGCTGCACAGCAGACGCCAATCAGACAACATGTTCTTCCTGAGATACCGCGGTAGCCGGTTATAGGACCGCTTCGCAGCCCACCGGGAGCAAGCTCCCTCGCCACAAAAGCAGTCCCTACCATCATTCAATGTTCGAAAATTTTCCTTTAACGGCCCTTCGATCAGTATTTTCAATCGAAGCACGCTGGCTGTGGGCGTCTTTATGGGCTAGTATTTTCGCAAATGAACATTAATGTTCGAATTCAAATATAGAAATCAAAAAAGCCCGAGGCCAGCCGATGCCCACTTCTACCTTGCCTACGCCCCCTCTCGCCGAGGTCTACGATATCGCCGTCATTGGTGGTGGGATCAATGGCGTGGGGATCGCAGCGGATGCCGCCGGTCGCGGCCTTTCGGTGTTCCTTTGCGAAAAGGATGATCTGGCCAGCCACACCTCGTCGGCCAGCAGCAAGCTGATCCACGGTGGCCTGCGCTACCTGGAGCATTATGAGTTCCGCCTGGTGCGCGAAGCCCTGGCCGAGCGCGAAGTGCTGCTGGCCAAGGCGCCGCACATCGTCAAACAGATGCGCTTCGTGCTGCCCCACCGCCCGCACCTGCGTCCGGCCTGGATGATCCGCGCCGGTCTGTTCCTTTATGACCACCTCGGCAAACGGGAAAAACTCGAAGGCTCGAAAAGCCTGAAGTTCGGCCCGGACAGCCCGCTGAAAAGCGAAATCACCAAAGGCTTCGAATATTCCGATTGCTGGGTCGATGACGCACGCCTCGTCGTACTGAACGCCATGGCTGCCCGCGAGAAAGGTGCTCACGTTCATACGCAAACCCGCTGCGTCAGTGCCCGTCGCACCAAGGGCCTGTGGCACATGAACCTGGAACGCGCCGATGGCAGCCTGTTTTCGATCCGCGCCAAGGCACTGGTGAACGCCGCCGGCCCATGGGTCGCCCAGTTCATTCGTGACGACCTGAAGATGGAATCGCCATACGGCATCCGTCTGATCCAGGGCAGCCACCTGATCGTGCCAAAACTGTACGAAGGCGAATACGCGCACATTCTGCAAAACGAAGATCAGCGCATCGTCTTCACCATTCCGTACCTGAACCACTTCACCCTGATCGGCACCACCGACCGCGAGTACACCGGCGACCCGGCAAAAGTGGCGATCACTGAAGGCGAAACCGATTACCTGCTGAAAGTGGTCAATGCCCACTTCAAGAAACAACTCAGCCGCGCGGACATCCTGCACAGCTACTCCGGCGTTCGTCCGCTGTGCAACGACGAATCCGACAACCCGTCGGCCGTCACCCGCGACTACACCCTGGCGTTGTCGGGTTCTGGTGAAGAAGCGCCGTTGCTGTCGGTGTTCGGCGGCAAGCTGACGACCTACCGCAAACTGGCCGAGTCGGCGCTGGCGCAACTGGCCCCGTACTTCACGCACATCAAGCCAAGCTGGACCGCCAGCGCGCCCCTGCCCGGTGGCGAAGACATGACGACTCCACAGGCATTGAGTTCGCGAATCCGCGACAAGTTCGACTGGATCCCCACCGAGATCGCCCGTCGCTGGTCCACCACTTATGGCAACCGCACCTGGCGCATGCTCGAAGGCGTGGAAAACCTCGGTGACCTGGGCGAACACATCGGCGGCGGCCTCTACACCCGCGAAGTCGACTACCTGTGCAGCGAAGAATGGGCGACCACCGCCGATGACATCCTGTGGCGCCGCAGCAAGCTTGGGCTGTTCACCACTGCGGCGGAACAGCAGAAGCTCAAGGATTACCTGAACAAGCTCGAACAGAACCGCAGCAAGATCGAAGCGGCCTGATCGGGTATCCGGTTAAACCAAAGCCCCTGAATCTCACGATTCAGGGGCTTTTTCATACCGCGCATTACTGTAGGAGCGAGGCTTGCCCGCGAAGAACGATAAAGCGGTTCAACAGACAGACCGCAGTGCCCCCTTCGCGGGCAAGCCTCGCTCCTACAGTTTTGTGTGAATCAATCCATTCGGTTTTCCGAACGCGACTCCTCGGTCGATTCGGAAAACCGGATCATCCGACAACAAACTCAACGTCACCAACATTAAAATACTCTTAAAAATCAATAATTTGATAGATGATGCATGGTCTGGCACGAGTCATGCTCTACTCTCCCGGACGAATGTTTATTGCGCTACTCCTTCAGGAGCCGCCAGGCATTCGAAGCACCAAAAAAGGCCGATGAACTGGCTCCATAAAAAAAACAATGTCGAGGAAAATTTGATGCGCATCGTTCCCCATCTCCTGGGCGCAGCCATTGCTGCCGCTCTGATTAGCACTCCAGTTTTCGCCGCCGAACTCACCGGCACACTGAAGAAGATCAAAGAGTCCGGCACCATCACCCTCGGGCATCGTGACGCTTCCATTCCGTTTTCCTACATCGCGGACGCTTCCGGCAAACCGGTTGGCTACTCCCACGATATCCAGCTGAAAATCGTCGAAGCCATCAAGAAAGACCTGGACATGCCCAACCTCCAGGTCAAATACAACCTGGTGACCTCGCAAACCCGTATCCCGCTGGTGCAGAACGGCACCGTGGACGTCGAGTGCGGCTCCACCACCAACAACGTCGAGCGTCAGCAACAAGTTGATTTCTCCGCCGGCATCTTCGAAATCGGTACCAAGCTGCTGGCCAAGAAAGACTCGCCCTACAAAGATTTCGCCGACCTCAAAGGCAAGAACGTCGTGACCACCGCCGGCACCACGTCCGAGCGCATCCTCAAGTCGATGAACGCCGACAAGCAGATGGGCATGAACGTGATCTCCGCCAAAGACCATGGCGAATCCTTCCAGATGCTGGAAACCGGCCGTGCCGTGGCCTTCATGATGGACGACGCCTTGCTCGCCGGTGAAATGGCCAAGGCCAAGAAGCCGGATGACTGGGCCGTGACCGGCACACCACAATCGTTCGAAATCTACGGCTGCATGGTTCGCAAGGGCGACGCACCGTTCAAGAAAGCCGTCGACGACGCAATCATCGCGACCTACAAGTCGGGCGAGATCAACAAGATCTACGAAAAATGGTTCATGCAGCCAATCCCGCCAAAAGGCCTGAACCTGAACTTCCCGATGAGCGACGAGCTCAAGACCCTGATCGCCAATCCGACCGACAAAGCGGCTGACGAAAAGAAATCCTGATTTCTGACTAACGTTCCCCCCTGAGAAGGCCTCTGCCCTTTCAGGGGTTGTCACTCCCTGCTGGCATTTCTGGAAACACTCGAACCGGTGGTTGTCGAGCCGTTCGCGTGTGCCTGACCGTCATCGGGCACTTGTACATCGATCGAATCCGAGGGGAGACCCTAATGAATTACAACTGGGACTGGGGCGTGTTCTTCAAGTCCACCGGCGTGGGCAGCGAAATTTATTTCGACTGGTACCTCTCCGGTTTAGGCTGGACCATCGCCATCGCCGTCGCCGCCTGGATCATCGCGCTGCTGCTGGGCTCGATCCTGGGTGTCATGCGCACGGTGCCGAATCGCATCGTATCGGGCATCGCGACCTGCTACGTCGAACTCTTCCGTAACGTGCCACTGCTGGTGCAGCTGTTCATCTGGTACTTCCTGGTGCCCGACCTGCTGCCGCAAAACCTGCAGGACTGGTACAAGCAGGACCTGAACCCGACCACCTCGGCCTTCCTCAGTGTCGTCGTGTGCCTGGGCCTGTTCACCACGGCCCGGGTTTGCGAACAAGTGCGCACCGGTATCCAGGCGCTGCCCCGCGGCCAGGAATCCGCTGCCCGCGCCATGGGTTTCAAGCTGCCGCAGATCTACTGGAACGTGCTGCTGCCCCAGGCTTATCGCATCATCATTCCGCCGCTTACCTCGGAATTCCTGAACGTGTTCAAGAACTCCTCCGTCGCGTCGCTGATCGGCCTGATGGAGCTGCTGGCGCAGACCAAACAGACCGCCGAGTTCTCCGCCAACCTGTTCGAAGCCTTCACCCTGGCAACGCTGATCTACTTCACCCTGAACATGAGCCTGATGCTGCTGATGCGCGCGGTCGAGAAGAAAGTCGCCGTGCCGGGCCTGATTTCCGTAGGGGGTAAATGATGGAATTCGACTTCTCGGGCATCATTCCGTCCCTGCCGGGTATGTGGAACGGCATGGTCATGACCCTCCAGCTGATGGCCCTGGGCGTGAGCGGCGGGATCATCCTCGGCACGGTCCTGGCGTTGATGCGCCTGTCCCACAACAAACTGCTGTCGAACATTGCCGGCGCCTACGTCAACTACTTCCGCTCGATCCCGCTGCTGCTGGTCATCACCTGGTTCTACCTGGCGGTGCCGTTCGTATTGCGCTGGATCACCGGCGAAGACACCCCGATCGGCGCGTTCGCCTCGTGCATCGTGGCGTTCATGATGTTCGAAGCAGCGTACTTCTGCGAAATCGTCCGGGCCGGGGTGCAGTCGATTCCCAAGGGCCAGATGAGCGCCGCCCAGGCCATGGGTATGACGTATGGCCAGATGATGCGGTTGATCATCCTGCCGCAAGCGTTCCGCAAGATGACCCCGCTGCTGTTGCAACAGAGCATCATCCTGTTTCAGGACACCTCGCTGGTCTACGCGGTCGGCCTGGTGGACTTCCTCAATGCCTCGCGTGCCAGTGGCGACATCATCGGCCGCTCCAATGAGTTCCTGATCTTCGCAGGTCTCACGTACTTCATCATCAGCTTTGCCGCCTCGCAGCTGGTCAAGCGTCTGCAAAAAAGGTTCGCCGTATGATCTCTATCAAGAACGTCAACAAGTGGTATGGGGACTTCCAGGTACTGACTGATTGCAGCACCGAGGTCAAAAAAGGCGAGGTGATCGTGGTGTGCGGGCCGTCCGGTTCCGGCAAATCCACCCTGATCAAGTGCGTCAATGCACTGGAACCGTTCCAGAAAGGCGACCTGATCGTCGATGGCACGTCCATCGCCGATCCGAAGACCAACCTGCCGAAACTGCGTTCGCGGGTGGGCATGGTGTTCCAGCATTTCGAACTGTTCCCGCACCTGACCATCACCGAAAACCTGACCATCGCGCAGATCAAGGTGTTGGGTCGCAGCAAGGAAGAAGCCACCAAGAAAGGCCTGCAACTGCTTGAGCGCGTCGGGCTGTCTGCCCATGCGCATAAGCACCCGGGCCAGCTTTCCGGTGGCCAGCAACAGCGTGTGGCGATCGCCCGTGCGCTGGCGATGGACCCGATCGTCATGCTGTTCGACGAACCGACCTCGGCACTGGACCCGGAAATGGTCAACGAAGTGCTGGATGTGATGGTGCAACTGGCCCACGAAGGCATGACCATGATGTGCGTGACCCACGAAATGGGATTCGCCCGCAAGGTCGCGGACCGGGTGATCTTCATGGACGCCGGCAAGATTATCGAAGACTGCAGGAAAGAAGAGTTCTTCGGCGACATCAACGCCCGCTCCGAGCGTGCGCAGCATTTCCTCGAGAAGATTCTGCAGCACTAAGAAGGAAGGCACCGCTCCCCTAATTGTGGGAGCGGGCTTTTGTGGCGAGGGGGCCGCTGTGGCGAGGGGGCTTGCCCCCGTTGGACTGCGTAGCAGTCCCACTACCTGAATACTCGGATTGTCAGATACAACCCGAATCCAGATATTGGGGCCGCTTCGCGACCCAACGGGGGCAAGCCCCCTCGCCACAAAAGCCCCCTTGCCATACAGCAACTCCCACGGGGCCCGTGGGGATATGGATATTGTGTTGTGGTTGACCCAAGGCATCTGTGATGAAATGCGACTCCACTCTCTATCGCGCCGCGCCGCCATCACTCGCCGTGAAACCCCGTTTGATTCGCCATCTGTTCCTGCCGCCGCTGATCATCGCCCTGATGATCGGATTGGGTTACATCGGCTTCTGGGTCAGTGAACACTACGGCATTCGCAGCCTCAGCGAGAATGGCCAGCGTCAGCTGGAACTGCACGCGCGCGCCGTCGAAAGCGAGATCAGCAAATACACCTACCTGCCCAGCCTGCTGGAACTCGAATCGAGTGTTTCCCAGCTGTTGGCAGACCCGTCGCCGGAACTGCGGCAGAGGGTCAACGAATACCTCGAAGGCCTGAACCGGCGCAGCCGCAGTCGGGCCATTTATGTGATGGACACCACCGGACGCGTACTGGCCACCAGCAACTGGCGCGATGTCGACAGTTATCTGGGCGAAGACCTGTCCTTCCGCGCCTACTTCCAGAACGCCGTGCGCGGCCAGCCGGGGCGGTTCTACGGCATCGGCAGCACCAGCGGCGAACCCGGCTATTACCTGGCTCATGGCCTGGAGGAACATGGCAAGATCACCGGCGTCGCGGTGGTCAAGGTGCGCCTCGAAGCCATGGAAGAACGCTGGCAGCGCGCACGCCTGGAAGCGTTCGTCAGCGATGAGAACGGCATCATCATCCTCTCCAGCGATCCGGCGCGGCGGCTCAAGTCGGTGCTGCCGTTGAGCGACGACACCAAGGAACGCCTGGCCCGCAGCCTTCAGTACTACTGGTATCCGCTGAATGAACTGCAACCGCTGGCCCGAGAGAAACTGGCTGAAGGCGAGGAAAAACTGACCTTCCCCGCCAACAGCGAACTGGTGTCCGATGAAGAGAACATCAGCTACCTGTCGCAAACCCGGCCGCTGAGCGACACCCCGTGGAATTTCACCCTGCTCACGCCCCTGCAAGACCTGCGGCGTGAAGCGATCAATCAGGGAATCCTGGTGGCGGTGGCGTTTGCCCTGGTGGCCTTCCTGCTGATCGCCTGGAACGAGCGGCGCAAAGTGATCGCCACCCGCCTCGCGGCGCGGGAAGCCTTGCAGGAAGCCAACAATCAACTGGAGCGTCGGATTACCGAACGCACCACTGACCTGCGTGCCAGCAACGAACGGCTCAAGGGGCAGATTCGTGAGCGTCGGCAGGCTGAAGAAACCTTGCGCCGCGCTCAGGATGAACTGGTCCAGGCCGGCAAACTGGCGGCCATCGGCCAGATGTCCACCAGCATCGCCCACGAATTGAACCAACCGCTGGCAGCCTTGCGGACCTTGTCCGGCAATACCGTGCGCTTTCTGGAGCGCGGTCAGCTGGATGTGGCCAGCACCAATCTCAAAACCATCAATGAACTGATCGACCGCATGGGCCGGATTACCGCCAGCCTGCGTTCCTTCGCCCGACGCGGCGATGACCAGGGCCAGGCCAGCCTCGGCAAAGGCGTGGACGCCGCCCTGCAACTGCTGGGCAGCCGGATGGAAAGCGTGCCGCTGCAACTGCATCGCGATTTCACCGACGTGCAGGTGCAGATCGACCAGACCCGTCTGGAGCAGATCCTCGTCAACCTGATCGGCAACGCGCTCGATGCCATGCAGTCGCAGCCCCAACCGACGTTGTGGCTCGAAGGCGAGGAATACGACGGCAAGTATCGCCTGCGGGTGCGCGACAACGGCCACGGCATCGATGCCGAAGCGCGCAAGCATCTGTTCGAACCGTTCTTCACCACCAAGCCCGGCGAACAGGGCCTGGGCCTCGGCCTGACCCTGTCGGCGAGCCTGGCCGCCGCCACGGGCGGGCATCTGGGTGTCGAACACCCGGCCAGCGGTGGCACCACCTTCGTCCTCAGTTTACCGTTGGTAAGCCCTACTCCCGCCGAGCCAATATGAACAACGACCTTAGTGTGCTGATCGTCGAAGACGACCCCCATGTGCTGCTCGGTTGCCAACAGGCACTGACGCTCGAAGACATTCCCTGCATCGGCGTCGGCAGCGCCGAAGAAGCGCTGGAGCGGGTGGGCGATAACTTCGCCGGCATCGTCATCAGCGACATCCGCCTGCCGGGCATCGATGGCCTGGAACTGCTGACCCGGCTCAAGGCCCGCGATCGCAGCCTGCCGGTGGTGTTGATTACCGGCCACGGCGACATCTCGATGGCCGTCGGCGCGATGCAGAAAGGCGCCTACGACTTCATGGAGAAACCCTTCTCCCCCGAACGCCTGGTGGACGTCGCCCGCCGTGCACTGGAGCAACGCAGCCTGGCGCGGGAAGTCACCTCGTTACGTCGCCAACTGTTCGAGCGCGATTCCCTCGAAGGCCGGATCATCGGTCGCTCGCCGGCCATGCAGAACCTGCGGGAACTGATCGCCAACGTCGCCGATACGTCGGCCAACGTGCTGATCGAAGGCGAGACCGGCACCGGCAAGGAACTGGTTGCACGTTGCCTGCACGACTTCAGCCGTCGGCACAGCAAACAGTTCGTCGCGCTGAACTGCGGTGGCCTGCCGGAGAACCTGTTCGAAAGCGAAATCTTCGGCCACGAGGCCAACGCTTTCACCGGTGCCGGCAAACGGCGGATCGGCAAGATCGAACACGCCGATGGCGGCACGCTGTTCCTCGACGAAGTGGAAAGCATGCCGCTGCCGTTGCAGATCAAGCTGCTGCGGGTGCTGCAGGAACGCACCCTCGAACGCCTGGGTTCGAACCAGAGCGTGGCGGTGGATTGCCGGGTGATCGCCGCGACCAAGTCCGACCTGGATGAGTCGAGCAAGGCCGGCGAGTTTCGCAGCGACCTGTATTACCGTTTGAACGTGGTCACCCTGGAACTGCCGCCGCTGCGCGAACGCCGCGAAGACATCCTGCAATTGTTCGAGCACTTTTTGCAGCAGTCATCCCTGCGCTTCGACCGCTCGCTGCCTGAACTGGACAACCAGACCGTGTCGATTCTGATGAGCCACGACTGGCCAGGCAACGTGCGCGAACTGCGCAACGTCGCCGAACGCTTCGCCCTCGGTCTGCCGGCCTTCAAGAAGACCGGCGCCAGCGGCAGCAATCAGGGCCTGGCCTTCGCCGAAGCGGTGGAAGCTTTCGAACGCAACCTGCTGAACGATGCCTTGCAGCGCAGCGGCGGCAACCTGACCCAAGCCAGTCAGGAACTGGGGATGGCCAAGACCACACTGTTCGACAAAGTGAAGAAATACGGGCTGAGCCACTGATGGACCTGATTTTCAAAGCAACCCTGGGCGCGGCGGTGGTGGTGATCCTCGCCATGCTGGCCAAGACCAGAAACTATTACATTGCAGGCCTGGTGCCGCTGTTTCCGACCTTTGCGCTGATCGCTCATTACATCGTCGGGAAAGGGCGTTCACTGGATGATCTGAAGACCACCATCGTGTTTGGCATGTGGTCGATCATTCCGTACTTCGTCTATCTGGCGACCTTGTATGTGATGGTCGACCGGATGCGACTGGAGGCTTCGCTAGCGGTGGCGGCAGTGGCGTGGTTGATGGCGGCGACAGTGCTGGTCAGCGTGTGGGTGCGCCTGCACGGCTAAATTCAAAAAAATCGCGGCCTGCTGCATTTGCATACACCTGCAGGAGCTGCGAAGGCGGCTCCTGCAGGTGTAAGTGGTTACTGCCCGTAAACCTTCTGCAACTGCGTTGGTGTCAACGCATCCTCAAACGGCACCGGCACCGATTTCACCGCCCCGTAGAGGTTGCGATAACGCCAATAGTTTCCGTTGTTGGCCAGTTGATAACCACGCTCGACCACTCGCTGGCCATCAAGGTTATAACGCAAGGTTTCCTGGGCGGTCGCTGGCGGTGTCGGCTGCATCAGGTCAGTGGCCAGAACCCGCATCGATTCATCGATACACTCGTCGAGCACCGCCGTGACCTTCGCCAAATCGAGGTCGCCGTCGTCGATGCACTGCTTGCCACAGCGCCGAATCGGCTGGCTGACGACTTCGATCCGCATGCGATACAGCGCCGAACCGGCAATATCCTGGACCTGCACCTGATTGATCAGCACGAAACTGCCGCGATCGGGGGTAAGCATCAGTTTGGGCTCAATCACCAGGCGTGCGGTGACCTGCCCTTCTCCTTGCTTGAACCCGGCCGCTTGCGAAGCCTGTTGATAGCGCTGTTGCAGGCGCTCCTGCAATGGAACGCCTGCAAGCAAGTCGGCCATCGGTCGCGCCTCGTTGAGCGCGGTTTTTTCCGCATCGCGCTGCAAGCTGCCGCTGCCCATCTGGGTGTTGATCAGGCTGGCCACCAGCAAACCGGCAAGCCCGGCACCGTTGCCTGAACTGGCCACCAGATTATGACTCGACGACGCAGCCTTCAAAGCGGCCTGCGAGTCAATCACGGTGCTGGCACCCACAAAGGATGGCGGCAACTGCACGTCGACCTTAAGCCCGTGGGCCTGGATGTAAGGCAAGGCACTCTGGTCCTTGAAACCGGCCTCAGGAGCCGGTTTTTGCGCACACCCCGTCAGCATCAGCAGGGCCAGCGCACCCGCCACTATGGGCAGGCGCGTCATTGCGCGAACGGGGTGATCATTTGCTGACGGCTATTGTCCATAGCCTGATAGAACGCGTTGGACAAGTTGGTATAGGTCGGCTCGTCCCATTCGCCCTGGGCGGCTTGCGTAGCGACAAAGGGTTTGAACCACAGCAGTTTGTTGTCTGCCAGATCGATTACCATGCCCTGTCCGCCCACCTGCGCCATCGGTACGCTGGTCGGCACAACGCTGTAGTAGCTGCGGGTGGCACCGGTGGCGTAGACATTCACCAGCAGCAGACGATCGACGCCGTAGGCGGCCTTGACCGGCGTCATGTCACGGGTCATGTAGCCTTCGCGGAAACTGGTTTCCTTATACGCATTCAGGTCGACCGGCTCGTTGATCCGCTTGGCTTTGTAACCCTTGGCCTGCAGCTTGGCGACAAGGACATCCGGCAAGGTGTGAAGGTCGCCCACTTGCCATTTTGCGACGTTGTCACTGAGCTTGCTGTTAACGCCCTTGTTGATGGCGTAATCGAGAAGCCCCTGATTGCCGGTCAATGCCAGCACCGGCTCGGGCACCACAGTGATCGCCACGCCAATAGTCGGTTCTTTGGCATCCCAGAACTGCTGGTCCAGCGGTACTGGAGGTTGCACGTGGGCACAACCGGTGAGGGTCAGGCAGGCGAACAACATCAGTGCTGCCCAGGTGCGTAGAACGTGAAGATTCATGGATCAAGTCCCTATGATTATTAACGATGCTGCTTATGTCGGCAGCATCGGCAAAAACTGTAGTGGCACATTGATATGTCTTCAGGAGGAGAAAGTTTGAACGATATGCCCGCAGGCTGAGCCTGTGTGGGAGCCGTGCTTGCCTGCGATGACGGCCCAGACGACATCTGCGGTGACTGACACACCGCCATCGCGGGCAAGCCCGCTCCCACAGGTTTTGGGGTGTTTGGGCAGACGTGTTTAGTTCTGTTTAGCGTTACTTCCTGAAAGCTACAGCGCCTTGCGTCGTCGCCTACAACCACGTCAGAATCCGCTGGCTTGTGCGCCTGGGGGCCCGTCGGTAACTTGGTTCGTGTCACTGATTCCCAGTGATCGGGTTTAGTAGCCCGGCTTTTTCCGGTCGCATAAATGTCATCCAGTCAGGCAGTTGCCTGCACTTGAAGGTGGCTGTGCGCATGGCGCCCTCGGGCGCGCCGGTTTTGACTGGAGGCCGGTCTACTAACTTGCGCACAGCTGCCACCCATTCCGTTTAGTAGCGAGATGAGTTGCAGCTCTACTAACAGGAGCTCCAGTTCAATGTTCAAGATCACGCCAAATCCACCGGAAACCGACGACGTTTCCCCCTACGAAACCCCAGACTCCAAAAAGCTCAACGAAGCCGCCGAGCGCGCCCTCGATTACTACCTCAAACCGGTCATTCCCAAAGACACCCCACGCAAACCCAGCACCCTTTACCTCGTCGCCCCCAACGCTGATAACGAAACCCTGCTGGTCAACGCCTGCGAGTCCCTGGCGGCGAGCGTGATGTTGAGTGATTTCGCGGGGCAGCTGAACGGCCCGCAGCGCAATACCGTGCTCGGCATCCAGAACTCCGTCATGCTGGGTGAACTGGCGGTGAACCGGATGCTCGATAACTTCGTCCCAACGTAAAACAGCTTCCTCTGTAGTTGAGGCGCTTTTGTGGCGAGGGAGCTTGCTCCCGCTCGGCTGCGCAGCAGTCGTAAACAGGTCAATGCGGATTACCTGAGACTGAGCAGCCCAGCGGGAGCAAGCTCCCTCGCCACAAGAGCCCGCTCCCACATTTGGATTGGGAACTACAGAAGATTGGGAGTTGCCACCGGATCGATCTGCGCCCAGTGGGAAGTATCTTCGCGATGGGCCTGCAAATACGGCAACACCGCCGCCAGCAACGGTGCCTTGAACGCTTCCTGAAAACGATGGGCCAGCCCCGGAATCAACTTCAACTGACTGCCACGAATGTGTGCCGCCAGATGCACGCCATGCATCACCGGCAACAACGGATCAGCGGTGCCGTGAACCACCAGCGTCGGCACGCGCAGTTGGTTGAGCAGATCTACACGACTGCGCTCGGCAAGGATCGCCATGATCTGGCGCTTAACGCCTTCCGGGTTAAACGCCCGGTCATAAGACAGCGCCGCTTGATGCAGCAACGCCTGCCGATCGTCAGTGACCGAAGGACTGCCCAGCGCCGCCAGCAAATCAGCCTGTTGCTCCAGCGCCACTTCACGATTCGGCGCACTGCGTCGCGCGAGCAACTGCACCAGCGCCGCACTCGGCGCCGGCAAGCCTTCGGCACCCGAGCTGGTCATCAGCAACGTCAGGCTCTCGACCCGCTGCGGCGCCATCGCCGCCAGATGCTGGGCGATCATCCCGCCCATGCTGGCGCCCAGCACGTGAAATTGCTCGACGTGCAAGGCGTCCATCAACCCCAGTGCATCGTCGGCCATGTCGGTCAGCGTATAAGGCGCGGCCACCGGTAAACCGAGTTTGTAGCGCAGCACTTCGAACGTCAGGTTGGCCTCGGCCGGTGCCTGGCGCCAAGTGGACAGGCCGACATCACGATTGTCATAACGAATCACCCGGAAACCCTGCTGACACAACGCGACCACCACTTCGTCCGGCCAGTGAATCAACTGCCCGCCCAGGCCCATCACCAGCAACAACGCAGGGTCGGACGCACGGCCGATGCTCTGGTACGCCAGACTCACCTGATCCAGATCGACCTGTTCGGTCGGAACATTGACATCGCAACGAGACGCCGCCAAAGACGGGAAATTGAACAACACAGCGATCAGAAAGACCGCTGTGGATAAAAATCGTGCACGCATGAAAAACACCGAAACGCAGAACTCCAGTAGAGCGCGAGTCTGATGAAGTTTGTACAAGCGCGCTGCCACAGTTACGTGACAGTTTGATGAAGAGTGCTGAACGGTCATTTTCAAGACCGCGTTATCGTTCTTCGCGAGTAAGCCCGCTTCCACAGGATTGATGTCGTACACAACTTCTGTGATCGACCTCTCCCCCGTGGGAGCGGGCTTGCTCGCGAAGGCGCCAGAACAGGCGCCGCAGGATTTAGGCCAACTGACTGCGCAACTGCCGCGCCGCCGCCACCATGTTCACCAGCGCCGCCTCAGTCTCAGGCCAAGCTCGGGTCTTCAACCCGCAATCGGGGTTTACCCACAACCGCTCGGCCGGAATGCGCTTCACCGCTTTGCTCATCAACTTGACCATCTCGGCCGTGTCCGGCACCCGGGGCGAGTGGATGTCGTAGACGCCCGGGCCGATGTCGTTCGGGTAGTCGAAGGCTTCGAAGGCCTCCAGCAATTCCATGTCTGAGCGCGAGGTTTCGATGGTGATTACGTCGGCGTCCATGGCGGCGATGGACTCGATTACGTCGTTGAATTCGCTGTAGCACATGTGGGTGTGGATCTGGGTTTCGTCACGCACACCGGAGGCGCTCAAGCGGAACGCTTCCACCGCCCAGTCGAGGTATTCCTGCCATTGCGCCCGGCGCAGCGGCAGGCCTTCGCGGAACGCGGCTTCGTCGATCTGGACGATCTTGATGCCGGCAGCTTCCAGGTCGACCACTTCATCACGCAGGGCCAACGCCAGCTGCTGCGCCTGGATTTTGCGCGAAACGTCTTCGCGCGGGAACGACCACATCAGCATGGTCACGGGACCGGTGAGCATGCCTTTCATGACCTTGTCGGTCAGGCTCTGGGCATAGGTGATCCAGTCGACGGTCATGGCGTTTGGGCGGCTCAGGTCGCCGTAGATGATCGCCGGTTTGACGCAGCGCGAACCGTAGCTCTGCACCCAGCCGAACCGGGTGAAGGCATACCCCTCAAGCTGTTCGGCGAAATACTCGACCATGTCGTTGCGCTCGGCTTCACCGTGCACCAGCACGTCCAGCCCCAGGCGTTCCTGGATTTTCACGGCGTGGCGGATTTCGCTGTGCATGGCATCGGTGTAATCGTTGGCCGAGAGTTTGCCTTGCTTGAAGGCCTGACGAGCCAGGCGGATCGAACCGGTTTGCGGGAACGAGCCGATGGTGGTCGTCGGGAATGCCGGCAGCTGCAAGCGCGCACGCTGCTGCTCGATCCGTTTGGCAAACGGCGAATGGCGTTGGCTGTCTGCCGCGCCGATGGCGTTGATGCGGGCCTGGACATCCGCCTTGTGGATACGCGGCGATTGGGCGCGGCTGGCCTGGATGGCGCGGCTTTCAGCCAGGGCGGCTTGCACCTTGGGCGCTTGCGGATCGTTCAGGGCATCGCGCAGCACGGCGATCTCACCGCACTTCTGCACGGCAAACGCCAGCCAGCTTTTCAGTTCGGGGTCGAGTTTGTCTTCACGCGCAAGGTCCACCGGGCTGTGCAGCAGCGAGCAGGAACTGCTGACCCACAAGTTATCGCCGAAGCGCTCCTGGGCAAATTGCAGTTGTGCCAGGGCTTGCTCCAGTTCGCAGCGCCAGACGTTGCGGCCGTTGACCAGCCCCACCGAAAGAATCTTGTAGGTCGGCAGTCGATCCAAAACCTGGCCGAGCTGATCCGGCGAACGCACCGCGTCAATGTGCAAACCTTGTACAGGCAGGCCGACGGCCAGCCCGAGGTTGTCTTCCAGGCCACTGAAGTAGGTGGCCACGAGTTTTTTCAGTGGCGAGTATTGGAGGATGTGGTAAGCGCGCTCGAAGGCGTTTTTCCAGGCCTGTGGCAAGTCGAGGGTCAGGATCGGCTCATCGATCTGCACCCACTCCACGCCTTGGGCGGCGAGGCGGCCGAGGATTTCACCATAGATCGGCAGCAGGCGCTCCAGCAGGTCGAGCTTGTCGAAGTCGTTGCCTTTGGCTTTGCCCAGCCACAGGTAAGTCAGCGGGCCGATGATCACCGGTTTGACGTTATGGCCGAGGGCCTTGGCTTCTTCGACTTCATCGAACAACTGTTCCCAGCTCAGTTTGAATGATTGGTCTGCGCTGAATTCCGGGACCAGGTAGTGGTAATTGGTGTCGAACCACTTGGTCAGTTCCTGGGCGTATTGCGCGGTGCCGTGTTCGCTGCCGCAGCAGGCTGCCGTGGCGCCACGCGCCATGGCGAACAGAGTGTCGAGGGTCGGCAGGCCGCGTTCATCCTTGACGCTGTCGAAACGCTCGGGGATCACACCGAAGGTCAGGGAATGGGTCAGTACCTGGTCGTACCAGGCGAAGTCGCCGACGGGCAGCAGGTCGATGCCGGCGTCTTTCTGCAATTGCCAGTGGGTGGCGCGCAGTTGGCGGCCGACGCTGTTCAGGGCGTCCTGATCGAGATCGCCCTTCCAGTAGGCTTCGAGGGCTTTTTTCAGTTCGCGGTCGGCACCGATGCGCGGAAAACCAAGTGTGTGGGCCAGGGCCATGGTGAATTTCTCTCTATAAAGGATGCTGTAAAACATGCTGCTATTGTCGACAGCTCAGCCAACATGAGACAAACTCAACCTTTTCGTGTTGATCACAAGTTTTCCTCATGGAGCCCTCGGTGCTTGAAATCCGTCACCTGAAAACCCTGCACGCCCTGCGCGAAGCCGACAGCCTGGTGGATGCAGCCGACCGCCTGCACCTGACCCAATCGGCGCTGTCCCACCAGTTCAAGGAGCTGGAAGAACGCATGGGCATGCCGCTGTTCGTGCGCAAGACCAAACCGGTGCGCTTCACCAGTGCCGGCTTGCGCCTGCTGCAGCTGGCCGACGCCACCCTGCCGTTGCTGCGCAGTGCCGAGCGCGACATTGCACGGCTGGCCGGTGGCACGGCGGGGCGTCTGCACATGGCGATCGAGTGCCACAGTTGCTTCCAGTGGCTGATGCCGACCATCGACCAGTTCCGCGATGCCTGGCCGGAAGTCGAGCTGGACCTGGCCTCGGGCTTCTCCTTCGCCCCGCTGCCGGCGCTGGCCCGAGGCGACCTGGACCTGGTGGTGACCTCCGATCCGCTGGAACTGGTGGGCATCACTTACGTGCCGTTGTTCACCTACGAAGCCATGCTCGCGGTGGCGAACCAACACCGCTTGGCGAGCAAGCCGTACATCGTGCCCGAAGACCTGCTCACGGAAACCTTGATCACCTACCCGGTGGAACGCGATCGGCTGGACATCTTCACCCGCTTCCTGGAACCGGCCGACATCGAACCGGCGCAGGTGCGCACCTCGGAACTGACGGTGATGATGATGCAACTGGTGGCCAGCGGTCGCGGTGTCTGCGGCATGCCCCATTGGGCGCTGCATGAGTACAGTTCACGGGGTTATGTGAAGGCCAAGCGACTGGGGGAGAAAGGCTTGTTTGCGACGTTGTATGCCGGGATCCGCGCCGACATGCTGGATGCGCCGTACATGCGCGACTTTTTGCTGACGGCCAAGGACACGTCGTTTTCGACGCTGGATGGGGTTAGTGCCGTCCGATAGAACGACCGATTTCCTGTAGGAGCGGCTGTGGCGAGGGGGCTTGCCCCCGTTCGGCTGCGCAGCAGTCGTAAACCCGGTGAATGCGGTTTATCAGAGACCACCGGGTTGAATGGTTTCGGGGCCGCTTCGCAACCCAACGGGGGCAAGCCCCCTCGCCACAACAGCCCTTATGCCGTTGGTTGCGGGGTCACTTCCCGCCACATGTGGATCTTGTCGAAGTAGTCTTCGCCGACCCGCACCGCCAACGGTTCCAGGCCAAACTGCACGAAGCCGCAGCGCTGATACAGCCTGAAGGCGGCTTCGTTGCCGGCGGTGACGGTCAGCTGGATCAGCCTCAGGCCTTGATGACTCTGCGCTTCAGCCAACGCCGCCTGTAACAGTTGATAACCGAGCCCGCGCTGGCGCACCTTGCCGGTCACGTACATGCCAAACAGCGTCGCCTTGTGCCGGGCCTTTTCCCGAGACTCGAAGGCCAGGCCGACGATGCCTGCCAGTTCCCCTTCCTCGAACGCCCCGAGCACCCGGTCCAGCTTGCTGGTCAGGCGCGACTCCCACCACCCCAGCGGCATCGTGGCGCGCTCGCGCACGCTGGAAGTGAACGCCTGGGGATGCGAGTCGTAGGCTTCGAGCATCAGCGCCCGATAATCCAGGGCATGACTGGCATCAAGCCGCTGAATCCACATGTTCAGGCCACTCGCCGCTGCTCAAACATCAACCGCACCGCCAGCCCGGACAGGACGAAGCCCATGAAATAGCGCTGCATCGCCAGCCAGTTCGGGTTGTTGACGAACCAGGAGGCGATGCCTGCGGCGAACAGCGCGATCAGCAGGTTGACGCTGAAGCTCACGCTGATCTGGGTCAGGCCGAGGATGATGCTCTGGTTGAACACCGAACCGTGCTCAGGGGAAATGAACTGCGGAAACACCGACAGATAAAACACCGCGATCTTCGGGTTCAGAGCGCTGGTGAGAAAACCCATCGTGATCAATTTGCGTGACGAGTCCGCCGGCAACTGCTGCGCCTCGAACGGCGAACGCGCACCGGGCTTGACCGCCTGCCAGGCCAGCCACATCAGGTACAACGCACCGGCCCACTTCAGCACCTCGTAGGCCACCGGCACGGCCATGAACACCGCGGTCAAACCCGCTGCAGCAGCGAACAGGTGCACTAGAAATCCCGCGACCACACCCAGCAATGACGTCACCCCGGCCTTGCGTCCCTGGCAGATGGAACGGGAGATCAGGTAGATCATGTTCGGCCCCGGCGTGAGTACCATCAGCAACGCCGCGGCGGCAAAAATCAGCAAGTCTTGAAGTGGAATCATGGGCATCCTGTCCTTGAAGTCAGAGGGTCTGGGTGATCAGGCGGTTTCGATCAGTGAAGCTCGATAAAACGGCAAGATCAGGTCTCGTGTCAATGGCGCCAGCGTGAGATCGCCGTCGGTGGCCGGGTCGATCCAGCGCACCTCTTCGATTTCCGCCGCCGGGCAAACGTCAGAATCGATGGTCAGCTGAAACAGTTCGGCCTGTACGACAAAACCCGGCTCGTTGGCGGCCGGTGCCGAGAATGGCCCCAGGTAGGTGGCGTGCGCCGGATCGATGACCAGTCCCAATTCCTCCTCCAGCTCACGGGCCAGGGCGTGGACCGGTTGCTCATGAGCCTCGATCTTGCCCCCGGCTGCATGAACGCCTGGGTGCCGCGCTTGCGCACCAGCAAGGTGCGACCGTCGGGGCCGATCAACAGGGCAGCGGCAATGTGGATGATGCGGGGCGAAGCGGCGGATGAAAGCGTCATGGATCAGGATTGGCCTTGGGTAAAGGCGCAAGGATCACATGAGCGCCGGCTTTTCGTCACGCCGAAAAGCATTGTGGCGAGGGGGCTTGCCCCCGTTGGGCTGCGAAGCAGCCCCAAAGTCTCTGATGTATCAAAGATCTTGTGAGTGCTACGCACTCAAACGGGGGCAAGCCCCCTCGCCACAGCCCGCTCCCACTGTTGATCAGTGCTGATAGCTCAACTCGTCTCGAGAATCGCCACTTCCTCCGGCACTTTCACAAAAATGCTGTACTTGGCACCTTCCATCGCCTCGAACGCGATCAGTTTCTCCACCAGCGGCCCGTTCAACACCTTGCCGGCATTGAGCAGCAGCATGCCGTTGTCGGCATTCAGGTTGCGCGCCAGGATCATGCCCGCCGCCAAGTCCCGGGTGGTCAGCACCTTGACCGTCGGATCGGCCAGCGTCACATCGCTCAGGTAAGCAGCACAGACCTTAATGAAATCCTCCACCAGTTCCGGGTCATAGAGCCGACCGGCGTACTGGCGGATATACACCAGGGCTTCATCGCTGTTCATCTGCCGTTCGAGGATCAGCCCGCGCTGCAACTCGATGAAATCCACCGCCAGTTTCAGCAACCGTGAACCGAGCGGAATGGCCTCGCCCTTGAGCCGATCGGGAAAACCGCTGCCGTCCCAACGCTCCTGGTGATGCAGGATCAGCCGCGCGGCATCTTTCATCGGGTCGAGCGTCATCAGCAGCGACTCACTCTGCTTCGGATAACCCCGATAGCGCTCGCGGTCATTGTGATGCAGCAGATCCGAAGGCGTGCTCATCATGCTGTCGGTCCAGCTCAATTTACCGATGTTGTAGAGCGCCGCCGCCATGGTCAGGTCTCGACTGGTGGCTTCGTCCAAGTAATGGAGTTTGCAGTACACCCGCACCAGTTCGATGATCTGCCGGTTGGTCTGCTTGGCAGGTGGCAGGCGCAGGTTGGCCAGCAACGAAAACACTTCCGTGCCGGTGACATAGCTGCGTTTGAGCTCTTCGTAAGCCAGGTCCAGCATGTCAGCGGTCTGTTGCAGCTCGCTGGTGCGGGCCGCGACGTGTTTTTCCAGGGTGGTGTTGAGCAGCTTCAGTTTTTCGTTCTGGTCCCAGGTCTCCTGCACCAGACGCAACCGCTCACGCTCGGAATACTGATAGGCCAGCGATTGCCGCAGCGTCAGCAGCATTTCCTCATCGTGCCAGGGCTTGCTGATGTAACGATGGATCTGCCCTTCATTGATGGCTTTGATAATGGCCGAGGGGTCGGCATAACCGGTCAACATGATCCGGGTGGTGTCGGGGTAGCGCTGATGGACGTGGGCCAGCAGCGTGGCGCCGTCCATATTGGGCATTCGCGCGTCACTCATCACCAGATCGACCGACCGCTGCTCCATGATTTCCAGGGCCTGGGCACCGCTGGTGGCCAGCAGCACCTCATAGGGCTGGCTGCGCAGCAGGCGGCGCAGGCTGTTGAGAATCGACTCCTCATCGTCGACCAGCAGTAACGTGGGTTTATCGGTCACAGTCGTGGGGAGCTGCTCTTCCATGGCGATACCTCAAGTGAAACCAGCCTCTTTATGTCAGGCGCGAAAAAACTTCCTCTGACTTTCCCGAGCCTGAGCTACAGGCTAGATGATTTTCCGACCGACTCCGCAAATGATTCGTTTCAGTCAACCGGGCGAATATCCGACCGGACGACTATGCTCAGGTCACTCGGATCCAAACGATGCCCGCTCCGTCCTGCACTCAGGGAAGGGATACCCTCTATGAGCTCATCGCACCAAACTGCTGTCGGTACAGGCGCATGTCAGTGAATACGCTGCTTGCGCGGACTAATCGTCGGATTCTCATCGTCGACGACACCGCGTCGATCCACGAGGATTTCGCCAAGATTCTCAGCCCGTCATCGATCGAAGACGACAGTCTGGCCAGCGCTGAAAACGCCCTGTTCGGCACCCCCGTGTCGGTATCGTCGCAAGGTTTTATCATCGAATCCGCGTTTCAGGGCCGTGAGGCGCTGGACAAGGTCGAGACCGCGCTGGCGAATGACTCACCCTACGCGATGGCCTTCATCGACATGCGCATGCCGCCGGGCTGGGACGGCCTGGAAACCATCGAACGCCTGTGGCAGGTCGATCCCAAGCTGCAAGTGGCGCTCTGCACCGCGTATTCCGACTATTCCTGGGAAGACATCGACGAGCGCCTGGATCTGGGCGATCGCCTGCTGATCCTGAAAAAACCCTTCGATGCCATCGAAATCCGCCAGATGGCCAGCGCATTGACCGCCAAGTGGCAAATGACCGAAGACGCGGCGCTGAAGATGTCCCTGCTGGAGCAAGCGGTCGAGGAGCGCACCCGGGAGCTGTCCGACGCCAACATCATTGTGCAGAACAGCCCGACCATTCTGTATCGGCTGCGCGGCGAACCGTCGTTTCCGTTGATGTATATCTCCCACAACATCACCAAATACGGCCACATCGCGGCGGCCCTGGTGGCTTCTTCCAACTGGGCTCAGGAGCTGATCCATCCCGACGACCAAGAGAAAGTCGACACCGCCATGGCGCGGGTGCTGGACCGCCATGCAGCCGGTGCTTCCATCGAATTCCGGATGCGCACCGGCGACGGTGACTGGCGCTGGGTCGAAAACCGCTACATCCCGGTGCGCGACGATGAAGGCCGCTTGCTGGAAGTCGAAGGCATCATCATCGACATCACCGAACGCAAACTGGCCGAGGAAAAGATCGCCCTGCTGGCCCGCACCGACGGGCTGACCGGGCTGGCCAACCGCGCGACGCTGATCGAGCGCCTGCATCAGGCGTTCGCCGCCGCCCGGCGCGGGGCCACCCCGTTCGCCATGTTTTACCTGGACCTGGATCACTTCAAACGCATCAACGACACCCTGGGCCACCCGGTGGGTGACCTGTTGCTGCAGGAGGTCGCCCGACGGATCAAAACCTGCGTGCGGGAAAACGACGTGGTCGCCCGTCTGGGGGGCGACGAGTTCGCGATTCTGCAATTGGACGTCGGCGATCCGACCCAGTCAGCAGCCCTGGCCGCCAAGGTCCGCGATGCACTGGTGCTGCCCTACTCCCTGGCCGGCAACGACGTGCGGGTCTCGGTCAGTATCGGCATTAGCAGCTACGCCCAGGTCAGCCTCAGCGCCGACAGCCTGTTGACCCAGGCCGACATGGCGCTGTATCGCTCCAAGGAAAAGGGCCGCAACCAGTACCACTTCCATTCCGAGGAAATCAATCAGGAAGTGGTCGAGCGCATGACCATCGCCAACGACTTGAAAACCGCCATCGAACGCGACGAGCTCGAACTGCGTTACTGGCCGGAAGTAGACCTGAGCAGTGGCAAGATCCTCGGCATGGAAGCGCAGGTCAGCTGGAATCACCCCATACGCGGTTTACTGGAAGCCCCCGCATTCCTGCCCGCGGCGGAAAAGACCGGCATCATCATCGCCCTCGGTCACTGGGTGCTGGAGCGCGCCTGTCGGCAAATGCACCAGTGGCGCGATGAAGGCATGGCACCACCGGTGGTGGCGATAAAACTGTCCCTGGCCCAGCTCAAGAGTGGTCCCGAGCTGATCTATGACGTGTTGCGCACCACTGCCCGCTGGGATCTGTGCCCGTGGGACCTGCGTTTCGACGTCACCGAAGCGACCCTGGCCCAGACCAAGTGGACGCACAACGATATCCTGCCACGCCTGCGTGAGCTGGGGGTGAAGATCGCCATCGATGACTTCGGCACCGAATACTCTTCGTTCGACTACCTCAAGACTTACCAGGTCAATCACCTGAAACTCGCTCAGGCGTTCATCGACACCGCCGCCCACGACGCGGCCAGCGCCACCACCTTGCGGGCCATTATCAATTTCGCCCGCGACGTCGGGATCGGCATCATCGCCGAAGGTGTCGAAACCCAGGAGCAACGTACTTCGCTGATGGCCACCGGTTCACCGATGAATGCCCAGGGCTACTACTTCAGCAAAGCGGTCAGCAGCCAGCAGGCCGCCGAACTGTTGAAAGCCGGGAGCATCGTGTGCGCGAATCACAATCCCGGAGCAATGCCGGGTGATTCGCAACGTGCCACGGAGGACAAGGAATGAAAACTCCGTTCATCCAGGCCAACCGGCGCATTCTGATCATCGATGACACGCCCTCGATCCATGAGGACTTCCGCAAGATCCTGGGCGCCGATACCGACGATGAACTCACCCTCGCCGGCACTGAAGCCGCGCTGTTCGACACCCCGCAAACGACTCGGCTGGTCTTCCAGCTCGACTCCGCCTATCAGGGCCAGGAAGCACTCAAACTGGTCAAGCGGGCCCAGGCAGAAGGTCGCCCTTACGCCATGGCGTTCACCGACATGCGCATGCCGCCTGGCTGGGATGGTCTGGAAACCATCGAGCGGCTCTGGAAGGTCGACCCTAACCTGCAAATCGCGCTGTGCACGGCGTTCTCCGATTACACCTGGGAAGCCATGGCCGAACGGCTGGAGTTCGGCGATCAATTGCTGGTGTTGAAAAAACCTTTCGACAGCCTGGAAATCCGCCAGATGGCCAGCGCCCTGACCTGGAAGTGGCAGATGGCGCAGGACGCGGCGATGAAAGTACTGAGCCTTGAGCAAACCATCGAAGCCCGGGTCCATGAACTGCTCAAGGTGTCTCATCTGTTGCAGTACGACGTGTTGACCGAGCTGCCCAACAGCACCTTGCTGGGTGACCGGCTGAACCAGTCCCTGGCCTTGTCCAGACGCCATGACAAACAACTGGCGGTAATGTTTCTGGGGCTCGACCGCTTCAAGCGGATCAACAATGCGTTGGGCCACCCGACCGGTGACGAGATGCTCAAGCGTGTCGGGCAAAGCCTGGTGGCCTGCGTGCGCGCCTCCGACTCGGTGTTTCGCTACGGCTCCGACGAATTTGTGGTGATCCTGGCCGACATCCACCACCCCCAACAGACCAAGGGCATCGCCGAAAAACTGTTGAACGCCATACGTGCGCCCCAGCACGTCGCCGGGCACGACTTGAGCGTGACGGCCAGCCTGGGCATCAGCATCTATCCCGATGACGGTTTCGATGCCATCGCACTGATCAAGAAAGCCGAAACCGCGATGCGCAACGTCAAGGAAAGCGGCCCCAACGATTTCAGCTTTTTCATCGATGAGATGAACCAGCGCGCGCGGGAACAGCAGACCATCGAGTCGGGGATTCGCCTGGCACTGGAGCGGAACGAGTTTGTCCTGCACTACCAACCGAAACTCGACCTGGGCAGCGGCAAGGTGGTCGGCGCCGAGGCGTTGATCCGCTGGCAAAAACCGGGGCACGGCTGGATCTACCCGACAGACTTCATTGCAGTGGCCGAAGACAGCGGCTTGATCGTGCCGTTAAGCAAATGGGTGCTGGCCCAGGCCTGTCGGCAAGCCCGTACCTGGCAGGCAAAAGGCCTGCCGAATCTGTGCATGTCGGTGAACGTGTCGGCCATCGATTTCCGCCAGCGGGATTTTGTCGACGGCATCGAACAGATACTCCAGAACACAGGCATGGACCCGGCCTTGCTGGAGCTGGAAATTACCGAAGGCGTATTGATGCAGAACGTCGATGCCACGATGGTCGCGCTGAGTCGGCTCAAGGCATTGGGGGTACGGCTGGCCATCGATGACTTCGGCACCGGCTATTCCAGCCTGAGTTACTTGCAACGGTTTCCCATCGATGTACTGAAAATCGATCAATCGTTCATTCGTGGCCTGGGCCGTGACAGCAACGACGCGGCTCTGGTCGGCGCCATCATCAGCCTGGGCAAAAGCCTCAATCTGACGGTCATTGCCGAAGGGGTGGAAACCCTCGAACAACTGAATTTTCTCAAGGCGCTCCATTGCGAGGAAGGCCAGGGTTACTACTTCAGCAAAGCCGTGGAGCCGGACGCCTTCGTGCAATACCTGACCTCCGTAAAGCCCCTCTCCTGAACGATGTGCAACGACACACAGGCCCTGAGCCAAGGAATCACAAGATGTCACGTTCCTTCTGCAACTTGCTCCTTGCGCCTCTACTCGGTTGTTGTCTGATAGCCAGTGGCGCACCGCTGGACGAACCGCTCAAACCCTTGCCCGCAGTGCCCGAGCAGAATCCCTTGCAAGTCGAACTCGGTCGCCGGTTGTTCAACGAACCACGGCTGTCGGTCAACAACAGCCTGTCCTGCGCCAGTTGCCATCGTCTGGAAATCGGCGGCGCCGACGACAAGGCATTGTCCACTGGCTTCAAGGGCGATCCCTTGACGATCAATACCCCGAGCGTGTTCAACGCGAGCCTGAACTTCCGGCAATTCTGGAATGGCCGCGCCGATTCTCTGGAAACCCAAGCCCACGAAGTGGTGCAGAGCCCCAGTGAAATGGGCAGTCATTGGGAACAAGTGGTCCAGATGCTCTCCGCCGACCCGGATTACAAAAACGCTTTCACCAAGGCCTACCCGGACGGCGTCACCATGAACAATGTGCAAAGTGCCCTGGCCACCTACGAGCGCACGCTGATCAGTGCCAACTCGCGCTTCGACCAATACCTGTCGGGCAATACCGAGATCCTCACGACTGACGAGAAATACGGTTACCAACGTTTCAAAGACTACGGCTGCATTGCCTGCCATCAGGGGGTGAACATCGGCGGCAACATGTTCCAGAAATTCGGGGTCATGGGTGATTACTTTCAGGCTCGTGGCAACCCCACCGAAGCCGATCTGGGCCGCTATCTGGTCACCAAGGCCGAAGAGGACCGCAACGTGTTCAAGGTGCCGAGCCTGCGCAATGTCGCCGTGACCGCGCCGTACTTTCACGACGGCTCGGCTAAAACCCTCGAAGAAGCGGTAGACGTGATGTTCAAGTTCCAGCTCGGTCGTGTGCCCTCCGACAAGGACAAGGACCTGATCATCAAATTCCTCAAGACCCTGACCGGTGAATGGGGAGGCAAACCTTTATGAAAACATTCCCCCGTCGCAACCTGGCACTGCTCGCAGCCGTGGCCGTGCTGCTGGCCTCGACGCTGTTGTTCCTGTACCTCAAGTCCAGCTCGAACGAGACGTCGACCTACGCCGAATCCCGGGACCTGATCGGTCGGATCAAACAGTTGAACGCGCAATGGGAAACCGAGATTCTCAAGGCCAGGATCGCCATCAGTCACAACTACGATCCACTGGTGACACCGCTGAGCGAGATGACGCGCCTGTGGCAGCGGTTCGAGAGCATGGAGTCCAATCACGGCCGCAACGACACGCCGACCTGGCGTGCCAGTCATGAGGCATACCTTGCCGCCATCCAGGAAAAAACCCGGCTGGTGGAGCAATTCAAATCCCACAACGCGGTGCTGCGCAACTCACTGGCGTTCCTGCCCACGGCCGAAGACGACATCCAGCAACCGCTTGCCCAACTGCCTGATGAAGACAAGCTGCAACTGCAGAACATCGCCACCGACACTTACGACTTGCTGCTCAGCAGCCTGGAATTCGCCCAGGTCACCTCCGACGATAAAGCGGCGGATATTCTGCTGGGGATGAACAAACTGGGGGTTAACAAGCAACGATTGCCGGAGCAGTTTCACAGCCCGATCGATATTTTGAGTAACCACGTCACCCTGATCCTGCGTGAGCAACCGGTGGTCAATCGGTTACTGGAAAACATCGAGGCCATTCCCGTGGCCGAACGACTGGACGACATTACCAGCCTGCTGAACGAAGACCAGCAGCAAACCGATGCCATCGACCAGCGCTACCACTTCTACATGCTGGTGTTTTCGACGCTGCTGGTGCTGGTGCTGGTGTACCTGGCAATCCGCCTGATGCGCAGCTTCGGGGAGACTCAGCGGGTCAACAAGGAACTGCAAACCGCCAACGAAGTCCTCGAACAACGGGTCGAAGAGCGCACCCGCGAACTCAAGGATACCCAGAGCGAATTGCTCGACACCGCGCGTCAGGCCGGCATGGCCGAAATCGCCACCAACGTGCTGCACAACGTCGGCAACGTGCTCAACAGCGTGAATATCTCGGCCGATCTGGTCAGCCGCCGGCTGCGTAGCAGCAAGGCCCAGGGGCTGGGCAAGGCGATGCAGCTGATCAACGAGCATCAAAGCGACCTCGGCACTTTTCTGACCCAGAACGAAAAAGGAAAACTACTGCCAGGCTATTTGAATCAACTGGTGGAGGCGATTGCCCTCGAACAGCAAGGCATGACCGAGGAACTCGCGCAGTTGAGCAAAAGCGTCGATCACATCAAAGACATCGTCGCCACCCAGCAGTCCTACGCGGGGGCCAACAACCTGGTGGAACCGCTGTACATCAGCGAATTGCTCGAGGACGCCCTGCGCATGAACGCAGGCGCCTTGACCCGGCATCACGTCACGGTGGTCAAGGAGTACGGCGACGTACCGCAAGTGATGGGCGACAAGCACCGCTTGTTGCTGATCCTGATCAATCTGATCAGCAACGCCAAATACGCCATGTCCGACCTCAGCAACCGAGCCCGACAGATCACCCTTGGGGTAAAAGTCGTCGAGGACACGATCCTGCAAATCAGCGTCAAGGATGACGGCGAAGGCATTGCGCCGGAAAACATGACGCGGATCTTTGCCCACGGTTTCACCACCCGCAAGGAAGGCCACGGCTTCGGCCTGCACAGCTGCGCGCTGGCCGCGATCGAAATGAACGGCCACCTCACCGCCCACAGCGACGGGCCGGGCAAGGGCGCCCTGTTCACCTTGCAGATCCCGTTGAACCCCGTCATGGAGGAAGCATGAGCGACCTATCAAACCGCCGCATTCTGCTGATCGACGACACCCCGTCCATCCATGATGACTTTCGCAAGATCCTCACCCCGACATCAGCCAAACATGCGGAACTGGACGAAATGGAGGCCGCGCTGTTCGGCAGCGAAGTGAAATCCACCCAACCGCTGTTCGAACTGGATTCGGCCTACGGCGGTCAGGAGGGCCTGGGCAAACTCGTCCAGGCCTTACAGGAAAACCGCCCCTACGCCTTGGCCTTCGTCGACATGCGCATGCCCGAGGGCTGGGACGGTGCACAGACCATCGAACACCTGTGGCAGGAAGACCCGAGCCTGCAAGTGGTGGTGTGTACCGCCTATTCCGACTATTCGTGGGATGAACTGCTGGAGCGCCTGCACGCCCACGACCGCCTGCTGATTCTGAAAAAACCGTTCGACAATATCGAAGTCCAGCAGATGGCCAACACCCTGCTCACCAAATGGGACATGACCGAACGGGCGTCTATCCAGATGAGTCATCTGGAGCATCTGGTGGATCAGCGCACGACCCAGTTCAAGCAGGCCAGCGAAGCATTGCAGCGGGAAATCGACGAGCGCAAACAGCTGGAAAGCCAACTGGTGCAGTCGGAAAAACTCGCCTCGCTGGGGCAACTGGCGGCGGGTGTCGCCCATGAAATCAATAATCCCATCGGCTTCATTTCCTCCAACCTCGGCACCCTCGATGGCTATTTCAAGCAACTGCAGACCATGCTCGATGCCTATCGGGAGGCGGAGGCGGCCATTACCTCAAGCGAGGTCCTCGAACGTCTCGGCCAGCTCCGGGAAAAGGTCGAGCTGGAGTTTCTGCGCGAAGACATTCCGCTGCTGATCAAGGAGTCCAAGGACGGCATCAATCGGGTCGGGCAGATCGTCAAAGACTTGAAGGACTTCTCCCGCGTCGACTCCAATCAGGAATGGCAGTGGACCAACCTGCAACAGGGCATCGAGTCGACGCTGAACATCGTCGCCAATGAACTCAAGTACAAGGCCGATGTGGTGAAGGAGTATCAAACGCTGCCTGACATCGAATGCCTGCCGTCGCAGATCAATCAGGTGATCATGAACCTGATCGTCAACGCGTCTCAGGCCATGGGGCCGAAACGGGGCACCATCACCCTGCGTACCGGGCTTGAAGGTGAAACGGTGTCGATCGAAGTCGCGGACACCGGATCAGGCATCGAACCGGAATGCCTGCAGAAGATATTCGACCCGTTCTACACCACCAAACCGGTGGGCCAGGGGACAGGGCTCGGGTTGTCCCTGTCCTATGGCATCGTGAAAAAACACCGGGGCGACATTTCGGTACGCAGCGAAGTCGGCGTGGGTACCACGTTTCGGGTCGAGCTGCCGGTGCGCCAATCGAAAGCGGCTGTCTGACCAGCCGAGCAAGGGATCAAATCTCAATCCAGGCTGTTTTCGTTTATTCTCCAGGCGCAGAATGCCTGACGCTCTGTGCTTACACAGGAGATCTCTGTGGCGAGGGAGCTTGCTCCCGCTGGATCGCGAAGCGATCCCAAAACAGGCAATGCGTTCAGTCAGACAAATCCCGTCAGCAGGTTTTGCGACTGCTGCGCAGCCGAGCGGGAGCAAGCTCCCTCGCCACAAAAGCCTGTATACCACGGTCCTATATGACCGAGTCCGAACCCAAGGAAACCGTATGAGCCTGTCACTCCTGAGCCGCTACGCCTTCTTTGCCGTCTGTGTGATATTCACCCTCGCCAGCCTGCCCTTCCTGGCATACGACTGGCTCTGGCCGATCGCCGCCGTCACCGGCGTCCTCAGCCTGGTGGGCCTGTTCGACCTGCTGCAAAGCCCTCATGCGGTGCGCCGCAACTACCCGATCCTGGGCAATATCCGTTATCTGGTGGAGGGCATTCGCCCGGAAATCCGCCAGTACCTGCTCGAATCCGACAGCGATGCCCTGCCCTTCTCCCGGGCCCAGCGTTCGCTGGTGTATTCGCGGGCCAAGAACGAGAGCGCCGACAAACCTTTCGGCACGCTGATCGACGTGTATCAGTCGGGTTTCGAATTCATCGGCCACTCGATGCGCCCGGCGCCGTTGAGCGACCCGAGCAGTTTCCGGGTGATGGTCGGCGGCCCGCAATGCACCCAGCCGTACTCGGCGTCGGTGTTCAACATCTCGGCCATGAGCTTCGGCTCCCTCAGCGCCAACGCCATTCGCGCGTTGAACCAGGGCGCCAAACTCGGCAACTTCGCCCATGACACCGGCGAAGGCAGCATCAGCCCCTATCACCGGGAAAACGGCGGCGACCTGACCTGGGAACTGGGCAGCGGCTACTTCGGCTGCCGCACCGCCGATGGGCGCTTCGACCCGGAACGCTTCGCCGCCCAGGCACAGAACCCGCAAGTGCGGATGATCGAAATCAAAATGAGCCAAGGCGCCAAACCCGGCCACGGCGGGATTCTGCCCAAGCACAAAGTCACCCAGGAAATCGCCGAAACCCGTGGCATCCCGATGGGCGAAGACTGCATTTCGCCGTCGCGCCACAGCGCGTTTTCCACGCCGATCGAAATGATGCACTTCATCGCGCAACTGCGTGAACTGTCCGGCGGCAAACCGGTGGGCTTCAAGTTCTGCCTGGGCCACCCGTGGGAATTCATGGGCATCGCCAAGGCCATGCTGGAAACCGGCATCCTCCCGGACTTCATCGTGGTCGACGGCAAGGAAGGTGGCACCGGCGCCGCGCCCGTGGAATTCACCGACCACATCGGCGTACCGATGCGTGAAGGCCTGTTGTTCGTGCACAACACCCTGGTGGGCCTGAACCTGCGGGACAAGATCAAACTCGGCGCCAGCGGCAAAATCGTCAGTGCCTTCGACATCGCCAGCGTCCTGGCCATCGGTGCCGACTGGGCCAACTCGGCGCGCGGCTTCATGTTCGCCATCGGCTGCATCCAGTCACAAAGCTGCCACACCAACAAATGCCCGACCGGCGTCGCCACCCAGGACACCCTGCGCCAGCGCGCGCTGGTCGTTCCGGACAAGGCCCAGCGCGTGTACAACTTCCATCGCAATACGCTGAAGGCCCTGGCCGAAATGCTCGCCGCCGCAGGCCTCGACCATCCTTCACAGCTGTCGGCCAAGCATCTGGTGCGACGCATGTCGGCGACCGAGATCAAGCTGTTCTCGCAGCTGCATGTGTTCTTGAAACCGGGGGAATTGCTCACTGGCGAAGTGAACGGCGAGTTTTATTCGCGGATGTGGCAGATGGCACGGGCGGACAGTTTTGAGCCTAACGAAACGGCTGCCGCATAGGGTGTTTTTGCGCGCCGACCTCAACGGTTGGCGCTCCCTCCAGAATGAACAAACGAGCCTCACTGTCTCCCTCTTTCAACGTCAGCACCTGTTTCCAGTGTTCGGGAAACAAGGCGTCATGTTCAGGGCGCACATAACCCGTTACCCACCAGACCCTCTTGGCGTTCAGTTTCAGGGTCGAAAAGTCATTGAAGAGAATCCAGAGCAGGTGGCGGGGAATGAGTGCCCAACCACCGTATTCGGCGGTTCCCCACAGGGTGCCGGTCGGCGATTTGACGACGTATAGCCTTGGTTGAATGCCGGTGGCGTTGTAGTAGGTGAACGGCAAGTACCAATACAGGTTATCCACAATGATCTCGTCACCCGGACGCACCTCGCGACCAAGACCTGCGACCACGGCGTCCAGTTTCGCGTCTCTGCGAATGCTGGTGCCGTTCATCTCATCCGTTTGTGCGTAAATCGCCGACAGCCCGTGCACTTCCACCAAGACAATAAAAACCATGGCGACAGCAGCAAGGACAGCGTGGCGTTGGCTCAATGCGTCCAGCGCGAGCGCAACGATAAGGGGCAACGCAGCGGCGGCGAATACCAGGTACCTGGCATTGAAAACCGGCACGATCAGCGACACCAGAAACACGGTCAGCGCCGGCACAAAGAAATAGCCCACCAGCAAAACACTGAAGGGTCGCTCGTTGCGTGCCTTGAACAGTACGGCAGCGGCGCAAACCATGATCAAAACCAAGGGTGTCACGCGCCATAAGTCACTGGTCGAACCCTCCATCACCACCAGTTGCCAAACGAAGGCCAGCACCGTCGGCCAGGTCAGCGGCGGTATCCATTCGAGCCCATCCATTCGCAGCAATTGACTGACGAGAGGCGGTGCCCACGGCAGGTACAACACGACGATTGCACTGTTGGCCAGTATCCACGCACGTACGGGGACCGTGTCCTGGACCTTGCGCACTCGCCACCAAAAAAGCCAATGCACCAACACGCACAATGCGGCGAAGTAGTGCGTGTAAAAAGCCGCCGTCATCAGCAGCACGTAAACGGCCGGGTAACGCTTTTGATCCGGCGCCTTGACACAGCACACCAGCGCCACAGTCGCCCCCATCAGCCAAAACCCCAGCAAGGTATACATTCGCACTTCCTGGCTGTAGCGCACCGATATCGGCAGCAACGCCAACAACAATGCTGCGATCCATGTCGCCCTTCGCGTCGCCAACAGGCTCATCAATTTAATGCCCAGCAACAGCGTGCCGACATCAGCCAGTGCGCTCAGGGACCGCGCAGATAACACGCCATGACCGAACAGCACCATCCAGTAATGCAGCAAGACATAGTAAAGCGGCGGATGAACATCCCGAGCCGTCGTGGCCCAGATGTACGCAGGCGAGCCCTCGGCCAGCAGTATGCTGTAAGCCTCGTCGTACCAGATGACCGGCACGGTGATGGCGTGAAATCTCGCCAACAATGCGATCGCCAGCACCCCCAGCAAACCCGCACCGTCGGCAACCCCGGATGGCAAGCGTTTGAGATAGATCACAGGAGCGCTCACCGTTTCACCACGCAAGCGTGGCGATCGGCGTCGGCTCTTTCATCACGATAAAACCGTAGTCACCCAACAGATAGAGGTTGTAGAACTTGTTATCCACCAGCGGTGGATAACCCTGATAACCCATCAACGTCGCGTTGCGTCGCTCCCGCTCCGCGACCACGTTGGTGATGCCCGCTTTCGGCAGGTTTTCCGCCAGCATGTAGAAGTTGATGTTCAGCAGATAATGCAAAACCGGCATCCGCTTGAACGAGCCCGCAGCCTCCACCAGCCAGTGATCGGAATAACTCACCGACATGTAAATGCGCTTGGCCTCGCGCAGTTGCCGATGGGATGCAATGTCATGCCCCAGGGAAAACAACGCGCTGGAAGCGAAGGTGTTCTGCACCGACAGTACGCGACCATAGCCGTAGGACAGCGAAAGCATGGCCAGCAACGGAACCACCAACAGCAGCGTCAGCCGCTCATGAATATGTGCCAGCGCCAGATGGCTCAAATAGAACAGCAGCACCAACAGCACTGCGAACCCCATCAAGGTTCTGGCGCCTTCATTGAAATCCCGGAAAAACAACACAGCCCCCGACACTAGAAAAATCACGGTCGGCACAGTCAGCACACACGCCAGGCCCATCAGCACTTTTCTCAACGCCGTGTCCTGGCGTGCCACCACGTTCCGGGCCAGCTGCACGCTGCCCGCGATGGCGCACAACAGCAGCACGGCGAACACCCAGGTGAATCCACCGTGAAACAGCAGCACGACTTTTTCCAGCACGCGGCCGATGTTGATTTCCAGTTGCAGCCAGGGTGCTGCCGCCCAGTTCAGGAACAAAACACGGGTCTGATCCATGTATGGATAAGCGGTGACGCTGTAGATCAAGCCGCCGAGCACCACCTGGGCGAGTTTCCAGCCGATCAACTCGCACCATTGCGGCCAGGCCCATTTATCGTTCGCGCCCCTGAGCAGTTCGAGGCAACACAGGCCCAGAAATACATTAATACTCACCTGATAGAGCCCCAGCCCCAGGGCAATCAGGAAGGCCGGCACCAGCCATTGCAGGATGCGCGAAGGATGACGAAACGTGATCGCATAGATCACCGCCACCAGGCTCAAGGCATTGGCCGGTCCGTCGTATTGATACGACAGGTTCTGCAGGAAGAACGGGTTGTACCAAAGCGGCAACACCACCATGCAGCAGGATAGCGTCGGCTGCGGGTAGTAATGAAACGTCAGGCTGGTCAACGCAAAAGTCATGGCCAGGGAGGCGATCAACAGCGGCAATGGAAAGATGTTCGGTGCGGCATCGCTGAAGGTCAGCGCGTTGTAAAACAGCTCGGTGAATAACCGCCCCTGCCCCACCCAGTCCGTGCCGGCGGACAGCGAACGCCAGTTGTCATCGATGTAGGGATAGTCGGCGAGGATCAGCGGAATGACATAGATCAGCGTCGCGAGTTGAAAAAACAGCCAGACCCGACGACGGCCGATTTCGCCGCTGAAAAAATCGCTCAGTCTGCCCATGCTAAAGCCCGACCCGGTCTTTGCCGCCGATGACGTCTTTGATCACATACCGGGGCCGATGCTTGGCTTCGATGTAGATGCGACCGACATACTCTCCAAGAATGCCGATGCCGATCAGTTGCACACCGCCCAGAAACAATATGGCCGTCATCAATGAAGGGTAACCGGGGACGCTGTTGCCGAAGAAAATCTTGTCCAGCACCATGTACACCGCATACAGCACCGCGAAGATTGAAATGCCGCCGCCGATGTAAGTCCACAACTGCAAGGGTACGGTGCTGAACGAGGTAATGCCTTCCAGCGCCAGGTTCCACAGCTTCCAGCCATTGAATTTGCTGCGTCCCGCCACCCGCTGGGCCCGCTCGTACTCCACCACCACGGTGGTGAAACCGGCCCACGAAAGAACGCCTTTCATGAACAACTGATGCTCGGGGAGTGCGCGAATCACATTGACCACCTTGCGGTCCATGAGGCGGAAATCCCCGACGTTCTCTTCGATACGGGTGTAGGAAATCCTGTTCAGCAGGTGGTAGAACATTGCCGCACTGTGGCGTTTCAAATAACTGTCGCTGGTACGATCCCGGCGTTTGGCGAGCACCACATCGGCACCCTTTTGCCACTCGGCAATCAACCGCGGGATGACGCTGATCGGGTCTTGCAGGTCCACGTCCATGGGGATCACCGCATCGCCGGTGGCATACTCCAGCCCGGCAAACAACGCCGGTTCCTTGCCGAAGTTGCGCGAGAAATTGATCAGCAATACCTGTTCATCGACCTGGGCCAGCGCCTTGGCCTGCTCAGCCGTCTGATCGGTACTGCCGTCGTTGATGAACACGATCTCGACTTCATAAGGGTCAAGTTTCAACTCACGACGCACCGCCTGGTGGAACAGACTGATCGCCTGCTCTTCGTTGAATACCGGGACAATCAGCGAAACCTTCACGTTTCACACTCCTGAGAACCGAAGTGTAGATGCTCGCCAGATGCCATCATGGGGAGTTCTGGTGCACGGACAGTCCGGCAGACCGACGGCCACGCCGTTCGATCCGTTCGCTATAAGCATCTGAGACATTCGGTAATATCCAGTCTTTTGCAATTGCCTGTGAATAACGGCACCCTGCGCGCCGCCAATGTGCGGCGCCCCCTCTTTTGCGGCGCCGGCAACTCCTTATTCAACAGCCCGTTCAAGAGCCCGCCTTCATGACGTCTGGACGCGATCACCGAATCGACTTTTTCCGCGGCCTGGCCCTGATCTTTATCTTCTGGGACCACGTGCCGCAGAACCCGCTCGCGCAGTTCACGGTGCGTAACTTCGGCTTCAGCGATGCGGCGGAGATTTTCGTGTTCCTGGCCGGTTACGCGGCCGTGCTGGCCTACGGCAAGATCGCCCGGCGCGACGGGCTCATGGTCGCCACGGTGAAAATCCTGCGACGCGCCTGGGTGCTTTATGTAGTGCACATCTTTTTGCTGGCGCTGCTGATGGGCATCGTGTTTTTCGCCAACAGCCACGTGGAAACCCGCGATCTGGTGCAGGAAATGGGCTTGCAGTATTTCCTCAGCAATCCGCAGCAGGCGTTGATGGACGAGTTGCTGCTGCGCTTCAAGCCGAACCTGATGGACCCGTTGCCGCTGTACATTCTGTTGCTGCTCGGCCTGCCGCTGGTACTGCCGATGCTGCTGCGCAAGGCTGAATACGTGGTGGGGCTGTCGGTGGTGTTGTACCTGCTGGCGCCATGGTTGCAGTGGAACCTGGCGGGCACCGACGGGGGCGTGTGGTTTTTCAATCCGATGGCCTGGCAGCTGCTGTTTATTCTCGGGGGCGCGGCGGCGATTCACCGGCAAAGGCCTCGGGCGCCGCAACCTCGACCGCTGACTCGACAGCCGGTTTTCATCGCGGCTCTGACCTATCTGGTAATGAGCGGGATGATCGCGCTGTCGTGGAAATGGCCGACCGTGCATGACGAGTTCATGCCCCAATGGCTCGGCGAATGGCTCTATCCGATCAGCAAGACCAACCTCTCACCGGCGCGTCTGCTGCACTTCCTCGCCCTCGCCTACGTCACCGCCAGGTTGTTGCCGAACACGGGCTGGACGCAACACTGGCTGGCGCGACAAAGCTGTCGCATGGGCCGATATTCTCTGGAGGTGTTTTGTTTTGGTGTGTTGCTGGCGCCGTTGGCGGACATGCTCAATGCCTTGGGTGGGAACGTATTGGCGATGCAGCTATTCAGCGCAATGTTGGGGGTCGGATTGATGGCGTTGCTGGGGGTTTGGCTGGATTTCAATAAGCGGTTGAATGTGCCGATACCCGTGGCAGCCGTTTAAATGCAAAAGCCCCGATCATTCTGACCGGGGCTTTTGCATGGCTGGCGTTACAACTTACGAAGCCGAACGCACCGCGCCTTGCGCCACATTGGTCGGCTGCAACTTGAACATGTAGAACAACACCGTCAGCAGTACCAGGAACGCCGGGCCCACATACAGCGCCACTCGGGTGTCCGGGAAGTACGCCATCAGGCCGACCACCAGCACCAGGAAGGCCAGCGCCAGATACGAACTGATCGGGTACAGCCACATGCGGTATTTCAGGCCGGCACGCTCGCTGGCACTCAGGCCTTTGCGGAACTTGAGCTGGGCCAGCAGGATCATCACCCAGGTCCAGATCGCACCGAAGGTGGCTATCGCGGTAACCCAGACGAAAACCTTCTCAGGCACCATGTAGTTGAGCAGCACGCCCAGCAACAACGCGCCGATCGACAACAGCAACGCACGACGGGGCACACCGCCGTTCGAGGTTTTGGCGAAACCGGCCGGGGCCTGGCCGTTCTGCGCCAGGCTGTAGAGCATGCGCCCGGTGCTGAAGATGCCGCCGTTGCAGGACGACAACGCCGCGGTGATCACCACGAAGTTGATGATGCCGGCGGCGGTCTTGATGCCCAGACGCTCGAAGGTCATCACGAACGGGCTGCCCTGGGTGCCAATTTCGTTCCACGGGTAAATTGACAGGATCACGAACAAGGCGCCGACGTAGAACAGCAGAATCCGCCAAAACACCGAGCCGATCGCATTGGGGATGGTCTTCTGTGGGTTCTTCGCCTCACCGGCGGTCAGGCCGATCATCTCGACGCCGAGGTAGGCGAACATCACCATTTGCAGGGACATCAACACGCCTTGCACGCCATTGGGCATGAAGCCGCCGTGGGCCCACAGATTGGAAATCCCCAGGGCGACGCCGTCGTTGCCGAAGCCGAACGCGATCACGCCGATACCGCCGACCACCATCGCAATGATGGTGACGATCTTGATCAGGGCGAACCAGAATTCGAACTCACCGAAGGCTTTCACCGCGATCAGGTTGATCGAGCCCATGCTGACCAACGCGGCAAGTGCCCAGATCCAGCGCGGCACGTCGGGGAACCAGACGCCCATGTACACCGCCACTGCGGTGATTTCCGCGACGCAGGTCACCAGCCACAGGAACCAGTAGTTCCAGCCGGTCAGAAAACCCGCCAAAGGCCCGAGGTAATCCTGGGCATAACGGCTGAACGAGCCGGCGACCGGATTGTGCACGGCCATCTCGCCGAGGGCACGCATGATCACCAGGATCGCCAGACCGCCGATGATGTAGGAGAGCATGATGGCCGGGCCGGCCATTTCGATGGCCTTGGCCGAGCCCAGGAACAGGCCGACGCCGATACAGGCACCGAGTGCCATCAGGCGAATATGCCGTTCGCCCAGTTCGCGTTTAAGCGGGCCGCCCTGAGCGGTCTCGCCGTGAGGCAGGTGATTGCCGACTGGCATAGGGGTGCAACCTCGTCTTGTTATTGGATATGACCACCGAGTGTCGAAGCGCCGACCGATAGGCCAGCGCCTGGTGAAACCGGGCCTGTCTTGTGGACAGACACGTCTTGTAGGACAAAACCTCCAAGATCAGCGGGGCGTGCAGTATAAAAAGCTAACGACAGGTGTTTTCACTATATAAAACACAATATTCAGCGATAACTAACGGGTAATTCCCGCAGAACGGAGTGGCATTACCTGGCTTATGCAGGTTTTTTCGCCACTGAAACCGCACGGAGTATTGCACAGCAATGGTGCATCGTCATGCCCCTACCTAGGCAGCATTTACCTCGTTGATGCGTCTAGCTCAACCCTTTCAGACGACACCCCTTGTGGGCAGGGGGCTTACTGTGGTGAATCCTTCGCAGGAATCAGAATCTTCACTCAGCATTTGCAGAACCGAAACAGACAAGCGGGCACTAGCGTGGAAGGGTCACCTGACTATTACGCAAGGAAGCAATGGATTGCCTACTCAACCAAACTCTCATCGCCTGCGCTTTGGCAGAGCCTCTGAAAACGGCCGCGCTTACCTCATCACCGCAGTTATTCACGAGCGCCAACCCATATTCTCTGACTGGCGATTGGGGCGTCTGCTTGTCGCAGAACTGCGCCGAGCTCACGATGCGGGTTTAGTGAATTCAATTGCCTGGGTTGTGATGCCCGATCATTTTCATTGGCTAATGCAGCTGCAGGGCAACAATCTGGGCAATGTTGTCGGCTCTACCAAGTCACGCTGCACCCTGGCAGTGAACAAAATGAACGGTCGGTGTGGTCCGCTATGGCAAAGCGGCTACCACGACCGGGCAATCCGCGATGGAGAAGAACTCCTGCCATTCGCTCGTTACATTGTTGCCAACCCTTTAAGAGCGGGGCTGGTCAATAAAATTGGCGATTACCCGCTATGGGATGCCTGCTGGCTATAAACATCTGTGAGGGATTTCTGTGACGAGGGGGCTGTTGTGGCGAGGGGGCTTGCCCCCGTTGGACTGCGCAGCAGTCCCCAAAAAACAGCAGCACTGAATTTTTCAGGCACGCCGCATTTAAAGGGCTCACGACTGCTGCGCAGCCGAACGGGGGCAAGCCCCCTCGCCACAGGCAAGCCCCCTCACCACAGTAAGTCCCTGTCCACAGTAAGCTCCCTTGCCACAGTTGATGATGCATACCTGATATTTGGTTGTTCACAATTTTTTCACCAACGCCAACCACCGTCTAAGCTTCAAACAAGTCCGATCAATCTGCGTGAATGGATCAGTCGACTATGGGCGCTTTGTGGCAAACCGATTCGAGTGACACTGTGGTTCCGACTGAGCGTGTGGATGAAGCGCCTTTACCTGAAAAACCCCGTCGTTCACGGCACGGCTGGGGGGCGTTCTGGTTGCTGCTGCTGATTATCCTGATTGTCCTGGGCCTGGCCGCGGCCAAGGAAATGCGCACCTCCAAGTTCCAGGCCCGGGAAATCAGCAAATATGCCGCCTCGCTGAAATACGAACTGCAACCCGGCCCCAGCGACGCGATTCGCTACCCTGGCGAAGGCCCGTTCGATCAGCGTCTGGGCTACAGCTCCCTGGATGAATTTCTGCCGCGCCTGCTCAAGCGCGATTACGTCATAGCGGCGCAAACCCGCTTTTCGCCTGCGCTGATGAAGTACAGCGACAAGGGCTTTTTCATTCCCTATACCGAGAAAATCCAGGCCGGGCTGTCGATCACCGATTGCCGTGCGGCCCCGCTGTACCAGTTCAAGTATCCACAACAGCTCTATTCAAGCTTTGCCGCGATCCCGCCGGTGGTGGTCAACAGCTTGCTGTTCATCGAAAACCGCTTTCTGCTCGATCCGCACCAGCCCCTGGCCAACCCCGCCGTGGACTGGCCGCGGTTCGGCATGGCGGCGTGGTCCCAGGTAGCCAAGCTGTTGCGCCTGCCCGGCCAATCGGCGGGCGGCAGTACGCTGGCGACACAGCTTGAGAAATATCGACACTCGCCCGACGGCTTGACCGTGTCGGGCGCGGAAAAAATCCGCCAAATGATTTCCGCCAGCGTGCGGGCCTATCAGACGGGGCCGGAAACCCTTCAGGCACGGCAAAATGTGATTCGCGATTACCTCAACAGTGTTCCGCTGTCCGCGGTACCGGGCCACGGTGAAGTGCACGGCATGGCCGAAGGTTTGCGCGTGTGGTACGGCGCCGATTTCAACAAGGCCAACGAACGGCTGGCCAGCACCGACACCGATCAGAAAAGCCTGGCGGAAAAAGGCCTGGCCCTGCGTGAAATGCTGTCGCTGATGATTGCTCAACGCCGCCCTTCGCACTACTTGACCAAGGGCCGCGATGAATTGGCCAGCCTGACCGACAGCCATATTCGCCTGCTGTCACAAAATGGGGTGATCGATGCACCGCTCGCGGCGGCAGCACTGGCCAGCCAAGTGACCTACCGCGACTGGCAGACCCAGCCCACCATCCAACCGATCGAAACCAACAAAGGCATCAGTGTCGCGCGCAGTCGCCTGGGCAGTTTGCTCAACCGGCCGCTGTATGACCTCGACCGCCTCGACCTTTCCGCCACCAGCACCCTGCAAGGCGAGCTGCAAACCCAGGCCACCGCATACCTCAAGCATCTGGCCGACCCAGCCTATGCAGCGGAAATCGGCCTGATCGGCGAACGCCTGCTCACCCCCACCAGCACCACGCAGGTGCGCTACAGCTTCACCCTGTTCGAACTGACCCCGGACGGCTCGCGGGTACGGGTGCAGACCGACAGCACCGACCAACCGTTCGACATCAATGAAGGCAGCAAGCTGGAACTGGGCTCCACCGCAAAAATGCGTGTGCTCACCACTTACCTGCAGATCATCTCCGAATTGCACGATCGCTACGCAGGCATGACCGTTGCCGAACTGAAGAAAACCGAAGTCGCCGAACAGGATCGCCTGAGCAGCTGGGCCGTCGATTACATGATTCAGAACACCGACCGCAGCCTGCCAAAAATGCTCGGCGCCGCACTGGATCGCAAATATTCGGCCAGCCCCGGCGAGGCGTTTTTCACCGGTGGTGGGCTGCACACGTTCGTTAACTTCCGCAAGGAGGACAACGGCCGCATGCCGTCCCTGCGCGATGCCATTCGTGAGTCGATCAACCTGCCGTTCATCCGGCTGATGCGCGACCTGGTGCGCTACAGCACCTACGCAGGCCCCAATAGCAGCGCCGAATTGCTCAAGGACGACCGCGACCCGCGGCGTCAGGAATACCTGGCCCAGTTCGCCGACCGCGAAGGCACCGCATTCCTGTTGCGGTTCTGGAAGAAGTACCAGAACAAAGACACCCAGACCCGCCTCGAGACCTTCCTCGACAGCATGCACCCGACACCGATCCGTATGGCGGCCGTGCATCGCTACCTATTCCCGCAGGCCGACCAGGAGAGCTTCAACACCTTCGTGCGCTCACACCTCAAGGGCGCCAAGCTCACGGAAAAACTCACCGACGAACGCCTCGAACGCCTGTACCTGAGTTACGGCCCGGGCAGCTACGACCTGCCGGATCAGGGCTTCATCGCCAAGGTCCACCCGCTGGATCTGTGGCTGATGGGCTACTTGCTGAACAACCCCGACGCCAAGTTCAGCCAGATCGTCAAAGCCAGCGAATTCGAACGCCAGGAGGTTTACAGCTGGCTGTTCAAAAGCAAACACAAGGGCGCCCGTGACAGCCGCATCCGCACGATGCTGGAGATCGAGGCGTTCCTCGACATTCATCAACGCTGGCAGAAAGTCGGCTACCCGTTCGATCACCTGGTGCCCTCGCTGGCCACCGCCATCGGCAGCTCCGGCGACCGCCCCGCCGCACTGGCGGAGCTGATCGGCACCATCCTCAACGACGGTGTACGCCTGCCGACGCTGCGTATCGACAGCCTGCACTTCGCGGCCGGTACGCCCTATGAAACCCAACTGATCAACAATCCGGTCGTCGGCAAACGCGTAATGCCTTCCGAGGTGGCAACCGCCATGCGCGAGGCCTTGTCGCAAGTGGTGGATGCCGGCACGGCCAAACGCGTGGCAGGCAGTTTCAAACTGGCCAACGGCACCCCGCTGGCCATGGGCGGTAAAACCGGGACCGGCGACAACCGCATCGAAGCCATCGGTCCGGGAGGGCGGATTCTGAGCTCGAAATCGATCAACCGCACAGCAACATTCGTGTTTTACATCGGCGATAGCCATTTCGGCACCTTGACCGCCTACGTGCCGGGGCGCTCGGCCGAAGCCTTCAAATTTACCTCGGCGTTGCCCGTGCAAGTGCTCAAGGGCATGGCGCCCATCCTGATGCCGTATCTGCAACCGGGGAGTGGCACCGGATGTTTGCCCGTGGAGCTCTCCCGCCGCTGACCGGGTGGTAAATAGTTATTTTCGGCATGGAAAATTCCAATGCTTTCGGCACTCTCCACAGGTGTTCCGCGCAGTAATTCAGACTTTTACTTTGAGCGACGAAGGATAGGCTGTTGCCTTCCATAACTGCTCAAGGCTGATAAAAACAATGTCAGATTTACAAGGACGTAAAACTGCCCGCCCAGGAGGGGCAGACGACGATAAGGGCCGTCACTACGCTTTCATCCAGAGTCGAATTCACCCGACATTCAAGGATGCTTCGTTGCGCAGGGCGCGGGAACTGAGCCTCACACAACCCCGTTCCGGACAATGGATCAGGACCGCCACTCAATCTGCTCACACACAGTTACAAGATGCCAACCTTGAACTCTGGTCTGCCCAGAACAAGGTGGATCGGTTTCTCGAAGAGTTACAAAACGTTGATGACTTCGCTGAACCCTTGCTCATCGATGCATTGATGAAACAGTACGGGGTCGATGTCGATGTCAGAACCACTTACTTGCATCTTTACTTACCCAAGGAACGCCCCTGGTATGCCATCGACGTCACAGGCGGTGTCGTCACCCGAACCGTCTCCCTGCTGAACGCTGCCCTGCACAACTTCGCACGCAGCGAAACCTGCGAGCCGGATTCCGATTTCATCAGCCAGCCCGATGAGCGCGGTCTGTTCGACGTCCTGCCGGTCAAACGCAAAATGTCCATCGCCCAGTTCCAGACCCTGTGTCGTGAGCTGGACATTGGCGCGCGCTATGCCCGATACCTTGAAGACCGCTTGCTACCCGGCGATGCCGTCGCCAGGCGTTTTCTGCAACTCAAAATCATCGACAGCGAGAAAGCTGCCTTTAAGGCAGCCGTTCAACAAGCGCTGATGACCGGCGACATTGATGCCGACGCGAGCGACCTGATCCTGAAGATGCTCGATGGCCAGCGCAACCTCACCCGCAAGGGCCGGGTAATGCATTTCGCTGAACTGTCCATTCTGGACAGCCGGCTGGCCGGGATCGTACTGATCACACCGGACCTGTACCGTGAGCACAGGCGAGAGGTCGTGCCGATATTCGCGTATGTCCCACAAGACCCTGAACATCCGTTGAAAGAGTACCCCTCAACGGTCGCCTTCATGAATGAACTGACTCGCCAGCTGCGGGACAACCCGCTCATCTCATCCACTGGAATGACTTATCGCCAGTTCTTCAGCCGGTTCGTCGATCAGCCGGAGCGAGGGCATTTTTTCGGCGGGTTGCAGCAGCGTCTGTTCGAGGTGAAATGGCATCAGAAAGATCCGCTGGATCCAGGGCCCAGCTGGCGGGAAGTGCCGGTCGAGCAGCCCAATCTTCGTTTCAGCGCCACACCGATCCGCGGCGAATTCTGGAAATACCGCTTTGAGCAGAAGCTGAACAAAATCCTCAATGACGCCCGACACATCGCCGTGTCCACCGCCGACACCGATCGCAATGCCCGATGGGCCTGGTGGGAGAATTTCAAGAAAATAGTCTCGGACATCTTCAACGTCGCCCTGATGGTCGTCACACCGTTCGTGCCGGGGTTGGGGGAATTGATGATGGCCTACACCGCCTATCAGATCGCCAACGATGTCATCGAAGGCTTCGTCGACATGACGTTGGGGCTGTGGAACGAAGCCGTCGAGCACATCGTGGGTGTGGTGGAAGATGCCATTCAACTGGCGGCGTTCGCCGCCGGGGCAAACATTGGCGAGGTCGTGCGTCTGAAACTCTCGCCACTGATCGAAGGCATGAAACCGGTCACGCTGCCCAATGGCGAGCCACGCCTGTGGCATCCCGATCTGCGGCCTTACGAACTGCCGGATGTGAAGCTGTCGGCCGACTCCGGTCCTGACGAACTGGGCCTGCATACCCACCAGGGCCAGGACATCCTGCCGCTGGATGAAACACACTTCGCCGTGCAGAAAAACCCGCAAACCGGCAACTACCACGTCAAGCATCCACACCGCGCCGATGCGTATTCACCCGAGTTACGACACAACGGCCTCGGTGCCTGGACTCACGAAGGCGAAAACCCGCGAGCATGGAGTACCCCGAAACTGCTGCGCCGTCTCGGCCACACCGTCGACGGTTTGACCGACGCGGATCTCGAACGCGTGCGCATTGCCAGCGGCACCGACGACGGCGCACTGCGCCGGATGTACATCGACAACACGGCTGCGCCACCGCTACTGGACGACAGTCTCGAACGCTTGCACCTGCAGCGCCAGGCCCGGAACGGCATTGAACGGATTCGCACAGGGCTGGCGCTGGATCCGTCCTCCTACTGGTTTGAACCGCTGGCGACCTACCTGGACGGCTGGCCTGCGGATAAATCGCTGAAGGTTTATCACAACGACGACCTGACCGGTCCCTTTCGCCAGTACGGCAATCCCGAGGCAACGGCGGGGCAGACGCTGGCCACCAGCCTGTCGCACCTGTTGAGCGACCAGTTTGCGCCAAGCCTCGTCAACTTCCTCGATGAAGCGGAACTGCAAGCAGTACTCGGCCGGCCAATGGCGAAAAGCGAACAGGTGCAAGCGCTGCGCGATCGGCTGGCGGACGAAGCCAATCGCCTGCTTCCAGACATCGTCAATCAGCTGTACCAAGGTGCACAAGCATCGGACGATCCCCGGGTCAGGCTCGTGCGCCATGAGTTTGCACAGCTGCCGTCCCGTGCGGTGAAGACCCTGCTGAGCCGTGCCGACAGCCCTGACCTCAAGCGAATGGAACAAGAGCAGCGCCTGCCTTTGAACATCAAGATCCGCGCCCGTGAAGCGGACTTCGAAGTCCGGGCAAACCATGCCTATGAAGGGTTCTACGACGATGCGCAGTGGGTGCCGGAAACCGAAAGCCTGGTGCTCAATGCGCTCAGGATTCATTCCGACACGTTCAATGAGTTACGCATCGAAGTACGCGAAGGCAGCGATGCCGGCCCCGTGCGCTGCAGCGTGGGTACGCAGGACGCGTCGACCGTCCGGATACTGGTCCGGGATGAGGTGAACCGCTTCGAAGTCTGGGACGCGCAAAACCACAAATTGCGGGAAGCCGCCGATTTTTTCGAAGCGGTGCTCAACGCCTTGCCGAAAAACAAACAGACGCAATTGGGTTATCGACCCGGCCAGGGCCGTTTTTTCAAACAATGGGTCATGGTCAAGACCCAGACACCTGCCGAACGCCGCACCGTGCTCCTCGCGCCACCGATCCGCCCGCGGGCGGATCACGAAGACATGATGCTGTTGCGCGGCCCTGGCTTGTCCACCCGCAAAGCCACCCTCACGGAAAGGGTGCGGGACCTCTACCCCCACTTCAACGAACGAGAAGCCGATACCTTTGTGCGATCCCTTGGCTCGCCGGAACAAGGGCATCAGACCCTGACACGACTGGACCGCGAACTGCATGATCTTGAGGTGCTGCTCAATAAATGGCGATATCGGCAACCTGATAGCTGGGGTCCGGATCGCCAAGGGTTCGTCCGCGGTGGCGGGCTGCACATCAGCGAACGGCTCATCGATTGTTTCAGGAGAAAGCCCACCGTATTCGGCGAGCGCAGCACCACTTCCGATGGCGGCTATGCACTGGACCTTTCCACGGAAATCGACGCTGTCGACCTCAAGCGTTGGTGGAAGGAACTGCCGGACATCAAGCACTACCTCGATCAGATCACCACGTTGAACCTGGACCGCACGACGTTCTCCCAGAAAGCCTCCGGCCTGTTGAAAGACTTCCCCCACCTGCGGCAACTGAGCGCCCGCGGTTGCGGCTTGACGCAGTTGCCCGACAGCATCGGCAAAATGCATTACCTGCGCACGCTACGCCTGATGAACAACGACATCAGGCTGACGCCGGCGTCGGTCGAGCAGCTGCGAAACCTGACCCGTATCGAAACACTCAGGCTCGATGACAACCCAAGGCTGGGGATGCTGCCGAACGTTGAGCGCATGCCCAGGCTCAGCATCCTGAGTCTGAGCAACACGGGGGCCACCACGTGGCCCGACGGGCTCTTTGCGCCCAACAAGCGTCGGCCTCGAGGATTTTTTCTGGATCTGCAGGAAAACCCGATCAGGATCATTCCCACCGTCGTGCCCGGCTCTGACGATGCGTTTATCGTGGCGCGGACCCGCCTGTTCGAAATGAACCTGTCTCAGGCCAATGTCGTCAAGTTCCAGGCGTATCGACGCTCGGTCGGCATCTCGCCCACACAGGTCTATACCGACGCCGCCACCGACGCGATGGCCCAATGGCCGATGAAGGATGACTCGGAGTGGTGGAGTGCCGAAGTCTCCGGGTTGGGGACCTTCCGCCAGGAAGCCTGGCACGACCTGATGTCCGAGCCTGGCTCTGAAGGGTTTTTCGCCTTGATCCAGAAACAGACCACCTCGGCCGATTACCGGGCCGGCGGTGAATTGCGTAATCAACTGAGCAGCCGGGTATGGCGAATGGTCGAAGCCGTCGACCTGGACAGCGAGTTGCGCGCCGATCTGTTCGAAATGGCAACGTCGCCCACGACCTGCGCCGATGCGGGAGCCCAGATGTTCAACCACATGGGCATCAAGGTGCTTGCCTCCGAAGCCTATGCCTTGTCGACATCGGGCGCCATGCTGGAAAGCAGGTTGGTCAGGTTGGCAAAAGGGGCGGCCCGTCTTGCGCGGGTGGAAGATATTGCACGGGCCGATTTCGCCAAACGTCCGGGCGGCGACGAAATTGAAGTGTACCTCGCCTATGAGAGCGGCCTGGCGCAACGTCTCGATTTGCCGTGGCAATCGACATTGTTGCGGTATCCCGAATTGGCCAGGGTGAACGCTGAAATGCTCGACACGGCGTTCGACACGGTAATGTCGATGGAAGCCGGCGACGGGTTGGTCAATGGAATGATCGAACAGCCGTACTGGGAGAAATACCTGCGTGACACCTATCCCGCGGAGTTCCGGCGCAATGCCCGGATGTATGAACACAGGACCGACCTGCTGGATGAACTGCGCGAGGCCCAACGCGCCTGGGCCGGTTCCAAAGAGCAGTTGATTGTGCAACGACGCGCGCTCAAGCAGCGGTTACTCGACCTTGCCAGTCAACTCAACGTCCCGGAAAGCCTTGTGCTCACCGGCGAGGAAATGACGGACGAGGTCTATGGCGGTTTGCTCAACGACATCGGCTACGAGGAAAAACAGCTGAGCCGTCGGTTGACCCGAGCGGCGCTGCAAAACGCCGGATAATCAGCCCCCGCCCTGAAGGCGATCATGCCTTCAGGGCGTCTTCCACTGTTATCACACTTCGGAGTCCCATATCACGGTGATGTTTCCGGAGTATCTGGACGACACCCCGGGCTGGATCATGTACTCCACATAATTGGGTGCAATCTCGAAATGCAGGGTACCTGGCGCGCGATCCACGTAGAAACCGGGTTGGAATTTCTGGGCATTTGCCTGCCCGACATGCAAAGGACGCCGCGTGACCGGTTGCCCGAAGATATCCGTCAAACCGTTGGGCAAGGTGACGCTCAGTTTCACCACGGCAGGTCGCTTCGAAACGGGGTCGAGAATCATGCAATCGGTTAATCCGGTGATTTGACACTGAAGCTGCATCTTGAAACGGCTGGACGAAGAAATGTTGAAGGTTTGATCACGAAACAACCGGGTCGGTTTTCGCCCCTGGGTCAGCCAGGCCTGCCATCCCCCTGACGGAACGAGTTCCACTTGATTGCCGCCTGGGGGAATATCCACCTTCAAGGTGTGCTCGACATTCAACGTGAAGTTGAGGGTGATCAAATCGTCGTCAGGCAACATGACATCGCCCATGTCGAAATCCTGATGCGGCCCGACGGTGTAGTTCAGCACGCCACGATAGGTGCCTGCCGACATCTTGAGCGGGTTGGGCGTGGCCAGCTCGTAGCTGAACCCCGTGTTTTCATAAGCGAACTGGTAGTCCTGGGTAATGTCCTTTTGTGCCTGCTTGGCACACACACCCGCATTGGCCGGCACTCGCCAGAAGAACGCATAGTACAAGGCAGTGCCATAACCCACCCCGCCATATCCACAAGGGGGAGGCGCATTGACCCAGGTACTTTGCCAGACCCCTGTGGGCAGAGGCGTCTTGATCGTGTAAGCGGCCCCGATCCCGTTCACGCGCATCCTGAGCGTCTCGGACTCTCCGGTCACGTCGTGCACCACCGTGACGTCTCGCCAGGATGAAGGAACCCGGAACATCGCGCCCCGACGCTGCTCATGCAGCGCCGGTATATCTGCCGCCGCCCGGAAGCGAACGGGCAACAAAATGCTGAAAACACCCTCCTCGCAGTACTCGGGATGATCTCCGCAATACCCGCCCTGAGGGGTCGTATTGATAAAGGTGTTTTGCATCGGCTTCGCCGGATCGGGACGAAATACCGCGGTCATTTCAACGGTGCTGGCGACCGCGGTCTGCATGAACGCACCCGCCAATCCCAAGCCGCTCAGCTGGATGATTTTCCTGAGTATTTCCATGATTGCTGCACTCCTTTTCACTGCATTGGCGCAAGACACTAGACTTCTGAATCCCATATAACCGTCACGCGTCCCGAATACCGTCGTTGTTGCCCGGGGCGAATCATTTCTGCCACTTCACTGGCGGGTATTTCGAAATGCAGCGTTCCCGGTTTGCGATCCACATAAATCCCTGGCATGAACAACTGCGTGCCACTGCCGTCCAGGCGCAATGGCCGACGATTGACAGGTTGGCCGCCCGCGTCCGTCAAGCCATGGGGCAAACTGACGCCGACGTTCAATGGCACAAAGTCGCCGGACAACGGCTCATTCAGCGAGCAGGTATTGCCCAGGACGTGCTGGCACTGCAACTGCATCTTGAAACGTGAACTGGCGGAAATGTTGAAGGTCTGGTCGCGGAACAGCCGCGTCGGTTTGCGCCCTTGCGTCAGCCAGGATTGCCAGCCACCCTGCGGGACCAGTTCAACACGGGTTCCACCAGGAGGCACCTCGATCTTGAGGGTGTGCTGTACGTCCAGGGCGAAGTTCAACGTCAATGAAGGACTGCTGGGCCGCATGATGTCGCCCAAGTCGAAATCGCCGTGGGGGCCGATCGTGTAGGTCAAGTTACCTAGATATTTTCCCGAGGACATGCCCAAAGGGTTAGGGGTCACCAATTCATACGCAAAATCGACATATTCGTAACGCATCCACGGCACGTCGAATTTCGCCTGTTTCTGGCATGAAACTTCAGAAGGTGTTTTCCAGAAAAAACGATACCTTTGTGGCGCAAAAAAACCCACGCCACTGTATAGGCAGGGTGATGGCGCATTCACCCAACTGCTGCCCCACAATTTATTATGGGCCTCTCGATAATCGTTACCTGCGCCCACCAGCTGAATCACATCGTCAGTAACATAGGCAGAGCCGAACCCGGCGATTCGAACCTTCACGGTTTCCGGCTCGCCTGTCGTTTCATGAATGACCGTCAGCTCTCGCCATTGTGCCGGGACCTTGATCATCGCGCCTTGCCGGGCATCACCATGATTGGCCACGATTGGTCCGCTGGAGTCGAACTCAATAGGCACCCGCAGACTGAACATCGCATTGTCCCGGCATTCGCTGGGATAGCTGGCGCAGTAACCACTGGGAGGGGTGTCATTCTGGAATTGGTTACGCTGCGGATTCGCCGAGTCCGGCTTGAACGAGGCTTGAATCTGTACCTCCTGCGCCCAGACCGATGACAGCGATCCCAGGAGCACGGCCATTGCGCCCGCCCATGGTTGTAACGCTTGAAAACGAATCATCCCTTGCGCCCCACACAATCGGTATCAGGCATCCGGCATCACCGCGTTGAAGATCATGTTGACGCTGCCAAAGTAATTGCCGGGCTTGTAAACCCCATCGGCAGGCGGCATCGGGAGGATTTCCAGCACCACGCGTTTACCAGGCGCGGCCTCGGCCATGGACACCACCTCGCTGCTCTCGTGCTCGCTCAACTGTTTGCCGTTGAACAGCACCCGCAAGGCAATGTCATGGGCGTCGGTGCCGTTGGACAGATACGGTCGGCCTTCCAGCCGCGCCTCGATCGAGCCCGCTTCGTTCTTCACATCGAAGTACTTGCGCAAGCCACCCAGTGTCGACGACGTCAAGTTCCAGGGCAGTTGCTGTTCGCGATGGATCCAGCCCGGGTCCGATGGAATGACATAAAACGCCTGGGTCGGAATCGTCACGAACACTTCGAAGGTGTGCTCTTCCCGGGCGGCGAAGACATCAGCGCTCGTCCACATCGCGACAACCGACAAAAAGACCTGGGTCAGCTTCCTGCTCATGGGTTATCCCTTCACGTCCAGTTTTTTGCTGCGTTCACCTTCAACCAGGGTGAAGCGATATTCGCGACCGGCCTGTTTTTCGAACTCAAAGGTACGGCCCGCGAGGATGTGATGCTTGGTGGTGGGCTGGCAGTCCTGCTCGTTTTTAACCGAACAATCCTTGAACTCATCGACCACCACCACGCTGTTGCCGTTGTTGCGGATCCGATACGTGCCTGTGTTGTTTTCAATCGCACTGTCGAAGCGTGTTTCCTTTGGCCGTACGAAAAACACCGCGCCATAACCTGCCAGTACGGTGACCCCGGCCGACAGGGATTTTTTGTAGTCCTCCCGCTCTTCGCCGGACACCGCGAATTCGTCCTCCTTCTCCGGCACCACGGGTACGAATCGCACCCGGAAATAACGCTCCCTGTCCCGTTCGCCCATGAACAGCAGACGGGTGCCCTGCATGCCATTGGCAGGCACGATCAGTCGCGCGGGACTTGCCATCAAACCATCGCGGGACTTGCCGTCGGTGTTGGATTTGAGCGGCACTTCCTGCGACTTGCCGTCGGCGTCGTAGAGAATTTCGAGAATGTTGACCTTGACGAACGCCGTGCTGTCGCCGCCATTGAATACACGCTTCAGATAGGTGCTCTTATCACCGTCCAGATAATCGTAAACGGTGCCGATATTGATACTCGGTGCGGCATGAACCGTTTGGGCAAACAAACAAAAACCCATTAAGGCTAACAAGCTCTTCATGTTTCAGTACCTCACTTAATAAACTTGAATATCGAAAACAATCAAATTTCCGAATCCCAGATAACCGTTACATTGCCGGAATAATATCGTGATCGGCCCGGCCGAATCATCTCAGCCACTTCGCGGGAGGGGATTTCGAAGTGCAGAGTCCCCGGCCTTCGCTCCACATAAAAACCGGGTTGAAACAGCTCGGTACCACTACCATTACGAAGTAGTTGTCGACGGGTCACTGGTTGCCCACTTGCATCGGTCAAGCCGTGTGGAAGACTTACGCTGATATTCAATGGAACAACGTGGCCCGAAATTGGCTCTTGCAAAGAGCAGGTATTGCCATCCTGGGTGTACTGACACTCCAGCTCCATTTTGAAACGCGAACTGGCCGAGATATTAAACGTTTGGTCCTTGAATAAACGCGTCGGCTTTCGGCCTTGTTGCAGCCAGGATTGCCAGCCACCCTGCGGGACCAATTCCACACGATGACCACCGGGTGGAACTTCAACCTTGAGCATATGCTCAACGGTAAGCGTGAAGTTCAGCGTTAGAGAGTCTTCACTGGGCAACATGACATCACCCATATCAAAATCCTTACCCGGGCCAACGGAGTACTGAATACTTCCGGTGTAAGTACCTTGCGACAACTTCAAGGGCTCAGGGGTTTGAAGCTCGTAAGCAAAGTCAAAAGACTTATAATCAAACTCTGGAATAATGTAGTTAGGTGCTTTATGACAAGTGCTACCCGCCGGAGTAAGCCAGAACGTTTCATGCTCCCTCATATTTGTACTCGCCATTATCGCCCACTGACAGGGTGACGGAGGACTCAACCATAGCCCTCCTTGCCATAGAAGTCCGTGAGCGGCGTGAGAACCCAAATCTGGACGCCCAACCAAATCGCGTGCATCGTGGCTGAGGCGATAGTTAACCGCGAAACCAGGCATACGTACTTTCACTTCCGCCGTTTCAGTGCTTGCACCCCCCATTTTGGTAACTGTCAATGTTCGCCATTCCGCCGGGATGCGGAACATTGCGGCTTCGCGGCGATTGGTCTCATGGACCCGGATTGGTCTGGTTGCAGTGAATGTAATGGGTGTCCTGAAACTGGACAGTCCTCGTCGCTCACACGCCGGTTCGTTACCCTGGCAGAACCCGGTGAACTTCGTTGTATTGATAAATTTATTGACCAGCGGGTTGGATGGATCCGGACTGAATTTCGCTTCTATCTCCATGACAGCCGCTTCGCTCACTGCCCCCAGCAATCCAGACAACATCAAAACGTTGGCCGTCCGTTTGAGTAGGCGTATCACGCTGATTCTATCCTCCACGCCCACTAACCCCGTCTTTCAGATAGATAAGTCGCATCCGCCAACGTATCCGGCGTGCAACGCAAATCGCCGATCATCAGCACGTTGTTTTCGGTACGTCCACTGTTCGGGTCCAGGCGGAACTGGCACAGCAACTGGCTGCCGTGGCGCACTTCCAGGGTTGGCGAACCGGCATTCATTTCCATGGAGAAGAAACCGTCCACTTCGCTCACCCCACGGCTGGCGTGGTTGATGATGTGATGGCCTTTGAGTGGGTTGCCCTGCGGGTCGATCAGGCGCCCGAGGACGGTCAGGGTTTTCATCACTTTCACCTGGCGATATTCCACACCGCCCTTGTTCAGGTGATAGCTGGAACGGGCCGGTTGGATGGTGGCGGCGGGAACGTGGTTGCCCTCGAAATCGAAACTGACCGAGCTGCTTTTGTACGCGGTGATCGGCACGAAATTGCGCCCGGGCTTGAGCACCGCGCTGCCACCGCTCAAGTCATCGGCGCGCAAGGCGATGTCCTCGATGTCCGACTCCACGTCGATGATCATGCCGGCACCGTTGCGGTGATATTGGCTGGTCATGACCATTTTTTGCCCGCCGACGGCCACGGTGCTGTCGAGGTTCAAGCCTCCGGTTAGGTCGTTGTTGAAGGACGAGCGCTGGATGAAGCCGTCGCCGTTGACAAGGTCAGAACTCATGGTCGCCATGGCATTCAACCCGATGCCGTAGGTGTCGGTGATGGCCGTGGCGGAGACGCTTTGCAGCAGATGGTCCTGAAGGGTTTTGCGGTAGGTGATCGAAGCGTTGTTATCGCGCCCGCCATCACGGTCGGTGCGAGTGCCTATGCTGCCGGAAAGCTGTTCACCGGGGCCACCCAACGCGATGTTGACACTCAAATCGATACCCCGATTGCGGTCGTCTCCCGAACTCACGCTGCCTGGTCGATCAAACAGCGACAGGCGCCAATTGGCGTCACTGCCAAACAGTTGGGTGCGCTGGGTCCAGCCCAGATCCACGCCCGTCCCGTTGGTGTTGCCTTCGCTGTGGGACACCCGGGCATTGACCGAGCTTTTGCTGTTGAGTCGATGGTTTATCGACAGGGAAGAGTTGCTGGTCTGGCCAATGAATACATTGCGCTGACGCACCCGCGTGCCATCGGGCAGCGTGTCGTACAGCCGGGTGGTATCGAGCCAGCTACGGTTATGGCTGGCGACGATGCTGCCGCTGCCATAGGAATAAAGCCCTTGCACGTCGAAGCCGGTACCGTAGTCCTCGGTTTTGTAGACGTTGGCATAGACGCTGGCGTTGTTGACGATTGCCCAATCGACCGACGTGCCGTACTGCAGAGCGTCGCGCACCTGTCGACCCGACAGGCCCAGGATGACTCGCGGGTGCAGCAGGAAGTTGAACGCGGCCCCCGCCGTCATGTCGCCGTCGGCCTGCTCTTCCCAGTTACTGAGCAATTTCGATTCGCGGCCGGCGAACAGGTTATAGCGCCAGCGCTCGTCATGGTTACGCCAGTTGTTGGGTTTGTAGACCAGCTCCAGGGTGCTGGAGGTGATTTGGCCGTCTTCGATCAGACGCACTTCCACTTCATAAATACCGCCGGGCAGCGGACGCGTATCGAGGGTCTGCAACCCGGCAGGCACCGCCTGGGTGTTGATCAGCAAACCGTCGCGGTAGATCTCCACCGAACCCTGTCGATTGGCGGTGACGTAGATCGGATAGACCGCCGGTTTCGGGTTGTTGATGGCCAGGCTGTCGGAGCTGCCGTACATGACGCCCAATGCGGTGTCGGGGCTCGCGCCGAAGGCACGTGGCTGACGGGTCAGGCCTTCGGACGTCGGTGTGAAATAGCCCAGGCGCAGAAAATTGCCCTCCAGCTCGCGCTGGGTAAAGAGCTCATGCACCGCGTGATACAGCTTGTTATCCAGACCGCCCAGTCGAGACAGTTGCATATTGACGGCCTGGGTCCAGTTACCCAGGCTGCTGCTGGCTTCCAGGCCGTAGCGCCCGCCCAGGTCCTGGTTCTGCCCGCCGTTGAGGTTCAGCTGGTTACGCACGATCAACCCGGTGCTGCCATTTTCGGGCAGGTTGTAATAACGCTGTACCTGATCGTCGCGCTCAGCGTTTTGGGTGAGGATCGACACCAGTGAGTTTTCCAGGCTGTAGTGCACGGCCAGCAGTTGCTCGGGGCAATTGGCCTGGCAGCCACCGAGCGCCACTCCTTGTTTCAGATAGTTGGCCCAGATGTCGCGTTCACTGGGCTTGATCATGCTGTCGCTGACATCGGCGAAGTCAACGAGGGTGATGCGATCGTCGCGGGTCAACACGACCATCGCCTCACCGAGAAACTGTTGGTCAAGTTCCACGCGCACCGCCAGTGGCACATCAAAGAAATGCTCTTCGAATTCGGTCGGCAATCCCTTGGCCTGCGCCAACAGACTTCGAGGTGTATGGCCGTTTTCCGTGGGCGCGGCCAGGGCAGTTGCACAAAAACATAGGGCAAGCGCCGTCGCGATGGGCGTCATCGGGAACATGAACGAAATACTCTGAAGATAAATTCGTTGAAACCCGATCGACAGGCAAAACTTGCCCGCCGATCGGTAAGTGTTATGAATTAAGGATGAACCTTAGTTAATAACGGTATTACGGAATGCGAGGAATGGCATCGAAGATCACCACTGGATTGGCGGTGTACAGGCCATTCTGGGTGTCGGTTGGTTTGGCAGCGGCAATCACCAGGTCAGCTTGCATGCCGCCGTTGGACTCGGAGTCACCGACCACTTCCTGCGACACGCCGGTCAGGGTTGTGCCATTGAACATGTAACTCAATGCGATGGTGTTGATGCCGTTGGACAATGGCTGTGGGCCACCTTCGACGTAGGCGCCGACCGAACCGTTGGTGTGTTGTACATCATAAGTCGCACGGATTGGAGTCAGCGTACCGGCCCCCAGTACGTAGGCCATTTTTTCATCTTTACCGAAGTTCGGGTCCCGCGGCTGAGCATGGAATACCTTGCTTGGAATGGTGGCGCTGATGTTGATGGAGGTGCGCGATTCTTCCGCAGCGAACGCTACCGAAGAGCTCAGGGCCAGCAGGGTCATCGGAACGGCGATTGCAAACTTCTTGAACATTGTTGAGTACCTGTCTTTTTCAAAGGATCGGACCGTGGAAAGTCACAACAAGCCAACACCCGGCACGAAGCATGGCGTTTTGGCTTAACTTTCGACGCCGGAGAATGATCGACCAATCGCTTGAGAAAGTAAGTACGTAACTTCCGAAGAACATGTAGTAACAACGGCTCTCGAACAGCAGGAAAAAAGTTAAAGAAACAGTAACTTTATTGTTTTGCCCTCAGAGAAATACTACACACAGTTTTAACTGAAAAAACACACAGACAAGAACTGATTTAAACTTCCGTAAGACCAATACTACTGTTCGCACACGAATAGACCAGCACTAAACGGAAGAACTTCATAATTAGTTCAATTACTCTAAAAATCAAACCTTCGTAGCATCCTCGTCACTCCCGTGCGCTCCCCACTCGCGCCTTTCCCCAAGCCCTCCAATCTCGACCGTTGGTCAAAAACGCTTGCGCCAGCCTAAAGATATATCTTAAGTTGTATCTAAACACGACGAGAGAAAGCAAAAATGAGAGACCATCATTCCCCCCACCGCGAACACGGCGACGGCCGCGACGGCTTCGAGAAACGCCCGGGTCCCGGCCGCGAGCGCGGCGGTCGCGGCCCACGCGTATTCGCCCCTGGCGACCTGAAATTGCTGCTGCTGGCGCTGATCGCCGAGCAGCCGTGCCACGGCTATGACCTGATCCGCCAGATCGAAAGCATGTTCGACGGCGCCTACAGCCCCAGCCCTGGCGTGATCTACCCGACCCTGACCTTCCTTGAAGAAAGCGAATTGATCCTGGGCGACGCCGAGGGTGGCAAAAAACGCTACAGCATCACCGACGCCGGACGTCTGTCATTAAGCGAGCAGGCGATTGCCCTGGACGGTGTGCGCATGCGCATCGAAGTCAGCAAGCGCTCATTGCGCGGCCAGGACCGCCCGGCCGAGATCCATGAAGCGGTGCACAACCTGCGTCATGCCTTGCAAATGCACCATGGTCGCTGGAGCCCGGAAGAAATCCTGCGGGTGCGCGACCTGCTCAACAACACGGCCAAAGCCATCGTCGACGGCCCCACCGTTCAACCCGTTTCGGAGAAAGTCGAATGACCGACGTTATCGTGCCATCCCAAACCATTCACCGTGTCAGCCACGAGATCAAACGCCGTCGCCTGCAAGTGCTGCGGGTGGTTGACCTGACGCCGCGCATGCGCAGGATTACCCTGGGCGGCCCGGAACTCGCAGGCTTCGTCAGCCTCGGCACGGATGACCACGTCAAACTGTTGTTCCCGCAAAACGCAGCGGAACAGGCAGCGCTGGAAACCCTGGTACTCGGCGCCGGCAAGGACAACGGGCCGATGCCCGCAATGCGCGACTACACGCCCCGTCGTTACGACCTGGACACGCTGGAACTGGACATCGACTTCGTGCTGCACGGCGACGGCCCTGCCTCGACCTGGGCCGAGCAGGCCAAACCCGGCCAGTTCCTGCACATCGGCGGGCCGCGTGGCTCGATGATCGTGCCGGACATCTTCGACAGCTACCTGCTGATCGGCGACGAAACCGCTCTGCCCGCCATCGCCCGCCGCCTCGAAGGCCTGGCGGCCAATCGGCGCGCACTGGTGATCGTGGAAGTGGAAAACGGCGCCGAACAACAACGCCTGGAAAGCGCCGCGCAGGTCGATGTGATCTGGGTGCTGCGCGAAGGAGGCAAAAACAACCTGCTGACCACCGTGCAACAGATCAAAGTGCCCGCTGGCAATCTGTATGCGTGGGTGGCGACCGAAACCAAAGCGTCGCGGCAGATCCGCCGGGCATTGCTCGATGAGCACGGGCTGGACGAGCAGTTTGTGAAGGCTGTCGGCTACTGGCGGCTGGAAGACAGCGACGAGGAATAAACGCTGTGCATGCTTTCTGTGGCGAGGGGGCTTGCCCCCGTTGCGTCGCGCAGCGGCGCTAAAACCTGCAACGGAGTTTTAACCGGCACAGCATATTTGCTGATTTTGCGACTGCTTCGCAGCCGAACGGGGGCAAGCCCCCTCGCCACAAAAGCTCCCTCGCCACAGTCAGTGTTCACTTGCGATCCGTGCGCCACCGATCCAACCCGATCACCAGCAGTGAAATCAGCACAAACCCCGCCAACAATCCCCCGGCATTCACGAACACCTGTGGATAACCCAGCTTGTCGACATCAATGAACGGGTAGGGATAAACCGCCAGCAGATGCCCGCGCCACAACGTATAGCCGAAGTACACCAGCGGATAGATCACCCACAAGGCAATGTGCCGCAGCCGCAATGTTCCTTTGGGCACACAGAACCACCAATACACCAGGAACAGCAGCGGCATGACGTCATGCATCAGCTCATCGGCCAGCCATTGCCAGCCTTCGGGATGCCATAAATGGCGCAACAACAGGCTGTACGCCACGCCGACCACCGCGATACTCACCGCAATGGCACTGCTCACCCACGGCTGTAAAAACCAGCGTCGCGCCGCCGACTCGCGGGACGTCAGTTCACAGGTCAGCACCACCGCCACCAGCGTATTGGTCAGCACCGTGAAAAAGCTGAAAAAACTCACCAGCCCGCCCAGCAGGCTGGCCGCGATACTCCAGCGGGCATAGAGAATCAGGTACATCTGAATGCTCAAGCCTGCCCAGCCCAGAATCGCCGCCACGGCCACACAACGACGCCTCGCGATCGAGGGTATGACCATGCTCAGACCGGGCGCTTGGTGCGCATCAGTTTCACGTACAGACGCTCGACCTTCTCCCGCGCCCACGGAGTTTTGCGCAAAAAGGTCAGGCTCGACTTGATGCTTGGGTCGCTCTTGAAGCAGCGGATATCGATACGCTCGGCCAGCCCAGACCATTCGTAGTGCGCAACCAGGGCGTTGAGGATTTGCTCCAGCGTCACGCCGTGCAGGGGATCAGGGTTGTGTTCGGTCATGCCGGGCCTTCGAACGATGAAAGGATGGGAAGCCGCGCACCTTAACGGAGGCTTTCGTCCGGTGGAAGGGCTCCGGACAGAGGCATTCGTCAGAGACTGAATTAACTGTAGGTGAGTTGGCCATCATCCGAGGGACAAACGTCAGGAGATAGCGCCCGGCTCAGTAATAACGACGCGGATCCGAATCGATCAGGCTGGCCAGCTTGGTCAGGGCAAACCGCAATTCGTCCTGGCTGGTGGGCGACATCAACACCAGTCGCACGCAGCGCGTAATGCCGTTACGCTCGGCCTGGAACTGGGTACCGCTGAGGACCAGAACACCGTTGGCACGGGCCAGCATGGTGAATTCGTCGCTGGTCCAGGGCTCGGGCAACGTCAACCAGACGTGGTAGGCATACGGCTGGGTCTTGAGCTCGAAATTGGCGAAGATTTCCTGAGCGATCGCCTGCCGCCCGGCGGCTTCGTTGCGCTGAATACGGATCAGCTTTTTATCCAGCCCCTCGGTGATCACGTTGCTGGCCAACTGAGCGGTCAATGGCGACGGCATCCAGACGCTGCTGCGCACCATGGAGGTCAGGCGCGACAGCAGTTTCGGCGGGCTGTAGAGATAGCCAATCCGCAAGGCCGGCATGATCGACTTCGACAGACTGGTCAGGTACACCGAACGATCCGGGGCAAACGCCGACAGCGGTTTGATCGACGGGTCGGTGGCCAGAAAACCGTAGATGTCATCGTCCAGGATGATGAAGTCGAACTCCTCGGCCAATGCCGCGATTTGTGCCCGACGTTTTTGCGACATGATCGCCGCCGTTGGGTTCTGGCACGTCGCCACGCAGACCAGCATCGCCGGTTTCTCACGCTGGCACAGCTCACGCAGCGCTTCGGGAATGATCCCTTCATCGTCCATTGGTACGCCACGCAGGCGTCGTTCGAGTCCATGGGCAAGGGAAATGATGCCGGGGTAGCAGAGCTCCTCGCAGAGCACCAGATCACCGGCGTTGGTCAACGCACTCATCGCGACCATCAAACCATGCTGTGCGCCGGCGGTGATCACCACTTGCTGCCATTGTGCATCGGGCAACGAATGGCGCAGCCATTGCGCGCCCGCCTCGCGATGAGCCGGATGACCGCCATCGGGGGCATAGTCGAGGGTATGGGCAAAATCCGTGCTTTTGGCCATGCCCACCAAGGCTCCACGCAACCAGTATTCCAGGGTTTCGCTGTAAGGCTTGATGATCGAAAGGTCCAATAACTCAGACTGCCCAAGATTCAGCGAAACGGCACTGTTGCTGGCCGGCAGTTCCAACTGTTTCTGGTTGAGCACATAAGTGCCCCGCCCTACTTCCCCCTGCACCAGACGCCGCCGATGGGCTTCGCTATAGGCACGGCTGATGGTACCGGGCGTGACATTCAGCGTGGTGGCCAGCTCCCGCAGGGTCGGCAGACGATCACCTTCGTTCAACACGCCGTTGCTGATATCGCGCGCCAACGCATCGGCAATCGACAAATACATCGGCTGGTTGAATTCGCTTAGCTGAGGAACCCACATGAATGACCGCTACCATCGTAGAAATGATGAATATCCGAGCATATCACAGGGTGGTCAGGCAACTAATAAATGGACTCAATCAATAAATTGAGTCGATTGATTCGGCGAACGAATCGAAAAGCATCTTTCACGCAAAATATTTTCAAACCAATAAATATATTTACAAATCAATTAGTTATTTAAAAAAAACCTGACAAATACACCTTGATAACCAAAAAGCATCTCGTAACAACTCACCCACCTATTGAATCAACTCAATTCATTCAAATACACTCATCTCGAATCGAATCAATCGACTCAATCTCAATTCTGAATCACCGCGTGCCCGCCACGCCAAGTCGAGACATCATGGACACTCTCAGAAAGGATCTATCCCTGTCAGCGGTCATTGCAGGCTTCATCGCCGTGATCATTTCGTATGCCGGCCCGCTGATCATCGTGTTTCAGGCGGCCCGGGAAGCGCACCTGCCCAACGATCAAGTGTCGTCCTGGATCTGGGCCATATCCATCGGCAGCGGCATTACCGGTCTGTTGTTGAGCTGGCGTTTGAGGATTCCGGTGATTACGGCATGGTCGACACCGGGTGCGGCGTTGCTGGTGTCGATGCTGCCCACGGTCTCCCTGCCCGAGGCCATCGGCGCCTATGTGGTGGCTTCGGTGATTATCGCGGTGGTCGGCTTGTCTGGTGCGTTCGACAAACTGATGAATCGCCTGCCCAAAGCCATCGCCGCCGCCATGCTCGCCGGCATCCTGTTTCGTTTCGGCGCCGAACTGTTCACCTCGATCAAGCTGCAGCCGAGCATGGTGCTGTCAATGATCGCGGCGTACCTGATCTTCAAACGCTTTTCACCGCGCTACGCCATCCTGTCGGTATTGATTGTCGGCTGCGCCGTGGCCGCCTCGTTCGGCACACTCAACACCGGTTCGATTACCATCGATCTCGCTCACCCGATCTTCATCGCCCCGCAGTGGAGCTGGCACGCGATCATCAATATCGGCCTGCCGCTGGCCCTCGTCACCCTGACCGGGCAGTACGTGCCGGGCATGGCGGTGTTGCGCACCTCGGGCTACAACACCCCGGCGCGTTCGATCATTTCGGTCACGGCCATCGGCTCGATTTTGATGGCGCCATTCGGCTCCCATGGCTTAAACCTGGCGGCCATCACCGCCGCTATCTGCACCGGCCGCGAAGCCCATGAGGATCGCGACAAGCGCTACATCGCCGGGATCGCCTGCGGGGTGTTCTACATTCTGATGGGCATCTTCGGCGCGACCCTCGCTTCGGTGTTTTCTGCCTTGCCCAAAGAGCTGATCGCCTCTCTCGCCGGCCTGGCCCTGTTCGGGGCGATCAGCGCCGGGCTGACCGGCGCCATGGCTGACGAGAAACAACGTGAAGCGGCGCTGATCACCTTCCTGGTCACCGCCTCGGGCATGAGTTTCCTGGGGCTGGCCGCGGCATTCTGGGGGCTGATCTTCGGGCTCGTGGCACATTTCGTACTGACCTACACCCGGGAAAGCAAAGCCGGCACCGTCGCCGAGGGCAGCCGACCATGACCGTTCGTTACGACTTCACGGGCAGGGTCTGAAAGACACGTCCATTTTTCTTTCCGATACCAGCAAAAGCCAGTCACGGGTGTTGCCGCGTCACGCGCCAGCCCCCTTGGCTGAAGCACTCATTTAAAGGAATGCCCTCCATGAGCCTGCAGAATCTAGACCCCACCCTCGCTCGCCTGATCGGCCGCGAACGCAACCGCCAGGAAACCCACCTGGAGTTGATCGCCTCGGAAAACTACGTCAGCGAAGAAGTGCTGGAAGCCCAAGGTTCGGTGCTGACCAACAAGTACGCCGAAGGCTACCCAGGCAAGCGCTATTACGGTGGCTGTAAAGTGGTCGACGAGATTGAAAGCCTCGCCATCGAACGTGCCTGCAAACTGTTTGGTAGCGAATATGCCAACGTCCAGCCGCACTCCGGCTCCCAGGCCAACCAGGCCGTGTTTCTCGCCGTGCTCAACCCTGGCGACACGATTCTGGGAATGTCCCTGGCCGATGGCGGCCACTTGACCCATGGCGCCTCGGTAAACTTCTCCGGCAAGTTCTACACCGCCTATTCTTACGGCCTGGAAAAACACAGCGAAACCCTCGACTACGCCGAGATGGAAGCCCTGGCCCGGGAACACCGGCCGAAAATGATCATTGCCGGTGCCTCGGCGTATTCAAGGACCATCGACTTCCAGCGTTTTCGCAACATCTGCGATGAAATCGGGGCGTACCTGATGGTCGACATGGCGCACTACGCCGGACTCATCGCAGCCGGCCTGTACCCCTCGCCGGTTGGCATTGCCGACTTCGTCACCTCGACCACTCATAAAACGCTGCGCGGCCCACGGGGTGGTCTGATCCTGGCCAAACGCGAACATGCGGCGTTGCTCGACAAGACGATATTCCCGGTCTATCAGGGTGGACCTCTGATGCACGTCATCGCCGCCAAGGCCGTAGCGTTCAACGAAGCCCTCGGTGATGAGTTCAAGCACTATCAGCAACGCGTCATCGACAACGCCAGGACCATGGCGAATATCCTTACTCGACGCGGCCTGCGGGTGGTGTCAGGGGGCACCGACTGCCACATGTTCCTGCTCGATCTGCGCGCCAAGAACATCACCGGAAAAGATGCCGAGGCGTTGCTCGAGAGCGCCCACATCACCTTGAACAAGAACGCGATCCCCGACGATCCGCAAAAACCTGCGATCACCAGCGGCATCCGCATTGGCACACCCGCCCTGACCACGCGGGGCTTCGGTGAAGCCGAATGCGCCGAAGTGGCCAACCTGATTGCCGACCTGCTTGAGCAACCGACCAATGCGGCACTGCTGGACAATGTCCGTCGACGGGTGATGCATTTGTGTGAATGCTTCCCGGTCTATCTGTTGAATTGACGGCCCTGAAACATAGCGAGGCGGACTATTCAGTCCGCCTTTTTTTGCGCCGCCTGGTACTGCGGCGACCGGTCGCAGCCGACTGTTACCAAATCCGAAATGATCCATGTCAGTAAAAGCCCTTTCTCAATGTGTTACAGAACATTATCCTTACGCCCGTCCAGCTGAAACGCTTCTCCCCTGCTGCATTCCTGCTGCGTTCAGCGCATCCCCTTTAGAAAAAGATCAAGAACTCCGTCTCTATGCCTGATTTTCAAACTCCGCGAGACAGCGCTGTCTCACCCGCTGTGTCCAGCCGAAAAGCCCTGAAGCTGATCAGCGGGTTCACCGCTCTGGGCCTTGCCACTTGCGCCCAGGCCGCGCCAGCCTTCGATAGCAACTCGCCATGGATGCTGGGTGACTGGAACGGCACTCGCACCGAACTTTCGGAAAAAGGCTACGACTTCAAAGTCGATTACACCGGCGAAATGGGCAGCAATCTGCACGGTGGCTACGACCATGACCGTACCGCGCGCTACAGCGATCAGTTTGCCTTGGGCACTCACCTGGACTTGCAGAAGATTCTGGGTTGGGACGACGCTGAATTTCAGCTGACCATCACCGAACGCAATGGCAACAACATCAGCAACGACCGGATCAACGACCCGCGTGTCGGCGGTTTCACCTCGGCGCAAGAAGTCTGGGGCCGTGGCCAGACCTGGCGCCTGACGCAGATGTGGTACCAGCAGAAATTCTTCGACCAGAAGCTCGACATCAAGGTCGGCCGCTTTGGCGAGGGTGAAGACTTCAACAGCTTCCCCTGCGACTTCCAGAACCTGGCGTTCTGCGGCTCCCAGGTCGGTAACTGGGTCGGTGGCATCTGGTACAACTGGCCCGTCAGCCAGTGGGCCATGCGCGTCAAATATCACCTGACGCCCGAGCTTTACGCACAAGTCGGGGCTTACGAGCAAAACCCGTCCAATCTGGATCGCGGCAACGGTTTCAAGCTCAGCGGCAGCGGCACTCAGGGCGCAATCCTGCCGGTAGAACTGGTCTGGACCCCGAAGCTCAATGGCCTGCCGGGTGAATACCGCGCCGGTTACTACTACAGCAGCGCCAAGGCCAGCGACGTTTATAAGGACGGCAATGGCCAGCCGGCCGCCCTGAGCGGCGAGGCTTACCGCAGTGCATCGAGCAAACATGGCGTATGGCTCGGTATTCAGCAGCAACTGACCAGCCGCGCCAGCGACAATTCACGCGGCCTGAGTGTGTTCGCCAACGCCACGATGCACGACAAAAAGACCAACGCCATCGACAACTATGTCCAGGCCGGTGTCGTCTACAAAGGCCTGTTCGATGCCCGCGCCAAAGACGATATCGGCTTCGCGCTGGCCCGTGTCCACGTCAACCCGGCCTACCGCAAGAACGCCGAGGCCACCAACCAGGCCCGCGCCGCCTTCGACTTCGACGATCCGTCGTTCCTGCCCCCGCAAGACACCGAATACAGCAGCGAGCTCTATTACGGCGTGCACGTCACCAACTGGCTGACCGTGCGCCCGAACCTGCAATACATCCGCCACCCCGGTGGCGTGGACAAGGTCGACGACGCGCTGATTGGCGGGATCAAGATCCAGTCATCGTTCTGATCAAACGCATAAAACCTGTGGGAGCGGGCAAGCCTGCTCCCACAGGGACCGCATCAACCAAACACTTTTTCGATGAACCATGCCCGCGCCAGATCGTCATCTACAGTGAACTTGCGCGGGACTACTTAAAACGTCACGGAGAACCACACTATGAGCACTGATGGTGCTTTGAGTCGAAGCCGTTTATTGCCGACCCTGCTCGGCATTCTGCTTCTACTAATGGGCCTGGCCTTGCTGGCCGGGGGGATCAAGCTGAGCATGCTCGGCGGCTCGCTGTATTACCTGCTGGCCGGTATCGGCCTGATGGTGGCCGGTGGGCTGCTGCTGGCCGACCGTTATGCGGCGCTGAGCGTGTACGCTATGGTGCTGTTCGCCAGTACCGTCTGGGCACTGTGGGAAGTCGGTCTGGACTGGTGGCAACTGGTGCCGCGTCTGGCGCTGCTCTTTACCCTCGGCATCGTCATGCTGCTGCCATGGTTTCGTCGCCCGTTGCGTCGCGGCGACTTCAACCCGGTCGGCACCGGTGTGCTGAGTGCTGCCGTGGTCATCGCCGGTATCGCCGCGCTGGCCAGCCTGTTCACCAACCCCGGTGAAATCAAAGGCCAACTGGACCGTGACGCCGTGCCTGGCATGAGCAACACCGCCCCGGCCATGCCGGATGGCGACTGGAACTCCTACGGCCGCAGTGCCCATGGCGATCGCTACTCGCCACTGGCGCAAATCACCCCGCAGAACGTCAGCAAACTGGTTCCCGCCTGGACGTTCCGCACCGGTGACCTGCCTGGCCCGAACGACCCGGGCGAAACCACCGCCGAAAACACCCCGCTCAAAGCCAACGGCATGCTCTATGTCTGCACGCCGCACAGCCAGGTGATCGCACTGGACCCGGACACCGGCAAGGAAATCTGGCGTTTCGATCCGAAGCTCTCCACGCAGAACGCGGCGAACTTCAAGGGTTGGGCGCACATGACCTGCCGTGGCGTGACCTATCACGATGATGCCGCCTACGCGTCCGAGCAGAGCCCGACCGGCACTGCCAACACGCCAGTGACCAGCGTCTGCCCGCGCCGGATCTTCCTGCCGACCGCCGACACCCGCCTGATCGCCCTGAACGCCGACACCGGCAAAATGTGCGAAGACTTCGGTAACGGTGGCCAGGTCGACCTGACCGCCAACATCGGCGGCTTCACCCCTGGTGGTTACTACTCCACTTCGCCACCGGCGGTCACCAAAGACCTGGTGGTGATTGGCGGCCACGTCACCGACAACGTTTCCACCGACGAGCCAAGCGGCGTCATCCGCGCGTTCGACGTGCACACCGGCAAACTGGTGTGGAACTGGGACAGCGGCAATCCGGACGACACCACGCCGATTGCCGAAGGCAAGGTCTACACCCGCAACTCACCGAACATGTGGTCCATGTTCGCCGTCGACGAAAAACTCGGCATGCTCTACCTGCCGATGGGCAACCAGACTCCGGATCAGTTCGGTGGCGCGCGTACCCCTGAATCGGAACTGCACTCCGCCGGCCTGACCGCGCTGGACATCGCCACCGGCAAAGTGCGCTGGCACTTCCAGTTCACTCACCATGACCTGTGGGACATGGACGTCGGTGGCCAACCAACCCTGATGGACCTGAAAACCGCAGACGGTGTGAAACCGGCGGTGCTCGCATCCACCAAGCAAGGCAGCATCTACGTGCTGGACCGCAGCAACGGCCAACCGATCGTGCCAATCAATGAAATCCCGGTGCCGCAAGGCGCGGTGGAAGGCGACCACACTTCGCCGACCCAACCGATGTCCGACCTGAACTTCGTGCCGCCGACCCTCAAGGAACGCGACATGTGGGGCGTGACCCCGTTCGATCAGATGCTGTGCCGGATCGACTTCAAATCCCTGCGTTACGACGGCATGTTCACGCCGCCGTCGCTGCAAGGCTCGATCGTTTATCCGGGTAACTTCGGCGTGTTCGACTGGGGCGGCATGTCGGTTGACCCGGTGCGTCAGATTGCTTTCGTGAACCCGAGCTACATGGCGTTCAAATCGAAACTGATCCCGGCGGCCGAAATCGCCAAACAAGGCCCTCGCGTCAGCGAAACCCAAGGCGTACAGCCCAACAAAGGCGCGCCATACGGCGTGATCCTCGAAGCCCTGCTGTCGCCAATGGGCCTGCCGTGCCAGGCACCGGCGTGGGGTTACGTGGCGGCGGTCGACCTGACCACCCACAAAACCATCTGGAAGCACAAGAACGGCACCGTGCGCGACAGCTCACCGGTTCCGATCCCTCTGAGCATGGGCGTACCGAGCCTGGGCGGGACCTTCACCACTGCCGGTGGCGTGGCCTTCCTGAGCGGCACCCTCGACCAGTACCTGCGCGCCTACGACGTGAAAAACGGCAAGCAGCTGTGGGAAGGCCGCCTGCCAGCCGGCGCGCAAACCACACCGATGACCTACACCGGCAAGGACGGCAAGCAATACGTGCTCGTCGTCGCGGGTGGTCACGGCTCGCTGGGCACCAAGCAAGGTGACTATGTGATTGCGTACAAACTGTCGGAATAAGCGGTAACGGCAGTTAAAACAAAGGCGACGCCCTGTGAGGGGCGTCGCCTTTTTTGTGCTCGATGGCTTCAGATCACCCGCTCCTACAAACGTGGTGTTTTTTGAGAACTTTCCGACAGGTTTTGACGGTTGTCGCTCGGAAGTGGCGTGGATAGGCTTTGGGGGTCGCTGCAAATTCAGCGACCGGGCTTGGTCGCCCAGGTTTAGAATGGTGCACTTTTCGTGCTGGCTTCATGGCGAACTGTGCGTGGGAGGGCTTTGGCCCTGCCGGGTTTCCATTCCCTGGTCGACCAACCTGCGTACGGTTCGCCACCCTCCTGCTTGGTCGCAGTGGTGGCGAACTCCAAATCCTCGAATGGAGTTTCACCATGTTCAAAGCCACACCGAATCCCCCTGAAACCGACGATGTTTCACCTTACGAATCCCTCGATTCGAAAAAACTCCACGACGCCGCCGAACGCGCTCTCGACCACTACCTCAATCCCACTCCGAAAAAAACCGAAGGCCGCAAGCCAAGCAGGATGTTTATGGTTGCGCCCGACATGGATAACGAAAGCCTGCTGGCCCATGTCTGCGAATCACTGGCCTCAGCCAGCGTCATGACCAGCGACATTGCCGCGTATGTCGACGCCCCACAGCGGCATACGCTCCTGGCGATTCAGCAAGTCATCATGCTGGCCGAGCTGGCAGTGAATCGAGTGCTGGATAACGTCGACGTACCGAAGCCTGCACCACACAGCTGACCCGTTGTAGGAGCGAGGCCGTGGCGAGGGGGCTTGCCCCCGTTTGAGTGCGTAGCACTCACAAGATCTTTGGGACATCAGAGATTTTGGGGTAGCTTCGCAGCCCAACGGGGGCAAGCCCACTCACCACAGGCTTGGTCCTACAGTAGTGCGGGGCCCTTTGGAGACCCAAGACCTGTCAAAACCCTGAACACACACTCTGAAATAGCCAGGGCCATTGAAACCACCCCCCACCTGCCCCATCTAAGATCCATACCCTATTGCGCAGGTGCCCCATGACCGACCAGCAAGAATTCCCCGAAGACCCGAGCGAATACACCGAAACAGACAAAGCCGAACACCCTTCAACCGGCAAAGGCCTCACCCTGCCTGGCCAGAACCTGCCGGACAAGGTCTACATCATCCCGATCCACAACCGGCCTTTCTTCCCGGCGCAAGTGCTGCCGGTGATCGTCAACGAAGAGCCGTGGGCCGAGACTCTCGAACTGGTGAGCCAGTCCGACCACCATTCCCTGGCCCTGTTCTTCATGGACGCCCCCCAGGACAACCCGCGCCATTTCGATACCAAAGCCCTGCCGGAATACGGCACGCTGGTCAAAGTCCATCACGCCAGCCGCGAAAACGGCAAACTGCAATTCGTCGCCCAGGGCCTGACCCGGGTGCGCATCAAAACCTGGCTCAAGCACCATCGCCCACCATACCTGGTGGAAGTCGAATACCCGCACCAGCCCACCGAGCCGACCGACGAGGTCAAGGCCTACGGCATGGCGCTGATCAATGCGATCAAGGAGCTGCTGCCGCTGAACCCGCTGTACAGCGAAGAGTTGAAAAACTACCTCAACCGCTTCAGCCCCAACGATCCGTCGCCCCTGACCGACTTCGCCGCCGCCCTGACCTCGGCCACGGGCAGCGAGTTGCAAGAAGTGCTCGACTGCGTGCCGATGCTCAAGCGCATGGAAAAAGTCCTGCCGATGCTGCGCAAGGAAGTCGAAGTCGCGCGCTTGCAGAAAGAGATTTCCGCTGAAGTTAACCGCAAGATTGGCGAACATCAGCGCGAGTTCTTCCTTAAGGAACAACTCAAGGTCATCCAGCAAGAGCTGGGGCTGACCAAGGACGATCGCAGCGCCGACATCGAACAGTTCGAGCAACGCCTGACGGGCAAGGTGTTGTCGCCCCAGGCGCAGAAACGCATCGTTGAGGAAATGAACAAACTGTCGATCCTCGAAACCGGATCGCCGGAATACGCGGTGACCCGCAACTACCTCGATTGGGCGACTTCGGTGCCGTGGGGCGTGTATGGCGAGGACAAACTCGACCTCAAGCATGCGCGCAAGGTGCTGGACAAACACCACGCCGGCCTCGACGACATCAAGGACCGCATCCTCGAGTTCCTCGCAGTCGGTGCCTATAAAGGCGAGATCAGCGGCTCCATCGTGTTGCTGGTGGGCCCGCCGGGCGTGGGCAAGACCAGCGTTGGTAAATCCATCGCCGAATCCCTCGGTCGACCGTTCTACCGCTTCAGCGTTGGCGGCATGCGTGACGAAGCCGAGATCAAGGGCCATCGCCGCACCTACATCGGCGCACAACCGGGCAAACTCGTCCAGGCGTTGAAAGACGTCGAAGTGATGAACCCGGTGATCATGCTCGACGAGATCGACAAGATGGGCCAGAGCTACCAGGGCGACCCGGCCTCGGCGCTGCTGGAAACCCTCGACCCGGAACAGAACGTCGAATTCCTCGACCATTACCTGGACTTGCGCCTGGACCTGTCGAAAGTGCTATTCGTCTGCACCGCCAACACCCTGGACTCGATCCCCGGCCCGTTGCTGGACCGGATGGAAGTGATTCGCCTGTCGGGTTACATCACCGAAGAAAAAGTTGCCATCGCCAAGCGTCACCTGTGGCCGAAACAGCTGGAAAAGGCCGGCGTATCCAAAGGCAACTTGAGCATTAGCGACACTGCATTGAGGGCCTTGATCGACGGCTATGCCCGTGAGGCCGGAGTCCGTCAGCTGGAGAAAAACCTCGGCAAACTGGTGCGCAAAGCGGTGATGAAACTGCTCGATGAACCGAAAGCCGTCATCAAACTCGGCCCCAAAGACCTGGAAGCCTCACTCGGCCGCCCGGTGTTCCGCAACGAGCAAGTGCTGTCCGGCGTCGGCGTGATCACCGGGCTGGCCTGGACCAGCATGGGCGGCGCGACCCTGCCGATCGAAGCCACGCGCATTCACACCCTCAACCGAGGCTTCAAACTTACCGGGCAACTGGGGGACGTGATGAAAGAGTCGGCAGAAATTGCCTACAGCTACGTCAGCTCCCATCTGAAGCAATTCGGCGGTGACCCGACATTCTTCGATGAAGCCTTCGTCCACCTCCACGTACCGGAAGGCGCAACACCGAAAGACGGCCCGAGCGCCGGCGTGACCATGGCCAGCGCCCTGCTTTCGCTCGCCCGTAACCAGCCACCGAAAAAAGGCGTAGCCATGACCGGTGAACTAACGCTGACCGGGCATGTACTGCCGATTGGCGGCGTGCGCGAAAAAGTCATCGCAGCGCGTCGGCAGAAGATCAATGAACTGATTTTGCCGGAGCCTAATCGGGGTAATTTCGAAGAGTTGCCGGAATACCTGAAAGAAGGGATTACCGTGCACTTTGCCAAGCGCTTCGCGGATGTGGCGAAGATATTGTTCTGAGCCGTCACCTGATCGTTTCCATGGGTTGGGAATAATCAGACTCAACAAAAAGCCCGCTGACCTTTTAAGGGGGCAGCGGGCTTTTCATTTGTGCTACGTCTGCGGATCTAGATTATCGAGCACGCAGTTCATCATCGACTATCAAGCTCGCCTCCACGAATGCTGTCTCAAAAACTCACGAAACTGAGTTCTGAATACAACATCCCGATCATTTGACTCAGTTTCAAACGATTCTGAGACAAGCGTAGGAGCTGCCGCAGGCTGCGATCTTTTGATCTTGAAAATCAGATGCGGATCAAAATCAAAAGATCGCAGCCTTCGGCAGCTCCTACGTGAGGTGTGTACACACGCTATTGATTGGTCGGCTGTCAGGCCGCCTTCGCGGGCAAGTCGGATCGCCGCACCGCTCGCTCTACGGTGGAGCGGCGCACACCCGCCCCTCACCACTCAACAGGCAGAGCGTTAGCTCGCCTGCCGCTTTTGATCTTGATTCACCCGCCCCTTCGGGAGGCTGAGTGGAGGTGTTCATCTGGGGATTGGCGCGCAGCGCCGTTCGACGCAGTCGAACACATCGCATGTAGGTCGTAGCGAAGCAGACCGTAGGGCGATGCCCCCAGATGGATACCGGAGCGAAGGAACGCCGAGCCTTAGCGAGGGGCCGGACGCTTGGGGCGAGCGTTTTTTGCTTCCTTTTTTTGGCGTTTGTAAAAAAGGGAGTCGCCGTAAGGGCGAAACCATAAGCCGCCGTTACCGCAGCAACGGATATGTACACACCACCAACAAAAACATGGTCGGCCCGAAGGCCGCCAAGATCAAACGGGCTCTTTCCTGACCCTGAACCAAGCCGCATACAACGCCGGCAAGAACAGCAACGTCAACGCCGTCGCCACAATCAGCCCGCCCATGATCGCCACCGCCATCGGCCCGAAAAACACACTGCGCGATAATGGAATCATCGCCAGCACCGCCGCCAGCGCGGTCAACACAATCGGCCGGAAACGTCGCACCGTCGCCTCGATGATCGCCTGCCAGGGCTTGAGCCCGGCAGCGATGTCCTGCTCGATCTGATCCACCAGAATCACCGAGTTACGCATGATCATCCCGGACAGCGCGATGGTCCCGAGCATGGCGACGAAACCGAACGGCTGACGGAACACCATCAGGAACAGCGTCACCCCGATCAACCCCAGCGGCGCTGTCAGAAACACCATGGCAGTGCGAGAGAAACTGCGCAGTTGCAGCATCAGCAACGTCAGCACCACCACGATGAACAGCGGCACGCCGGCCTTCACCGAGTTCTGCCCACGGGCCGAGTCTTCCACCGTACCGCCGACTTCCAGCAGATAGCCGTCCGGCAGTTCGGCGCGGACCGGATCGAGGGTCGGCATGATTTGCTGCACCAGTGTCGCCGGTTGTTCCTTGCCGTAGATGTCGGCGCGAACCGTCACGTTGGGCAGGCGGTTACGGTGCCAGATGATGCCTTCTTCGAAGCCGTATTCCAGCGTGGCAATCTGCGACAGCGCCACGCTGCGACCGTTGTCGGTCGGCACGGCCAGGCTCGGCAGCAATGCCAGTTCAGTGCGCTCATGCACCGTGCCGCGCAGCAGGATCTCGATCAATTCGTTGTCTTCGCGGTACTGACTGACACTGGAGCCGGTCAGCGAGCTTCGCAGGAACCCCGAGAGGTTCGCCGTGCTCACGCCCAGCGCCCGCGCGCGATCCTGATCGACGTTCAGGTACACGACTTTGCTCGGCTCTTCCCAATCCAGATGCACGTTGGCCACGTGTGGGTTCTCGCGAACCTTGGCCGCGACTTTACGCGCCAGGGCGCGGACGTCCGCAATGTTCTCACCGGTGACCCGGAACTGCACCGGATAGCCAACCGGCGGGCCGTTTTCCAGACGCGTGACCCGCGAGCGCAGGGCCGGGAATTGTTCATTGAGGGTTTCGATCAGCCAAGTGCGCAGGGCTTCGCGGTCTTCGATGGTTTTGGCCAGGACAACAAATTGCGCAAAGCTTGCAGCCGGAAGTTGCTGGTCCAGCGGCAGGTAGAAACGCGGCGAACCGGTGCCGACATAAGCCACATAGTTGTCGATCCCGGCGTGATCCTTGAGCAGGCCTTCGAGACGCTTGACCTCCTCGGCGGTGTTGCTCAGGGAGGCACCTTCGGCGAGTTTCAGATCAACCATCAATTCCAGTCGCCCCGATGCCGGGAAGAACTGCTGCGGCACGAAACGGAACAGCACCACGGACGCGACGAACATCACGATGGTCAGCACGATCACCGTTTTGCGTCGGCGCACGCACCACTCCACCAGCCGTCTGACGCGCTGATAGAACGGAGTGCCGTAAGGGTCGGGTTGGCCGTCGCCGGCGCCGTGTTTGGCGGCGTGAATTTTTGCCAGGTCCGGCAGAAGTTTCTCCCCCAGATAAGGCACAAAAACCACGGCGGCCACCCACGACGCCAGTAGCGCGATGGTCACCACCTGGAAGATCGAGCGGGTGTACTCGCCGGTGCCCGATTGCGCGGTGGCAATCGGCAGGAAACCGGCGGCGGTGATCAACGTACCGGTGAGCATCGGGAACGCGGTGCTGGTCCAGGCATAGCTAGCGGCCTTGATCCGGTCGAAGCCCTGCTCCATTTTGATCGCCATCATTTCCACGGCGATGATCGCATCATCCACCAGCAAGCCCAGCGCCAGCACCAGCGCGCCGAGGGAAATCTTGTGCAGGCCTATCCCTAAGTAATACATGCAGGCGAACGTCATCGCCAACACCAGCGGTATCGCCAGCGCTACGACCATGCCGGTGCGCACGCCGAGGGAGAAGAAGCTCACCAGTAACACAATCGCCAGGGCCTCCACCAGCACCTGAACGAACTCGCCCACACCGGTTTTCACCGCGGCGGGTTGATCGGAGACTTTGCGCAACTGCATGCCGGCCGGCAGGTTTTGCTGAATCCGGGCGAACTCGATTTCCAGCGCCTTGCCCAATACCAGAATATCGCCACCGTCCTTCATGGCCACCGCCAGACCGATGGCGTCTTCAGCCATGAAGCGCATGCGCGGCGCCGGTGGATCATTGAAGCCACGACGAACGTCCGCCACATCACCGATGCGGAACGTGCGATCTGCGACGCGGATCGGGAAGTTCTTGATCTCGTCGACCGTCTGAAAATTCCCCGAGACCCGTAGCTGCAAACGCTCGCTGGTGGTTTCGAAGAAGCCGGCGGTGGACATCGCGTTCTGTTCTTCAAGTGCCTGCTGCACCGCCGCCAGCGGCACCCCGAGGGTGGCCAGTTTAACGTTGGAGAGTTCGATCCAGACCTTCTCGTCCTGCAACCCGAGCAGGTCGACCTTGCCCACATCCTTGACCCGTTGCAGCTGGATCTGGATGCGGTCGGCGTAATCCTTGAGCACTGCGTAATCAAAGCCCTCGCCGGTCAGGGCGTAGATGTTGCCGAACGTGGTGCCGAATTCATCGTTGAAAAACGGGCCCTGGATACCTGGTGGCAGGGTCTGGCGAATATCGCCGATCTTCTTGCGGACCTGATACCAGAGGTCCGGGATATCCACCGAATGCATGGAATCGCGCGCCATGAACGTCACCTGGGACTCGCCCGGGCGGGAGAACGAGGTGATCCGTTCGTACTCCCCGGTTTCCATCAGTTTCTTTTCAATACGCTCGGTGACCTGGCGCGAAACTTCCTCGGCCGTGGCCCCCGGCCAGTTGGTACGAATTACCATGGCCTTGAAGGTGAACGGCGGGTCTTCGCTTTGGCCAAGCTTGGTGTAGGACAACGCCCCGACCACAGCCAGCAGGAGCATCAGGAACAGTACGATCTGGCGGTTACGCAGCGCCCATTCGGATAGATTGAAACCCATCGGGGATTACTCCTTGTGCGCCAGATTGACCACGCGATTGGAGCGATCCACCGGGCGCACTTGCTGCCCGTCGTGAAGCACATGAACACCGGCCGCCACCACCCAGTCGCTGGCGTTCAGTCCCTCGAGCACCGGCACGGTTTTCTCGCCAAATGCACCGACCCGCACCGGGACTTTTTTCAAGGTGTTGTTGGCGCCGACCACCCACACGTAGGTGGCGCCGTTTTCTGCGGTGAGGGCCGACAGCGGCACTGACAACGGCACCACTTCGGCAGTCTGGATGAACACCCGGGCGCTCTGGCCAAGTTCGGCGGGAACCTTGCCGGCGGTAAAAGCGATACGGGCGGCAAAAGTGCGGGATTTGGGATCGGCGGCAGGCGACAACTCACGGATCTGCCCAAGGAAACGCTGATCGGGTTGGGTCCAGAGCTCCACCGAGACCGGCTGACCGACCTTGAAGCGGCCGAAGCTCTGCTCCGGCAGGCTGATCAATACTTCGCGCTCGCCATCGGTGGCCAGGGTAAACACGGTTTGCCCGGCCGCCACCACTTGCCCGACTTCAACCGCGCGCTTGGCCACCACGCCATCCTGCGGCGCACGCAGCACCGCGTAACTGGCCTGATTGGTCGAAACGTTGAATTCGGCTTTGATTTGCTTGAGGCGGGCCTCACCGGAGCGATAGAGGTTTTCCGCGTTGTCGTACTGCGAACGGCTGACCATCTGCCGCTCCATCAGGGTCTTGTAGCGATCACGCTCGGCGCGCACCAGGTTCAGATTGGCTTCGGCAGCCGCGACCTGGGCACGGGTGGCTTCCAGTTGCAGGCGCACGTCCTGAGGATCGAGTTCCGCCAGGGGTTGGTCAGCCTTGACCCGCTGCCCTTCTTCGACCAGTCGTCGGCTGACTTTGCCGCCAATCCGGAAGGCAAGGTCCGGCTCATAACGCGCGCGAACTTCGCCGGGATAGCTTTCCATTGCCTGGGCCGAGGGCTCTGGCTGCACCACCATGGCCGGGCGCACGCTGACCGGAGGGGCTTCTTCATGGCCACATGCCGACAATAGAAAAGCCAGACTGACCGGCAACGCGAGGGGCAAGGCAAAGCGCAGCATGGTGAACGACCTTTCGCTAATGGGGCTTGGAATAATTATACTGACCAGTATGTTATTAATAGCAAACTCACCAGTCCAGTATTAAAAGCGAAGAATGTCAGACAATCTTTCCACCCCCAGCGGTCCGGGCCGTCCCAAGGATCTGGCCAAGCGCCGGGCAATCCTCGACGCGGCGAAAATCCTGTTTTTGAGTAAGGGATACGCCAACACCAGCATGGATGCCGTAGCGACTGAGGCCGGCGTGTCGAAGCTGACGGTCTACAGCCATTTCAACGACAAGGAGACGCTGTTCTCTTCCGCTGTCGTGGCCAAATGCGAGGAGCAATTGCCTCCGCTGGTTTTTGAATTGCCGGACGGCGTCGCCGTGGAAACCGTGCTGCTGAACATCGCACACGGCTTTCATCAACTGATCAACAGCGACGAATCGGTGAACCTGCACCGGCTGATGATGACGCTGGGCAGCCAGGACCCGAAACTCGCACAGATCTTCTTCGAGGCCGGGCCGGAACGCGTGCTGCACGGCATGGAGCGTTTGCTGAGCAAGATCGATCAGAGTGGCGTGTTGAGCATCGACAAACCGCGCAATGCCGCCGAGCACTTCTTCTGCCTGCTCAAGGGCGCGGGGAATTTCCGCTTGCTGTATGGCTGTGGCGAACCGGTAACCGGGGATGCGGCCGAAGCCCATGTGCAGGAAGTGGTGGGATTGTTTATGCGGGCGTATCGGCCGGAGTCGGCCTGATAGATATTTGGCGTGATGATCGTTCCCACGCTGCGTGGGAACGATCAGTGAAGGCGACTCGATCTTAAGGCTTGAGCGCTTTCTTCGGATAAATGTCATACCGGCTGGACTTGCCGTCCAGCGCATGGCTCGGCTTCGGCCCATCGATGCACGGCGCCTTGCGCGGGCGTTTGACCACCACCCGGTGACTGGCCAGGGCCAAGGCCGCTGCGAGCAGGGCCGGTGCATCCGGATCATCGCCGACCAGCGGCCGGAACAGGCGCATTTCCTTCTTCACCAACGCGGTTTTCTCACGATGGGGAAACATCGGGTCGAGGTAGATCACCTGCGGCGGCTCGCCTTCCCAGTTGCGCATCACCTCGATCGAATTGCCCTTGAGCAAACGCATACGCGCCACGATCGGCGCTACGTCGAAATCTTCCGCGCCGCGTGCCAGACCATCTTCAAGCAAGGCGCCGATCAGCGGCTGGCGCTCGATCAGGCTCATCTCGCAGCCCAGGCTGGCCAGCACGAACGCGTCCTTGCCCAGCCCGGCCGTGGCGTCCAGCACCCGTGGCCGCACGCCTTGGGCGATGCCGACCGCCTTGGCGATCATCTGACCGCTGCCGCCGCCGTACAACCGACGATGGGCCGCGCCACCCTCGACGAAGTCGACCCGCACCGGCCCCGGTGCATCCGGCCCCAGTTGTTGCAGTTGCAAACCCTGCTCACCCACCTGCAAGGCAAACTCGCCGTCATCCACCTGCAACGGCAAACCCAGGCGCTCGGCCCATTGCTCGGCCTGTGGCTGGAACGTCGCGCCCAAGGCTTCGACATGGATGCGGCAGGCCGCAGGTTGCTCAATCATGGGAAAACACGCTCAAAAAATTAATGATCGGCAAAAACGGCCGATAACCAAACTATCGAGCATTTTGCCAGAGCTGAGCGTCGACCGAGAAAAATGTCAGGCATTCAACGCACATCGATAGGTTACATCTCGCCCCACGGCGATTTTGGCCTGCGAAACTCCCAAGCACTGAGCGGCGTCAGTCACCTGTGGCAAGATTTTTTTGCCCAGGCCCTGGCCGATCAGTCGGGCGATGTGGTGCCGGCGTCTCTGGACTTCCCGCCGGTCGATCTCGACAGCCCGGTCGAACCGACCGTCGGCAGCGAGCTGCTGGCGCACATCATTTCCCAGCGCGAATGTGATGTGAAAGAAACCGAAGTCCGTCCGCCGGAGCCATTGTTTCTGCCAATTGCCGAGTTCGAAATGGACCTGGCCGATAAACCGTTCCCACCGTTCCCGCCGGAAGAAATCGTCGCGCAACAGAAACAGCAGGACTTCGAAAGCGGCTGGGTTCGCCCGATCGTGCTCACCGCCGGTCAACCGCTGCCCGAGCCTGGTGCCGCGCCGCAACCGCGTCCGCTGCACTTGCCAATCGCCGAGTTCGAACTCGACCTGCTGGACAAGCCATTCCCGCCGTTCTCACCGCAAGAGTTGGTGGAACAGCAGAAACAACTCGATTTCGATAACGGCTGGGCGCGCCCGATCGTTCTGCAGAACCTGCGCATCGCCGCATAACCCCTCAGCGGCCCAACCATCACGGCCCGACCTCGTCAGCCTTTGAAGAATTGATTGGCCTTCTGGAACGGCATCGACCGGGAAGTGAAGCCAAAGGTCCCGTGTTGCTGGATTTCCTCGGCCGCGCGCAAGAACTCGCCATACGCTGCCAAAGCCAGGGCCGAACCGACGCTGATACGCTTGACGCCCATTTCGCTCAACTGCGCTACCGTCAGCTTGAGCCCGCCGGACATCAACACATTCACCGGTTTCGGTGCCACGGCGCGAACCACCGCCAAGACCTCTTCGGCATTGCGCAGGCCTGGGGCGTAAAGCACGTCCGCGCCGGCCTCGGCGAATGCCTGCAAACGGCGAATGGTGTCGTCGAGGTCAGGATTGCCGTGCAAATAGTTCTCGGCACGCGCCGTCAACGTGAAGGGGAAAGGCAAACTGCGCGCTGCTGCGACAGCGGCTTCGATACGCGCCACGGCATGCTCGAAGCAGTAGATCGGACCGTCTTCACGCCCGGTGGCATCCTCGATCGAACCGCCTACGGCACCGGCCTGAGCGGCCCGCAGAATACTTTGGGCGCACTCGGCAGGAGCGTCGGCAAAGCCGTTTTCGAGATCCACCGCGACCGGCAAATCAGTGGCCGCGACAATCGCCTCAACGTTTGCCAGGGTATCGTCGAGCGTCAGCCCACCATCAGGACGCCCCCGGGAAAAGGCATAACCGGCGCTGGTGGTTGCCAGTGCCTCGAAGCCAAGGCTGGCGAGCATTTTCGCCGAGCCGGCGTCCCAGGGGTTGGGAATAACAAAAGTGCCCTCGCGTTCGTGCAGTGCTTTGAACGCCTGGGCTCGAAGGGTTTGCGCATCCATTGGCAGACTCCTGAAAAAGGGAAAACCCGCTTCAGAGCAAACCAAGTTGCTCGGCGGCGGGTTCTCTGTATAGCTCAGGCAGCGGCGGCAAGCCAGGCAAACGCTGCATCAGTTGTGCGTGAAAACGTTGTGCCAGTTTCGCCGCCAGCAGGTTATCGGCGGTGTGCAGGAAGATATATGGCGTGCGGCCCTCTTCGATCCAGACGGCGATTTTCTCGACCCATGGCACCAGGAACGGATCGTTGGCTTCAAGCTCCGGATGGCCGATGAAACGCACCTGCGGAAACTGAGTGAACGCCGCGGGGCGAGGCGGCACCCTGGGCTTTTTCGATTGGGCGTGAAGCACCGAAGGATCGGTCGAGGTGCAGCTGAACAGCGCGCGCGGATCGAGGCAGATGCGCTCGACGCCACGATCCAGCAGCAGGCGATTGAGCATTCGCTCGGCATCGCCCTTGGCAAAGAACTCGTCATGCCGCACTTCGACCGCCAACGGCCGGTCCACCGCATCAATAAAACCGGCCAGTTCCGACAGTCGTTGCGGGGTGAAGCTTTTGGACAATTGCAGCCACAATGGCGAAACCCGCTCCCCCAGAGGGCTGAGCAATTGCAGGAACGTTTCTGTGGCGGTCAATTGTTCGCGCAGGTCACCGCTGTGGCTGATGTCGCCGGGGAATTTGGCGGTGAAGCGAAAGTGTTCGGGCATGGTCTCGGCCCAGCGCTGCACGGTGGCGGCAGCCGGGCTCGCGTAGAAGGTCGTATTGCCTTCCACGGCGTTGAACACTTGAGAATAAAGATCAAGAAACTCGGCGGGCCTGGCGTCCTGTGGATACAAGTAGTCGCGCCAGGCGTTTTCGCTCCAGGACGGGCAGCCGAGGTAATAAGGCAGCATCAGATGTACAGGTCGAGACCCAGCACATCCGCATCCCAGTCGACAAAAGTGGCCGTGCTCAGGTAACTGGCCAGTGCCATCGCCACGCTTTTGCTCATGGCGCGGTGATAAATCATGTCTTGTTGACGCGCGGGAAGATTGCTCAGGCGTTGCGCGGAGGCTTTGGCGGCGCGGGCGGCCAATTGCTCTTCGGTAGGGAATTCCAGCTCGCCGTCGATATCGACGGAGTCATCCTCAGACACATGGCCTTTGCGGGGCTTGCGCTTGATTGGGTAGGACTGGGAGGAAACGCCGTCTATACGCATAAGTGCATGCTCGGTATCGATGATGGCAGTTTAGTGGCGCATTACCCACTTCGCAAACCGCCGAGTGATAACTAGAACACAGAAAAGCGAAAAGGTTTAAAAGCGGCGGGCAGAAACTGATGATTAGCTATTTCCGTTAGATCGCCTTCGCGGGCAAGCCTCGCTCCTACAGGTATTGAGTCGGACACAATAGTGCGGCGTCTTGGTACCTGTAGGAGCGAGGCTTGCCCGCGAAGGGGTCAACTCGGAATCAAGGATCAACGCGCTTTCGGCGTCGCGACTTTATCGCGCAAATACACCGGCTGCGCCTGATCGGCCACGATCGCTTCACCGCGTTCCCAGGCGAAACGCGCCAGGGTCAGCAAATCTTCGGCGTGGGGCAGCATGCCCGCATCCTGGCCGCTCAGGTTCACTGCAATACGCTCGGCATAACCCCAACCGGTGCCCGCGCCGAACCACTCGCCGCTGGCATCGACCGGCAACGCGGCGGCTTCCGGTGGCAATACCGCTTCGTTGCCCACCAGCCGCATCTCCCCCGCCGTTTCGCGGTAGCAGCCCCAATACACCTCATCCATACGCGCATCGATGGCTGCCGCGACCTGGCTGACGCCGTGTTCGCGATAAGCCCGCTGGGCGAGCACCGCGAGATTGGAGACCGGCAACACCGGACGGTCCAGCGCAAACGCCAGCCCTTGCACCACGCCGATGGCGATCCGCACACCGGTAAACGCGCCCGGCCCACGACCGAACGCAATGGCGTCGACCGCTTGCAGCGTGGTCCCGGCATCGGCCAGCAGTTGCTGAATCATCGGCAACAGCTTCTGCGCATGCAGGCGCGGGATCACCTCGTAATGGCTCGTGACCTTGCCGTCATGCAGCAAGGCAACGGAGCAAGCTTCAGTCGCGGTGTCCAGGGCCAGCAAGGTGCTCATCGATGTATCCGTAAGAGAGGTCAGAAAAAGTGCACCAGTATAAACAACTACGGCCCGCAAGCGGGCCGTAGAAGATGAAGCCGATCAGACTTTTCAGCTCAGTGCTTCAAGCACCTTGCCGGTAATCGTCTCAACCGAGCCGACACCCGGAATATGGCTGTACTTCGGCTTGCCCTGAGCAGCGGCCAGGCCTTGGTAGAACTCCACCAGAGGTTTGGTCTGGGAGTGGTAGACCGACAGACGATGACGCACGGTTTCTTCGGTGTCGTCCTTGCGCTGCACCAGCTCTTCACCGGTGATGTCGTCTTTACCGGCGATTTTCGGCGGGTTGTACACGGTGTGGTACACGCGGCCGCTGGCCTCGTGAACGCGACGACCGGCGATACGCTGAACGATCTCTTCGTCATCGACGGCGATTTCGACCACATTGTCCAGTTCCACGCCAGCTTCTACCAACGCTTCAGCTTGCGGAATGGTGCGCGGGAAACCGTCGAACAGGAAACCGTTGGCACAGTCAGGCTGCGCAATACGGTCCTTGACCAAAGCGATGATCAGATCGTCGGAGACCAGACCACCGGCATCCATGATGCTTTTGGCTTTGATGCCCAGCTCGGTGCCGGCTTTTACAGCAGCACGCAGCATGTCACCGGTAGAGATTTGCGGAATGCCGAACTTTTCGGTGATGAACTTAGCCTGAGTACCTTTACCGGCCCCGGGAGCTCCCAGCAGAATGACGCGCATTAGATGTGCTCCTCAATTTTTTATTTAGAATTACTTAAACAAAACAAAGGATTCGCCTCGTAGGGCCAATCTCAAAAAATAGGGTCGTGACCGCCCAAACGGCCAAAGGCTGATCAAGATACACAGCAGGCCCTGCCCACACAAGCCGCCGAAAGTCGGAGAAACCTGCGCAGGACGTGCCCTTTCGAAGGGGTACCCCAAGTCGCAACCCCGTCATTAACTGTCGCCTGACAGACCTTCTCAACCGCTCGCCGACAGGCACTCGACGCTCGCGCCAGGTGCCTGTTCCCTATGACGAAAACCTTAGCCGGTATTTCGCAAACCGGCGGCAATCCCCGCCACAGACACCAGCAACGCCTGTTCTACCGGGCTGCCCTGCGCTTCATCCTGCTGCCGCGAACGGGCCAACAGTTCGGCCTGCAATAGATGCAGCGGGTCGAGGTAGGTGTTGCGCAGGCGGATGAATTCAAGGGTGTCTGGGCTATGTGCCAGTAGCTGGGACTGACCCGTCAGCCCCAGGACCACCGCACAGGCCTGCGACAATAGGTCGCGTAAATGCGCCCCCAAAGGGAGCAGATCCGGCTCGACCAGGCGCTCGTCGTAAGACTGGGCGATATCGGCGTCGGCCTTGGCCAGCACCATTTCCAGCATATCGATGCGGGTGCGGAAGAACGGCCATTGCTCGCGCATCTGCCCCAGCAGCTCCCCTTCGCCGCGCTCCAGCGCCTTGCTCAGCGCCGTTTCCCAGCCGAGCCAGGCCGGCAACATCAGGCGCGTCTGGGTCCAGCCGAAAATCCACGGAATGGCGCGCAGGCTTTCGATGCCGCCGGCGCGGCGCTTGGCCGGGCGGCTGCCCAACGGTAAGCGCCCCAACTCCTGCTCCGGGGTGGACTGGCGGAAATACTCGACGAACTGCGGATTTTCCCGCACCACGGCGCGGTAAGCCTTGACCCCATCGGCGGCCAGTTCGTCCATCAAATGGCGCCAGGCAGGCGTAGGAGGTGGTGGCGGCAGCAAGGTCGCTTCCAGCACCGCCGCCAGGTACAGATTGAGGTTTTGCTCGGCGATGTCCGGCAGGCCGAATTTGAAACGAATCATTTCCCCCTGCTCGGTGGTGCGGAAACGCCCCGCCACCGACCCCGGCGGCTGCGACAGAATCGCCGCGTGCGCCGGGCCGCCACCACGGCCCACGGTGCCGCCACGGCCGTGGAACAACAGCAGCTCCACTTGTTGCTCCCGGCAAATATCCACCAGACGCTCCTGCGCCCGATACTGCGCCCAGGCCGCCGCCGTAGTGCCGGCGTCCTTGGCCGAGTCGGAATAACCGATCATCACTTCCTGCGGCCCTTGCAGGCGCGAGCGATAACCCGGCAGCAACAACAGTTTTTCGATCACCGGGCCGGCGTTATCGAGGTCGGCGAGGGTTTCGAACAGCGGCACCACACGCATCGGCCGTAATACGCCGGATTCCTTGAGCAGCAACTGCACGGCCAGCACGTCGGAAGCAGCGCCAGCCATGGAAATCACATACGAGCCGAGGGAAGCCCCCGGAGCGGCAGCGATTTCCCGGCACGTCGCCAGCACTTCGGCGGTGTCGGCAGACGGCTTGAAGTAGGCCGGCAGCAACGGCCGGCGATTGTTCAGTTCGCGCATCAGGAAGGCGATGCGCTCCTCTTCGTTCCAGTCTTCATAACGACCCAGGCCGAGGTAATCGGTGATTTCGGTCATGGCCGCGGTGTGGCGCGACGAGTCCTGTCGCACATCGAGGCGCACCAGGAACAGCCCGAACGTTACCGCGCGGCGCAGGCAGTCGAGCAACGGGCCATCGGCGATGACGCCCATGCCGCATTCATGCAGCGAGTGGTAACACAGCTCCAACGGGTCCAGCAGGTCGCGGTTGTTTTGCAGCACATCGGCGGACGCCGGCGTGGTGGCCGTCAGGGAGGCCTGGGCCCAGTTACGAGTTGCGCGCAGGCGCTCACGCAGCTGTTTGAGTACCGCGCGGTAAGGCTCGGCGCTGTCGCCAGCCTTGGCTTTCAGGGCGTCGCTGGCCTGTTGCATCGACAATTCGGCGGCGAGGTGATCGACATCGCGCACGTACAAATCGGCGGCCATCCAGCGTGCCAGCAGCAATACTTCGCGGGTCACGGCGGCGGTGACGTTGGGGTTACCGTCGCGGTCGCCGCCCATCCACGAGGCGAAGCGAATCGGCGCGGCCTCCAGCGGCAGGTGCAGGCCGGTGGCGGCATGCAGGGCCTGGTCGGCCTTGCGCAAATAGTTGGGAATCGCCTGCCACAGCGAATGCTCGATCACCGCAAAGCCCCACTTGGCTTCGTCTACAGGTGTCGGGCGGGTGCGGCGGATTTCTTCGGTGTGCCAGGCTTCGGCGATCAGGCGCTGCAAGGTGGTCTTGATCTGCTCGCGCTCGGCGCTGGTCAGGTCGCGATGATCCAGGGCCGCCAGTTGCGCGGCGATCGCGTCGTATTTCTGGATCAGTGTGCGTCGCGCCACTTCGGTGGGGTGCGCCGTCAATACCAGCTCGATGTCCACCCGCCCCAATTGCCGGGCCAGGGATTCGGCGTCATGCCCCGCAGCCAACAGGCGAGTGAGCAGCTCCGGCAACACCCGGGCCTCGAACGGCGCGGGTTGTGACTCTTCGCGGCGGTGAATCAGCTGATATTGCTCGGCGATATTGGCCAGGTTGAGGAACTGGTTGAACGCCCGCGCCACCGGCAGCAATTCGTCCTCGCTCAACTGGTTGAGGCTGGCGCTGAGTTCGGCATCCATCGAACCGCGACGGTCGGCCTTGGCGCCTTTGCGGATTTGCTCGATCTTGTCGATAAAGCCATCCCCGTACTGCTCGCGAATGGTGTTGCCCAATAGCTCACCCAACAGGTGAACGTCCTCGCGCAAGCGTGCATCAATATCGGTCATCAGCAGTTCTCCAGCGAAAATCCGGGCGGCTATGCTTTGATAATAGAGAGTGCCGTTGTAAAGCGGTTCTTACAAGTAAACCAGGGACTGCAAACCCCGAACGTTGCAGCTAGGCTCAACACCAAGCCGTACAACGGCTTACCACCGGCCACCGCCGGACACTCACCCGGCCTGCCATGAGCAGGTGCGTAATGAGGTCATTATGAAAATCCGCGAGCTCGCCAAGTACTGGGAAGAAAACGCCAAGGGTCGACTGACCGACACTGGCTATACGATTCGTCTGGACGTGGAAGCCGCCGCACGGCTGGCGGCGATTATCGATATGTACCCCAAACGGCACCCTGAAGAACTGCTCGGAGAATTGATCGGCGCCGCCCTGGAAGAGCTCGAAGCGAGCTTTCCGTATGTGAAAGGGTCAACGGTGGTCGCCACCGATGAAGAAGGCGATCCGCTGTACGAAGACGTCGGTCCAACCCCGCGTTTTCTCGCCTTGTCCCGTCGTCACTTGCACGATTTGTCGACCGAAAACGACAAGCCAAAACACTGATTTGCGCGTCTTGCTCCCCTTCCAGAAATACGTATTTCCTGGCCCGTGCAGGGCCGGAAATACCCCTGCGCACGACTAAAGTTCCCGATTTAGAGCCTTGTCCGTCAGGTCAAAGTTTTTTCGGGCGAAAGGCCATTTTCTCTGAACTTTTAAAAAACGCCTCGGGTCAACCCAGTAACCACGCCTGGGACGGCCGTTTCAAAATGCTCTGGAAATCGAAGGTTGCGGCTCCTTGCCCAGGATGGATTCAGATGTATTTCAGGAGTTATCCAACGGAGTTGAAACCATGAAGACCAGCACTGCTTCATCCTCGTCCACCCACCTGCGCGGTCTCAAACTGGCGGCCCTGGCCATCGGCAGCAGTTTGGTTCTGGCCGGATGCGCCGGCAACCCGCCCACCGAGCAATACGCCGTGACTCAATCGACCGTGAACAGTGCCGTCAGCGCCGGAGGCACCGAATTCGCCGCGGTGGAAATGAAGTCCGCTCAGGACAAGCTCAAACAAGCCGAAATCGCCATGCACGACAAAAAGTATGACGAAGCCAAAATGCTCGCCGAACAGGCCGAGTGGGACGCCCGAGTGGCAGAACGCAAAGCCCAGGCGATGAAAGCCGAACAGGCTGTAAAGGACTCACAGAAAGGTGTTCAGGAACTGCGTCAGGAAAGTCAGCGCACCGTGCAGTGAGCGCGCATCCCGATTTTCAGGCCTGACACTTTTATCGATAGAAAGGACGAACCACCATGCGCAAACAACTGATGATACCCGCCCTCCTGGCCGCAAGCATTGCACTGGCTGCCTGCTCCACACCGCCCAACACCAACCTGGAGCAAGCCCGCACCAACTACGCCGGCCTGCAAGCCAACCCGCAAGCCAGCAAAGTCGCGGCACTGGAAACCAAAGACGCCAGCGATTACCTGGACAAGGCCGACAAGGCTTATCAGGACAAGGAAGACCAGAACAAGGTCGACCAACTGGCTTACCTGACCAACCAGCGCGTTGAAGTGGCCAAGCAGACCATCGCCCTGCGCACCGCGGAAAACAACCTGAAGAACGCCGCGGCTCAGCGAGCCCAGGCGCGTCTGGATGCCCGCGACCAGCAGATCAAACAATTGCAGGCCAGCCTCAACGCCAAACAGACCGATCGCGGCACACTGGTAACGTTCGGTGACGTGCTATTCGCCACCAACAAGGCCGACCTGAAACCCAGCGGCCTGGTGAACATCAACAAACTGGCGCAGTTCCTTCAGGAAAACCCCGACCGTAAAGTGATTGTCGAAGGCTACACCGACAGCACTGGCGCGGCGTCGTACAACCAGTCGCTGTCCGAGCGCCGCGCGACCTCGGTGCAAGTGGCCCTGATCAAGATGGGTGTCGACCCGGCGCGCATCGTGGTCCAGGGTTATGGCAAGGAATACCCGGTGGCCGAAAACACCAGCGTCTCCGGCCGTGCGATGAACCGTCGGGTGGAAGTGACCATTTCCAATGACAATCAGCCAGTGATCCCGCGTTCGGCTGTCAGCTCGAACTAAGTTTCACCTGCTGAAACACAAAAGCCCCGCCTGATCGGATCAGGCGGGGCTTCTTATTGATCGAACACTTGTCTTGGGGCCAAGCAACCCTGTGGCGAGGGGGCTTGCCCCCGTTCGGCTGCGAAGCAGTCGTGAAACCATCCCGCAAGGTGTACCTGACAAAACGCGAATGCAGGTTTTAGGGCCGCTTCGCGACCCAACGGGGGCAAGCCCCCTCGCCACAAGGGTTCATCATTGCCAATGGAGGTAGGATTTTACTGTTCGAGTTTTTGCGGGGTTTCCTGGCCCATGCAGCGCACGGCTTTTTTCTTGTTGTTGACCAGTACGCCGGTCAGGCCTTTCTGTTCGGTATCAAACATCACCAGCACGCCATCGATGCACTGCGCCACTTGCGCGGCCGGTTCCAGGGAGATTTTGTAGTCTTCGCCCGGTACGGTCTTGAGCATGGTGAAGTCGCTGAGCAGCAACGCATCCTCGGGTTTGGCGAAGTGCAGGTAGCCGTACCACCACAGGGCCCCGACGGTGCCGAGGATGCTGCAAATACCGGTGATGATCAGCGGGATGGCGTTACGTTCTTCACTCATTGCGGACTCTCTGGTGGTTCATCTTCAGAATTCGGGGGTGCCGGGTAATTCGGAATTTCACCCAGGCGGCGCAGGCCGTTGAAATGCTGCGGGTCTTCGAGGTAACGCAGCATGACTTTTCGCCAGACCGGGTCGACGAAGGTTTGCACATGACCGCCCCGGGTCAGTTGCAGCACTCGCGGCGGCGGCGCAGCTTGATACAGTCGGATGCCGTTGGAAAGGGGCACCAGCTGATCATCGATACTGTGATAGATCAGTTTCGGTACACCATTGAGCTGCGTCATGGAACGGATCGCGCTATCTCCATCCGGCACCAGCCAGGACAACGGCACCTGGAACGGCCAGGTCATCCAGGAGGTGCTAAGGGCGAAACGCCCGACATCGCGGTAGCTGGCAGGCACGCCATCGAGCACGAAAGCCTTGAGTTGCCGCTGGCGCTCGGGATGCTGGGCCAGGTAATGCACGGCCATCGAACCGCCAAGGCTCTGACCGAGAAGGATCAACGGCTTGCCCTTGACCTCCGGCGCCTGGTCGAGCCATGTGAAGGCGGCGTCGATGTCCTGATAAATCTCCGGTAACGCCGGCTTACCTTCGGACAATCCGTACCCGCGATAGTCCACCAGCAACACCTGATAGCCCTGCTTCGGCAACCACCAGCTCGCACCCAGATGCCACGCCAGGTTGCCGCCGTTACCGTGCAGATGCAGCACAGTGCCTTTGACTTCGACGCCTTTTTTCGCCGGCAGCCACCAGCCATGCAGCTTGAGGCCGTCGGCAGTGGTCAGGGTGACGTCGCGATAGTCGAGCTTGGCTTTTTCCGGGGTGAACGGCTGGCCGGGCTCGGGGTAGAACAGCAAAGAGCTGCAACCGCCGAGGGCCAGGAGCAGGCAGAAGATGCCGAGGATTCTCATCCGGTGAAGCCTCAATGTGGGTGATCGTTCCCATGCTCCGCGTGGGAATGCATACCGTGACGCTCTGCGTCACAGTGGACGCGGAGCGTCCATGGCGGCATTCCCACGCAGAGCGTGGGAATGATCTGAATCAAAGGATATTGGAGTAATCCGCTTCGATCCGGTCCAGGCTCAGGTGGTTGAGGAAGTTGGAGAAGCACATCCACGCCGACAACGCGTTCATGTCGCGGAACTGCTCGGGCAGGTACTTGGGCGGCACCACCAGGCCTTCGTCCACCAATTGGCGCAAGGTCCGCATGTCCTCCAGCGTAGTCTTGCCGCAGAACAACAGCGGTATCTGCTCCAGCTTGCCTTTGCGCACGGCCAACTGAATGTAGTTGTAAATCATGATAAAGCCCTTGAGGTAGGACAAGTCTTTGGTAAATGGCAGACCATTCGGCACCGAGCCGCGGAACACCCGACTGGCATTGCCGTAGCTTTCGGCCATTTCAAAGCCCTGAGCCCGGAAGAACTCAAAGATCTGCAAGAAGTCCGCGCCCTCCTCCACCATATGAATGGCGCGGGTGCGGTTGGTCAGTTTGCGCAAGCGGCTCGGGTAGGAGGCGAAGGTGATGATTTCCATCAGGATCGCCAGGCCCTCCTGAGTCACGGTGGACGACGGCGGGCCCTTGGACAGGAACGTACAGATCGGCTGATTCAGGCCGTTGAGGGTGGTGCCCACATGCACCAGCCCTTCATGGACTTCCAGCGCACGCACGTCGCGATTGTTGAACATCGCGTCGGTGCGGATCTTGATGTAGTCGGCGCCGGCCGCCGCGTCGGCGACGATCCCGTCGGACTCGAACACCCGGATGGTTTCCTCGTTTTCGCCAAACACCTTGTTCAACCGATGTTGCAGCAGGTCGACGGCTTCCTTGGCGGTGAGGACTTTCGGTTCGTCCTTGAGGTCGCCACGGCCGTCGATGTTGTTCAGGTAATCGGAGAGCATCAGCCCCAGGTCGGCCAGGGTCGGGTCGCCGGCGTGAAACGCATCGGAGGCCGCGCCGTACAATTCCTGGGAAATCAGCCCGAAATCCTCGGTGCCGCGCGCTTCAAGCATGCGCACCACCATGCGGTATTCCTTGCACATGCGGCGCATGATCTGCCCGACCGGGTTGAACTGGCCGAGTTGCCGAGTGATGTCGCGCTCGATGTTCTGGAACTCCAGCTTCACTTTGCTGGAGTCGAACGACAGCGGTCGATTGAGGTAGTAGTCGCGGTCCACGGCCGGCATTTCCTTGCCCTTGCCCTTCAGGAACCCCTTGCGAATACTGTCATCCCACTTGACCGCATCCAGAATGCGAATCGGCGTCTGCGCCAGCACTATGCGATCGGACAACATGCGTATCGTCTGCTGGTATTCGTCCACCCGAGACTCCTGTAGTAAAGCTCTTACGTGCTGGGTTTATTTGGTTTTGGCCAGGCGCTGATAGCGTACCGCTTCGACGAAGACATCGGAATTGGCCGGGTCGTCGAGGTAGGCGAATACCTGATCCAGGCTGTTGTTGATCAACACCCCATCGCCATCTTCAGTCTGAAAGCCTTCGCCACTGAGGGCTTCTTGCCCCATGGCCTGTCTGATCTGCTCAAGGTCGAGGTTGTAGACCACCAGTTCGTGCTTATCGTTGAGCTCGAAACCGGCGATGGTGAAATGCCCGCCGAACTGCGCCGGCACCTTCGCCGACAGGTACCAGCGATTGCCATGGCGCGACACCGTGAAAGGATAGGCTTCGCGCTCATGGGGTTTGGCCTTGAAGTAGCTGACCGCCTGGTAGTGATTGTCGCCGACGCGTGTCAGTTCCAGGTTCATCGGCTCGCCCCAGGCATTGGTGCTGGCCCATTTGCCGAGCAACCCTTTGGGCGCGGACTCGCTGGCGGGCAGCGACTCCTTGAAGGTCACCAGGCAGCCACTGAGCAGCAGGAACGACAAGGCGATCACCACGACACGCCAGGCTTTCATTCAACACTCCCTATCGACACACGATGCCCCCTACTGGCCACTCTCCCACAGGGTTGAGTCCCCACAAGGGGTTACACCGACGCCAGTACCAGGTGCATGTAGCGGGTCAGGATGCCGAGCATTTCCTCTTCGGCAACAGGCTCGGCATCGTTGAGCAGGCCCTGATATTCCATCCGTCCGACAATCGCCGTCAACACTTTGGCATCTTGTTGTGGCTCGCGGGAACCCAATACTTCGAAAAGCTGGCAGGTGCCCTGCAAGAGAATTTGTTGATGGGAACGCACCAACAACGCCAGACGCGGGTTGAGCAACGCTTCCTGGCGGAAGGCTTGCTCGGCCATCAGGTGCTCGCGGCGATTGATCAATTGCCGATGAACATAGTCAGCCATCAGCCGTGCGATATCGTCCGCCAGCTGTGAGCGGGACTCGGCGGTGCCATCACTGCTGACAACCATCTCGCGCAACAGGCCTTCGTTGCTGGCCCACAACCGGGCCATGTATGCCGCGCTGCGCTCCACGTATTGGGCGAAGGTATCGGTGAGCAGGTCATCGATGTCCTTGAAATAGTAAGTGGTGGCCGACAGCGGCACACAGGCCTCGGCTGCCACCGCACGGTGCCGCACGGCCCGCACGCCATCGCGCACGACAATGCGCATCGCCGCGTCGAGAATGTCCTGTCGACGCTGTTCGCTGCCCTGTCGGCTGGCCTTGCGGCCCTGGTACTGAACACTTTCAGCGACCGCAGTGGCGATATCCGCTGCACCTTCTTGAGCAATTGCACGATTCACGACAGGTATTCCTCTCTAACGTCAAAAGTAACCAATTGATACGTTTGTACCAGACAGGCAATAAAAAGCCGCCTGTTTTAGGCGGCTTTTCAATTGAAACATTTACGCTTGCGGGCGCATGTGCGGGAACAGGATCACGTCGCGAATCGACGGTGAGTTGGTCAGCAACATCACCAGACGGTCGATGCCGATCCCTTCACCGGCGGTCGGCGGCATGCCGTACTCCAGCGCACGAACGAAGTCGGCGTCGTAGTGCATGGCTTCATCGTCGCCAGCATCCTTGTCGGCCACCTGTGCCATGAAGCGCTCGGCCTGGTCTTCCGCGTCGTTCAACTCGGAGTAGGCGTTGGCGATTTCACGGCCGCCGATGAACAGTTCGAAACGGTCGGTGACGTTCGGGTTCTCGTCGTTACGACGGGCCAGCGGCGACACTTCGAACGGGTACTGGGTAATGAAGTGCGGCTGTTCCAGCTTGTGCTCGACCAGTTCTTCGAAAATCATCACCTGCAGTTTGCCCAGGCCTTCGAAGCCGAGCACCTTGGCGCCGGCCTTCTTGGCGATGGCGCGGGCCTTGTCGATGTCGTTCAGGTCGGCAGCGGTCAGTTCAGGGTTGTACTTGAGGATCGAGTCGAACACCGACAGGCGCACGAACGGCTCGCCGAAGTGGAACACCTTGTCGCCGTAAGGCACGTCGGTGCTGCCCAGAACCAGCTGCGCCAGTTCGCGGAACAGTTCCTCGGTCAGGTCCATGTTGTCTTCGTAGTCAGCGTGGGCCTGGTAGAACTCGAGCATGGTGAACTCGGGGTTGTGCCGGGTCGAAACGCCTTCGTTACGGAAGTTGCGGTTGATTTCGAAGACTTTTTCAAACCCGCCAACAACAAGCCGCTTGAGGTACAGCTCCGGCGCAATGCGCAAGAACATTTGCATGTCCAGCGCGTTGTGGTGAGTTTCGAACGGCTTGGCCGCCGCACCGCCCGGAATGGTTTGCAGCATCGGCGTTTCGACTTCCAGGAAGTCACGCTTCATCAGGAAGCTGCGGATGTGCGCAATCACTTGCGAACGCACGCGGAAGGTCTGGCGCACGTCTTCGTTGACGATCAGGTCGACGTAACGCTGGCGGTAGCGCTGCTCGGTGTCGGACAGGCCGTGGTGCTTGTCTGGCAGCGGGCGCAGGGATTTGGTCAGCAGGCGCACGTTGGTCATTTCAACGTACAGGTCGCCCTTGCCGGAACGGGCCAGGGTGCCTTCGGCGGCAATGATGTCGCCCAGGTCCCAGGTTTTCACCGCGGCCAGGGTCTCTTCGGACAGGGTTTTACGGTTGACGTAAACCTGGATGCGCCCGGACATGTCCTGAATCACCATGAACGAGCCACGGTTGAGCATGAGACGACCGGCAACCTTGACCGGGATCGCAGCCTCTGCCAGCTCTTCCTTGGTCTTGTCCGCGTACTTCTTCTGCAAGTCTTCGCAGTAGGCGTCGCGGCGGAAGTCGTTGGGGAAGGCCTGGCCCTTGGCGCGCTCGGCAGCAAGCTTTTCCTTGCGCAGGGCGATCAGGGAGTTTTCTTCCTGTTGCAGGGCTTGCGGGTCGAGTTGTAGGTCGCTCATGTCTTTAAAAATTCCATCACAGATTCGTTGCCCCCAGCCTTCGGCTGGGGATCGCTGTAGGGCGTGCCTTACAGCCCTTGTTTCAGGCTCGCCACCAGGTATTCGTCGATGTCGCCGTCGAGCACCTTGTCGCAGTCGCTGCGTTCGATGTTGGTGCGCAGATCCTTGATCCGCGAGGCATCGAGCACGTACGAACGGATCTGGTGACCCCAGCCGATGTCCGACTTGGTGTCTTCCAGGGCCTGGGAGGCGGCGTTGCGTTTCTGCACTTCCTGCTCGTACAAGCGCGCCCGCAACATTTTCATCGCGGTGTCTTTGTTGGCGTGCTGGGAGCGTTCGTTCTGGCAGCTGACCACGGTGTTGGTCGGTACGTGAGTAATCCGTACGGCCGAGTCGGTGGTGTTTACGTGCTGACCACCGGCACCGGAGGAGCGGTAGGTGTCGATGCGCAGGTCCGACGGGTTGATGTCGATTTCGATGTTGTCATCGATTTCCGGCGACACGAACACGGCCGAGAACGAGGTGTGACGACGGTTGCCGGAGTCGAACGGGCTCTTGCGCACCAGACGGTGCACGCCGATTTCGGTACGCAGCCAGCCAAAGGCGTATTCGCCCTTGATGTGCACGGTCGCGCCTTTGATACCGGCGACTTCACCGGCCGACAATTCCATGATGGTCGCGTCGAAACCGCGTTTATCCGCCCAGCGCAGGTACATGCGCAGCAGGATGTTGGCCCAGTCCTGGGCCTCGGTACCGCCGGAGCCGGCCTGGATGTCCAGGTAGGCGTTGTTCTGGTCCATCTCGCCGCTGAACATGCGACGGAATTCGAGCTTCTCGAGGGCTTCGCGCAAGCGCTCCACTTCAAGGGCTACGTCGTCGACGGCGGCCTGGTCTTCTTCCTCGGCAGACATCAACAGCAGGTCCTTGGCATCGGCCAGACCGCTGGACATTTCATCGAGGGTTTCTACGATCTGGGCCAGCGCAGAGCGCTCGCGACCCAGGTTCTGAGCGTACTCAGGGTTGTTCCAGACACTCGGATCTTCAAGCTCGCGATTGACTTCGGTCAGACGCTCATGCTTTTGATCGTAGTCAAAGATACCCCCGAATAGTTTCGGAGCGCTCGGACAGGTCCTTGATACTGTTAAGGATCGGGTTGATTTCCATGGCGGGCAGCACTCGTTGGCGAACTTTTGAAAGCCGGCGAGTATAACGTAATCACGCTGTCAAGGCAGCCCGCCTGGCGGCTTTAGGGGCGAATGGTTTACGGAATAACGCGGGGGGCCCGTAGCAGCTGCCGAGCCCGCGAGGCTGCGTTCGGCGGCGCAGCCGTCGTAAAGTCAGACAACGCGGTCATTCAGGCAAACCGCATACACAGGACTTGCGAGGACTTCGTCCTCGAACGCAGCCTCGCGGGCTCGGCAGCTGCTACAGCGCTACAGTCAGCGGGTTACTCAATTCCCACCTGATTGCGCCCATTGTTCTTCGCCAGGTACAGCCCCTTGTCCGCCGCCAAGATCAATTGCCGGCAGTCGCTGCCCGGCTGCGGGATCACGGTCGACAGGCCGATGCTGATGGTCAGGCACGAACCTTCGGTCGGGAAAACGTGCGGGATCTTCAATCCGACCACGGTCTGGCGCAGTTTTTCCGCCACCAGCCGCGCACCGCCCGGCGAGGTGTTGGGCAAGACCAGGACGAACTCTTCGCCGCCGTAACGGGCCGGCAGGTCCGATGGCCTGGCGCTGGCGTCGCGAATGGCCGTGGCGACTTTGCGCAAGGCTTCATCGCCTTCGAGGTGGCCAAAACTGTCGTTGTAGGACTTGAAATAGTCGACATCGATCATCAGCAACGACAATTGCGTCTGGTCACGCAACGAACGCCGCCACTCCAGTTCCAGGTATTCGTCGAAGTGCCGACGGTTCGACAGCCCGGTCAGGCCGTCGGAGTTCATCAAGCGTTGCAGCACCAGGTTGGTGTCGAGCAACTGTTGCTGGCTGACCCGCAACGCACGGTACGCCGCGTCACGCTGCAGCAGGGTCATGTAGGAGCGCGAGTGATAGCGGATGCGCGCCACCAGCTCGATGTTGTCCGGCAGCTTGACCAGGTAATCGTTGGCCCCGGCGGCAAACGCCGCGCTCTTGATCAGCGGGTCTTCCTTGGTCGACAGGACAATGATCGGAATGTCCTTGGTCGCCGGGTGATTACGGTATTCGCGCACCAGGCTCAGGCCGTCCAGGCCGGGCATGACCAGATCCTGAAGGATCACCGTCGGCTTGATGCGGATCGCCTGGGCGATGGCCTGGTGCGGGTCGGCGCAGAAGTGGAAGTCGATGTTTTCTTCGTTCGACAGACCACGGCGCACCGCCTCGCCGATCATCGCCTGATCGTCCACCAACAACACCATGGCGGCGTTTTCGTCGGTTTTGAAGTCATCGAGCTGTAATTCATTCATGTGCGGTCACCTGAGTACTGCTTGGGCCACGATTGCTGCTAATGATAGTCATTTTTGGAAAATCTCCAGCAAACGTGGCGCTATCTTGTCCAGCGGGCGGATTTCCACGGCAGCGTCGATGGCTGCGGCCGCCTTGGGCATTCCGTACACGGCACTGCTGTTCTGGTCCTGAGCGATGGTCAGGTAGCCCTGTTGGCGCATGAGTTTAAGCCCCTGGGCGCCGTCACGCCCCATACCGGTCAGCAGAACGCCCACGGCGTCACCGCTCCAGTAACTGGCCACACTCTCGAAAAACACATCGATCGAAGGCCGATAGATCTCGTTGACCGGTTCGGCGGTGTAGGCCAGCGTGCCGTTTTTCAGCAAGCGGATATGGTGATTGGTACCGGCCAGCAGGATCGTGCCGCTTTGCGGCGGTTCACCTTCCTGGGCCAGGCGCACGTCCAGGCCGCTGGCGCTGGCCAGCCATTCGGCCATGCCGGCGGCGAACACCTGATCCACATGCTGGACCAGCACGATGGCCGCCGAAAAATCCCGGGGCAGGCCCTTGAGCAGCACTTCCAGCGCCGCCGGCCCGCCAGCGGATGAACCGATCGCCACCAGGTGCTGGCGCGAGGCCGAGTTGCGGTGCGGGCTCGGTGCCGATCGCTCCCGATTGCTGTGGGCACCGATCAACCAGCCAATGTTGAGGATCTTGCGCAGCAGCGGCGCAGCGGCTTCCTGAGGGTTACCAGCGCCCAGCGCCGGGGTATCGACCACATCCAGTGCGCCGTAGCCCATGGCTTCGAACACCCGGTGAACGTTCTGCTGACGGTCGACGGTGACGATGACGATCGCGCACGGGGTCTCGGCCATGATCCGCCGGGTCGCTTCCACGCCGTCCATCAACGGCATGATCAAGTCCATCAGGATCAGATCCGGGGTGTATTCGGTGCAACGTTGCACCGCCTCGGCCCCGTTGCTGGCAACCCAGACCACCTCGTGTGCCGGTTCGAACGCCAGGGCGCGGCGCAAGGCCTCTACCGCCATGGGCATGTCGTTGACGATGGCGATTTTCATGTTCGCGCCCCTCCAATGAGCTCAACGACTGCATCCAGTAAGGCGTCATCATGAAAACTGGCCTTGGCTAGATAATAGTCGGCGCCGGCGTCCAGTCCACGACGACGGTCTTCTTCGCGGTCCTTGTAGGACACCACCATCACCGGCAGCGATTGCAGGCGATTGTCGCGACGCAATAAAGACACCAGCTCGATGCCGTCCATGCGCGGCATGTCGATGTCGGTGATCAGCAGATCGAAATCCTCCGAACGCAGGGCATTCCAGCCATCCATACCGTCCACCGCCACGGCGACGTCGTAGCCGCGATTGAGCAGCAACTTGCGCTGCAACTCACGAACGGTCAGCGAATCATCCACCACCAGAATCCGTTTGCGCGCGGCCTCAACGGCCTGATTGGCGTGCCGGGCAATGCGCTCCAGACGCCCGGTATTGAGCAGTTTGTCCACCGAACGCAGCATGTCTTCGACGTCGACGATCAGCACCACTGAGCCGTCGTCGAGCAAAGCCCCGGCGGAAATGTCCTGTACCTTGCCCAGACGCTCGTCCAGCGGCAGCACCACCAGCGTCCGCTCGCCGATAAACCGCTCGACCGCCACCCCGTAGATCGCCTCGCGCTCGCGCATGACCACGACTTTGAGGGTCTGCGCGCTGTTCTGGCTCGCCGGCCGATGCAACAGCTGACTGGCGGCGACCAGCCCGACATGCCGGCCTTCGTACCAAAAGTGCTGCCGGCCTTCGACCTGCACGATGTCTTCCGGCTCCAGGTCGCACATGCGCTCGATGTGCGCCAGCGGGAAGGCATACGCCTCGTCACCGACTTCCACCACCAGACTGCGCACCACCGACAGCGTCTGCGGCACTTCAAGATGGAAACGACTGCCCGCGCCCGCCGTCTGCTCCAGCACCACGGCGCCGCGCAACTGCCGGACCATGTGCTGAACCGCATCCAGCCCGACGCCGCGCCCGGACACTTCGGTGACCGTGTCGCGCAGGCTGAAACCCGGCAGAAACAGGAACGTCAGCAGCTCTTCTTCGCTCAACTGCGCGGCAGTCTCGGCTGGGGATAACTGCCGCTCGACGATCGTGCGGCGGACCTTTTCCAGGTCGACGCCATTGCCATCATCGCTCAGCTCCAGCACCAGCAGACCGGCCTGATGGGAGGCTCGCAAACGGATCACGCCTTCCTCCGGCTTGCCCGCCAAGCGTCGCTGTTCCGGGGTTTCGATGCCATGATCCACCGCATTGCGCAGCAGGTGTGTCAGCGGCGCTTCGAGCTTTTCCAGTACGTCTCGGTCGACTTGGGTCTTGTCGCCCTCGATCTCCAGCCGCACCTGTTTGCCAAGGTCGCGCCCAAGATCGCGGACCATGCGTACTTGACCGCTCAGCACGTCGGCGAACGGCCGCATGCGACAGGCCAGCGCGGTGTCATACAACACTTGTGCGCGCTGACTGGCGTGCCAGGCGAACTCGTCCAGTTCGGCGTTTTTTTCCACCAGCAATTGCTGGGACTCGGCCAGCAATCGGCGGGCATCGCCCAAGGCTTCCTGGGCTTCGAGGCTCAAGGCATAGTCCTTGAGATGAACGTTGAGGCTTTCCAGCGCCCGCAGGCCATTGCTCTGCATGCGTTTAAGGCGCTGCATGGTGGCCAGGTGCGGCTTGAGGCGCTGGGTTTCCACCAGGGATTTACTCGACAGGTCGAGCAGGCTGTTCAAGCGCTCGGCCGTGACACGCAATACGCGCTCGCCAGTGTCGGTGGCGCGCCTGGTCTTGGACGCAGGCTCAGCGGGCTCTGCCTGAGGTGTTTCAATGAGTGTTTCGACGGGTGTTTCGGCGGCACGAACGGGCGGCTCGACCCTGGGTGTCGACGGTTCGAGCTGAGGTTCTGCCATCGGCAGCGCGATGGGAACAGTCGCCATGTGCTCAAGCAGCCGTCCCATCAAAACAACGTAAGCGTCGATATCCGCAGGCGCCGGAGCATTGTTCGGCGTCGCAATCCGCATCAGCAGATCGGTGCCCTGCAACAGCGCATCAATGTGTTCGGGTCGCAGGTACAGGCGCCCTTCCTGGGCGCTGACCAGGTAATCCTCCATCACGTGGGCGACGCTGACCCCGGCATCGACGCCTACAATCCGCGCCGCGCCCTTGAGCGAATGGGCCGCGCGCATGCACGACTCGAGGTAATCGGCCTGGGTCGGATCGCGCTCCAGCGCCAGCAGACCGGCGCTCAGCACCAGGGTCTGGGCCTCGGCTTCCAGGCTGAACAGCTCCAGCAAGGAGGCGTCACGCATTTGGTCGGGGGTCATGTGAGGCTCCGGGTCACGGCAGACAGCAGCTGCTCTTCATCCAGCCAACGCAGGCTGCGACCTTTGAATGGCAAGACGCCGCGGGTGTATTTGGCGCTGGCCTGGGTGCCGGACTGGGACGCGGCATCGAGAATGCGCTCGTCGATGGCGTGAATCCCGTCCACTTCGTCCACCGGCACCACCACCGGCCCGCCGTGGGCGGCGATGATCAGCATCCGCGGCGTTACCCGCGCGCCGGGCGCCACGCTACTGGTGTCGTCGAGCCCCAACAGCTCCACCAAAGACAGGCACGCCACCAAGGCACCGCGCACATTCGCCACGCCGAGCAATGCCCGGGAACGCTGGTGCGGCAAGGAATGGATCGCTTGCAGCGGCGCCACTTCGACCAGGCTGCGAGTGGCCAGGCCCAGCCACTCTTCGCCGAGGCGAAACATCAGCAGCGAACGGGTTTTCACCTCGCTCTCGGCTACCGTGGAGATTTGCCCACGGTCGCCCTGCGACAAGGCGTAACGGTCGAGCAAGCGCGTGGCGGCAGCCGAATACACCGCGCAATTGCGGCAATGAATGTGCTCGCTCAGCAGCGGGCAGGACTGATCGCCGTGGATACCGATGCGGTTCCAGCAGTCGTCGATGGCCTGGGCATCTTCATGGGTGACGCTCAAGGTGTCGGAGGCGTTCATCGTTTACGCTCACTGTCAGCGGCGCGCTCGCTGCGGGCGGCGCGGGCCTGCAATCGTCTGGCACCCGCCGTGTCGCCCTGGGATTGCAACAAGGCAGCCAGGTGCATCAACGCGTCGGGGTGTTGCGGTTCGAGGTACAACGCCTTGCGATAAAAACCCTGGGCCTCCAGGGCACTGCCGGCGACATCGCTGAGCAGCCCCAGCCAATAGAACACTTGGGCCACCGGTTCGTGACTGCGCAAATAACTTTCGCATGCGGAGCGGGCCTCGGCACTTTTGCCTTCATTGGCCAGCGCGGCGATATTCGCCAACAGCGTGGCGGCGTCCGAAGAAGTGGCCGAAGGGATGGCGACAGCCTGAGGCATCGGCACGACCGTCGCAAAAGGCCGACTGCGCACAGGCGGCGGAGTCACGCTGCGCAATGGTTGCTGCACTGGCAGCGACATCGGCGCGAAGGTCGCAGGCGGCTCGAGCGCGCTCTGGCGACTGAAGGCAAACGACTGCGGGATACCGATCGAGCGCATGCCGAAACGGCCGAGCAGACTGCCCTCGGCCGGGCCGATAAATAGCACGCCATCGACGTGAGTCAGGCGCTTGAGCACTTCGAACACTTGCTGCTGGGTCGGCTGGTCGAAATAAATCAGCAGGTTGCGACAGAACACGAAGTCATAGGGCGGCTCGTTGACCAGCAAGGTCGGATCCAGCAGGTTACCGACCTGTAGACGCACCTGTTCGAGCACGCGCCCGCTGAGGCGATAGCTATCGTGTTCAGCGGTGAAGTGGCGCTCGCGAAACTCGAGGTCCTGGCCTCGAAACGAATTCTTGCCGTACAGCGCGAGCCTGGCCTTTTCCACCGACAGCGGGCTGACGTCCATGCCGTCGACCTTGAACTGGTGCGGCGCCAGCCCCGCATCAAGCAATGCCATGGCGATCGAGTACGGTTCTTCACCGGTAGAACACGGCAAGCTGAGAATCCGCAGGGCGCGCATGTTGTTGATCGCCGCCAGCCGCTTGGCCGCCAGCTTCGCCAGCGTGGCGAAGGATTCCGGGTAACGGAAAAACCAGGTTTCGGGGACGATCACCGCTTCGATCAGCGCCTGCTGTTCGTCGCGCGAGCCCAGCAAAGTGTGCCAGTACTCATCGGCCGTCCGCGCCCGAACCGCCGTAATGCGCTGGCGCACCGCGCGCTCAATGATCGCCGGGCCGACCGAGCCGACATCCAGGCCGATACGCTCCTTGAGAAAATCGAAAAACCGTTGATCGCTGCTCATCCCTGCTCCTCAAACTGCGCCAGGTCCAGCGGCGGCGAGGGAAACAATAAGGCGCGAACCTGTGCATCCAGTAAATCGGCAACCCGCACCCATTGCAGCAGCCCCTGGGCATCTTCGCGCACCGGGCCGAGATACGGCGCCTGGCGATTGTCCAGGCCATAAGGCTGAAAGTCCGCCGGGTTGCAGCGCAACGTGTCGGTGACCTGCTCCAGAATCAGCCCGAGCAATTGCGCAGGCGTTGCCTCATCCGGCCGATAGTGCACCAACACCAGCCGCGTGCTGGTGCGGGCCTGGGCCGGTTGGCCAAACGTCAGCGCGCTGAGGTCGATCACCGGCACCACCGCGCCGCGCCAGGCGAACACCCCCGCCACCCAGTCTGGCGCCCGGGGAATGGGTTTCAACGGCAGTTGCGGCAGCACTTCGGCCACCTCGATGGCCTGCAAGGCGTAGCGCTCGCTGCCGATGCGGAACACCAGAAACAACGACTGCTTCGCCGGCATCGCCACGCCGCGCCTGGCCGTAAGTTCGCTCATCAGACTTTGAATCGCGAGACACCGCCACGCAGCCCCACGGCCACCTGGCTCAGTTCGTCGATGGCGAAACTGGCCTGGCGCAGGGACTCAACCGTCTGGCTGCTGGCATCGCCCAATTGCACCAGCGCGTGGTTGATCTGCTCGGCGCCGGTGGCCTGGGCCTGCATGCCTTCGTTGACCATCAACACCCGTGGCGCCAGCGCCTGGACCTGATGAATGATCTGCGACAGCTGCTCGCCCACCTGCTGCACCTCGGACATGCCGCGGCGCACTTCCTCAGAGAACTTGTCCATGCCCATGACCCCGGCCGACACCGCCGACTGGATCTCGCGCACCATCTGCTCGATGTCGTAGGTGGCCACGGCGGTCTGGTCTGCCAGACGTCGCACTTCGGTGGCGACCACGGCAAACCCGCGACCATACTCGCCGGCCTTCTCGGCTTCGATCGCGGCGTTCAGGGACAACAGGTTGGTCTGGTCAGCGACCTTCACGATGGTCACCACCACCTGGTTGATGTTGCCGGCCTTCTCGTTGAGGATCGCCAGCTTGGCGTTCACCAGATCTGCCGCGCCCATCACCGAGTGCATGGTGTCTTCCATGCGCGCCAGGCCTTGCTGACCAGAACCGGCCAGCACCGAAGCCTGGTCGGCGGCGGTGGAGACTTCGGTCATGGTGCGCACCAGGTCGCGCGAGGTGGCGGCAATTTCACGGGATGTCGCACCGATTTCGGTGGTGGTGGCCGCGGTTTCGGTGGCGGTGGCCTGTTGCTGCTTGGAGGTCGCGGCGATTTCGGTGACCGACGTGGTGACCTGCACCGAGGAGCGCTGGGCCTGGGATACCAACGAGGTGAGCTCGGTCATCATGGCGTTGAAGCCGGTTTCCACCGCGCCGAATTCGTCCTTGCGATCCAGATTCAGGCGACTGCTGAGATCGCCGGTGCGCATGACTTCGAGGATATCCACAATGCGATTCATCGGCGCCATGATCGCGCGCATCAACAGCAGGCCGCAGAGGCCGGCGACGATGACTGCCACCAGCAAAGAGACGCCCATGCTGATTTTGGCGGCCGTCACCGCGTCACTGATGGCCAGCGTGGATTGTTCAGCCAGGGCGTGATTATTTTCAAGAAGGCTGTTCAATTGCTTGCGCCCATTGACCCAGGCCGGCGTCAGTTTTTGCTCCAGGGCAAGCACCGCCTGGTCGTACTCTTTGCGCTGATAGAGATCGATAACGTTGTTCATCTCTTTGTTGTAGAGCTGATGACGCACTTCGAACTCCTCGAACAGAGCCCGATCGTCCTCCGTGAAAATGGTTTTACGGTAGTTGGCTATTTGCTCGTTCAAGCGCTCTTCGAAACTTTTGTACATGGTCTGGTCGGCGACGGTCATTTCGCGATGCCCGGAAAGGCCGACAAGCTGTTGGGTGAGGTTAAAACTGTCGACCCACGCACCGCGGATCATCGAACTGTAATACACCCCCGGGACCGCATCGGTGCGAACCGATTCTGCGCCGGCGTCGATCTTCATCAGCCGAGAAAAAGACACCACAACCATCAGCAGCATGATTGCGATAATTACCGCAAAGCTCGCCAAAATGCGTTGGCGCAACGTCCAGTTCTTCACAGTCAGTCCTCGGTGCGGATCAAATTGCGGGGGAGTATAGCCGAGGGTCTGTGGGAGCGGGCTTGCTCGCGAAGAACGATAAGGCGGTTCCTGACGAACATTTGTGGCGAGGGGCTTGCCCCCGTTCGGCTGCGCAGCAGTCGCAAACCCGGCCAATGCGGTTTGTCTGAATAACCGCATCTGTAAATTTTGGGGCGGCTTCGCCACCTAATGGGGCAAGCCCCCTTCGCCACCGACGCAGCCTCCAGGACGGCGTCGTTTGTAAGCAAAAAGATCGCAGCCTTCGGCAGCTCCTATGCCGATCGCGTGCACCCGTTCCTAACGGATAAACGCGATCTGAAGGAGCTTCCGAAAAGCTGCGCCCCGTTAAAGCCGCTGACGCTCACTGCCAGTTAACGGCATGGACGTTAGAGGACAGATTCGACTCGATATCGACCAAACGGTGGTAGCGATATCCGCGACCAAGCCAGGCGAGTTGATTCCAGGTCGTATGATTGGCCGGTATGCCAAACTGGTATCCACCACCTGCCTCAGTAGTCAGTAATACTGTTCGCGCATAGGGACGAGCATCGCAAGTACCGAAGAACGTGACCCAATTATTCGCGTTACCCCCCGAAGGAACGTAACTTCCTTGAAACAGAACGTAAGAGATGGTTGGAGCTTTTAACGGAGCCAGCACTGTAAACGTACGAGGGGCAGACTCCGGCTGAGGCCCGTAAACAGTTCTGGCCACAAGACGATGGCTCGTCAAACCCAGCCCCGTGACGGTATGGGTCGAAATACCCTGGTCATTGGCAAACTGCCTGCTGACAGACGTTTTGCCATCCAGAATCTGCACTTCAAGTTTCGGACTCGACGCGACAGTCACGGTGACGCGAATATCGGTGGTGTAGCCCCCTTCTTTGATCTCCCCCTTGCTGTCCTTCAGTGACGTGATATTCGGCGTCTGCAGTGCCAGGGTAGTGACCGCGTAACTTTGCAGCGGGAAGGTCACGATCGTCTGTTCGTTTTCGTTGGGGTGCAGGTCGACTTTTGCCCGAATCGTCAGCTCACTGCCGTTCCTGAGTTTCAGCAGTTTTTGACGCAACAAAGGTATTTGCAAGCCCTTTTCTACCTCCGTCGCCGTTGTTTCTTTTCCACTGGTAATCGGGATCGTGACGGAGTTGCCATTGCTGTCGGTTCCGCTGGCATCCAGCGTATACGGTTGGCCGATATCGATAAATGACCAGGGCACGACCGCAACATGAGCATCCCCGACGAACGAACGGGTATCCAAATCGCGCCCATTCGCCTCTGCAACTTCAGGCGCCGGAAAGTTCGGATCCTGTTCTTTGTACTTTTCTACGGTGACAATCAATGACTCGGAGACGGTCTCGTTGCCGTTGCGCAGCAGAGTCCATGAGAATTCGACTTGGCGCCCGATATTGGCACTGATGAATTTTGTGTCGAGCTTGAAGTTGGCCCGTGAGTTGGAATTGAACGGCTTAAATCCAAACTTGGGTGACCCTGCGCCCGACGCGCCCTTGACCACCAGTTTGGCCTGATCTCCCGGAAGAAACCCGATCAGCTCGACACGCCCGTTGGCGCCTTCGAGGTTTTTACCCGGTGAAAGAACACCGCCCTCGACCACTTGTACCGTCGGCACAGGCAAAACACCCTCGCCTCCCCTGAGCACACGCGCTTTGGTGTTATAGGAGCTGGCGATCACCATGCCGTTTCTGATCAGTTCGCAAGTCATTTGTACCTGCCCGCCCGGGAAAACCTTGCTCGCGGGTATTTTCAACAAATAAGTCGATGGCACTCTGCCGACAGTCACCTGCGGATTATCTGTCACCGACGAACCTGTAAGTGGCACGCAAACATAATTGCCCTGGATAACATCCTTGGCTTCAAAAAGCCCTTTGAACGCGTGTACCCGTGCATGGAGAAACTGTGTTCTGTTCACTTTGACGGGGTCGATGGTGTCAGCGTCGTCGCTCTCGTCATTGGGGTCTTCAATCAAGTCCGGCCCCGCCAGTTGTTTCTCCATAAGGTCAATGTCCCGCTCAACCCCCTTGGACCAGAGCGATCTTTCAGTGTAGTTTTCCAACTGATCCCTGACCGTGTACACAAACAGGAAAGCCGGATGACTCCCGGCCTCTTCGAACACGTCCTTGCTGACCCGAATCTTGATAGGGCTGCCGACCACATCCGGTTCTTGTGGATCGTCCGAAACACCGACCACGCGTCTGACTTCAACCCCATTGCACTTGAGAGTGATGACATCGTGGAGCTTCATGAAAAGGTAAGAAACAGTGACCCAAACACCCTTCTTGACTTCATTTGGCCCAATGTCTTCTGGCACTTCGATACCCAGGCCGTCGTGGTAGTTATCGCGAGGGTCGACGTCCCTCCCGGCAGGGCGATGCTGACTGTATTCACAAAAGAGCGCCGCTGACTCACTGCTATTACCACTCAGACGCGTTACTGAATAAGTGAACCGCTGAAGCCCCTCACGCAGTAGTGCTTTAGGCACCCAAAAACTGCGCCGAAGTTGCTCATCAATCTCAGCCTCGACATCAACTTTCACCCCATTGAGAAAAAGAATGACTGCCGTAACAGGGTTGCCTGGCTGATCGATAGGGGGATCAACGACAACACGAAGCCTCCCGCTCTCGGTCAGCCTGAGGGGAACACCGACCAGAGGTTTCCCCGCACCAGAGTTTTCGCTTTTGACATCCGCTGTAGCCCCCGGAATAGACGGTGAATAATCTTGCAGGACATTATTTTCAGCTGTCATCGAGAGATCGTCACCCATCACATACGCTCCTTGTCTGCTGGTCGCGAACAGCGGCCTGATAAGCGACATCAGGCCATTGAGCCGTAGATTTGGCTACTGTCAGAAATAACAGGTAAAGGTCTATTCCAGACAAACGGTAAATCGGAACGGCATCCGAAAAAAGTGCTGAAACAACAAAACCCGCCACCTCAACAAGAGGTGGCGGGTTTTGTTTGAGGATCGTTAAAGGTGCTGCTTACGTTTACATAGAAGCCTGCCGCACCTGCGTCTCCAACTCGGCCTTCAACCCCGGCTCCAGCTTCAACTGCCGCCGAGCAAACCGCCCAACCCACCGCTGGATGATTTGTTCTGCGTGCCACCGGCCTTGTTCTGCAACAGATCCCGACCGGACTTGAGCAGTTGATCGAGCAATCCACGGATATTCATTTTACCGCCTCCACGAAATCGGGTTAACCGGATCATTAAGGCCACCAGCCTGGATTGAAAGTGCCCGGTTCCTCTTCGCGAGAGTGCTTCCAGATGTTGCTCATATCTCGATAAACAGTCGGTAACGCACCCACACAATCTATTTCATCGAATGCAGCCCCGGGGATTTGTCGACCGTGACATCGGGCACTAGTCTGGATAAACCCATGACACAGCCCGGCCTCGGTCAGGCTCCCACAAAGCGCACTACGCTAATAACAAGCCACTCGTGGCGAACTACCCCGTTCAACGCTGTCCCGACCCTAATTAAAGAAGAGGGAAACCCCATGTTCGAACACAAGACCGCACTGCTCAGTGCAATCGCCACGGCGCTTCTGGCCAGCGCCAGCCTGCAGGCCGCCGAACCGCTGAAAGCCGTCGGTGCCGGCGAAGGTCAGCTGGATATCGTTGCCTGGCCCGGCTATATCGAACGGGGCGAAAGCGACAAGGCCTACGACTGGGTCAGCGCTTTCGAGAAGGAAACCGGCTGCAAGGTCAACGTCAAGACGGCCGGCACATCCGATGAGATGGTCAGCCTGATGGCCAAGGGCGGTTACGACCTGGTGACGGCGTCCGGCGATGCCTCCCTGCGCTTGATCGCCGGTAAGCGCGTCCAGCCGATCAACACCGCATTGATCCCCAACTGGAAGAATCTCGATCCGCGCCTGAAGGATGGGCCGTGGTACGTGGTCGACAAGCAAACCTATGGCACCCCGTACCAATGGGGGCCGAATGTGCTCATGTACAACACCAACGTGTTCAAACAGCCGCCGACCAGTTGGAGCGTGATACTCGAAGAGCAGAAGCTGCCCGACGGCAAATCCAACAAGGGCCGCGTGCAGGCGTATGACGGCCCGATCTACATCGCGGACGCGGCGCTGTACCTGAAAACCGCCAAGCCGGAACTGGGCATCAAGGACCCTTACCTGCTCGACGAAAAACAGTACAAGGCCGTTCTCGACCTGCTGCGCGCCCAGCAAAAGTTGATCCACCGCTACTGGCACGACACCACCGTGCAGATGAGTGACTTCAAGAACGAAGGCGTGGTGGCTTCCAGTTCCTGGCCGTATCAGGTCAACGGCCTGATGAACGAGAAACAGCCAGTCGCCTCGACCATCCCCAAAGAAGGCGCCACCGGGTGGGCCGACACCACCATGATGCACGCCGAAGCCAAGCACCCGAACTGTGCTTACAAATGGATGGACTGGTCGCTGACGCCGAAGGTCCAGGGTGATGTGTCCGCCTGGTTCGGCTCGCTGCCGGCGGTCCCGGCGGCGTGCAAGGCAAGCGAACTGCTGGGGGCCGAGGGGTGCAAGACCAACGGTTTCGACCAGTTCGACAAGATCGCCTTCTGGAAAACCCCGCAGGCTGAGGGTGGCAAGTACGTGCCTTATAGCCGTTGGACCCAGGACTACATCGCGATTATGGGAGGCAGGTAATACACCCCCTTGTGGCGAGGGTGCTTTATGGCGAGGGGGCTTGCCCCCGTTGGGTGGCGAAGCCGCCCTGGAACCAGTCACCGCGGTCTAACAGATAAACCGCGCTCTCCTTTTCAGGGCTGCTACGCAGCCCAATGGGGCGGTGCGGCGGTCCGACAAGCCCCCTCGCCACAGTGAGCATTCCAGCTAAAAAAGCACACCGATTCAGCTTTTTCAGAAGTCCAGGCAGGGGCCGCTGTGATGGGCCCCCGCTTTTTGGGAGCACCGTATCCATGACGCTTGCAGTCCAGTTCACCAACGTTTCCCGTCAGTTCGGTGAGGTGAAGGCCGTTGACCGGGTTTCCATCGACATCCAGGACGGCGAGTTCTTTTCCCTGCTGGGCCCTTCTGGTTCGGGTAAAACCACCTGCCTGCGCCTGATCGCCGGTTTCGAACAGCCGAGCACCGGCTCCATCCGCATCCATGGCTTGGAGGCCGCCGGGCTGCCGCCGTATCAGCGCGACGTGAACACCGTGTTCCAGGATTACGCGCTGTTCCCGCACATGAACGTACTCGACAACGTCGCCTACGGTTTGAAAGTCAAAGGCGTCGGCAAGACCGAACGCCACAAACGCGCCGAAGAAGCCCTCGACATGGTCGCCCTCAACGGCTACGGCGAGCGCAAACCGGTGCAGCTGTCGGGCGGCCAACGCCAGCGTGTGGCCCTGGCTCGCGCGCTGGTCAATCGCCCTCGCGTGTTGTTGCTCGACGAACCCTTGGGCGCCCTCGACCTGAAGCTGCGCGAGCAAATGCAAGGCGAACTGAAGAAGCTGCAACGTCAGCTCGGCATCACCTTTATCTTCGTCACCCACGACCAGACCGAAGCGTTGTCGATGTCCGACCGCGTGGCGGTGTTCAACAAGGGGCGTATCGAACAGGTCGACACGCCGCGCCACCTCTATATGAAACCGACAACCACCTTCGTCGCCGAATTCGTCGGCACGTCCAATGTGATACGCGGTGATCTGGCCCGGCAGTTGAGCGGCAATCCTCAGCCGTTTTCGATCCGCCCGGAACACGTGCGTTTCGCCGAAGGGCCGCTGGCCAGCCATGAAATAGAAGTCAGCGGCGTGCTTCATGACATCCAGTATCAGGGCAGCGCCACCCGCTATGAACTGAAACTGGAAAACGGCCAGACCCTGAACATCAGCCAGGCCAACGTCCAGTGGCTGGACGTCAGTGCGCAACATCAGCCCGGGCAACGCATCAGCGCTCGCTGGGCGCGCGAGGCGATGATCCCGCTGCACGACAATGTTGTAGGCGGGGTATGAGATGGACAGTGTGATCTCTCGAACCCCGGCCAACGGCTCGCCGCTACGCCGGTTTTCCAACTTGCTGTACCGGCGGCCGAACCTGTATCTGTCGCTGCTGCTGGTGCCGCCGTTGCTGTGGTTTGGCGCCATCTACCTCGGCTCGCTGCTGACTCTGCTGTGGCAAGGCTTCTACACCTTCGATGACTTCACCATGACGGTCACCCCCGACCTGACCCTGGCGAACTTCGCAGCGCTGTTCCAGCCATCGAACTTCGACATCATCCTGCGCACCCTGAGCATGGCCATCGTCGTGTCGATCGCCAGTGCAATCGTGGCGTTCCCGATCGCCTACTACATGGCGCGCTACACCAGCGGCAACACCAAGGCGTTTTTCTACATCGCGGTGATGATGCCGATGTGGGCCAGTTACATCGTCAAGGCCTATGCCTGGACCTTGCTGCTGGCCAAGGGCGGCGTGGCCCAGTGGTTCGTTCAGTACCTGAACCTGGAGCCGGTGTTGCAGTTCGTACTCGGGATGCCGGGAGTGGGTGGCAGCACCCTGTCGACCTCGCACCTGGGGCGGTTCATGGTGTTTGTCTATATTTGGCTGCCGTTCATGATCCTGCCGATCCAGGCGTCACTGGAACGCCTGCCGCCGTCCTTGCTGCAAGCTTCGGCGGATCTGGGCGCCAAGCCGCGTCAGACCTTCATGCAAGTGATTCTGCCGCTGTCGATTCCGGGGATCGCGGCCGGTTCGATTTTCACGTTTTCACTGACACTGGGCGACTTCATCGTGCCGCAACTGGTGGGCCCACCGGGCTACTTCGTCGGCAGCATGGTCTACGCCCAGCAAGGGGCGATCGGCAACATGCCGATGGCGGCGGCCTTCACGCTGGTGCCGATCGTGCTGATCGCCATTTACCTGTCCATCGTCAAACGCCTGGGGGCCTTCGATGCGCTCTGACGCTTCCTCTCAAGACCGGGCATCCCTGGGCCTGCGCATCGCCGCCTGGGGCGGGTTGCTGTTCTTGCACTTCCCGATCCTGATCATCTTCCTCTATGCCTTCAACACCGAAGACGCGGCGTTCAGCTTTCCGCCCAAGGGCTTCACCCTGAAGTGGATCGCCGTGGCGTTCTCGCGGCCCGACGTGCTGGAAGCGATCAAGCTGTCGCTGCAGATCGCCGCCATCGCCACGCTGATTGCGCTGATCCTCGGCACCCTCGCCTCGGCGGCGTTGTACCGGCGGGACTTCTTCGGCAAGCAAGGTATTTCGCTGATGCTGATCCTGCCGATTGCCCTGCCGGGGATCATCACCGGGATCGCGCTGCTGGCGACTTTCAAGACCCTGGGGATCGAGCCGGGGGTGTTCACCATCGTGATCGGTCATGCGACCTTTTGCGTGGTGATCGTCTACAACAACGTCATCGCCCGATTGCGCCGCACGTCCTACAGTTTGATCGAAGCGTCGATGGACCTCGGCGCCGACGGCTGGCAGACCTTCCGCTACATCGTCCTGCCGAACCTCGGCTCGGCGTTGCTGGCTGGCGGCATGCTGGCGTTTGCCCTGTCGTTCGACGAAATCATCGTCACCACCTTCACCGCCGGCCACGAACGCACCTTGCCGTTGTGGCTGCTCAACCAGCTCAGCCGCCCTCGGGACGTGCCGGTGACCAACGTCGTGGCGATGCTGGTCATGATGGTGACCATGTTGCCGATTCTCGGCGCGTATTACCTGACCCGTGGTGGGGAGAGTGTTGCGGGTAGTGGCGGAAAATAACTGACAACTCATTTCCCAATGTGGGAAGCGGATTCTGTAGGAGCGAGGCTTGCCCGAAGGCGTCCTCAAGGACGTCAAAAGCTTCGCGGGCAAGCCTCGCTCCTACAGAGATTCGGTTCCCACAGAGGGAAAACAACAGCTTCGGAGGACAAAGCCATGCAAACCAAACTCTTGATCAATGGCCAACTGGTCGCCGGCGACGGCCCCGCCCAAGCCGTGTTCAACCCGGCCCTCGGTCGCGTACTGGTGGAAATCAACGAAGCCAGCGAAGCCCAGGTCGACGCCGCCGTGCGCGCCGCCGATAGCGCCTTCGAAGGCTGGTCGCAAACCACGCCGAAAGAACGCTCGCTGTTGCTGCTCAAACTCGCCGACATCATCGAAGCCCATGGCGAAGAGCTGGCCAAACTGGAGTCGGACAACTGCGGCAAACCCTACAGCGCCGCGCTGAACGACGAGATCCCGGCGATTGCCGACGTGTTCCGATTCTTCGCCGGGGCCAGCCGTTGCATGAGCGGTGCGCTGGGAGGTGAATACTTGCACGGCCACACCTCGATGATCCGCCGCGACCCGGTCGGCGTGATTGCCTCCATCGCGCCATGGAACTACCCGCTGATGATGCTCGCCTGGAAAGTCGCCCCAGCCCTGGCCGCCGGTAATACCGTGGTGCTCAAGCCGTCGGAACAAACCCCGCTGACCGCCCTGCGCCTGGCAGAACTGGCGTCGGAGATTTTCCCGGCGGGTGTGCTTAACCTGGTGTTCGGTCGTGGTCCTTCCGTTGGCACCCCACTGGTCACCCACCCGAAAGTGCGCATGGTGTCGCTGACCGGCTCCATCGCTACCGGCTCGAACATCATTTCCAGCACCGCCGGCAGCGTCAAACGCATGCACATGGAACTGGGCGGCAAGGCGCCGGTGATCATCTTCGACGATGCCGACATCGACGCCGCCGTGGAAGGCATTCGCACCTTCGGTTTCTACAACGCCGGGCAGGACTGTACTGCCGCTTGCCGCATCTACGCTCAGGCAGGCATCTATGACACCTTCGTCGAGAAGCTCGGCGCCGCGGTCAGCAGCCTCAAGTACGGCTTGCAGGATGATCCGTCGACGGAGCTGGGCCCATTGATCAGCGCCCAACATCGTGACCGCGTAACCGGGTTTGTCGAGCGGGCCATGGCGCAACCGCACATTCGTTTGATCACCGGCGGCAAGCCAGTGGAAGGCAATGGCTTCTTCTTTGAACCGACGGTGCTGGCCGACGCACAACAGGACGACGAGATCGTGCGCCGCGAAGTGTTCGGGCCGGTGGTATCGGTGACCCGATTCACCGATGAAGCGCAGGCGCTGGCCTGGGCCAACGACTCGGAGTACGGCCTGGCATCGTCAGTCTGGACCTCGGACGTCGGCCGCGCCCATCGCCTGTCTGCGCGCCTGCAGTATGGCTGCACCTGGGTGAACACCCACTTCATGCTGGTCAGCGAAATGCCGCACGGTGGTCAGAAACTGTCCGGTTATGGCAAGGACATGTCGATGTATGGGCTGGAGGACTACACCGTTGTAAGGCATGTGATGTTCAAGCATTAAAAGCGAAAAGATCGCGGCCTGCGGCAGTTCTCCTGTAAGCGCTGCCGCAGGCCGCGATCTTTTGCTCAACGGACAAAGCCTTTGCACCTCAAAACCGCGAAACACTCCTCATCGCATCCACCAGATAGCGCATCGCAATCCGGTCACTCTCCGACAGCTCGCGATAGCGCTCCACCAACTTCAACTCCTCCGAACTGAGACGACGCCTTCGCCGCCCGGTGGCCAGGCAGGGAAAGAGTCCTAACATTTCAGTGATGCCTTGTACTTTCGACATGGACGATGTCCTTCTATACGTCAAAGAAAACTGCAAAACCGCATCGCCCTATCACTTTCAGCGGCCGTCTTGTGTGCACTGAACCCACCGGCCTGAAGGGCCGAAACCGGTCATGCCCATAGAATAGAAATTAAATCGGCGCTGAAAAGCGGTTTTTAGAGTAATTAGTCGAAAAAAGCAGATATGCCCTATAAATCAGAAAACGCTGTGAGAAACGTTACCTGACATGTCTTGTTTCATTGCCGCGCTGTCGCGGTGCTATCAATCATTTTTGCTCTGTAATCGAACGGTTTAAGCTATTTGGCATCTCTTTACAGTCCGTTGTGTTTGGCCAAGGCATGTCCGAACCGCTATTTCTGATCCAGCACGTGCCAGGAACGGCGCGGGATTGTTCACGACAGGTTGTACTTATGCATCGCAGGAATTTGCTCAAAGCGTCCATGGCCATCGCGGCTTACACCGGTCTCTCGGCCACCGGCCTGCTGGCCGCAAACGCCTGGGCCGGCAGTGGCACTGCCGATGGCGACGCCCAGGCGTTCGACTTCGAAGCGCTGAAGAGCCAGGCCAAACAGCTCGCCGGCAAGCCGTATCAGGACACCAAACAGGTGCTGCCGCCGACGCTGGCAACCATGACGCCGCAGAACTTCAACGCGATCCGCTACGACGGCAATCACTCGCTGTGGAAGGATCTGAAAGGTCAGCTGGACGTGCAGTTCTTCCACGTCGGCATGGGTTTCAAGCAGCCGGTGCGCATGTACAGCGTCGATCCCAAGACTCGACTGGCGCGCGAGGTGCATTTCCGCCCGTCGCTGTTCAATTATGAAAAAACCACCGTCGATACCCAGCAGCTCAAGGGCGACCTGGGATTTTCCGGGTTCAAGCTGTTCAAGGCCCCGGAGCTGGATCAGCACGACGTCTTGTCGTTCCTCGGCGCCAGCTATTTCCGTGCGGTAGACGCCACCGGCCAGTACGGTTTGTCGGCCCGCGGCCTGGCAATCGACACCTACGCCAAGAAGCGTGAAGAATTCCCGGACTTCACCAAGTTCTGGTTCGAGACACCGGACAAGGACAGCACCCGATTCGTGGTGTACGCCCTGCTCGATTCGCCAAGCGCCACCGGGGCCTACCGTTTTGACATCGATTGCCAGGCCGAGCGCGTGGTGATGGAAGTCGACGCCCACGTCAATGCCCGCACCGCCATCGAGCAACTGGGCATCGCACCGATGACCAGCATGTTCAGCTGCGGCACCCACGAACGCCGTATGTGCGACACCATTCACCCGCAAATCCACGACTCCGATCGCCTGGCCATGTGGCGTGGCAACGGCGAGTGGATCTGCCGTCCGCTGAACAACCCGGCCACCCTGCAATTCAACGCCTTCGCCGACACCGACCCGAAAGGCTTTGGCCTGGTGCAGACCGACCATGAATTCGACAGTTATCAGGACACCGTCGACTGGTACAGCAAGCGCCCGAGCCTGTGGGTAGAACCTACAACCGCGTGGGGCGAAGGCTCTATCGATTTGCTGGAAATTCCTACGACCGGCGAAACCCTGGACAACATCGTCGCGTTCTGGACGCCGAAGAAACCGGTCGCCGCCGGTGACTCCCTGAACTACGGCTACAAGCTCTATTGGAGCGCCCTGCCACCGACGGGTACGCCGCTGGCGCGGGTCAACGCGACCCGTTCGGGCATGGGCGGCTTCGTCGAAGGCTGGGCACCGGGTGAGCATTATCCTGAAGTCTGGGCACGCCGCTTTGCCGTGGACTTCACCGGCGGCGGGTTGGACCGCTTGCCCGAAGGCGCGGGGATCGAACCGGTGGTGACCTGCTCGAACGGTCAGGTGAAGGATTTCAACGTGCTGGTGCTCGATGACATAAAGGGCTACCGAATCACCTTTGACTGGTACCCGACCAATGACAGCGTGGCGCCGGTGGAGCTGCGGTTGTTCATTCGCACCAATGACCGCACGTTGAGTGAAACCTGGTTGTACCAGTATTTCCCGCCGGCGCCGGATAAGCGCAAGTACACCTGATATAGGCTGCGATCTTTTGGCGTTAAAAAGCCCCGGTCAACCCGACCGGGGTTTTTCGTTTTTACAGCGGCCTTCAGTCACGCAAATCCGATTCATGAATCGGCTGGTCACGATGAGTGGCCCGTTGGTATTGCGCCGGCCAGATCGCCTTGTGCCCACCCAGATCGTCATCGGCATGCAGCGGCCAATACGGATCACGCAACAACTCCCGGGCGAGGAAGATGATGTCGGCCTGACAGGTACGCAGAATATGCTCGGCCTGGGCTGGCTCGGTGATCATGCCTACCGTGCCGGTGGCAATGCCCGACTCTTTACGTACCCGCTCAGCAAATCGGGTCTGATAACCGGGCCCTGTAGGAATCTCGGCGTTCACCGCCGTACCACCTGACGAAACATCAATCAGATCCACACCCAGGTCTTTCAGGCGTCGCGCCAGCTCCACGGTTTCGTCAGGGTTCCAGCCATCCTCCACCCAGTCGGTGGCCGAAACCCGCACAAACACCGGTAACTCTTCAGGCCACACGGCCCGCACCGCTTCGGTGACTTGCAGCACCAGCCGAATACGATTCTCGAATGAGCCACCGTACTGATCGCGCCGTTGATTGCTCAAGGGCGAAAGAAATTGATGTAGCAGATACCCATGGGCGGCGTGCACTTCGACCACTTTGAAACCGGCGATCAACGCCCGTTTGGCCGAATCGACGAAAGCCTGGACGACCTCGGCGATCTCACTTTCATTAAGCTGCTTGGGTGGTGTGTGCTGGGGGTCGAAAGCGATCGGCGAAGGGCCGACCGGAATCCAGCCGCCATCTTCCGGTTTGACGCTGCCATGCTTGCCCAGCCACGGCCGATGCGTGCTGGCCTTGCGCCCGGCATGGGCCAGCTGGATGCCGGCAACGGCGCCCTGAGCGGCAATGAAACGCGTAATACGTTGCAAGGGTTCGATCTGTTGATCATTCCAGAGACCTAGGTCCTGGGCGGTGATACGCCCATCGGCGGTGACCGCCGTGGCTTCGGTGAATACCAGACCTGCGCCGCCGATCGCGCGGCTGCCGAGATGGACCAGATGCCAGTCATTAGCCAGCCCATCGACGCTGGAGTACTGGCACATCGGTGACACCGCGATGCGGTTAAGCAGGGTCAATTGACGAAGGGTATAGGGTTCAAGCAGCAGACTCATGGGGCACCTCTCAAATCAGTGGGCAGGCTCCAGGGTTCTGTTTGAATAGTCGACGAGTGACAGGAAAAAGGTGCAGCACCCGCCCCCGCGGGCAAAAAATTCGACAAGACGTCACAAGGATAATCAAGCAGTGCTTAGAGCCTAGTCGACATCGCGGGATCAGGGAGGGTTCAAGAAATGAAACACCGCCAATTTGAGGTCAAACCAAAACCACAACAGCAGTTAGACATTATCGCGGTTCGATGTGGGCAATCATCAACTGTACAGTCTCGTTTCCGCGAAACTCGTTGAGGTCGAGCTTGTAGGCCAATTCGACCCACTTGATGGTCGGATTCGGCCAGATGTCCCGGTCGATCCCGAAGGCGATGCCATCCAGCTTCACCGAGCCGCATTCACTTTTCAGCACCACTTTGAGGTGCCGCTCGCCAACCACTCGTTGCTCGACCAACTGGAACACCCCGTGAAACAACGGCTCCGGAAAGTGTTGCCCCCAAGGCCCGGCGTGGCGCAGGGCGCGGGCCAGTTCCAGGTGAAACTCCTCGACCGCCAGGGTGCCGTCCGACAGCAGTCGCCCGGTCAGGTCTTCTTCGCGCATTTGCCTGCGCACTTCGGCATCGAAGGCTTCGGCGAACAACGGAAAATTCGCTTCCGGTAAGGTCAGGCCGGCCGCCATGGCATGGCCACCGTATTTGCTGATCAGGTTTGGATGCTGCGCCGCGACCACGCTCAAGGCATCACGAATGTGAAAGCCCTGAACCGAACGCCCCGAGCCTTTGAGCAGGCCTTCGCCAGCATCGGCAAAGGCAATGGTCGGACGGAAATAGCGCTCTTTCATACGCGACGCGAGGATACCGATGACGCCCTGGTGCCACTCGGGATCGAACAGGCACAGGCCGAACGGCATCGATTCCACCGGCAGATCCTTGAGTTGGGCCAGCGCCTCGCGCTGCATGCCCTGCTCGATGGATTTACGGTCCTGGTTCATGCCATCCAGCTGAGCCGCCATTTCACGGGCGGCGCCAGCGTCTTCGGTGAGCAGGCACTCGATGCCCAGGCTCATGTCATCCAGCCGCCCTGCCGCGTTCAGACGCGGACCGAGGATAAAGCCCAGGTCAGTGGAGGTGATGCGCGAATGATCACGCTTGGCCACTTCAAGGATCGCCTTGATCCCCGGCCGTGCGCGCCCGGCGCGAATTCGCTCCAGGCCCTGATGCACCAGAATCCGGTTGTTGGCATCCAGCGGCACCACGTCGGCGACGCTGCCCAGCGCCACCAGGTCGAGCAATTCGCCAATGTTCGGCTGCGGCTTGCTCTCGTACCAGCCCAGGCTGCGCAAACGCGCACGCAGGGCCATCAGTACATAGAAAATCACTCCGACACCGGCCAGGGCTTTGCTCGGGAATTCGCAACCCGGCTGGTTCGGATTGACGATGGCATCGGCCAACGGCAGCTCGTCGCCGGGCAAGTGGTGATCGGTGACCAGCACCTTGAGCCCGGCCTTTTTCGCCGCTGCCACGCCTTCGACGCTGGAAATGCCATTGTCCACGGTGATCAGCAACTGCGGCTCGCGGGTCAGCGCCACTTCGACGATTTCCGGGGTCAGGCCGTAGCCGTACTCGAAGCGGTTTGGCACCAGATAGTCGACATGCGCCGCGCCCAACAGACGTAACCCCAACATGCCCACGGTACTGGCCGTCGCGCCATCGGCATCGAAGTCGCCAACGATCAGAATCCGCTGACGCTGCTCCAGCGCCGTTACCAGCAAATCCACCGCCGCCTCGATGCCCTTGAGCTGCTGGAACGGAATCAGCCGCGCCAGGCTCTTGTCCAGTTCAGCCTCGGACTGCACGCCCCGAGCCGCATAAAGGCGGGTCAGCAGCGGTGGAATATCACCGAGGAATGGCAGGGTGTCGGGCAACAGGCGAGGTTCGATGCGCATGGGGTGACAGGTGCTTCTCTTGAATACGTAGGATAAAACCGGGGGGACGCGGCCAAGCGGCGAATAATCAGCCGCGTTCGCCGGCCAGCCATTGCAACTGGACTTCGTGCTGACCACGGTCGTCGGTGACGAAAATCGTTCCTTCGCTGATCATCACGTCCCACTTGATAACGCGCGGCATGTCCTTGGCCAGGGTTTCCAGCACTTCCTGGGGCACGGCGGCGATGTTGACGTTTTTCAGGGTCTTGATCGCCGGGATCACTTTGCCTTCCCAGACACGCAGGCTGCCGTAAGCCAGCAGGCTGGTGCGTTCGGTGCGGCGCGAGCACCAGGTCAGGCGGTCGGCGTCTGGCTGGCCGACTTCGATCCAGTGCAGGACACGGTCGTCCAGGCTCTTTTCCCACAGCGCCGGTTCATCCACGTCTGACAGACCACGGCCAAAGGACAGCTGCTCGTTGTACCAGAAGGCGTAGGCCAGCAGCCGCACGGTCATGCGCTCTTCGGTTTCCGAAGGGTGACGGGCGATGGTCTGCTTCACGTTCTCGTAGACGCTGCGGTCGAGGTCGGTGAGGTTCAGTTCAAACTTGTAGGTCGTGGACGGCTGGGCCATGAACGGGCTTCTTGATACGGGGAAAGGCGGCAAGTCTAACCGATGCAAGAGGGCAATCAACGAATTGAAGGCGAATCAACTTTGGGCGATGGATGTCGGCCTATGATAAAACGCTGTATTCGCTCAGCCTTTGTCCTACAGGATTTCGCATGCCGTTCTCCAATAAACCGCTCTCGGGTCTGAAAGTCATCGAATTGGGTACGTTGATTGCCGGGCCGTTTGCCTCGCGTATTTGCGGCGAATTCGGCGCCGAAGTGATCAAGATCGAGTCACCGGACGGCGGTGATCCGTTGCGCAAATGGCGCAAGTTGTATGAAGGCACCTCGCTGTGGTGGTTCGTTCAGGCGCGCAACAAGAAATCCCTGACCCTGAACCTGAAACACCCCGATGGCCTGGCGATCCTGAAACAGCTGCTCAGTGAAGCGGACATCCTGATCGAGAATTTTCGCCCCGGCGTGCTGGAAAAGCTCGGCCTGGGCTGGGAAGTCTTGCACGCACTGAACCCGAAACTGGTGATGGTGCGGCTCTCGGGCTTTGGCCAGACCGGCCCCATGAAAGATCAGCCGGGCTTCGGTGCGGTCGGTGAGTCCATGGGCGGCCTGCGCTACATCACCGGGTTCGAGGACCGGCCGCCAGTGCGCACCGGGATTTCCATCGGCGACTCGATTGCCGCGCTCTGGGGCGTGATCGGCGCACTGATGGCCTTGCGTCATCGCGAGGTCAACGGCGGTTTGGGGCAAGTGGTTGACGTGGCGCTGTATGAAGCGATCTTCGCCATGATGGAAAGCATGGTCCCGGAGTTCGATGTGTTCGGCTTCATCCGCGAACGCACCGGCAACATCATGCCGGGCATCACACCCTCCTCCATCCACACCAGCGCCGATGGCAAACACGTGCAGATCGGCGCCAACGGCGATGCGATCTTCAAGCGATTCATGCTGATCATCGGCCGCGAGGATCTGGCCAACGACCCAGTGCTGGCCAGCAACGACGGGCGTGACAGCCGTCGCGACGAGATTTACGGGGTGATCGATCGCTGGGTCAACTCACTGCCGCTGGACGCGGTGATCGAGCAATTGAACCAGGCCGACGTTCCCGCCAGCCGGATCTTCAGCGCCGAAGACATGTTCAGCGATCCGCAATACCTGGCCCGGGAAATGTTCCTGCAAGCCAAGCTGCCCGACGGCAAGGACTTCAAGATGCCCGGCATCGTACCGAAGCTTTCCGAGACACCCGGCACCTCGGAATGGGTCGGGCCGCAGTTGGGTGAACACAATGCGCAAGTCCTCCACGATCTGGGCTACGACCCGGCACAGATCGCACGACTGCGTGAAGACGGGGCCATCTAAGCTGAATCGCCTGCTTTCATCTGTCCTCGATTACGCCGGCATCGGGCGCCTGCTGGCGGCGCTCGGGCTGTTGTCGGGCCTGATATCCCCGGCCCTGGCGCAACCCAAGGAGCATTTGTTCTGGCTGTTGCGCGACCTGCCGCCACTGACGATCTTCGAAGGCCCGAAAAAAGGCCAGGGCGTCATTGACCAACTGATGCCCCTGCTGATCGCCGGTATGCCGCAGTACGAACATACCCTGATACGGGTCAATCGCGCCCGCGGCATGCAGATGCTTCACGAAGAATCCTTTACCTGCGACCCCTCGCTGGTCTGGAGCAGGGAGCGCGAACAGTGGATCACGTATTCCATTCCGGCCTTCCGGGTGGTCAGCAATGGGCTGGTGATCCGACGTGAAGATCGGTCGGTGCTGGAGCCGTTTCTTTCCAACGGTGCAGTCGATCTGGCGGCCCTGTTGGCCAGCGGTCGACAGAAAGTCGGTGTGATCGCCGAGCGCCGTTACGGTGAGTTCCTCGACACACTGCTGCAACAGGCGCCAGCCGGCGCGCTGACGCCCCACTATGGCAATGACGCCCTCGGCAGCCTGCTGCAGATGCAACGCTTGGGTCGTTTGCAGGTGGTATTGGGTTACTGGCCGGAAATCCGCTATCAGGCCCATCAGGAAAACCTGGCCGATGAGCAACTGGAGTTCTACCCGGTCAAAGGCACGGGCAACTACATGCCCGTGTACATCGGTTGCTCGAATACGCCCCTGGGTCGACAGGCGATCAGTGAAATCAACCGACTATTGCGCGCCCTGCCCCGCGAGCACCTGGACCCGTTGTATGCCGACTGGCTCGACCCGCAAAGACGCAAGAATTACCTGGAAGAAACCAAGGCCTTTTTCGAGCATCAGGCCACGCAATGACAAATCGCAGGCAAAAAGAAACCCCGAGAAGTGGGGAGACAACTCGGGGTTAAACGTGGCCTGTATTACAGACCCGTAGCAGCAAGCTACAAGCACCGGAGCACAATGCTTGATCCTGCCGTTACATGGTCTGACTGACCTTGGCGCAGGAAGGTTCCCACAAAAAACACTTCAATTTCGGCTGGCCAGGCGCTTGTCCTGAGCAGCATTGCGCAACGCCGCGATAACACAGGGCTCCAGGCGTCCTTCAGCGATCAGCACGTCACGGTGCAAGCCGTCGACGACATCCGTCAGCAGACGTTTATCGGTTAACTGGGCCTGATTGAACAGCCGTTCGACCACGATAGCGCCGGTCGCACTCTTGAGCGTCACCAGGCATTCGCCATGGGCACCCGATGGGGTCAACGTGACTTGGTACGGGCTCAGAGCCTCGCCGAGCAATAGACTGATACTTTCCATCTCGATCACCACTCAATAGTCCGCAAACAAAGTGCCTGGGGCGTATCCACAGTAAATGACCCCAGGCCCGAGAAGAAAGTTCTGGATTCCAACGGCAGGCGCACCGGCGCCTCTGGTGGATAAAGCATGCCCGGAAAAGATGACAGTAAAAAAACAGCCGCGTTTAAACCCTTTCACCCGAGACGCATTCCTTGTAGCAGCTGCCGAAGGCTGCGTTCGGCTGCGCAGCAGTCGTGAATCCAGGCCACGCGGTGCTTCAGTCAGACCTTGCAAGCAGGTTTTACGACTGCTGCGCAGCCGAACGCAGCCTCGCAGGCTCGGCAGCTGCTACAGGCATTGCGCTTTACAACTGCCTTGTCCGCTTGGCCAGATCGGTCCATCCGCCCAGCAGTCCTCGCAATTGACCGTCGGCACTGTAAAACGGCACCGTCCACTGATAGATGTCCCTGACGCCGTCCTTGAACATCAACTGACGTTCGCTGAAGCGGGTCTTGCGCGTACCGAGCTGGGCCATGAACTCGGCGTGCAGTTGCTCGGCGGTTTCTTTGGGCAAGACATCGAGTTCGATCAGTCGACGCCCCTGAATCTGGTCGAAACGGGTCGACAACCCCTCTTCATAACTCTTGTTGCACATGATCAAGCGCCCTTCCAGATCACGCACGAACATCGGATCGGGCATGGCGTCTATCAAGGCATGCTGGAAGGCGAGCTGGTCATTGAGGTCTTTTTCGGCGTCCCGACGTTGCTGGATCAACACCGTGAGTCGCCGGTTCCACAGCAGGGATAGCAGCGCAAAAACACTGGCGAAAAAAACGCTCCAACAGCCCCATTCGGTTATTTGCTGCCAGGTCGAAGGCGTCTGTACAGGAACAATGCCATCGAGCCACTTCAAGCGAATCGCGCGTAACTCGGCAGGCGGAAACGCTTCGAGCGCCTTGTTGAGGATGCTCAACAATTGCGGCTGCCCTTTGCGTAGCGCCAGATGATCAGCTTCCCATTTACCCTCCACCGTATCGCCCACCTTGAGCTGCCCTGACGGATAGAGCTGCGCCCCGGTTTCATTCTCGATGGTGGCGTAGGCTTCGCCGCTTTCGACCAACGCTCTGGCCTCGGCGTAGGTTTTGACCGAACGTAGCTCGATGGCCGGATAGTCGCGACGAATGGTCGCCTCCAGCGCATGCCGGGCTGGCAGCACCAGTACTCTTTTCGACAGTTGCTGCATGGATTGCACCGTTGGCGCGCCCGCTCGCCCGACGAACACCCAGCCCGCACCACCGAACGCATGACTGAAATCCAGGAACTCCTTGCGCTCCTCACTCATTGCCAGTGTGGTGCTAATGTCTGCCGCGCCGCTTTCCAGCCGCTCCAGCAATTGATCGGTGGAAAACGTCTCTTCATGGAGGAACTTCAGCCCTGTCATGGCGCTGATGCGGTTGAGCACATCGTTGTTCAACCCGCTCCAGTGTCCATGCTCATCCTTGAACAGATACAACGGGTACTGCGCCGACGCGACGGTGACCGTCGGATGTTCCGCAATCCATTGCAGCTCCTGAGCGTCTAGCCCGATAGCGGCCTCGGCGACCGCCCCCCGGGGCTCATAAGCCGCCAATTGCGCCGCCAGCCCCCATTGAGCAACGCTCATGGCTCCGACCAGAAATATCCAGCACGCAGCTGGTTTAAACCCTCTAAAAAACAGCATTGCCACTTCCTTGGTGATCGTCTCGCCCGCCCTTCATGGGCGGCTCTTCATTTACGAAACCCGACAAGTGTGGCATGCAGAAATGAGAAAGCCCGTCAGGAGACGGGCTTCAAAATGTGACAGCTTTTACCGGTTACAGTGGCTTGCCGCGGTTGCCATGCTGACTGACAAAGGCCTGCACGGCTTTCAGGTCATTCGGCAACACGGTGCAACGCTCGTCTCGCTCAAACAAATCAGAAAGATGTGCAGGTAGTTCGAGTGCTTTTCCTACACCAGCTTTTTCCACCGCGTCCGGGAATTTGACCGGATGAGCCGTGCCCAGGATCACCATAGGGATATCCAGGCTGCGACGGCATTCGCGCGCGGCCTTCACGCCGATGGCGGTGTGTGGGTCCAGCAGCTCGCCGGTTTGCTCGAAGACTTCGGCAATGGTTTCGCAGGTTTGGGCGTCATCCACCGCCAGCGAATCGAACAGCTTGCGCGCCTCGGTCCAGCGTTCCTGCTCGACGCTGAAACCGCCGCCCTGCTTGAAGGTGTCCATCAAACCGGCAATCGCCGCGCCGTTGCGACCGTGCAGGTCGAACAGCAGGCGTTCGAAGTTCGACGAGACCATGATGTCCATGGACGGCGATAGCGTGGCGTGCAGGGTTTCCTTGACGTACTGATTGCCGCTCATGAAGCGGTGCAGGATGTCGTTGCGGTTGGTGGCGACGATCAACTGGTTGATCGGCAGGCCCATGTTGCGCGCCAGGTAACCGGCGAAGATATCGCCGAAGTTGCCGGTCGGCACCGAGAACGATACCGAACGCGCCGGGCCACCCAGTTGCAGGGCTGCGTGGAAGTAGTAAACGATCTGGGCCATGATCCGCGCCCAGTTGATCGAGTTCACCGCTACCAGGCGAGTGCCCTTGAGGAAGCTCTGGTCGGCGAAGCTCGCCTTGACCATTTCCTGGCAGTCATCGAAGTTGCCTTCGATGGCGATGTTATGGATGTTCTCGCCGAAGATGGTGGTCATCTGGCGACGCTGCACTTCGGACACGCGGTTGTGTGGATGCAGGATGAAGATGTCAACGTTTTCGCAATGCTTGCAGCCTTCGATGGCCGCCGAACCGGTGTCACCGGAGGTAGCGCCGACGATCACCACGCGCTCACCGCGTTTTTCCAGTACGTAGTCGAGCAGGCGACCGAGCAGTTGCAGGGCGAAGTCCTTGAACGCCAGGGTCGGGCCGTGGAACAGCTCCAGCACCCATTCGTTGCTGTTCAGCTGACGCAACGGCGCCACGGCGTTGTGGGAAAACACGCCGTACGTTTCTTCAAGAATCTTTTTGAAATCGGCATCGGGGATGCTGCCGGTGACGAACGGGCGCATCACCCGGAAGGCCAGTTCGTGATACGGCAGGCCGGCCCAGGAAGCGATTTCTTCCTGAGTGAAACGTGGCAGGTTTTCCGGGACGTACAGACCGCCGTCGGTGGCTAGACCGGCCAGCAGGACGTCTTCGAAATTCAGGGCCGGTGCCTGGCCGCGGGTACTGATGTAACGCATGACTGACTCCAATGGACAGTGTTCGCAATGCCGGGCCCGCGTGCGGGCCCGGTGAACGATAACGGCTTAGTTCAGGTGCTCGACGCGGATCCGTACAACCGGACCGACCACGCCCGCCAAGGCTTCCAGGGCAGCGATCGCATCGTTGATGTGCTGTTCCAGCACACGATGGGTCAGCAGGATCATCGGCACCAGGCCGTCGTGTTCCTCGACTTCCTTCTGCATGATCGATTCGATGTTGATGCCGCGCTCCGACAGGATGCTCGCCACCTGGGCCAACACGCCCGGATGGTCCTTGGCCTGAATGCGCAGGTAGTAAGCGCTTTCGCAGGCTTCGATCGGCAGGATCGGGTGGGCCGACAGCGAATCCGGCTGGAAGGCCAGGTGCGGTACACGGTTTTCCGGGTCGGAGGTCATGGCGCGAACCACGTCCACCAGGTCGGCGATTACCGACGAAGCAGTCGGTTCCATGCCGGCACCAGCACCGTAGAACAGGGTCGAACCGGCAGCATCACCGTTGACCATCACCGCGTTCATCACGCCGTTGACGTTGGCGATCAGGCGATCGGCCGGGATCAGCGTCGGGTGCACGCGCAACTCGATACCGGCCGCGGTGCTGCGCGCCACGCCCAGGTGCTTGATGCGATAGCCCAGCGCTTCGGCGTAGTTCACGTCAGCGGTGGTCAGCTTGGTGATGCCTTCGGTGTAGGCCTTGTCGAATTGCAGCGGAATGCCGAACGCGATGGAAGCCAGGATCGTCAGCTTGTGGGCGGCGTCGATGCCTTCGACGTCGAACGTCGGGTCGGCTTCGGCGTAGCCCAGGGCTTGCGCTTCGGCCAGCACGTCTTCGAAGGTCCGGCCTTTTTCACGCATTTCGGTAAGGATGAAGTTACCGGTGCCGTTGATGATGCCGGCCACCCAGTTGATACGGTTGGCGGACAAGCCTTCACGGATCGCCTTGATCACCGGAATGCCGCCGGCCACGGCCGCTTCGAACGCAACGATCACGCCCTTCTCGCGAGCCTTGGCGAAAATTTCATTACCGTGAACGGCAATCAGTGCCTTGTTCGCGGTGACCACATGCTTGCCATTCTCGATGGCCTTGAGTACCAGCTCGCGGGCAACGGTATAGCCGCCCATCAGCTCTATGACGATGTCGATCTCAGGGTTCGTGGCCACTTCGAAGACATCGTTGGTAATCGCAATACCGGTCGTCTGGAACTGAGGCTTTGGCGTGCGCATGGCAATTTGTGCCACTTCGATTCCACGCCCGGCACGACGAGCAATTTCCTCGGCGTTGCGCTGAAGTACGTTGAAGGTACCGCCACCGACGGTCCCTAACCCACAGATGCCTACTTTGACCGGTTTCACTGTGAACTCCCCATAAAACGGCCGACTCGAGGCCGGCCGTGAAAACAGCCGCAGGTTCGCGGCTCTCTATTGATGGCCCGGCAAATGCTGCCGCCGGACCACGCTCGTCAAAGGCTGGCCGTGACGATGCGAATTTACTTCGCGCCCAGTGCCAGTTTGGCGACTTGTGGCGCAGGCTGGTAGCCCGGAATGACCTGACCGTCAGCCAAAACGATGGCCGGTGTACCGTTCACGCCAATCGACTGACCGAGGGAAAACTGCTTGGACACCGGGTTATCGCACTTGGCGGCCTTGATTTCCTTGCCATCGACCATTTTGTCCATGGCGGCTTTCTTGTCTTTCGAACACCACACGGCTTGCAGTTGCTCGTCACCCGGCGAGCCCAGGCCCTGGCGCGGGAACGCCACATAACGCACTTCGATGCCGCGCTTGTTCAGCTCAGGCACTTCGGCGTGCAGCTTGTGGCAATACGGGCAAGTGGTGTCGGTGAACACGGTGATGTGCGACTTGGTTTCGCCGATGGCCGGGTAGACCACGGTTTCCGCCACTGGAATGTCGTTGATCAGCTTGGCAATGCCCAGGCGTTCGGTCTTCTCGGTCAGGTTGACCGGTTTACCGTCCTTGAGCTGGAACAGGTAGCCCTGAACGACGTATTGGCCGTCGGCGCTGGCGTAAAGCACGCGGCTGCCCTTGAGCTTGACTTCGTACAGACCTGGCAGCGGGCTGGCGGTGATGGTTTCGACCGGCACGTCGAGCTGGAGGTTTTCCAGGCTTTTACGAATGGCTTGGTCGGCCGCGTCATCGGCGACGGCAAAGGTGCTGACCAACGCAATGGCTGCAGCGGCGAAAATCTGGGTCAGACGCATGAGAACTCCTGAAGGCGGACAAATGGGACGATCAGAACGCCCGTGCCGAAACACCGGGTCATAACCGCCCATCGTGCAAACCGGCAAAGCCTACCACATAAGGCCCGTGTGGCGAGGGGGCTTGCCCCCGTTGGGTTGCGAAGCAGCCCCTCTTTGGCGATCCCTATCCGACATATGGACCGAGGCGTGAGGCTTGACGACTGCTGCGCAGCCGAATGGGGGGCAAGCCCCCTCGCCACAGGGTTTGTAACCATCCCGCATTGATTAGCCTCTGGGGTGATGCTTGGCATGCAGATCCTGCAAGCGCGCCCGAGCGACGTGAGTATAGATCTGGGTGGTGGAGAGATCGCTGTGGCCGAGCAACATTTGCACCACCCGAAGGTCGGCACCATGGTTGAGCAGGTGCGTGGCGAAGGCATGACGCAAGGTATGCGGCGACAGCGACTTGCCGATCCCGGCGACCTTGGCCTGGTGCTTGATGCGATGCCAGAAGGTCTGGCGGGTCATCTGCTCACCGCGCAGGCTGGGGAACAGCACATCGCTGGGACGCCCGCCCAGCAACTCGCCACGGGCATCGCGCATGTAACGCTCGACCCAGACAATCGCCTCCTCGCCCATCGGCACCAGCCGTTCCTTGCTGCCCTTGCCCATCACCCGCAGCACGCCTTGGCGCAGGTTGACCTGTTCCAGCGTCAGGCTGATCAGCTCCGTCACCCGCAAGCCACACGCGTAAAGCACCTCAAGCATGGCGCGATCACGCTGACCGATGGCCTCGCTCAAGTCCGGCGCGGCCAGCAAGGCCTCCACATCGGCTTCCGATAAGGATTTAGGCAATGGCCTACCCAGTTGCGGCATATCCACGCGCAGGGTCGGATCCACGGCAATCAGCTTTTCCCGCAACAAATAGCGATAGAAACCACGCACGCCGGAGAGGAATCGCGCCGTAGAACGGGGCTTGTAGTTTTGCTCCAGGCGCCAGGCCAGGTGATCGAGGATCAACTCGCGCCCGGCGTTGATCAGCTCCAGGCCTTTTTCCTGCAACCAGCCGTTGAACAAGGCCAGGTCGCTGCGATAGGCATCGCGGGTGTTATCGGAAAGGCCTTTCTCCAGCCACAGGGCGTCGAGGAACTGGTCTATCAGGGGATGATCGATGGCAGGCATGGGGGCTCAGGACTGGCGGGCAAAAGGCCGCAAAAATGAAGAGTCTTGCATAACACGTTGAAGGTGACACATGAAATTCGGGCACAAAAAAAGCATCCCTTGCGGGATGCTTCTTTTTGAGTAGACGCTCAGCTCATTACCGGGCCGGTTCGTTCTGCCCCAGGATCAGCTTGCCATCCTTGTCGACCGGAATCTGATTGCCCGGATCGCGATCCATCCGCACCTTGCCTTCCTTGCCGTCCAGCGAATAACGAACGTCGTAGCCTACGACCTTGTCGCTGATGTCATTGACCGTGTTACAGCGAGTCTGAGTCGTGGTGTAGGTGTCACGCTCCTGCATGCCTTCCTGCACCTTGTTACCCGCATAACCGCCGCCGACCGCACCGGCCACTGTGGCGATTTTCTTGCCTGTACCGCCGCCGATCTGATTGCCCAACAGGCCACCAGCCAGGGCGCCGACCACCGTACCGGCGATCTGGTGTTGGTCTTTCACCGGCGCTTGCCGGGTCACCGTAACGTCCTTGCACACTTCACGTGGAGTCTTGATTTGTGTCTTGACCGGTTCAACGGCCAGCACTTGTGCATACTCAGGGCCGCTTTTAACCAGTTTGTAGGTGGCAACAGCACCACCGGCAGTCACACCGACAGCACCCAATACCGCACCAACCAGCAACGACTTGTTCACATGAACCTCCTGGCTATAACAGACGGGACAAACCCGCGCTTCTCCCAGCCTTGGAGCATGAAAAAAGGCGCGAGTTCAACACTCGCGCCTTCTCGGCTTGCAGCAGGAAAAAGATAACCGTTATGGACGGTCGTCGACTTCCTTCTCGCTCGTCGCCACAGGAATCAGGTCTTCGCTGTTCAGGTTCAGCCAGATCAGCACCACGTTCGCGATGTAGATCGAGGAGTAAGTACCCGCCAGAACACCGATGAACAGGGCAATGGAGAAACCGAACAGGTTGTCGCCACCGAAGAACAACAGGGCCGCGATCGCCAGCAAGGTGGAGATCGACGTCGCCATGGTCCGCAGCAGGGTTTGCGTGGTCGAGATGTTGATGTTCTCGATCAGGCTGGCCTTGCGCAGGACGCGGAAGTTCTCACGAACCCGGTCGAATACCACGATGGTGTCGTTGAGCGAGTAACCGATGATCGCCAGTACCGCCGCCAGCACCGTCAGGTCGAAGGTGATCTGGAAGAACGACAGGATACCGACGGTCACGATAACGTCGTGGATCAAGGACACGATCGCACCGACCGCAAACTTCCACTGAAAGCGGAAAGCCAGGTAGATCAGGATGCCACCCAGCGCCATCAGCATGCCGAGGCCGCCCTGGTCGCGCAGTTCTTCACCCACCTGCGGGCCGACGAACTCGACACGCTTGACCTGAGCCGGGTTGTCGCCGCCGACTTTCTGCAGCGCTTCAGCCACCTGGTGACCCAGTTGCGGATCTTCGCCAGGCATGCGCACCAGAAGATCGGTAGTCGCACCGAAGTTCTGCACGATGGCTTCGTGATAACCGGCTGTAGCCAGTTGCTCACGCACCTTGGTGACATCGGCCGGACGCTCGTAGGTCAGCTCGATGAGCGTACCGCCGGTGAAGTCCAGGCCCCAGTTCATGCCCTTATGAAAGACACTGAACATTGCCAGCGCGGTAAGGAACAATGTGACGCCGAACGCAAAGTTGCGAACGCCCATGAAGTTGATTGTACGTAACATGGCAGCCCCTTAAATCCACAACTTCTTGAAGTCACGACCGCCGAAGATCAGGTTGACCATCGCGCGGGTCACCATGATGGCCGTGAACATCGAGGTAAAGATCCCGAGGGACATGGTCACGGCGAAACCCTTGACCGGGCCGGTGCCCATGGCAAAGAGAATCCCGCCCACCAACAAGGTTGTCAGGTTGGCGTCGAGAATCGCGGTGAATGCCCGGCCGAAGCCTTCGTTGATTGCCCGTTGTACGGTCATGCCGGCCGCGATCTCTTCACGTATCCGCGAGAAGATCAGGACGTTGGCGTCGACCGCCATACCCATGGTCAATACGATACCGGCGATACCCGGCAGGGTCAGCGTTGCACCCAGCAGCGACATCAAGGCCAGCAGCATCACCATGTTCACTGCCAGCGCAACGGTGGCGATGAGGCCGAAGAAGCGGTAGATGGCCATGATGAACAGCGAGACAAACAGCATGCCCCACAACGATGCATCGATACCTTTGGTGATGTTGTCGGCACCCAGGCTTGGGCCAATGGTGCGCTCTTCAGCGAAGTACATCGGAGCCGCCAGACCACCGGCACGCAGCAGCAGCGCCAGCTCGGACGATTCGCCCTGGCCGTTCAGGCCAGTGATGCGGAACTGGGCACCCAGCGGCGACTGGATGGTCGCCAGGCTGATGATCTTCTTCTCTTCCTTGAACGTCTGAACCGGCACGTCTTTCTCGACGCCGTTGACCACTTGCTTGACGTAAGTGGTGACCGGACGCTGTTCGATGAAGATCACTGCCATGCTGCGGCCGACGTTGCTGCGAGTCGCACGACTCATCAGCTCGCCACCGTGGCCATCCAGACGGATGTTCACTTCTGGCGTACCGTGCTCGCCGAAGCCGGCCTTGGCGTCAGTCACCTGGTCACCGGTGATGATCAGGCCACGCTCGATCAGAGCCGGAGGACGCTTGCCTTCACGGAACTCGAATTCCTCGGAAGTGGCTTTCGAAGCGCCAGGCTCAGCCGCCAGACGGAACTCCAGGTTGGCCGTCTTGCCGAGGATACGCTTGGCTTCTGCGGTGTCTTGCACGCCCGGCAGCTCAACCACGATGCGGTTGGCGCCCTGGCGCTGAACGATAGGTTCGGCAACACCCAGCTCGTTGACGCGGTTACGTACCGTGGTCAAGTTCTGCTTGATGGAGTATTCACGGATTTCCGCCAGCTTGGCCGGGGTCATCGCCAGACGCAGTACCGGTTGGCCATTGAGGTCGGCCGGAACAATGTCGAAATCGTTGAAGTTCTTGCGGATCAGCGCACGGGCCTGTTCGCGGGAGTCTTCATCAGTGAAGCCCAGCTGAATGGCACCGCCCAGTTGCGGCAGGCTGCGATAGCGCAGTTTCTCTTTGCGCAACAGGCTCTTCACATCGCCTTCGTAGACTTTCAGGCGTGCGTCGAGGGCTTTGTCCATGTCCACTTCCAGCAGGAAGTGCACACCACCGGACAAGTCCAGACCCAGCTTCATCGGGTGCGCGCCCAGGCTGCGCAGCCATTGCGGGGTGGTTTGCGCCAGGTTCAGTGCAACGACGTAGTCATCGCCCAATGCCTTGCGCACAACGTCTTTGGCTGGCAACTGGTCTTCAGCCTTGACCAGGCGAATCAGACCGCCCTTGCCGTTTGCCGCCAGCGTGGCCGCCTTGACGTTGATCCCGGATTCCTTGAGCGCGGTGCTCACACGGTCCAGATCAGCTTGATTGACTTGCAGCGCAGTGCTTGCACCGCTGACCTGAATGGCCGGGTCATCAGGATATAGATTGGGAGCGGAATAAATCAGACCGACCGCCAGCACCGCCAGGATCAGAATGTATTTCCACAGAGGGTATTTGTTCAGCATCACGCCGCCCGCTTATGACGCGGGGCGCCTTGCGCGCCCCGTCGATTGAGTAGAAGTTGTAACTTAGATCGCTTTGAGCGTGCCTTTTGGCAGCGTGGCGGCGATGGCGCCTTTCTGGAACTTCATTTCAACGGTATCGGACACTTCCAGAACCACGAAGTCGTCGGACACTTTGGTGATTTTGCCGGCGATACCACCGGTGGTCACAACTTCGTCACCTTTTTGCAGGCTGCTCAGCAGGTTCTTCTGCTCTTTGGCGCGCTTGGCCTGTGGACGCCAGATCATCAGGTAGAAGATAACCAGGAAACCGACCAGGAAAATCCACTCAAAGCCGCCGCCCATCGGGCCTGCCGCAGGTGCAGCAGCGTCAGCCATGGCATTAGAGATAAAAAAGCTCATTTAGCACTCCAGTTGCAAATGTTGAATCTTGGGGTCAGAAAACTCAGTCCAAAGGCGGAACAGGCAACCCGCGTTTGGCGTAGAAGGCATCGACAAAGGCGGCCAATGTACCCTGTTGAATAGCCTCGCGCAAACCAGCCATAAGCACTTGATAATGGCGCAAGTTATGGATGGTATTGAGCATGCTTCCCAGCATTTCGCCGCACTTGTCCAGGTGATGCAGATAAGCGCGGGAGAAGTTCTGGCAGGTATAGCAATCGCAGGTCGGATCCAGCGGCGAATCATCATGGCGATGGAACGCGTTACGGATCTTCAGCACGCCTGTATCAATGAACAGATGCCCGTTGCGGGCATTACGGGTTGGCATCACGCAATCGAACATGTCCACACCGCGGCGCACACCCTCAACCAGATCTTCCGGTTTGCCAACGCCCATAAGGTAACGAGGTTTGTCAGCCGGCATCTGACCCGGCAGGTAATCGAGCACCTTGATCATCTCGTGCTTGGGCTCGCCCACCGACAGACCACCGATGGCCAGGCCGTCGAAGCCGATCTTGTCGAGGCCTTCCAGCGAACGCATGCGCAGATCCTGGTGCATGCCGCCCTGGACGATGCCGAACAACGCCGCCGTGTTGTCGCCATGTGCATTCTTCGAACGCTGAGCCCAGCGCAACGACAGCTCCATCGATACGCGAGCGACGTCTTCGTCGGCCGGGTACGGGGTGCATTCGTCGAAGATCATCACGATGTCCGAGCCCAGGTCACGCTGGACCTGCATCGACTCTTCCGGCCCCATGAACACTTTGGCGCCGTCGACCGGAGAGGCGAAGGTCACGCCCTCCTCCTTGATCTTGCGCATGGCGCCCAGGCTGAACACCTGGAAACCGCCGGAGTCGGTCAGAATCGGGCCTTTCCACTGCATGAAATCGTGCAGGTCGCCGTGCTTCTTGATCACTTCGGTGCCAGGACGCAGCCACAAGTGGAAGGTGTTGCCCAGAATGATTTCCGCGCCGGTGGCGACGATATCCCGCGGCAGCATGCCCTTGACCGTACCGTACGTGCCCACCGGCATGAAGGCCGGGGTCTCGACGGTACCGCGCGGGAAGGTCAAACGACCGCGACGCGCCTTGCCGTCAGTAGCAAGCAACTCAAACGACATACGACTTTGGCGACTCATTCTTTGTCCTCAGGGCCACGTGGTGCGGGATTACGGGTGATAAACATCGCATCACCGTAGCTGAAAAAGCGGTATTCGTTGTCGACGGCGGCTTTATAGGCGGCCATGGTCTCGGGATAACCGGCGAACGCCGAAACCAGCATCAACAGTGTGGATTCGGGCAAATGGAAGTTGGTGACCAGAGCATCGACCACATGAAATGGCCGGCCCGGGTAGATAAAGATATCGGTGTCGCCACTGAACGGCTTGAGCACGCCATCGCGCGCGGCGCTTTCCAGCGAACGCACGCTGGTGGTCCCCACGGCCACCACACGACCGCCGCGAGCGCGGCAGGCCGCAACGGCATCGACCACGTCCTGGCCAACTTCCAGCCATTCGCTGTGCATGTGGTGATCTTCGATCTTCTCCACGCGCACCGGCTGGAACGTGCCCGCGCCGACGTGCAAGGTCACGAATGCGGTCTCGATGCCCTTGGCGGCAATCGCCTCCATCAGCGGCTGATCAAAATGCAGCCCCGCCGTCGGCGCCGCCACCGCGCCCAGGCGCTCGGCGTATACCGTCTGATAACGCTCGCGGTCCGAGCCTTCATCCGGGCGGTCTATATAAGGAGGCAACGGCATGTGCCCGACGCGGTCGAGCAGCGGCAACACCTCTTCGGCAAACCCCAGTTCGAACAACGCATCGTGACGCGCCAGCATCTCGGCCTCGCCACCGCCGTCGATCAAAATCTTCGAGCCGGGCTTGGGCGATTTGCTGGAACGCACATGGGCCAGCACGCGATGACTATCGAGCACCCGCTCCACCAGAATTTCCAGCTTGCCGCCGGAAGCTTTCTGGCCAAACAGCCGCGCCGGAATCACCCGGGTATTGTTGAACACCATCAAATCGCCTGGGCGCAAATGCTCAAGCAAATCAGTGAATTGACGGTGTGCCAGGGCGCCGCTGACCCCATCCAGGGTCAACAGGCGACTACCGCGACGCTCGGCCAAAGGATGGCGAGCAATCAGCGAATCAGGGAGCTCGAAGGTAAAGTCAGCAACGCGCATGATGGGGTTCGTCTAGCAGGGCCGGGAAGTCTAGCGGAAATATCAAAAATTCTCCATGTACCTGATTGACCAGCGGTATTCACCTCTCTATACTTCGCCGCCATTGAGCCCTGATGGCGGAATTGGTAGACGCGGCGGATTCAAAATCCGTTTTCGAAAGGAGTGGGAGTTCGAGTCTCCCTCGGGGCACCATTTGATGTACATAGACGTCCAAGGACGTCTACGCAACACCCCTAGAGCCCGCTAACTGCGGGCTTTTTGGTCTTTGGGGTTCCATCCCCGTCCCTTGCCAGCCAGGCTCTTTTTGGTACATTTTCTGTACATATTCCAGTTCGAGAACCGGAGGTGTACAGCCATGCCCCTCACTGCCTTGCAAATCAAAGCCTCCAAGCCGGCCGACAAGCAATACACGTTGGGTGATAGTTCGGGTCTTGCCCTGCTGGTGAAACCCAACGGCAGCAAGTACTGGCACTTCCGGTACACCTATCAGGGCCGACCGGCGCGCATGTCACTGGGCGTGTATCCGCATATCTCTTTGCAAGAAGCCCGCGAACGGGCTGCCGAATGCCGCAAGCTGCTCAAGGACGATATCAATCCTGGAGCCAAGCGACGGGATGACAAGCAGCAGCAACGGGAGGCTGGGCTTAATACCTTCCGGCGGGCTACGGAGTACTGGTATCAGTTCAAGGCTGACTCTGGTCGCAGCCCTGCGACGCTGAAAAAGATTCGCGACTACCTAGATAAGGATCTGCTGCCGGCGCTTGGTGAGAAGCAGTTGGAGGACATCACTCGGGCCGACTGCGCGAAGCTACAGGCCAGCATCGAAAAACGTGGCGCGTTCAACGTGGCAGACAAGGCCCGGACCTGGCTCAAGCAGATTTTCAGCCAGGCGATTGCGCGGGGGTTATGCGAACACAATCCGGCTTCAGAACTTCATGCCATCGCGTTGGCGCCGCCTCCCCCTGAGCACTATCCGCATTTGCGTGAAAGCGAGCTGCCGGATTTTCTTCAGGCGCTGAGTAAGACCACCAGCCGGTTACCGTCAAGGATTGCTTCGTGGATGGCAATACTGACGGCGAGCCGACCCGGCATGGTTCGGTATGCGACGTGGGATGAAATCGACTTTGAAGAAGGGACGTGGACCATACCGGCTGAACGCATGAAGATGCGCCGAGACTATGTCAGTCCCCTACCCCATCAACTGATCGCGATGCTGATCAAGCTACACCAATGCACTGGGCGCAGCCGCTACTTGTTTCCGGGGAGTGGTGAGAAACGCCCCGTCATCAGCGAGAACACGATCAATCTGGTGTTTGCCAAGATTGGCTATAAAGCGCGGATGGTGAGCCATGGCGTTCGCCACACCGCGAGCACGCTACTGCGCGAACATGGGTGGCTGAAGGATCATGTTGAAAGTCAACTGGCGCATGTCGAGGGTGGCATTGCTGGGGAGTACAACCAGGCGCTGTACCTGACGCAACGGCGGATCATGATGCAGTGGTATGCCGATTATCTCGATGCGCTCAGGGTTGGGCTTACGGCGAGCCTGCGGGATCAGTTTGATACGCGGGTTAATCAGTTTCTGTCGCGCAAGTCTTCGGAGCTTCTCGGGGTCAACGCGGTCGGTGGCGGCATCAGCGCCTTGGAAGATGAGCGTGGCGCATTCCAGCGCTAACACGCCAGTGAAATCTCCACAGCTTTGCCTTCCACGCGGGCCCTTCCAAACAGGGCTGCAAAGCCGCCCTGTTTGGAAGGGCCTCACTTGAAAAATCTAAAAACCAGCGTAACCGTCCTCTAGAAACCACGGATTTCCATAGACGGCTTATGCCATTCGCAGCCGCAGAATTCTCGAAAAAACGAGCCTTGACCCTGTCTATCGTCGAGCGTAGTAAAGATCGTGCAAGTGCTGTCGTTGACAGCAACCCAGGTAGCCCGAACCTTTAAGGCTACGCCACACCGTGGTGGTTCTCCCAAAGTGCGATTTGCGTCCGGCGGCTCGCACGGTCACAGCGATGTGATGGATGCCTACTTTTACTAGTGTGCCCACTGCGGCAACTCATACCCCTTCATATCTGCCCTGCAGCAACTTATCCGCGTGGCCATTTCATTGCGCCAACCTGCGCCCGTCTCTTTCTCCCGGAAAGAGACGGGCGCTCCTACCACTGCTGCAGCCCACCTCGTACCAGGTTTTGCGGCATTCCCCCTCGTGACAATCGGCGCGACAAACACCGATGTCACCAGCAACAGCGATGCCGATGATGGTGCCGCAGCCCACGGAATGGACTGCACCTGACTGACAGTCAGGTATGCCCCGGTCGTCGCTTCACTGCCTTCACCTGACTCAGGATCTCGCGGCGCTGGTCTCGTCAGCCAATGCAGCCTCCACCCGCCCACTTCCTCGGAAGTGTTCAGGAGGCCAGATCATGAGATGCCCAAGCTCCCGGCCGTAAGGAGCCGCCAGTCCCGCGTTAGTGGACAACCCTCATAGGTCGCAGGGGCCTTGATCCCTGATAACACTCAACATTCTTGGCGGGATGACGTGGGGGAAGGTTTTAAGAGTTTGGCTTCGAGAGGAATGTGATCATGGCGTTGGTCGGTAGACGGGATGGGCGCAATTTTGGCTATGGTCGGCAGCTGAGCTATGCCGGGCCGCAAGCGCTAAAAGATCTGTTTGGCGGCGGGCATTACGGCACCGTTAAAGCGCACAGCGATCGTTGGCAGGCGTTCGTGCGCTGGTGTCGGTCGGAGGATGGCCCGGGATTTAATGACGCTCGGCAGATTGATCGGCAGACCTTGCTGGATTACGCGAAGCATCTGCGTCACCTGGTTGAGCGCAGCGATCTCGCCATCGCTACCGCACAAAATCGACTGTCCAGCGTCAACCGAACCATGGCTGCGCTTCGCGGTGATCAATATGTGAAAGTGCCAAGTCCAAGCAAGGCTTTGGGAGCGCAGCGCATCACCGTGCGCACGACAAACCCTCAAGGCCAAGATCACGAGCAAGTGATACGCACAGTCGATGCGCTCCGCGAACAGCATCCGCGTGCCGCCGCCATCGCACAATTGGCACGTGCCACTGGCATGCGTCTGCGCGAAGCGATTCTGGCCGACCTACCGCGACTCAAGCGCGAAGCCGAACACTACGACAAGATCAACATCCAGGACGGCACCAAAGGTGGCCGCGGCGGAGCAACCGCGCCTCGTTGGATCACGGTGGATGACCATATTCGCGCAGCGCTCAGGTACGCGGAACAGGTCTCACCCGACGGTAGCCGCAACCTGCTGGCACCAAACGAGAGCTACCTCGATTTCCAACGGGAAATCGTCCGCCCCGCCCGAGATATCCTCCATACGCACAACCTCCAAGGCTTCCACGAACTGCGCACGGCCTATGCGTGCGAACGCTATGAGCAGATCACCCATCACCTGGCGCCCATCAACGGTGGCAGGTGCAGGCGCCTCGATCCACGCCTTGATCGAGAGGCACGCTTACAAATCAGCTATGAGCTGGGACATGGTCGAATCGACGTGGTATCGGCGTATATCGGTGGTCGGGCATGAATAAACCATTCGATATGGAGATCTTCTTGGCTGGGGTGCTGACTGGGGCACATGCCACACGCGAACGTCACATCCGCCAGGCCAAGACTATTCAAGCAGCCATTTCTGAACGCTGGAACCGAGAAAATCCATGGACATGGCAAAGAAAACATCTCGTTTGGTTTTTGAACCACCACATGAACTCAAACTCGAAATCGACGCGCTACTACTACCTACTGACCACAAACTTGATCACTCTGCGCCGAGGAAAACCCTGGAATTTTCCACGCTAGCCGAATGCCAGCAACTTCGCGTTCTGTATCCCTCACCGGCAGATTGAGCCAGCCAACGATTTGATTGGGATTAGGGCGGACCTCTTGAGCTCCTGAACCAAACCTCTGTTGTTTGATAACCTCTATGTTTTACTGGTGGTCTGAGGGTTGTAGCTCGAGGCTACAGGCTTCACTTGAGACGTAGAGGCTGAAGGCGGTGATAGACACTAGTCTGGTGGCGCAGTTAAGGGCTGAGAATGCAAGATTGGTTGCCTTGCTGGATGCTCATGGCATCGATTGGCGCCCGCCTGCTGAGCCGGTCAAGATTGCGATTGTCCAAACACAACAATCACAGCAGCTCGATACTGAAGGGAAGCTTGCCCTATTCCGAGGCTTATTTCGCGGTAGAACGGACGTCTACCCCATCCGCTGGGAAAGCAAGACAGGCAAATCAGGATACGCACCCGCTTGCGCAAACGAATGGAGACCAGGCGTTTGTGAGAAGCCCCGAATCAAATGTGGTGACTGCGGTAACCGTCAGTTACTTCCACTGATCGATGAGGTGATCTATCGCCATCTAGCAGGTGAAGTGGTTATCGGTATCTACCCCCTGCTTCCTGATGACACCTGTTATTTTTTGGCTGTCGACTTCGATGAAGCCGAATGGCGTGATGATTCCAAAGCTTTTGTGCAGTCATGCCATGAGCTGAACGTCCCGGTGGCGCTCGAAATATCGCGCTCAGGCCAAGGGGCTCATGGCTGGATTTTCTTTGAGCGTAATGTTCCTGCCTGCGATGCGCGCCGCCTCGGTGCCGCAATCATCAGTCATGCCTGTGAGCGCACCCGCCAGTTGGCGCTCAGCTCCTATGATCGACTGTTTCCAAACCAGGACTATATGCCCAAAGGCGGCTTTGGAAATCTCATCGCGCTCCCTTTGCAAAAGCGCGCTAGGGCCCAAAACAACAGCATTTTTGTAGACGACTCGCTTGAGCCTCATCCTGATCAATGGGCCTTCCTGGCATCGATTCAGCGCATGAGTCCAGAAGATATCCAGCCCGTTATTATCCAGGCGATGGGTAATCGAGACCCTCTAGGGGTCGCCTATGTCGATGACGAAGGTGATGCAGAACCTTGGAAAGATCGTGAATCGAGATCACGTAAATTGACATGCCCGTTGCCTGCTGCTGTCAACATCACGCTGGCCAACTTAATTTACTTTGAAAAGTCGGGATTGCCACAGCCATTGGCAAACCAGCTTGTCCGGCTCGCTGCTTTTCAAAATCCTGAGTTCTACAAAGCTCAGGCCATGCGCATGTCAGTGTGGAACAAGCCAAGGATTATCGGCTGTGCCCAGAACTTCCCCAAACATATTGCGTTACCGCGTGGCTGTTTGGATGCTGCGCTGGAGCTTTTAGTGGAAAACGGGGTTACCCCTATTCTTAAAGACGAACGCTTCGCGGGCGACCCCATCGACGTGAGTTTTCTCGGGACCCTGCGTTCTGACCAAGAGGCTGCTGTCAGCGCAATGCTAAGTCATGACACCGGTATTCTCTGCGCACCGACTGCTTTCGGTAAAACTGTCAGTGCTGCTGCGTTGATTGCCGCACGTGGCATTAACACGTTGGTGCTTGTGCATCGGACGGAACTGTTAAGGCAGTGGCAAGAGCGCTTGCAGGTGTTCTTGGGAGTCGGGAATGGTGTCGTTGGAACTCTTGGAGGCGGAAAAGCGAAGCTTACCGGCATCATCGACATTGCCGTAATGCAGTCTTTATCGCGAAAAGGCGAGATCAGCGATCAGGTAAAAAACTACGGCCAGATCATCGTTGATGAGTGTCATCACCTATCAGCAGTGTCATTCGAGGCACTACTGAGGAGCGCGACCGCGCGGTACGTGCTGGGACTCACGGCAACCCCAGTGCGCCGAGATGGGCAGCAGCCTATTATTTTCATGCAGTGCGGACCGATCCGACATTCTGCTGCTCGGCCAGCGAATGCGCCTCATGACCTATCTGTCGTGCCTCGATTGCTGTCCAAACCAATAGTGGTCCCCGACGGCTTTGGGATTCAGGACGTTTTTCGGCATCTAGCCGACGACTCTGAGCGGACAGCCAAAATCGTCTCGGAGATTGAGCTGGCGTACAGCGAGGGTAGAAAAATTCTAGTGCTAACGGAGCGGACGGAACATGTGGATGCCCTTGAATTAGAATTGAAGCAGCGTGTGCATAACCTTTTCACGCTTCATGGGCGAGTGCCTAAGAAACAGCGCCTTTCCCGTATGCATGAGCTTGAGTCCCTTCCCCCTGATGCTCCACGGGTGCTGTTGGCAACAGGAAAACTAGTAGGTGAAGGCTTCGATCACCCGCCGTTGGACACGCTGGTGCTGGCAATGCCCATCTCATGGAAGGGAATCCTTCAGCAATATGCGGGGCGGTTGCATCGATCGCATGCCGATAAGGCCGACGTGCGAGTGATCGACTTCGTTGACGAGGGAAATGTCGCGCTGCTGAGAATGTGGAATAAGCGCCAGGCGGGTTACAAAGCGATGGGCTACCGCATGGCTGACTCCATGGCCACCATGGACCTACTCTAACGTGGTTGACGGTTCAGAGTGTGTTGGAGATTTCTGCACCGATGACTCTATGCCCTGGGATGAACAACGCTCAGAGAAAAACCATAGCGCAGCGCCAGACTCACTTGGATTTCTTTTGCATGAACTCCAGATCGACAATGATTGATCCAACAGCAGAGATCGTTCGGAATGTCCACGAAACCAGATGCAATTCAATCTCCGTAGCAGTCTCAGGTTGCTTTTTCGAGGACAAACAAAACCCCTACCTGTATGCGCAGATAGGGGTTTCGGAATTTAATCTTGACGATGACCTACTCTCACATGGGGAAACCCCACACTACCATCGGCGATGCATCGTTTCACTGCTGAGTTCGGGATGGGATCAGGTGGTTCCAATGCTCTATGGTCGTCAAGAAATTCGG